>CAWGHR010000023.1:0-15677 GCA_963822275.1 uncultured Alphaproteobacteria bacterium
ATTACCTGCGATGGGCGCGTGTTATCGATCAAGTCTCTTTCTTCGCTATTATCTAAAAACGCGGCACGACATTGATGGTGTTGCGAAGGTTGGGTTTGTCAATGATGGAACCGACAATCTGTTTCCGTCCCATGCTTGGTACGAACTGGATGGTCGGATTACCGACTTGGCAATATCTAGGCCCTTAAACGTAGATACTCAGCGGCGGGGACCGCTATTAATTTTAGGTCATGAGATGCAAGGCGGATGGCCGTGGACATATCATGCTGAGCGTAACCTGGAAGGCGCGCAAATTGTCGAGGAACTGCTGGCTGACTCTAGAACACGCGGGGAAGTCGCAGAGATGGAAGAAATTCACCGGAGAATGGTTGAGACGTCAAAGCGTGATGATCTTATTCGGGTGTATCTAGACGGTGCGCCAGACGGGCTAACGTATGACGTATTGGCTGACCGCGTGGAAATCTAAGGGTTAATCCAAAGGGTGGGCCGCGAGTGAGGTCAGCTCGCGAAAATTATCCAACAACTGAGATTGCGTCTCGCCGTATGGCATCTGCCAAACGGACGCAAGTGTAGTGACCGCTCGTTCAACGTCCCAGGGGAATACCGATTGCCCCTGTAGCTTGGCAAATGGTCCGTCAGTCTCGGTGAGCACACGATCACGCGGCATGCACGCCGCGAGCGCCCTGCCGCGCTCCGAGTTCAGCATCGTCGGTCCAACGCTAAACCAACAGTCGAGCGCTACGGCGCGCGCGAGCTCTTCGGACGTTCCGGAGAACCAGTGCAACACCGGAAGGCCTGCGTCGCGATATTTGGCTATTGCATCGAGCACTTGAGTAGAAGCCAGCCGACAGTGCATCGACATAACCCGACCGCCCGCATCAGAAGTGATCTTGAGTGCGTGCTCGAATACATCGGTCTGAATGCTCCAATGCTTGGCGTATTCTGGGGCGCCGTCGAGACCGATTTCTCCCACGTATTTCGCTTGGGCAATAAACGATTTGAAAAGGTCAATTTCCATGTATCGTTCGTGAGCAAGTTGGGGGTGAAGGCCGAGTGCAACTCGAATGTGACTTTCGCGCTCCAGTAATTCTCTTGACTTAGGCCAAGCGGATGGGGTGGTCGTGACCGACAAGACGTATAAGTCTCGGGCAACACATTTGTCCGCCACGCCGGAAGGATCGGGATAGAGGTCGAGGTGACAGTGGAAGTCGATCACTTTACACCAGAGGCCTTGAGAAACGCGTCAACCTCACCAATCCCTCGAGCCACCGTATCCCTGAATGGCGCAGGGTCTAGGATCGAAGCAGAACTTAAACTGGCCCCGATAAGCTTGTCGAGATGTCCTTTCCTTGCAAGTTCCGCAGCCATGCCTAGTGCACGAACATCATCAAACCTTGAGTGGTCTTTATCGTCCTTAGCAAGATTCTTGTAAATGTAGTGCGTGGCGTCGCTATTGCCCCATGCTTGAAAAGAGGCTCTCCGTATCATGCATGGAATGCAACGTCCGCAATGTTTGAAACCATTTCTAGCGTACCGCCCACAGCTCGTAGAGTGGGATGCTAGCTTAGTGAGCAACGTTTGATCGGCACAATTTTTCAGCATCTCACCTTTGGTTTTGAACTGATATGGATTGGTGATTTCGACCGCAATTTTCGCATTGTTAAGAAGCTCTTGGATTCCATGAATGTATGCTGGATGCGTTGTGCGTGTACTAAGGCTGCCCAAGCGCATCGGTGTGAGCGAGGGGTTGATCGAAATGAAGCCGTTTTCACATACAAAGAGAGGAATAGATTTCCCCGACTGGTACCGGAAAAAGGTAGTCGCGAGTAAAACGGCGTAAGCAAAAAACACGATTGATCTCGCCCGCTGCGAGCGTTCGGCTTGCATCGGCGCGGTCGTAACATGATTAAGTTGTAGATGATCGAGTCCGAGAGTTGAGGCAAAATATTTCTGGTGAGTCTTGTCGCCGTTTGACACCTGACTGACCAGATATGGAACCTTTTTTTCGCGACGAGATAAATCGATTGCGCCCACGAGACTGTCGAAGTCCCCCGATAGAAGCGAAACGCAGTCTTGAGTTGGATACGAGGGCTTTGCTGGAGGTGCGGGTTGGATGCCTCCGATTTGAAACCGAATGTTCCAAATGTCGGTTGTAAGGAATTGAAAGAGGCCGTTTATAAGGCCTGATTGCTGGTTCCAGAAGTCCGGGTCGATCACTGATACAGTTAAGTCGAGTTGCCGCGTCCAACCGTCTGGGCTATCGCTGCGAGTAACAGAAGCATCGGTCGCCTGGACCGCGAGTGCGAGCGATAGAAAATCCCACGCGCGATTGGCGGGTCGCAATTTCAGTCGGCGAATAACATCGGGAATGTGCGCGCCAACACCAGACCTGTCGGAACGATCGGCATGACCATAGAGTATAATTTCTAGTCCAGTCGTGCTGCCATCGTCGAATCCGAATTCATGGGGTGCTGCGACGATCTTCATTATGCGTAACCTTCGAATACTTCAAAAGTCTCTCGAATTGTGACGCGTATAATATCAGCGACCTTCTTCGGAGTCGGCTGTGTTCCTTTTGAGCGTAGGGTACGGAGTTTTGCGGCCACGGTTTCTCTTACGTAGCTCTTGACCTCTGCGAGCCTTTGCAGCGCCACGGTAAGGGAAGGTGCTTTGTCCTGAATGGTTTTCCCGACATCGAGTTGAATGCGATTGTAGATATCAGTTGCGAGATAACCTTCTACGACTGTCCATCGTTGCTCATCATCGAGATTTATCAAGTCAGCATCCGGAAATTGATTTAAGAGTTCTGAAAGTGCGTCTTGAATGGCGTCGCGGCTCGCTTCCGCGTCTTGCGTGCCATCCACAGGGCGCACGGCCTCTACGATAGCTCTGGTTATTTCAGAAGCACTGCGACCCTGTAAAATATTTGGATCAAGGGCGCCTCCCGGTGCTTGGGTGCCAGATGCAAGTGACGCCAGAGAGTTGAAGAGATTTCCTGCCGTCTGAGCAGTACCACCCATGCGTCGAGCGGCTGTTGCGGCCCCCCCGAGACCGGTACGCGTGTAGTGACCGATACCGCGCCGCAAGTCGTTGGCTCCGCCCAAAGCCGCGAATTTGCCGAGGCTTGTTCGCGCTGAACCAAATCGGCCTGAGGGTGCGATAGGGATTTTCTGGGACGGGGATACGGTTGGAGCGATAGGCGCTATCGGATCATCGCCTTTCGCGCCTACATCATCCGTATTTCCGTCACCACCACCACCTGTCGGTGCGACTGGATCAGGTGTCCAGGGCGGCACCAATGGCGTGCCGCTCGGTGAACCGGTGCTTGATTTAGATGTCCCCATTTTTTTCGCTCGCAGTTATGGCGCGCTTTACAGGTGTGCTTATAGAAGAGCTGTTTTTCCAACTTTGGAAAACTTCGTTGGCCCAGGGTTGTTTCGCAATTTTCGGTACAATGCTCGGCTTGATCTGCACGATGGGTCTTTCGCGCAAAAATCCTGCGAGGCGTTTTCCTAATGCCTGATCGATAGATACCACGATAAGGCACGCCTCCAAGATCGGTGGGGTGCCCCATTCTTGCTCCTGCTGGGCGCGTCGGAGCAGACGATCCAAAATGATATCTAGTTCAGGACGGGGAATGGCCTTCAATTTTTCTTTGAGCGCTTTTGCAGTTTCAGGGTGTTCGAGGAACGCGTTCAGTATTTCCGCGCTCGCGGACGATAGGCGATCCTCTGGCGTGACGAGGGGGGTGTGTTCGCGGCTAACATAAAGCGCGCCGCGAAGATCATGCTCAGCCAACGCGGGAGCAAGTGCCAACCATTCCGCGACGAACGGCGTATCCCACGGGGATTCGAGTTTCTGTACTTCTCCTGCATTCGCCCGCTTTTCCCAATCTGCCAAAAACGAAGGTTTGCCGTCGTCACTTTGATTTACAGACTTCACGAGTTGATCGTATGCGGCGGGATCGCCGCAACGCTCGAAGAGCAGTAACTTGGCGAGAACGGCATCATCGACGCCTACGCCGTGTGCTTTTGAAATTGACATGCGGATCGATTGGGCATTCAGAAATCGTTTGATAAGACGGGGATTTCCAGCGATCTGGGTCGCCGTAGTCATAATAGGCGCGAGGCGATCAGCCGTGTCAAACTTTGAGGTCAGCTCCTGGGAATAATTGATGCCAAGCGTTTGCATGAACGCACGGTCGACACGTGCGCCCTTCCATGTTCGCGAGAGTTGATTACAGACTTCGACGCGAATGGACTCCTTTTGCTCCAACGATAGCGAGCTGTCTTCGACAAAGAGGAGCATGAGATACGCGCGTACCTCCTGAGTTCCAAGCGGTGGAACCCTGATAGGCACCTGGATCAGTTTATCGAAATAGCTAGTGACGAGATTGTCTTCCACGCCGCTAAAATGTTGGCGCACAGCATATTTGATCATCGCATCGTCAGCTGCGATGACAAATGCTGTATTATTGAGGAACAGAAACAGTCGAATGGCTTCAAGCGTCGAGATTGTTGTTTGTGGGAGGCAACGATCTAGATCGTCAATGAGCACTACTAGCGTAACGCCTAGTTCCTTGAGCGTTGCCTCGAAGCAATCGCGAAGTGCCTGAATTTCTTTTGGTGGAGAGAATTGTTGCCGGGGCTTGAACAAGTCGTGGGCCTCTCCAGCCGCTTTTTCAACAGTGCCTTCAGCTTTCTCGATATCATCTTGTCCGAGGTTATTTGCGATAAGCCTGGTACCGAAATCAGCGGCAGCGCCGAGCAGCCCGACAGGTGGGAGCCCCATTGCGAGCGAAAGTGCGGGACCGACTGTTAGTTTCGCAATGCGTAGCCAGTTCACACGCTTTAGGAGCTCAGTTGCCTTTTCGACTCCTGTCTTGCGCTTATCAGCCTCGGCGTGAAGCTTCTCAGCGATCACATCCATGAGTGCCGCACGCGCGTCGTCGTATCCCTGATAAAGCCAAGCATTGAATTCGACGAAAACAAACTTCTCGTCATCGCCAGATTTAGTAGTGAGCGCGCGACGTATGAGCTTAATCATAGAGGACTTACCGACGCCCCATGACCCTGAGACGCCGATTGAGATCGGACGTCCGGATGCCTGCATAATCATTTCTGCGACGGTGTCTGAAACACCACTGAAGTTCAGAAAATCCCGTTCTGTTTCGTTATCGTGCCACATCTCAAACCTGGGAAGGTTGACCAAAGAAATACTGATCGGCGGGACTCGCGCTGATTTGGTGCGGGCGGGCGGACTTAAACCGGCACAGGTCTTTCGACCTTACGGATTTTAAGTCCGTTAACACCATAATCGATTATACGCGCAGTAGTTGCCGATGTCCGCACCTTTCTATAAGCATAGTGGGTATCGGAATCGGGCCAATACGCTTCGACCATCATTATCGTCCGTACACGCGCACTTTGGGGAGGTATCGGACCGATCATTCGAGCCGTGGATTAGCGATTGATCGCAATAGTCGATCTTGCAGAAGAGCTTATACCCGATGACGATTACACAGCCTATCCGGCCAAGTAACACCTCATGTCACCGGACCCTGCTGAGTTCGGGCTTGACATAGGTGTCCGTCTTTCGGCTTTCCAGAACTCAGTATCATCCAGCTCAGTAAAACGACCTCAGTAGTCGAACACGTCAGTTAACTGAGTGCTCACACACACAAATGAGGCACAAACTCGCGCCACGTCCCCGACGGTGCGAACAAATTGTTGGTGCCCGAGGTCGGAATCGAACCGACACACCGATTAAGGTACTGGATTTTGAATCTATTGCCTATAACTTTAAGGCTATGAGTTTTAGCGTCAATTCTTAGCCCTGCAAGTGATGTGCAGGGAATGTGAAGAATGTTTCCGAGAAGACGCATGCACCCAATCTCTTGCCATCGGCTGATTGGGTGCAGGAAATCCTTTTGCCCGTTCCGCCTGCGCGTTAAATCTCGCCGCGCCGGATTCGGCGGACCGGCCAAAGATAAAGTGCTGCGCCGACCGCCCCTCGCTTCGCCGTGGCCTTGTTCACGCGGCCATAAACCGGCGGCTCGGTGGCGGCGGCTTGGGCCTGCGCCGCGCCCTTAACTCTTGCGGGCTTTACCTGCGGCTCCGGCCTCCCGCCTTCGCTCCTTCGGAGCTTCGGCGCGACAAGTTGGCAGAAACCGGTGCAGCCTTGACCTTGTTCACGCGGTCTTTCCCGGCGGCACCGGCTTCCGCTTCTTCAGGGTCTTCCCACGTTTTCATGCCGATCAGAATACGATCCGCATTCTTGACCGGATGAATATGACCGTAGTGGTCCTGTATGATCTGGACGGAAGTACCCATCTGCTCGGCAAGCATGATGTCGTTGACGCCTTCGCTCAACCGAAGCGTGGCGTAGGTATGGCGGAAGCAATAGCTGCTTCGCTCCGTACCGGCCGGTCCCTTCAGGAGTTTGGTCGCGATGAGCATTTCGCGGACCATGCGTGAGTAGACAGTCGTGTCCTGCTTGCCGTCATGGGTCGTAAACACAAAATCGTCTGGACCTGTGACCTTCGCGATCTTGCGAACGCGGTCGAGATAATCGGCAACGTTTTCGGGTGCCACAAGCCTGCGGGCTTTCTTTTTGCCGCGCACGTTGAGAACAACGATGCGGCGATATTCTTTCTCTTCGGGCTTCTTGTTTGATTTCTCCTTGCCATCCTCGGCTCGGGACTTGGCCTCGGCGGCTGTTCTTTCCTGTTCAGCTTTTTTGATTTCTGCTTTGGATTGATCCTTGCCTCTTGTGTCTTTGTCTATGGTGGTGGATGCCACATCACGCCAGCGCAGATTCTTGCCTTCCGGCGGGCGCATTCCGGTGTTGCACATGATCAGCGTGTAGAGATAGGTCATTTCGCGAGACCACCTGCGCCGCTCGGTATCAGCATCCCGTACCCATGAGCGGGCTTCGGTGTGAAGCTTCCTGTATTCCTCGCGCGTGAACTCCTCGCGGCGCTCGGTTGCCTTGATCGGATCGCCTTTGGGTATGCTGGTATGAGGGATAAACTTCCGCTCGGCGGCATAGGCCATGATCGAACGGAATACGATCATTTCATGCCGGATCGTCCATGTACTGACGGGCTTCCGCTCTTTCGTCTCCTCGGTCTCTTTCGGCTTGAGAACCTTCGGCCGCGCCTTCCTCGTCAGCCAGCCGGAAGGGCGCCTTCCGTTCTTCCGGCGCCACGTTGGATAGCTATTCCACTTATCCTGACCGATGAAATCGATTTGCAGGTGGCCTACATAGAGATTGAGCGTGCGGATCGCCGTACCCACCACCGCAGCGCGGTCTTTGGTGATCTCGCCGACCTCTGCTCGCTCCTCCTGGACCTTCAGGTAATCCGTTGCAATCTCATTGAAGGGCCGGTTGAATATCGGCACGTCGTGCTTGATGCTGAACAGCACATCGCCGTATGCATTAAACGCAGCCTTTCGTGCGGCTTCCCGGTCGGTGGTCTTGAGGGAAACCACCTTATAGCGGTCAACGTTGGGAACCTTGACCCGGCAATACCACTTTTGGTGCTTTACATCGGCCCGATGGTAAATGATGAGGCCGGAGGTAAGCTCTTCGACATCTTTTAGGTAGGCCATGCGATTCGCCTGTTCTGTGCAGGAACTGTGCAGATCGCGCCGCTAAGTCCTTGAACGGGCTATTCTGGCTATGACCTGTGCATGGATTTTATAATAGAAATGTTAAGAAAAATCAAATACATACTCTAATATGGCGTCCCCTTGAGGGAGGGTCGAAAAACTCAAGCGGAGCGAAGAGTTTTTCGGGGAGGGGTAAGTTCCACCGCATGATGACCCCTCCCCGAACGATTTCGCTTCGCTCAATCGTTCGACCTCGGCCTACGAAAGCACCGCCGTGCTTTCGTTCTCGGCCTCGACCCTCAAGGGGAGGGTGGAATCAAAGAAATGTACTTTCTTCTAGGAGCACACCATGAAAGATACAATTGTCGTGATCGGACCTGGTCAGATCGGTCAAGCCATGCCCGCCGCGCGGAGGATGAGCAACAGCGCCGCCGCAGCCACCACCACACCGATGGCGCGCGCCACGCGCTCGCCGGCGAGACGTTCGGCGGCCATGGCGACGGTCACGAACGCCATAACCCGCAGATCCATCAACCCGGCGACAAGAAGAAGCAGGGTGAAATTGGAACAGCAGGCCACGCAATGCAGACCGAGATTGAAGCCATGGCGCAAAGCACCGAATGCGCCGATTAAGGGGATGCGCGGCAGGGCCGTCCGGCAGCAGGCGAGGTGACGGGATTTGAACGCGGTGAACTGAAACACGCCGGTGAAGAGAATGACCGCGCCGATGATGGCGGGAACCGCCTGCGCCAGTGCCGGATATTGCATCGTCAACGCCGCCAGTTCGACGCCGATAGGATATGCCGCGATGCCGAACGCTGCCCACGCCAAGAAATATCCCGTGCCCACGAGCGCGGTGAGTCCGTCGAGGTGCTGCGCGTCTTTCTGGCCGAGGGCCTGGCGGGTGCGCCACAACATCGGCACCAGCGAGGGCAGCATCATCGCAACCATCATCGTCATCCACATGCCGAGGAACGACAGCATAGCGCGCGGACCATTCTGCGCGGGCATCCACGTCATCGACATCGTCCAGCCGCCCGGCATCGGCATTCCATCCATCACCTGCGAGCACAGGTGAATCGTGAACGCTGCGCTGACGAGAAAGAGCAGCACTGAGACGCCGAAGAAGATTTGCCGGGAAGCGGAAAACATGACCGTTTCTCCTTTGAGGTTCAGCGCGGGGCGTATTCGTCGCGCCGCTTCCACCAGGGGCCGTTCTGGTTACGGCCCTTGGGCGCGCGATCGAGCCAAGGGAACATGCCCCACAACGCGTCGAGCCCGCGGGCATAGGTGGAGTAGGTATGAAAGACCTCGCCATCCTCGAGCGCGAAGGCGCTCATCCCCGGAAGCTCGCGCAGATAAGTCCGCAGATCGACCCCACATTTGGAAGCGTGCCCGTCCGGCGCCGTTGGCGCGTTCGCGGGGATGGGTGGATTTTTGTGGAAGTTGTATTCGTAGCCTCGATCTTGCTGTGCTTCCGTGAAGCCGACGCTGTAATCGAAGTTGAAGTCGCTGGCGAAAGATGAAGCCCAGGGGAACGTCCAACCCAACCTTTTCTTGTAGGCTTGAAGCTTTTCGATCGGCGCGCGCGAGATCGCCCACAGCATGACGTCGTGATTTGCGAGATGCTCGTAATATCCGTTGAAGCCGTCTGCGATGGCCGAGCAGGACGGACATCCCGCCTTATAATCCGGCCCGAACATAAAGTGGTAGACGAGAAGCTGCGTCCGACCCTGAAACAAATCCTTCAGCGCGACGCTGCCGTTATCGGTGTCGAAGCGGTAATCCTTGTCCACTTTTACCCAGGGCAATTCCCGGCGCCGCCTTGCCAGCTCATCGCTTCGCCGCGTCAGCTCCTTTTCGGCATCGAGCAATTCGAGCCGCGCCGCGAGCCATTCTTTGCGTGTTCCGATTTTGTGTGTGGTCATCGTCCGTCTCCTTTTTTCATGTTGCCGATTGCTGAACCATACTTTCGTCATGGCCGGGCTTGAGGTCTTCACGTTGTGGTCGCCAATCCTCGCTTCGTCATGGCCGGGCACTCGACCCGGCCATCCAGTCTTTCCGGCTCACAGACGTTCGCCGACTGGATGGCCGCCTCAAAAGGGCGGCCATGACGAAAAAAGTATGGTTCAAATTTGTCCGCTTTCGCCCCTACGCCGCCAACTTGAAGTCGCCGAGATGGGCGTTCAACGCGCGATGAAATGCGGGCCGGGCTTCGCAGCGCTCTAGATAAGCGGCGAGGCGCGGATCGCGCTTGGGGACATCGGGATGGAAACGCAGCACCGTCGCCATCATCAAATCCGCAGCGGAGAAGTGCTCGCCGTCCAGGAAAGCCTTGTCGCCAAGTCTGTTCGCCAGAGCATCGAGTTTTTTGTTCATCAATTCGACGGCGCCGGGCCGGCGCAATCTCGCCCATTCCGCATTGGCGTGGATGACGTCGATGACGAAAAAACTCCAAATGGAAGGTTCCACGGAATCGAGCGCCGCGATCAGCCATTGCACGGCTCGGGCGCGTGCCTGCGGGTGCTTGGGCAGCAGCGTCTCGCAGCGTTCGGCAATGTAGAGAACGATGGCGCCGGATTCGAAGAGGACAAGCCCGTCTTCCTCGAAGATCGGCACCTGTCCGAAGGGCTGCAAGGCCCGGTAATCGGACTTGTCTTGGTCGCCTTGGTCGAGCAGGCGAACCTGATAGGGAAGCCCCGCTTCTTCGAGCGCCCAGCGCACGCGCAAATCGCGCACCAAGCCTTTGGCGATATCGGGCACGTCGCGGAAGGCAGATATGGTGATCATCGGCATTACTCCTTGGGTTTGAGGCCTTGTCGGCTTTTGTCTGTCACGCGATATAATTAGGGCCGGCCGACCCAGGGGTGAGAGTGACAATCGTGGCGGGATTTCGATGGACGCGTTGATCGCAGCGGCGGCACGCGCCTTGGCGGCGGGCGATCCGTTTGGCGCGCTGAACCGTGTCGCGCTGCGCGACGATGCGCCGGCACTCGCGCTGCGCGGCATCGCACTCGCCCAGCTCGGCGATTTGGAGCGCGCGAAAATGCTGCTCAGGCGCGCGGCGCGCGGCTTCAGCCCGCGTGAAGCCGTGGCTCGTGCACGCTGCGTCGTCGCGGAAGCCGAGATCGCTTTTGCCTCGCGCGATTTGGGCTGGGCGCCGAAGGCGCTCGATGCAGCGCGCGCGACGCTCGAAGCCCATGGCGACGGCGTGAACGCGGCGCATGCACGTTATCTGGAGATTCGCCGGCTTCTTCTGATCGGACGCCTCGACCAGGCGGAGCGCCTTCTCGCCGCGATCGATCCGTCGCATTTGCCGGCTTCCTTGCGCACCACTCACGAGCTGATCGTTGCCGGCATTGCGATAAGACGGCTCAAGACGGCAGCGGCGCGCGCTGCGCTTGGCCGCGCCGAGCGTGCTTCTGCAGAGGCCGGTATTGCGGCACTGACGGCGGAAATCGAAAACACCGCCAACCTCCTCAACGCGCCGGCGGCGCGGCTGATGGCCAAAGGCGAAGAGCGCCTGCTTCGTCTGGAGGATGTCGAAAGCCTGCTGGCATCGAAGAGGTTGGTGATCGATGCCTGCCGCCATGCCGTGCGCCATGCCGGCACGATCATTCCGCTCGCAGGGCGCCCGGTGCTGTTCGCGCTTGCCCGTGCGCTCGGCGAAGCCTGGCCGCAAGATGTCTCGCGCAGCAAATTGCTGGCTCAGGCGTTCGGCGCGAAATTCGCCGATAAATCGCATCGCGCGCGGTTGCGCGTCGAGATCGGGCGGCTTCGCGCCGCACTCAAATCTCTCGCCGAGGTGAAAGCGACGGCGGAGGGTTTTGCGTTGGTCCCGCGTGTTGCCGGCGAGATCGCCGTGCTGGCGCGGCCGGTCGAAGAAGAGCATGGGAGCGTGCTTGCCTTTCTCGCCGACGGCAAATCCTGGTCGAGTTCGGCGCTCGCTTTGGCGCTCGGCACCAGTGCGCGCAGCGTGCAACGCGCGCTCGAGGCACTGGCGGGCGAGAGCAAAGTGCGCGCCTTCGGCCGCGGACGGGCGCGGCGCTGGATGACCCCGCCGCCGCCGGGATTCACGACGACATTGTTACTCCCGGCGCCGCTCCCCGGCGATTAGAGTGGCACTGTCACCCAACGACAAAAGGACAGCTCCATGAAACGCGCGAAGGCAGAAATATTGCGGGAATACGGTCCGTTCCAAGATGTGAAAGCGGTGCATGGCGTATCCTACGACGGAAACAACGTCTGGTTTGCCAGCGGCGATAGGCTGAACGCGCTCGATCCCCAAACGGGCGAGATCGCGCGCACCATCGCGGTGCCTGCCTTCGCCGGAACGGCATTCGACGGGCGCTATCTATTTCAGATCGCCGAAGAGCGCATCCAGAAAATCGATCCTCAAACCGGCAAGGTGCTCTCCACGATTCCAACACCCGGCGACAGCGTTTCGGGCCTCGCCTGGGCAGAGGGATCGCTCTGGGCGGGATTGTACCGGCGCCGGCAAATCGCTCAGATCGATCCCGACACCGGCTCCGTTCTCCGCATCATAGAGTCCAACCGTTTCGTGACGGGTGTGACTTGGGTCGAGGGCGAGCTGTGGCACGGCACTTGGGAAGGCGAGGAGAGCGAACTGCGCCGCGTCGATCCCCAAACCGGAGAGCTTCTGGTCAGCCTCGAACTGCCGGCTGGCGTGAAAGTCTCGGGGCTCGAATCCGATGGCGGCGACCGTTTCTTCTGCGGCGGCGAGAACGGCAAGCTACGCGCCGTCCGCCGGCCGAAGAATTAGGGGGGTTGGGTTGAATGGGTTGAGCTATTTTTTCGTCATGGCCGGGCACTTGGTCGCTAGCGCCAGCGTAGCGACGCCATCCAGTCCTTACGGCTCACCGACGTTCGCCGATCCGCCTTCGCGCAAGCGCTTCGGCGGGACAGCCTGGATGGCCGCCTCAACAGGGCGGCCATGACGAAGAGATGGGGCGCAATGAAAGGAACTGGTCCATGACACTTGCCCACGCACTCCGCATCGCACTCGCCGCAGTGATGCTCAGTCCGGCCGCTGCAGCGAGCTCTGCCGCTACGGTGAAGAACATCGTCCTCGTGCATGGCGCCAACAATGATGGTTCGGCATGGCGCGGCGTCTATGACATTCTGACAAGGGATGGATATCGCGTGAGCATCGTCGAGCAGCCTCTTTCGGGCCTTGACGATGATGTTGCGGCAACCAAACGCGTGATCGACCGGCAAGATGGACCGATCATCCTGGTCGGTCATAGCTATGGCGGTACCATCATCACGGTCGCCGGCGCCGATCCGAAAGTGCGAGCGCTCGTCTACGTCGCGGCATTGCAGCCCGATATCGGCGAAACGACCAACCAGCTTGCCTCCTCGATGCCGGGAACGGTGCCCGCGAGCGACTTTCAGCCGACCAAAGACGGTTTCATCTTCATCGATCCGGCAAAATATGCGGTCGATGTCGGGGCCGATCTGCCCCCGGCCCAAGCCAAATTCATGGCGAACGCTCAGATGCCGGTGGCGGCCGCCGCATTCAGCGCGAAGGTGACGGTCGCAGCCTGGCGCGACAAACCCAGCTACGCGATCATCGCAACGGCAGATCGCGCGCTCAATCCCAAACTTGCGCGCTGGATGTACAAGCGCTCCGGTGCGAAAGTGATTGAGATCAAGAGCAGCCATTTGGTCTATGTCTCCCACCCCGGTGCGGTCGCCCGTGTCATCGAAAGAGCAGCTAGAGATTTGGCGCCACGGTAAAACCTAGGCGAGACGCAAACGGCGAGCCGGGGGAACATTCGACCAATAAGCGAATTGCAGTATTCTGTTCCTCGGCGCGCTCGCCAGATCCCCGGAAAGGAAGCCACATATTGACGGCGACCAGCAGAGTTTCAGACCAGCCCGCGATCAAACGCATGTTGCCATGGCTGGTCGCGGTCGCCTTTTTTATGGAATCGCTCGACACCACCATTCTTAACACGGGCGTACCGGTGATCTCCAAGGCGCTGGGCGTGACGCCGCTCGCCATGAAATCCGTGCTGGCGAGCTATACGTTTAGCTTGGCGGTCTTCATTCCGGTCAGCGGCTGGGTCGCGGACAAGTTCGGAACGCGGCGCGTCTTCGCCTCGGCTATCGGGCTGTTCACCCTGGGATCGCTGCTCTGCGGGTTGTCGAGCGACATTCACCTGTTGGTCGCCTGCCGCATCTTGCAGGGCTGCGGCGGCGCCATGATGGTGCCGGTGGGCCGGCTCACCTTGGTGCGGACTTTTCCAAAGTCCGAGTTGATCCGCGCGATGAGCTTCGTGGCCATCCCCGCGCTCATCGGGCCCATGCTGGGCCCGCTGGCCGGCGGCTTCATCGTCGATTATCTGCACTGGCGCGCCATCTTCTTTGTCAACATCCCGATCGGAATTGCGGGACTGATCCTCGTTTATCTGCATCTGCCCGATTATCGCGAGAAGGAAGTAAAGCCGCTCGACTATGTGGGATTGATCCTGTTCGGTTCCGGCATCGCGCTGTTGTCTTATGTGCTGGAGATCTTCGGCGAGCACACGCTCGGCACCGCCGAAATCCTCGGTCTCTTGGCAATCTCCGTTGCGCTGATCGTGGGTTACGGCGTGCATGCGATGCAGACGGACTATCCTCTGTTGCAACTAAACCTGTTCCGGATCCGCACTTTCGCCGCCGCGGTCAGCGGCAGCTTTTTCACCCGGCTCGGCATCGGCGGCGTGCCGTTCCTGTTGCCGCTCCTCTATCAGGTGGGCCTCGGCCTTTCGCCGATCCAATCCGGTCTGCTCATCATGCCGCAAGCCGCGGCCGCAATGAGCACCAAGTTTCTCTTGCCGGGACTCTTGAGCCGCATCGGCTATCGCGGTGTGCTGGTTTCGAACACGGCCCTTCTCGGGGTGATGCTGATGCTGTTCGGCACGATCGGCACGGGCACGCCGATCTGGCTCATCGTCCTGCAGGCCTTCTCCTATGGCGCCCTGACCTCGACGCAATTCACCAGCATGAACACGCTGGTTTATGCCGACGTTCCGCCGGACGGAGCGAGCAACGCAAGCTCCATCGCCAGCACGCTGCAGCAATTGTCGATAAGCTTTGGCGTGGCGGCCGCCGGGCTGACGACGATGTTCTTCATTCCCGCAAGCCTGCGTTCCAATCCGGGAGAGCTGATCGCGGGCCTGCACGAGGCGTTTTTTGTGCTGGGAGGCTTCACCATCCTGTCGACCATCGTGTTTGCCAGATTAAAGAGCACCGACGGCGCCGACGAGACCAGGCAGAAGGACATTCACCTGGGGTGAGCGGGGGCGGCGTTGGTCAGCCTTGGGCGACTGGCGCCGGGGCGGCCCAAATCCCCGATATTTGAGTTCTGGCGGAGTTAAGTAGCAGGCCCTTACGTGCTATTATGCGAACGTAGCCCGAGTCCTACAGACCGGAACGCAAAGAATGTTATTTGCTGCGCAACTTATTCCGGTTCAGGCCTGGCATTACACCACGGTTTTAGATTTGGTCGATCATTGGCAAGATTTGCTGGCCGGATTGCTCGGCTTTGGCGCCGCAATATTGGCAGTAAGGTTTACATTACGCGCCGAAACCCGAAAGCAGGAGCGAGAACTCTCCGCATTGCGTCGCTCATTTGGCGTGGAATTTCGCCAGTGTCTTCTCGCGGCGATTGGTGCTCACCAGTCTCTCAAGAGCCTTGCTCAATCGCCAAACCCCATAACAGCGAGAGCGATCGAGAACTTGGTGATATTGCCAAAGCCTGTCATTTACCCCGCGAGCGCAGACAAAGTTGGTTTGCTGGGCACGGAGGCTATGGATGTCGTCGCGATGTATGGCCTGCTGTGGGCAGTGCGAGATAGTGTTGAGCGGCTACAGAGGCATCGAACACCAAATAACATTTCCAGCGTACTTGTTGCAGCTACAGCTGGCGCCCTGATGCGAGTTTGCACGGAAGGGGCAGCGGTCCTACCTAGGCTAAAAACGGAAGTACCGCACATAGACGATCGGGACGCCGCCTTAATCCAACTTATTGGCAATGAGGCCGTCGCTTGGAATCGA
>CAWGHR010000024.1:0-6379 GCA_963822275.1 uncultured Alphaproteobacteria bacterium
AACGGGAAGTGTCGTAAGTGCGGAAATTGTCGACAACCAAGCTTAGCGATCGAACCGATCGGAGAAGCATAGATATCGTGCAATGACGCTTACGCGTAACGCTCTGGATAGAACGTATCCAATCGCCACAGAGTGGGGTTGATGCGCCGGTATGGCGCCCAATCCATCCGCGGGTGTTGATGGGATGCGGTTCGATCGTGTCATCACTTTATCTCTGGTTCGCGCGGCGGTCTCCTGTGCTGGGAAAACGCCATCGCGCCGCGCCACAGTTCACGGAGGTTGGCGGTTCAATTTCCAGGTTTCTGCGGATTCGGCGCCTCCGTGGGATGGGGTGTGCCACCCTGGTCACCATTATATCAAGCACTTAGCGAAGAGCAGGTGACCAAGAGAACCGTTGGGGACACAACGGGGCCACAATTTCTGCAGCCCCAGTTAGCTCTCAATTCACGTCGTCGGATTACTCTTTCCTGCTGGGTTGAAGGTGGGAGGTTGCGTCATGTGGTGTGCAAAGCGTAGCGCGGCAACAATCGGCGTTCTCGTTCTAACGGCCGTCGCAGTTGGCGCGTGTGAGATTCAACGCGCTCAGCAAGCGTCCGACGCGCAAACTACAATGGTCGGAATGGAGAAGGAGCAGGTACTCGCGTGTATGGGTCCGCCCGCGGGAATGGCGGCCCTAGGAGGGACCGAAGTCTGGACCTACAATTCTGGTAATGGCCGAACCGATACGGATGCATGGGCCAGTGCGTGGGGAGGATGGCGGAGTGCCTTTGGCGTCGGCTCCAGTTCTTCCACTTCACGCTTCTGCAAAATTGATGTTGTGATGAATGGCGGCCGGGTTGCGCGCGTGAACTATACTGGACCAACCGGCGGCTTGCTCACCGACGGCGAACAATGCGCTTTCGCCATCCGGAATTGCCTTCATCAAGCCGCGGCGTATTCTTCCGCACCCGCTCCGTCTCAGGCGCTCTCGCCACAGTCTTACGCCCCGCCGGTTGCGGCGCCCGCCACCACTGAGAACACACCCGCCGGTGAAAGCTCTTCGCCATCGCCACACGCTGCTTGCACGAAGGAAGAGCAAGAGCTGGTGCGTGTGGCTCGCGAGAACGGCTATCAATACCGTTCCACCTGCAATTAGCCGTCCGCTTCGGATACAGAAGAAGTTCGGGAAGTGATGGCGGATCAAGAATTGCGCTGGCGCGGGACAATTTCACCGCGAAGCTTTAACATCCAAGGCGGGTTGAATGAGGCTTAGCGCAATCGCAGTTGATGGCGCAAGCGTTCGCGCCAAGCTCACGGTTTGGTGATTTCTTGCACCAGCGCGATGATCTTCTTCCGCTGCTGAGGGTCATTGATTTGCAGGAAGGAGCGGCACAGCCGCCATCCGTCCACGCTTAGCGCGAAATCGGAGATCTCTTTCAACTCTGCGGTGCTTTTTTCCGCACGCTCGATTGATTTTTTGGATTCTGGAAAAAGTGCCTGAATGGGAACATCGAAGAGGCTAGCGATCTCGAAGAGGCGGCCTGCCCCGATGCGATTGACGCCCATTTCGTATTTTTGAACCTGCTGAAAGGTTATGCCGAGTTTTTCTGCAAGTTGCGATTGTGTGATACGGCACTGCTTGCGATATCCGCGGACGCGCTCGGCGATAAGACTATCAACGACAGATACCCGCTTGGTGCCCATGAACCTCTTCCCCAATATGTCGTCTGCCCGTACGACAAAGGCGGGCGAATATTATGTGCTGGAGACTCTCACATATAGGCATTCAGGGCTGTTCGACGTGTAAAAAATTGTCTCACGGTTAAGGAACAAACGCTGGAGCACTGCCCAATCTTTGAGTGCCAATTGGTGGCGCGAGCAGTGCATTCTTGGTGGGAAGCTTAGCGAGCGCAGAAGTGTTCGCAAATCCTAGTCGTTGGCGGCGAGGCGGATGGTTTCCCCATCCTTCGTCTTGAGCTCGGGCGGCATACAATAATCTGCGATGCGTTGCTCGCTTTCGAGTGCAAACAAGAACGTTTCTAGTTCTTCTTCCGAAACTCCGTTGGCGCGGACGATTAGATCGATTCTCACGATACGCAGAAGTGCAACCGTTTCAGTGAGTTCCATCGCCTCGGCCGACGCGATCAGCGCCTCGATCTGGTGTATGAGCGCGTCGAACTTGGTTGATTGATCTGCCATGCGTTGCCTCTGAACAAATCACTTATTCGCGTTCGCAAAGGTATCTACGACGCCTTGGTTCCGGGCTGCTCCAATTCCGCATGGGGTGCCTCATCAATGGAGCGCCCTTTGGAGGCATGATGGCAGGCCGGTCAAGAACCGACATTTTCAATGCGCTCTCAGCTGGTGACCGATTTCCGGGGAATGTCAGTGAAAATCCGCAAAGTTCGCGAAAAACGATGGAACGGATCGGCCGCGCAAGGTGGACGGCAAATCGCGGGGATGGACGAACTCATCCGCGAACCAAGGATACAGCTTGGGCGAAAAGGCTTCGATCAGCCAATCGATCAGCCGGCGCACGCGCGCGATCTTCGCCGCATCGGGGTGGTAGACCAACCAGATGTCGTGTGCGATGCGCACGCCTTCAACGTCCACCGGTATAATATCGGCACCGATGGCCGGCACATAAGTCGGGAGCATCCCTATCCCGCCTCCGCGAGCTATCAGCCAATAATGAGTACTGCTGACATTGGCGCGGAAGGCCACGGTGCCGATCTGCGGCGTGTCAGGAAAGAGCCGCGAATACTCCTCGGTGGAGGTGATCTGGTCGGCGATTTGCAGCACCAAATCATGCTGGCGAAGTTCAGCGATATTTTTGGGGACGCCGTGGATATCGAGATAGGCCTGCGATGCGAATGGCATGGCGTGCAGCCGACCAATTTTGACGGCCGTCAAATCCTTCACTGTGGGACGGGTGATCTGGATGCCGATGTCGGTTTCGAGGCGAAGCACGTCGGCGGGATGCATCGCGCAGCGGATGTCGACGAGGAGTCCGGGGTGCGCCTGACGGAACTCCACCAATCGTGGCGCGATCCAGAAGGTGCCGAGGCCTTCCGTGACGCTGATCCGCACTTCGCCTTGCATGGAGACACCGAGATTGCGCACCCTTGCGATGTCGAGAGCGGCGGATTCCATGCGCTGGACCGTGCCGATGAGCAACTCGCCTTCATTCGTGAGACGAATGCCGTCGACATGGCAGGTCAGCAGCGTGAGGCCGATCTCGTGTTCGAATACATCGACCTGGCGGCGCAGTGTATTGGCAGACACGCGCAGCGACTGAGCCGCAGACCGAAAACTTCCGCATCGCACAACTTCCAAGAAGGCGCGCGCGCCTTCCCAGCTACGCAAACGCGAGTCGATCAAATTCTTTGTCTGCTTTACGTGTGGCGCGGCCCGTACCCGAATTTTGTGCATACGGCCAATCCCAGTTTTCCTACCGTAGTTCGACCGGCAGTTTCATGCTGGCGGAACAAGGAGACAAGACATGACGGCTCAGCCTTTGGGCTTGGCGCGCGCGATGTACGAAGTGTCGCGCCCCAAGAACGAGCATCACACACTGTCCGAGCTCAAATGCGACAAAATCGGCAAACGAACCATTGTGTTCATGCCGACAGGGGCTGCGGTCAACCAAGTGCTCGCAAACGCCGGAAAGCAAATCCACGGGCTGGCCGATCCAAGCGTCGTTTGCCGGGTCATCTCGCATAACCCGGACTCGTTCTGGGGCATCGCAAGCAGACAAAGCTTCGATGCCACGATACCTGAAGCCGAAGGGTTCGTGGCATTCTTGATGCTGAAAGAGGAGGGGGTGCGACGTTTGGCCGACGGTACGCTAAACCGCTCCAACCCCGATCTCTCCCTGCTCGCAGCCCAGAATGAACGTCCCGCCGGTATCTACACCTGGGCGATATTTGCGCCTGCTGCACTCGTCGGCGCCATCCCACTCGTCTACGAGAAGCTCTGCTCGCCATTGTACGACGGCGTGAGCTTGTATGCCTGGGCTGCGACGCCTGACGGTAAGCGCTTTGCGGAGACGCTCGGCTTTACTCTCGGCGCGCCACTCAAAGGGGATATGGCGCCTCGTCTTCACTACTATCCGCGCGGCGACGCTCTCAGCGCCACCAAACCACTCTACGACAACTTCCAGGAAAGCAACGAATCGACCCGGCCCAGCGTCACGATCGCACGCACCTTCGAAGACCTGATGCGCGTCGTCTCGATCCGCAGTGCCGTTTACATGGCCGAGCAGGATTGCCCTTACGACGAAGAGTATGATGGCAACGACCTCTCCGCGACCCATCTCCTTGGCTATATCGGCAACGAGCCCGCGGGGTGTTTGCGCATTCGCTACTTCGGTACCTTCGCTAAGTTTGAGCGGCTTGCCGTCCGCCACGAGTATCGGACGAGCAAATTGTCGTTTCGCCTGGTGCGCGCCGGCATCGAGCTGTGCCGCAAGAAAGGCTTCCGCCGCGTTTATGGGCACTCGCGCACCGACCTGGTGCGGTTTTGGAACGTGTTTGGGTTTCGCACGATACCGGATCGCGCCGAGTTCAGTTTTTCTGATGTCGCCTATGTGGAGATTATGCTCGACATCGAGCCTGACCCCGAGGCGCTGCGCTTGGGGCAGGACCCCTATGTGATCATCCGTCCGGAAGGGCGCTGGAACGAACCCGGCATATTAGAGCGCTCCGCGACCCGCGGCGTGCGTCCGGTGGCAAAGGTGACAAAGGAGAACCGGTCATGACTTGCGAACCCAACGATAGCCGTTTTCGTAACGCTTTTCCACTTGCGACCCTGGTATTGGTCGATATGAGGAAGGCGAATTTATCTTCCGCACAGAGTCTCAGCCACGCAGAGACGGCGGGCATATTAACGAATTGCCGCGCGGCGCTCGCCTATGCGCGCAGGATCGGACTTCCGGTCGCTTTCGTGCGCGGCGCAGGCGAAAGCCAAGCTGCCGACCAATCGAACGAATGGATCAAAGGATTTGAGCCGCAGCAGCTGGACCCGCTTTTCGACCGGCGCAGGGCGTCCTGTTATTCGAGCCCGTATTTTGAAGAAGGCATGCGCGAGAGCGGTGGTGCTGTCGTGCTCGCCGGGTTCCTCGGCCGTGGCGGATGTCTCTCGACGGGCGTGGACGCCCTGCTCGCTGGTCATCGTGTAACGTTTCTTTCGGACGCGACGCTGGACGATGTATCGGATCGCGCGTTCGACGAAACGACCATTCGTCTTTTGCGGGCCTTTACAACCTTCGACGTCGCCATGCTTACCACGGGCAGATGGATTAATATCATCGAGCGGTTTCCCGTCTCGATAGACAAGCGGAACTGCGCGTGACGCGGAAGTACCGGAAAAGGTTTGGAACACTCTGCCGCACCCGGCGGGTCACGACCCGCTGTGGCGCTTTTGGTCTTGTGATCTGAAATGGGCTCACGACTCTGATGTGCAATTCCTGCGCACCATCCGGCTTAAGCGCACTTATGTTCGGCGCAAATCGTCGGAAGACAGTCCTTGCATTGATCAAATCACCGTAGAAACAAAGCTAAGAATTACTCCAAGAGGAGAATTGTGAGGCTTATACAATGTCCAAAGAGTGCGTGGCGGGATTTGGATATCTACATGTTGCGCGGCGATCCGGATGAGGGCGCGCGCGTGAAGACTTGCGACGCCGTATCGGCGATCACAATGCTGGGAAATCCCCGCACACCACAAAGTACTGGCCGTGGAGGTTGCTGTGGTATTGCTCATTTCCTGAGAAGATCATGCTCTAATCGACAGTCATAGTGGCTCTATCTCGCAGGCCGACAACAAGGCGTCACCGCGACGCGGAAGAAAATCCAAGACGAGATCATGATCGCGCACCGTCGCCGTGAAAGACTGCGCATAACTGCGGAGCCGGCCGCCCGTGCGCGCAAAGACATCCAAATTGTGGATGACCGACATGCCGTCGGCCAGCACATCGAAGAGGCGCTGTCCGGGCTGTGTCGCGCGCGGTTCGACAAAGTGCAGCAACACTTTGTAGCGTCCTTTGGGAAGCGGAATGCGATAGGTAAAACGACCTTCACGATAGCTGTCATAGAGCCGCGGGTCGTTGGCAGCGACAGCGATGGCGCTCTTATCCGGCGTGTCGGGAGGATTGATTCCTTTGCCGGTGCCGCCCATGAAATACATGTCGGACCCGAAGCGGTCGCCCTGAAGATCGGTATATCCCGATAGATCGCCGGCCTTGATTTGCACGCTGTCGGCGCGCCCGCGGAATTGCCATTCCATGGCATCCATCACCGGCACACCGGCGACGGTCGCGCTCGCGTTGAAATCGTTTCGGCCAGGCACGAGATGGACGTTTTTCCACACGCATACTCCCGCCTCGCAGGGCGTTGAGCCG
>CAWGHR010000025.1:0-27184 GCA_963822275.1 uncultured Alphaproteobacteria bacterium
TCGATGCCGAATGCCAAGGTCGCGACACCCACCAATGCGATAACGGTCACAGCGGCGGAGGCGAAGGTCCGCCATCGCGCCGTCGCGGCGAGGGCCAACGGAATGAGAATCCCAAATTGCGGTTTGTAAGCGAGCAGACCGAACAATACTCCGGCCGCAATGCGGCGCTTGTCGAGAAGGGCCAAGGCACCGGCAAACAACGCGGCCGTGAGAAAACCGTTTTGCCCGTGGGTGAGATTGACGAACACGGCCGGGAACGCCAAAGCACACAGAACCCATAATGGGTCGCGCGCTATGCCCGGCACGGGGCCGTTGTGAAGCAGCAGCTGCAAGGCCGCGAGATAAAGTGCCAAAGTTGCCGCTTGCCACAGGATCAGCGCCGGCAAATAGGGAATCGCCGCCAGTGCCTCCGCGATCAGCAGAAAGAACGGAGGGTAATGCCAGCCGTAGAACGGCGTTTCGACGCCGAAAGTCGCTTTTTCCTGCTCATAATGGCGCAGCGGATCGAACGCTGCTTGCGGTGAACCATCGAGCGCG
This sequence comes from uncultured Alphaproteobacteria bacterium, assembly GCA_963822275.1. Classification (GTDB taxonomy): domain Bacteria; phylum Pseudomonadota; class Alphaproteobacteria; order Micropepsales; family Micropepsaceae; genus Rhizomicrobium. The sequence continues at coordinate 538 of CAWGHR010000025.1, forward strand.
AAGGTTCCCGCCGTGTAGACGTCGGAAAAATCGGTGCCCAGCGGGCGATTCTTATAGTCGTTGAGCCCATGCGCCGTGGCGAACAGAAAAATGATCGCCACCGCAAAGCCAATCAAGAAACCGCCCGACCACAGACGCAAGCGGCTGCGCGTGAAAAATCCGCCGTCACGCAAGGTGGAAAGAAAACGGTTCAAGCCCCGCCCCATCTGCGGCTTCGCGCCCATCATGGGGCAAAGGCCTTTAAGGAATGATTGTTTGCCCGAATCAGGCTGGAGCACAAAGCCAAAGCCCGGCACTGAACCGCAGCAGGTGAATTCAGAGAAATACCGGCATGCCGGTCTGCGAAGAAGGTTCGGCGCGGACCGCTAGTTTCCGCTGCCGACGCCGCCTTCGAGGGCCATGCCCGTCACGTCGAGCTCGCGGGATTCGCGCTGGCTGATCTGGCCGCCGTGACGCAAACCGAAGCCCGGTAGGAGAAGAACAAATCGCCCGTGCCGTAGCGGCGCAAATTGGTGCGCTCGGTGCAATCCGGAACCGGCAGGGCCGGCGCACATTTCAGCATGCCGTCCTTGAAATGACGCAGCGCCTCATGACGTCGCATTCCAACACCTGACCGCGCTCAATAGATCCCGCCATACCCTGATCGCTTTGCACGACATCGCCGATCATCGACCTTGAGATGCGAGCCGGGGATGCAGCGCATGATTTCGCCTTCGAATGACTCGAATCGAGCCAGGTATCGCCCACCATATGCGAAGCGGGGAATTCGCGGCCGTCGGCCGACACGCAAACCGCGTGGATCGCTTTGACCACATTGGCTTCCTGCATCTGGCATTGCTGCGCCGACTCGACGCCGGAAATATCGCCGCCGCGATTGTTGACCGTGACGTTTTCGTAACTAGCCGCCGCCGCCATAGAAGGTGACGTTGTTGTTGACGCTGGCACTGGCGTTGGCGCTGGCCTGCGCCATCGCCTGGGCAAAAGCCGAAGCCTCTGCGTCCGCAGATCCGCCGCCCTTGTTGATCACGATCGACTTATTGATACTGATATCCTTGTTGATCGTGATGTTCTTCGAATCGTCGATATTCTTGGTGATGTCGATGTTCTTGTTGATGGTCATGGGCTTGTAGATATTGATGTCTTTGTTGATCGTGACCGGTTTGTAGAATTGATGTCTTGGTGATCGTGTGCTTGTGTCGATTGTTGACGGTCGGCTTGTAGATCGAAATGTTCTTGTTGAACGTGGTCGCCGCTATGTTACCCGCCGCCATTCTTGCAGCCGCACGGAACCCTGACTCGGGGGGAGAGCTGCCGCTGGTCCAAGCTTCCGCCGGGGACATGGACGTGGTCACCAGCGCGGCGCCGGTCAGCGCGGCGGCGATGAAGGAAAAGGACCTCGACGGCATGTTATAGCTCCTTCGCTCCGGTCGTATTGCGCACCACGCCCGGACAGAAGCCGCAGACATGGTACAAGCCTTAATGACCGCACGCCTCGTTTCACAAAATATGCCAAACTCCGACTTGCAAATTCTCGGTTCACTGGCCCGAAATGGGACAGGGTCGGCTAGGGGGCAGGCGGAGAGGCAGCCATGATCCCGATCTCGGACGATAACCCGGCGCGTCTGACGCCGGTTTTCACCTGGGCGCTCATTGCGGCCTGCATTCTGGTTTATGTCTGGGAGGTCAGTTTAGGGCCCGATTTGGGGCAAGCCATTGTCGCTTATGGATTTCGGCCGCAAACGCTGATGTCCCCCGATATCGCGGCACCAGGTCAGACGCTCATTCCGCCCTTCGTCACGATCTTCACCTCCATGTTCGTGCATGGAGGCATCCTGCATCTCGCGGGAAACATGCTTTATCTCTGGATTTTCGGGAACAATATCGAAGACGCGATGGGGCATGCGCGATTCCTGTTGTTCTATCTTCTGAGCGGAGTCGCGGCGGCATTTACCATGGCTTTCATGGATCCGGCTTCGACCGTGCCGATGGTGGGCGCTTCGGGAGCAATTTCCGGCGTCCTTGGCGCCTATATGCTGCTTTATCCGCGCGCCAAGGTGACCGTCCTCATCCCGCTGTTCATCATATTGTACCCGTTCCGCCTTAGTGCCGTGTGGGTCGTCGGATCGTGGTTCGCGATGCAGCTGTTGAGCGCTGCTTACAGCGATCCCGGCAGTCCCGGCGTCGCTTGGTGGGCCCATGTGGGCGGGTTTGCGGCCGGAATCGTCCTTACCCCGTTTTTGAAGTCATCCCACATTCCCTATTTCGGACCGCGTATCACACGCGGGCCTTGGAGCCGTTAGAGCACGCTCTGGCTCTCCTGGCACGGGTTTCGCTGAACCGTTTGCACGAGAGCGCGGTGTCGTTTCGATCTGGGTCAAGATGAAACAGCCCGCCGACAAAGCAACGGGATTGGCGGGCCATGAAACACAAGAACAGTCATTTGCTGGTTGGTTACTGGAGCAGGCTTCGCAAGGGGCGTGACGTTCCAGATCAAACGGACATTGACCCGCGCGCCATCAAGCGCATGCTGCCTTATGTCTTTATCTTGGACGCCGAAGACCCCTCCCGGCCGATTTACCGGCTGGCCGGCACCGCTTTGTGCGAACGCTTCGGATTTGAATTGAAGGGCACCGGGTTCCTCGCACACTGGGAAGCCCAATCGGGTATCGCGCTGTCTTCTCTGCTAAGGCAAGCGCTCAAGCTGAAACAGCCGGTGTCCTTGTCTTCGATCGGTGCCAGCGCCGATTGCGGCATGGTCGAGCTCGAAACTGTTCTTGCGCCCATCACCTTCGGCACCGACGGGCCGACGCGCTTCCTCGGCATGATCCAGATCATGAGCGATCCGAGCCTGTTGCGCGGCCGTCCGATCGCCTTCCAGCGGCTTGCCGCGTCGCAGCTTGTGCGGGAAGACGAACCGCTTTCCGCCTTCGACAACCTTCCGCCGCCTCCTCCGCCTCCGCCCCCGCCGACCGTGCTGCGCAGCCATGCCAAGGCGCCGCATCTGCGTCTCGTGGTTTCACAAGACCGGCCGTCGAATGTGCATTTTGAGGGCGACAACTTACTCGAGAAGATGTTCGAGGTGTTCGGCGCGGATTTGACGGCGAGCTGAGGTTACGTATTACGGCGGCGACTTGTCGGTTGCCGCCGATGTCTTGGATCTGTCGTCGGGCGGCGTATCGATCGGGTCGTTGTGCAGGATGTCGCGATCGAATTCGACCTGTTGCTGGCGCCGCTGCAGATAGGGAATTTCGTATTTCTCGACGATGGCGCGATAGGCCTCGAACCTCTGCAAATCCTCCGGCAAACGCTTGGCGCAGCGGTCGTACGAAAGATGCGCCTCTTCCGTGCACCAGAGATCGAAATCCATGCTTTTGACGTTGTAGCGCGTCTGCTGCCCATGCGTCGGCAGAGCCGCCACAGCGAGCAGCCCCGCACACAAAAACGCGAGACGAGTCCGTTTCATTTGTTAAGCATACGCCGAAAGCGACGCGGGCGATAGTTGTATCGCGGTAACCGCCGTTCTTATTCCGCTGCCAGAATCCCGTCTTCGAACACTTTCGCATTCTGTGGCGGAAGGAGGGGGTAGCCCAGGATCATGTCTGCCGCTTTTTCGGCGATCATGATGGTCGGCGCATTGGTATTACCCGAAATCAAAGACGGCATGACCGATGCGTCAATCACGCGCAATCCCTGGACGCCGTAAACATTTAGCTGCGTGTCGACCACACTGTCCGCGTCTTTGCCCATTTTGGCCGTACCGACGGGGTGATAGATCGTTTCGGCCGTTTTGCGGATAAACAAATCGACGGCCTCGTCGTTGCGCACATGGGCGCCGGGCATCAATTCCGGCCCGCGGTAGGCGTCAAAGGCCGATTGCGCAAACACCTCGCGCGCGATCTTCACGCCTTCGCGCAGCGCGCGGCGGTCTTCCTCGGCTTCGAGATAATTCGGCTGGATCAGCGGAGCGTCCAGAGGGATTTGTGGACTTCAGCGAAATAAAACCGCGACTCTGCGGCCGCAATTGACACACATGTGCCATGAAACCATGGCGATCGGCCTTGCGGCGGGTGTGGTCAAACATCAAGCCGGCAATGAAATGATATTGTAGATCGGGATTCTCCAGATCGGGGCGGCTCTTTAAGAAAGCGCCAGATTCCAATCCTTGACCTGTGGCAATACCCGTTCCGAATAAAAGGTATTGCAGACCGGTCTTGGCGGCGGTGAGGGGTTTGGACTGACTATACAGGGTGATCGGCTGCGAGCATTCATACTGGATGGAACAATCCAGATGATCCTGCAAATTGTGGCCGACACCTTTGAGATCCGCCACGACTGGGATGTCAAAGCGTTTGAGGAGCGCCGCATCGCCGATGCCCGATAGCAGCAAGACTTGAGGCGTATTCACCGCGCCGCCCGAAAGGATCACCTCCCGCGTGGCACGCACTTGCATCGTTTTTTTATTCTGGACGAATTCGACACCGACGGCGCGTGTGCCTTCGAATAGGATGCTGGTGACATGGGCGTGGGATTCGATGGTCAGATTCTTACGAGCTAGCACCGGCCTTAAATAGGCGCTCGCGGCACTCCAGCGTTTGCCGTTATGGATCGTCAGCTGATAAGGCCCGAAGCCTTCTTGCGCAAAGCCGTTGAAATCGCGGGTCTCGCGGAAGCCCGCCTCGGCACCGGCCTCAACGAAGGCACGAAACAGAGGATTGGTCGACTTGCCGCTCGAGACGTGCAACGGCCCGTCATGGCCGTGAAATTCATCGCCGCCATGTTCGTTGCATTCGGATTTCTTGAAATAGGGCAACACATCGGCGAAGGACCAGCCCTCGCAGCCCATCTGACGCCAGCGATCGTAATCGCGAGCATGACCGCGAATATAGATCATTCCGTTGATCGACGAGGAACCGCCCCAACCCTTGCCGCGCGGCCAATAGAGGCGGCGCCCATTGAGATGTTGCTGACCTTCGGTCTCGTAATACCAGTTGAACGGATTGGGTTTTCCGAGCAAGGCGGGAATGCCGGCCGGCATGTGAATCATCAGCGATTTGTCGCGGCCACCCGCTTCGATCAGCAAAACTTCCGTAGACGGATCGGCGGACAATCTATTGGCAAGCACGCAGCCCGCACTACCCGCACCGATGATAATGTAATCATAGGCCTTCATGATCGCGCGCGTCCCATCGTTTCCCGCGCGCAAGATAACCAATCGCCGCTATCATGACGACAGCGGAATGCTGCCGTTGCGTTAGACGCCGAGGGTTATCACCGAGCGGCGGTTTTTGGGTTCGCGCACGCCATCGGCCGTCGGAACGGCAAGATCGCTTTCACCGACGCCTCTGGTTTCGACGGCTTCGCGCCGCGCGCCCAGATCGATCAGCACATCGCGCACAACAACGGCGCGACGAACCGAGAGACGAATATTGTATTGAGCAGGGCCGGACGTGTCGGTATGGCCGACCACCGTGATCAGCGGTTGGCCGCCATCGCGCGCGGCATCGATGGTTTTCTGAATCACGCGCAAATCCTCGGCCGTCAACGTCCAGGAGTTGAAGTCGAAATAGACGGTATAGGCTACTTGCTGGGCGGAAGGTGCCGGTGCAGCCGAGGATTGCGGCGGCGGGGCCGAGTTCTTGTTTGGCGCGGGCGTCTGCGCCGCATCCGGTGCTGCCGGCGCCGCTGCGTCCGCCGCAGGGGCCTGCACGGCGGTATCGGCGTGAACCTCATTCTCCAGGCGAGATAGCGTCACATCAAGCGAGTGCTGGCATTGCACCGCGGCGCGCTCCTGCGAGGGCACTGTCGCGTTCAATACCCAGCAATCGTAATCGGCCTGGGCGCGCGCGGCATCTCTGGGGAAGCTATCGCGTCCGATCGTTAGCGCACGCACCAACCGGTCGCGCAAGGTGTGCGATTTTGCATCCCGGCCCGGCACAGGATCGACAACTTCGCCATGTGAAAGCGCTATGGCCTTGGCGGCAAAGCTGTTGGCAAGCGCGGCGACTGCACGGTCGGAATCGGACAGGGACATCGAACCCTCTTGATCGAAGGTCGTATAGCTCGCCGGTCCAACGTCGCCGAACGAGCGCGCCAGGAACGCGTAATCCTTAAACAGAGCCTGGTCGAAGGCCGCGCCCGTCGGACGCGCATCGGCCAGATTGTCCAGCGCCGTGTAATTGACGCAGCCGGCCAAGAACAGACTGGCCGCGCCCGCCAAAGGGGCCAAGAAGAACCGTAACCTACTGTTTGCCATGGGGGTCTCCGAAAAGTGGCCGGGGCGGATCGACTGTGGGCGTCTCTATAACCCTTTGCGCGCGCAAGGTTAAGTGAACGTTACCAGCACCAAAAAAGAGGTGCAAAGGCGCCGCCCGTAAACCCTCCGTTGACCGTCGGGGCGCAAACTCGCTCGTTAGGTGGAAAAGCAGGGAGCAGCGATGTGCAAGGTGTTGCGCACGCCATGAGGAATCTCGATCCGGTCATCGCGAAGGCGCGCGCCGAACGGCGCCGTTTCCGGCGCGTGCGGGTCGACCTCCCCGCAAAGCTCTTCGTGCCTGCCGACAGCCGCGAATCCGCCTGCACTGTCGTCAACATGTCGCCAGGCGGCGCTCAAATCGATTGCGAATTGGTGCTCGAAGAAGGCACGCAAATCGTCGTTTATATCGACGGTTTCGGCCGATTCGAGGGCAACGTCATGCGCCGCGACGGCTATGGCTTCGGCGTGCATTTCGTCTGCACCGAAAAGAAGCGCGAACGCACCGCCGAACTGCTCACCATGTTCATGAATCGCACGCTGGTCAGCGAGGCCGATCTGCGCCGTGCGGAGCGCACACCGACCAAGGGATTGACGCGCTTCACGCGTTCGGACGGTCAGCTCGTTCCTTGCGAAGTGCTGGATTTGTCGATGACCGGAATTTCCCTCAAAACGGATTTGCGTCCGCCAATCGGCGAATTTGTGCTGATCGGCCAAATGGCCGGGCGCATTGCGCGCCATCATACCAATGGCATCGGCATTGAGTTCGTCGGCGGCGCCAGCGGCAGTGCCGAACGCATTCGCGCACAATTGACCTTGGCGCGCTAGGCGTCAGCTGCGTCCTCAATACCCAACGCCGTTCTCCGCTTTTTCGACAATCCCATGGCGACAAGAGCATGGGCCCGCGTCAGATAGGCTTTCAACTCCTTGGTGGTGAGCGTATCGAGCCGCTCGAGACGCACCCATTGCGCCCGCGCCAGATAAGGGGCCGGGATGATGTGAGGCGACTGGATGAGAATATGAAAGCTGGCCTCTCCCGCTTTAAAGGATAAGCCATGCGGCTTGTCCTTGGGCGGGCCCAAGACGGCAAACATCTTGCCGCCCACCTTGTAAACGTGGGCATCGCCCCATTGGATAGACAGGGTCGCCGAAGGCAGCGACAGACAGAATTTTTCGACTTCGGCATAGCGCATCGGGCCGGCTTCCGTTTAGGCAACACGCCAACAACCCCCACATCATTCACCGCGAAGGCTTCTTTGCAATCCATTAGTTGCCGTCCCGGACGGCTTGGCGGCGGCCAGCCGCGCGGCTAAGACTGAAGGTGCAAATCCGGGAAGCTGCCATGGAACTAGGGTCATCGATCGGCGCCATCGTCACCGGTGGCGCATCGGGTTTAGGCGAAGCCACGGCGCGGGCGCTGGCCGCGCGCGGCGTCAAAATCGCCATCTTTGATATGCAGAAAGAAAAAGGTGAGGCCGTCGCCGCCGACATCAAAGGCATTTTCTGCGATGTGAACGTCACCAGCGACGACAGCGTTGCGGCGGGTTTCGAAAAAGCGCGCGCCGCGCACGGTCAAGAACGCATCCTCGTCAATTGTGCCGGTACCGGCAACGCGGTGAAGACCGCCTCGCGCGACAAGAAGACCGGCGAGATCCGCTATTTCACCGCCAAAGATTTTGACCGCATCATCCAGATCAATCTCGTCGGCACCTTCCGCTGCATCGCCATGAGCGCGGCCGGGATGCTGAGCTTGGAACCGCTCGCCGGCGGCGAACGCGGCGCGATCGTCAATACGGCGTCGGTCGCCGCGCAAGACGGGCAAATCGGCCAGGCCGCCTATACGGCGTCAAAGGCCGGCATCACCGGGATGACGCTGACCATCGCTCGAGATCTTTCGCAGGAAGGCATTCGCGTCAACACGATTTTGCCGGGAATTTTCGATACGCCGTTGCTCGCCGCCGCGCCCGATCAGGTGAAACAAGCCTTGGGCGCCATGGTGCCGTTCCCGCCGCGGCTCGGCCGTCCGCCGGAATATGCGGCGCTGGCGCTCGGCATGATCGAAAATGGCTATCTCAACGGCGAATGCGTGCGGCTGGACGGCGCAATTAGAATGGCACCGCGGTGATTTTCTTCAGGCAGAACAGCATTTTGGCCGACCCCTCCGCTTCCCTCGCATGGGCTCGCCTGGCCCCTCGTCGGTAACCGAGGGGAAGTTGGCTGGCAGGCAGATGCCGTAGCGGCAATATATTTTTTCGTGTACAAGAGTATGAGTCGCAACTTCTAGGTGTTCTGATGGAACCGTAGAAGGGTGGCCTGCCAGGGCCGTTCTTGTGATCTAAGCATCGAGGAACAGGGCAAGCCATTCGCAGAAGACGACAGAAAGGGCAGTGAAAAAAGTCTCATAGAGGTTTTGTTGGGTTGGGGACCAATACGATTGTGCGAGCTTCTTAATGGGGAGAGCGCTGGGCCAAGAAGGTCATGACGCACATCGTTTCGATAATGCCTCCTCCTGTTTTTCGACAAGCACGTTCAATCTTGCGACTGTCGACAGCTGATCTCCCGGATAGGCATCGGAGGATTTACCGATGATCAGCCCAAGCACGGATTCCGCCGTTGAGCAGGAAATGGTGGAAGCGCGTGACAGACTCGCTGCCATTGTCGAATCGTCGGACGATGCTATCGTCGGCAAAAACTTGGACGACGTCGTCACATCCTGGAACAAGGCGGCCGAAGCGATGTTCGGCTTCGCGGCCTGCGAGATCATCGGCCGACCGATAACACTTATCGTTCCGCCGGAACGGTTGGGCGAAGAGGCGTCGATTCTCGAGCAAGTCCGCAGGGGCGAAAGGACCGATCATTTCGAAATGGAGAGGTTGCACAAGGACGGCTCGGTCGTCGCTGTGTCGCTCTCGGTATCGCCGATCCTCGACGATCGGAACAGAATCGTCGGAGTCTCGGAGATCGCCCGCGACATCGGCGAAATGCAGCGCATCCGCCGCGACCTGGAGCGTCGCGAAGGCCTGCTATTCGCAATTCTCGACGCGTCACCGGATGCCCTCGTCGTGATCGACCAACAAGGCCTTATTCGCTCCTTCAGCGCCGCAGCGGAGCGGCTTTTCGGATTCAACGCCATGGAGGTCGAGGGTCAAAGCGTCAACATGCTGATGCCTCCACCTTATCGGGATGAGCATGATGGCCATGTGGCGCGCCATTTTGCGACCGGCGAGCGGCATGTCGTAGGCACGAAGCGCATCGTATTCGGAGAGCGTAAAGACGGCAGCACATTCCCTATGGAACTCGCCATCGGGGAAGTGAACGTGGCGGGAATGAGGTTATTTGCCGGCTTTATTCGTGATCTGACCGAACGCCAGGAACGAGAACGCTGTGTCAACGAGCTGCAGTCGGAACTCGTGCATGTTTCGCGCGCCGTCGAGCTCGGCCAAATGCTCGCCGAATTTGCCCATGAAGTGGCCGATCCGCTGATGGCCATCTCATTTTATCTCGGCACCGTCCGTCGCCAGCTCGTGGCCGGCGATGTCATTGCGGTGCAATCGTTGGTGGACAGGGTTTTGGAGCAGAGCGATCGCGCGCGGCAAATCGTTAGGCGCATCAGCGATCACGTCAGAAAACGCGCTGCGGATAGACAAGTCGAGGACCTGACGAAGGTCATTGAAGAGTCAAGCGCCTTGGCTTTGGTTGGTGCTGGCAGGGACATCAAGCTGGACGTCCGAATAGGCGACAATGCCAGAGAGGCGGTCATCGATAAGATCCAAATCCAGCAGGTTTTGCTCAATCTTATGCGCAACGCGGTGGAAGCTATGACGGATTCGCCCTGGCGCGAACTCTCGATCAGCACGGCGCGCGACGGCGACATGGTGGAAATCAGCGTTTCCGATACCGGATCCGGTCTGACCAGAGCGGCGCGGTCCAAGCTGTTCCAGCCATTCAACACGACCAAGCCCAATGGAATGGGCGTCGGTCTGTCGGTCTGTCGCTTGATCGTGGAAGCACATGGGGGAAAAATTCGAGCGGACGACGGAGACGGCGCCGGCACGGTTTTTCGGCTTACAATTCCACATCATGTCGAAAAGCCTCTGAAGATGGCGTCGTCTGGGGCCCGGTGAGGCCGAGTTCTCCCGACCGAAGAGGCGCAACCCGGGCAGCCGGAGAACCGCTTGAGCTTTTACACCGAAGTGATCGTCCCTCACCCCCGCTTCCAAGACCCCAATCGTGTTTCGGACGTGGCACTTTTGGAACCGGTCACACGACAGGCCGTCCAAGCGGTCATGGCCCAAGCCAAGACCATGTTCGGAATTAGATTGTCCGTTTTTGAGACGTATCGCAGTCAAGTGCGGCAGACCGAGATGCTCGATCAGGGCATGTCAAGATTGAATCACGTAGGCGTTCACCACTTTGGCCTCGCTTGCGATTTCGCGATCGAAATAGGCGGCCATCCGTTATGGACGGGAGGCTTTCGGTTTCTCGGGCAGCTCGCGCGGGCATATGGTCTGATTTGGGGCGGCGAATGGGGATTCCCGCGAACGCCAACCAGTTTCCCGGATGCCGACCATGTGCAAAGATGTTCAATCGCAAAGCAACACGACCTTTTTGCACGAACTTGGTATCCGGAAACGCACTATAACCCGTACGAGGGATAGGTGTCGCAGGCATTCCGAATCTGCGCTTCTAGAAGACGTTCTGCAGCCGATTACTCAAGAACGGAATAGTCAGACGCGCGCTGCTGCATTTTTCTTATCACTGCAGCATGAGGCCCCGGCGAATTTCCGAGGTCGGCCGATGCACGATCTGGTATATCTGTTCCGCCAGCTGCGGATTTCCGGCTAGGTCCGCTCTGAATTGAAGGATACAGGCCGAAATCGCCGTCCTGGCGGATTCCAGATAGCAATTCACGGCACCGATATAATCGAAATCGAACGAATACGGCCCGACTGGGCGTTCCCTCAAGAACATATGGGCGGCGGCGGGAAGACCCGGAAGGGACGGGGAATTGTCGAGGCCTGTGATCGCGTTCATGAAGACAATTCCTTCTTGATCCTGCGCCATCCACTCTTGTTGTTGTGATTGAGACAATGACAGGCGATGCGAATGAGAACTAGCTAGGAGTTTCCCTTACTTATCTTCCCATATGCCGAGGAGTGTCATTGAGGTCACGCGATCGCCCCGCAGGTGGGCATTCATCCGACATTCTGGGTTAGCGTAGCGTAGGACGTCCACACTCGACGCTTCCCCGGTCGTCCTAAGTCGGCAGCCAGCACCAACTCCAATTTCTGGGGCTTTTCGAATTTTCGCCGATGTGACGGCGTGCATGTAACGCAAGCGCTGCTCGAGCGAAGCCCCGGCCTTCTATCGCGCGGAGAGTTCGTGAATCTGGCTGTTGGCGAGGGTCAATTTCGCCACCGACAATTCGCCGGTGCGCTCCAGCGCGTCGAAGAAGGATTTTGCGCGCGCCAGAGCATCGGCTTTGCCGCAGGCCCAGACTTTCACAGCCTGGGCGCCCGCGCGGCGCCCGCCTGCAATTTCTTCCTTCGGCAGCCCGCTCAACGCTTGCGCGGTCAGCGCCCGCTGACCGGCAAACAAATCGTCGTGGATGCGCCGGATCGCCAGACGATCCCAATGTTCGCCACCTGTTATGCGCTCGGCAAAGCCCCGCAGCTTGTCGATCCCCACTTCCGCTCCCATGGCGAAGTACGCTCCCGCCACCAGATCGAGATCGAGGCCCTGCGAGTGCGCCAGCAAGGCGATTTCCGGCGCCGCCGCCATCAGCCGCAACACGCCCACATCTTCGGCCGCGTCGATCGGCGCTCCGGCCGCCTGCAACTGGGCAATGCGCGCTTCGGTGTCTTTGGCTTCGAAAGGCGAGATCAGGGTCGAGAAGGTGCCGCGCAATTTGTCCACGCCGTTTCTATACAGCGCGATCGTCTCGCCAAGATCGGCTTGAGCCGGCAGATTGGTGATGAACCACAGCCCGAGCCGGCGGAGGATTTCTGCGATGTCGGCAACCATGCCGATCTGCACCATGGGATCCATGCGGCCGTCGAGCGCCTCGATGCGCGCCTTCAATTTGTCCAAAGCGAAGGCGCCGACCGCAACGGCGAAAGCGCGGACCACGCGCGTGGCCGAGGCGCCAGAAGTCTCTTTCATGCGTGCTACGAACGCGGGTCCGGCCAGATTGATGACCCGATTGGCAAGGGCGTCGACAATGATCTCGCGTTTCAAGCGGTGGCGATCGAGCTCCTCCGCGAATTTCCGCGCCGCAGCGGGCGGGAAATAGCGCGGCAATTCGGCGTGAAAATGCGGATCGTCCGGCAATTCGCTGGCGATCAATTCGTCCTTGAGATCGAGCTTGGCATACGCCAGCAGCACCGCGAGTTCCGGTCTTGTCAGGCCTTTGCCGTTCTGCGCGCGGCGGCGAAGCTCACCGTCATCGGGCAGAAACTCCACCGCACGATCCAGTTTTCCGCGCAGCTCCAAATCGCGGATATAACGGCCATGCGCGTCTAGGTCTTTCGCCCCGCAGGATTTTGCCACCGACAGCACCAAGGTCTGGTCATAATTATCCATCAGCACCTGGGCCGCGACATCGTCGGTCATCGCCGTCAGCAAGGCATCGCGTTCGGCCGGCGTGATAGCACCGCGGCGCAGCGATCCACCCATCAGGATCTTGAGATTTACTTCGTGATCCGAAGTGTCGACACCCGCGGAATTGTCGATGGCATCGGTGTTGAGGCGGCCGCCTTTTTGCGCATATTCGATGCGCCCCAACTGCGTCAGTCCGAGATTGGCGCCTTCGCCGATCACCTTGGCGCGCACTTCCGCGCCCGCAATCCGCACCGCATCGTTGGCACGGTCGCCGACCTCGAGATTGTTCTGCGTGCCGGATTTTACAAACGTACCGATGCCGCCGAAAAACAGCAGATCGACATCGGCTTTGAGCAGCGCCTTGATCAATTCACCGGGCGTCACCTTGTCGGCGCCGAGGCCCGTCAACGCCTTTATTTGCGGGCTTAACGGTATGACCTTAAGTGTTCGTGCGAAAATCCCGCCGCCTTGCGAGATCAGCGATTTATCGTAATCGGCCCAGGACGAACGCGGCAATTGGAACAAGCGATCGCGCTCCGCCCAGCTGATGGCAGGATCGGGGTCAGGATCGACGAAAATATGGCGGTGATCGAAGGCGGCGACCAGTTTGGTGTATTTCGACAGCAACATGCCATTGCCAAAGACGTCGCCCGACATGTCGCCGACGCCGATACAGCGGAACGTTTCGTTCTGGATATCGCGGCCCATCTCGCGGAAATGCCGCTTGACCGCTTCCCAGGTGCCTTTCGCCGTGATGCCCATCTTCTTGTGGTCATAGCCATGGCTGCCGCCCGAAGCGAAGGCGTCGCCCAGCCAGAAGCCGCGCTCCTCGGCGATGGAATTGGCGATGTCGGAAAAACTCGCAGTGCCCTTGTCCGCGGCGACCACAAGATAGGGATCGTCCTCGTCATGGCGCACCACATGATCCGGCGGCGCAACACTCCCGTCCGGGTGCAGATTGTCGGTCACATCGAGCAGCGCATTGACGAAGATCTTGTAGGCGGCGATACCTGCTGTCTGGACCTCCTCGCGCGTCGCATTGAGCGGTAATTGCTTGGGGTAGAAACCGCCTTTGGCGCCCACCGGCACAATCACGGCGTTTTTGACTTGCTGGGCTTTGACCAGACCAAGCACTTCGGTGCGGAAATCTTCACGCCGGTCGCTCCAGCGCAATCCGCCGCGCGCCACTTTACCGAAGCGCAGATGGACGCCTTCTACTTGCGGCGAATAGACAAAGATTTCCACCAGTGGCCGCGGTGCCGGGAGTTCGTCGAGCTTGTGCGAGTTGAGTTTGAAGGAAATATAGGATTTCGCGACGTCGCTTTGGTCCGGCTGGAAGAAATTGGTGCGCAATACATTGGCAAGCACATTGCGCAAGCGGCGGATGATACGATCGTCGTCGCTGCTTGCGACGTCTTCGAGCGCGGCCTCGATGCGGCCGTAAATCGCTTCCTCCCGCTCTTCGTTTGCGCCATTGGGGGCGCAACGCGCGTGAAACAACTCGACCAGAAGGCGGGCGATGTCGGGATTGCGCGACAGGGCCAGCTCCATGTAGTCCTGGCTGAACGGAATGGCGGTCTGGCGCAGATACTTCGCGGCCGCACGCAGGATGGTCACATCGCGCCAGACCAAATTCGCAGCGATGACCAAACGGTTGAAGCCATCGCTTTCGGCTTGCCCGCCGACAACGGCGTGGAAGGCATCTTCGAGAGGTTGTTTGATTTCCGGCAAATGGGCGGCGCCGCCGTCGGCTCGTTCCATGAGAAAGTCGAGCACGAAGGCTTCACGCATCCAACCATCTTCGGTTCGGAGCGTGACCGTATAAGCATCCTCGGCAATGACTTTGAGCCCGAAATTCTCAAAGATCGGCAGCGACACCGAAAGCGGCAACGCTGGGCCCAAGCCGTATAGTTTGATGCGCAGCACATTGTGCGGATCGTGCGCTTTGCGCTTGGCGCGTGCCTCCAGCGCTGGCGTCTTCGGCATGCGCGCCAAGGCCCTGAGAGCGGCCAGGTCTTCCACCGCTTCGCGCGGCGAGAAGACATCGCGATAGCGAGCCGGAAAACCCTGCGCCTCATCCTGGAAAATCCGTCTGCCGTCGATTTCCCCATAACGGGCGCACAGCGCATCGAAGAAGCCGTCATCCCAAGTGCGAATGGCTTCGTGGATCTCGAGTTCGAGCGCGGCGGTATCGACGGTCGGACGCGGGCCGCGATTGCGCCCGACAATATAATGGATGCGCGCCAGCACGGCTTCGTCGACGGTCGGCGTCGACGCCGTCATGCGGCCGTCGAAAGCGCGTGCCAGGATCGCGTGAATCTTATCTCGCGCTTTGCCGTCATAGCGCTCGCGCGGCACGAAGACGAGCGCGGAGACGAAACGGTCGAAGCGGTCGAACCGCGCAAAGGCGCGCACTTTTGGACGTTCGCCCAAACGCAGAATCCCGATCGCGATGGAATAGAGATCGTCTTCGGAAATCTGAAATAACTCGTCGCGCGGATAGGTATCGAGAATATGGTTGAGCGTCTTGGCGTCATGGCTCGAGGGATGAAGCCCGGCGCGCGTCATCACGTTCTTCACCTTCAATCGCAGCAGAGGGATGTCGGAGGGTCTGCGGCTATAAGCGCCCGAAGTGAACAGGCCGACGAAACGCCGTTCGCCGCGCAGCGAGCCGTCCACGTCGAACACTTTCACACCGACATAATCCATATGGACACGGCGATGTACCAGGCTTCGCTCGCTCGACTTGGTGATGATCAGCGGCTCCGGTTGAGTCAGGAAGGCACGCACTTGAGGAGTCAACGCCGCACGGTCGGGCCCCGTGCGCAGCACGCGCGTATCGTGATCCGACAGTACGCCCAAGCCGCTGTTGAGTACCGGCTCCAGACGGCCTTCACCGTCTTGGGCGAAGGTGTAATCGCGCGATCCCAGGAAAGTGAAATGGTTATCGCCGAGCCATTCGAGGAAAGCGATGCTTTCGGTCAATTGCTCGGCGGCCACGCGCGGCGGGCGAGATTTGAGACCGCCGATGGCTTCTTGCAGCCGGATTTGCATCGTCTGCCAATCGCGTACGGCGACGCGCACTTGCGCAAAGACCGCCTCGGTACCGCGCAACAGCGCCTCACGGCGGTCGGCACCGACGATGGTGTCAAGCACCAGGACGATCACGCTGGTGGGGCGACCGCCTATTGGTAGAATGGGATGAAAGACCGCGCGCAGACGCGCGCCTTGCGCGGTCACTTCACCCATCATGGAATCGAATAGGAAGGGGCGGTCGTCGTTGACGGCGATCAGAACGGATTCGCTATGGACATACTCTCTGGCCTCTTCGCGCGGATCGAATAGCGCGACGAGAGTTTCTCCCGGCTTACGAGAAGCGGCGCGCGCAAATACCAGTTTGGTCAGCGCGGCCAATTCGGTGGGCGCGTAGCGCGTCACGTCCTCGGGCGCGGCGTTTTTGTAGAGCGCCTCAAAAAACGTGAGCAATGCGGGATCGTCTTTCGCCGCGGTCGCGCTTTGGGCGAGAAGTTCCTGGGCTTTAAATTCCTCTGTGCGGTCGTGAGGAGCGGCGGCGAGAACCATGAAGGGACCTAATGCGGATGGGTGAAGAACCTAACCGCAGCAGATTAAGCCTCTGTGAGGATGCAGAAAACCCTCGAAATGCCGGGGCCTTACGACAAGATGAGCATGGCGGGACGGGCTGTCTCGGCTGCGCTGTGAAAGGACCATCGCCGCTGCCAGCGCGCTGCCCGCAACGAGAATCAGGCCTGCCGTCAATGCACCGCCCGCAAACGGGGTGAGTACACTCGCAAAGGAGGTAAGCACTGCGGATGGAGCAAGAAACAGATAGGCCGCGTCGCGCTCGCGCAACAAAGCCACGATGGCGAGTGTGGGGGCCGTCACAAACAAAACTGCGGCAAACATATTGCTGCCTGCGGGAAGCGCCAAGAAGGCGCCAGCGCCCCAAGCGAAGCCCGCATAGAGCAGGATCGGACTCATTTCCTTGGCGAAGGCTTTAAGCGCAGGGCGCTGGAAGGGTTGGCCGATCGCGTGGGTATAACAGCGCAGAATTGCCAGTGATCCTATTGCTACAAAGGCAAACCACACGGACGCGCGCGCCAAGCTGGTGCCGTCCGCAAAGCCCAGAGAGACAAACGCCAAGACCGGCAGGGCGATGGCCGCGTGCAGGCTGCGTCCCAGCAGATTGGCCAGCCGAGCGGTCTCTTCGGCCTCGGCATGCAGCTGTGCCAGTTTGACGACGGCGTTTGAACTCGCCGATTGTCGCTCCTCGCGGATGGGTTCGGGCGTATTACCCTGCGGTATTGAGCGTGCAAAAGCGGCCATATGGCTCTCCAGCCAGAATAAATATTTCGGACCAACCCTGCGTCCCTGGCATTAAGAATGTCTTAATGTGCCTATAAGTTCCGATTCGGAATTGCGTCATGACCAGTTACACACAGATTCGCCAGGATTTTGCCGTGGTTTTCGACCTGGAATTCACGGCTTGGGAAGGTTCCATGGCAAATCACTGGCTGCGGCCGGGTGAATTCAAAGAAGTTGTCCAGATCGGCGCCGTAATGGTCGATGCGGATTTCACGCCGGGCGAGATATTGGATGTCGTAGTCCGTCCCAGGCTAAACCCGGTGCTTTCGCCGTATCTCGAGAAGCTGACCGGAATCACCAATCACGAGGTGCGGGCCCGGGGCATCGATTTCGCCGATGCCTATCGAGCGTTTGTGGATTTTGCGGGCGGCCGTCCGATCATCGCTTATGGACGCGACGAGCTGGTTCTTATCGACAATCTGCGTCTCTACGGCATCAAGAATGCGCCGCCGCTGCCGCCCTATATCAACATCATTCCCTGGATGGGCGCGCAAGGTGTCGATGTGCGCGGATTGCATTCTTGCGAGGTGGGTCCGATGGCAGGCGTGCCATTTGTCGGACACAAGCACAATGCGCGCGACGATGCGCTCTCGGTGGTCGCCGGTGTGCGCAGCTTAATCGCGCGCGGTGCGGCTGCGCCGCAAGCGGCATGAGCGGCCGGGACAAAAACGAAACTGAACGCCTTATCGCGGCGCTCGAACTTTTGCCGCATCCCGAGGGCGGCTATTATCGTGAAACGTTTCGCGACTTTACGCCGCGCGGCGGTCGCGCTTATTCGACGGCGATTTATTATTTGTTGCGCGAGGGTGAGGTGTCTTTGCCCCACCGGATTGATGCGGTGGAAATCTGGCATTTCTATCGCGGCGCGCCGCTGGAATTGACGATCGTCGAAGAAGACAAGACGCCCCGGCGCTACGTGCTTGGCAACCAGATCGCAATGGGTGAACGTCCGCAAATCGTCGTTCCGGCCGGCGCCTGGCAAGGGGCACGTTCCCTTGGCGCTTACACGCTGGTCGGCTGCACCGTGGCGCCGGGGTTCGAATTTTCAAGCTTCGAACTGGCGCCGTCCGATTTTCAGGCGCGTTAATCGCGACCTACGCGCGAGGTTCTTTCATTAGCGTATAAGCCCCGATTTTCTGCACGGGCTGTCTTGGCATTGCCGGCGCGCCAACCGCTTCGGTCAAACAATTCTTGTCGATGAAATCTTGGTGCGTCGGCATGGCGTCGGCACTTCGCTTTACCACCGCGCGGATGTCGTCGAGATTGGCTTTGACCTTCTGCGGATCGAGACTATCGGCCATCGGATCGTAACCGCGCGGCACGATGTTCTGGCCGATCATGACGAACAGCCAGCTCTGCGAGGGGAACAGTTCGGTGTCTTCGCGCAGGATGCGCCCGTGACTGCGGAACAGATCGATCTTCTCCTGAAGACTTTCGGTGAGCGGGATGTTGCGGCAATGCTCCCAGAACGCGCCCTTCCGTTCGGTGTGCGTGTAATGCATCAGCAGGAAATCGCGCACCCGTCCGAACTCAAAATCGAAGATCTTGTTGTAGCGATCGATGTCGGCCTGCTCGAAACAACGGTCAGGGAAAAATTTCAGAAGCATGGCGATGCCACGATGGATCAGGTGGATGCTGGTGGATTCCAGCGGCTCGAGGAAGCCCGAGGCCAGCCCCAGCGCGACGCAGTTCTTATTCCAAGCTTTTCTTCGCCGCCCCGTGGTAAAGCGCACCAGTAGCGGATCGGCCAGCGGCTTGCCTTCCAGATTGGCAAGCAGTGTTTCGGCGGCTTTGTCATCGCTCATGAAGCCGCTGCAATAGACATGGCCGTTGCCGACGCGATGCTGCAGCGGAATGCGCCATTGCCAACCAGCCTCGCGCGCCGTCACCAGCGTGAAGGGCGGCGGCGGCCCTACGCGCTCGCTGGGCACGGCCACCGCCCTGTCGCATGGCAGCCAGCGAGTCCAGTCCTCATAGCCGGTTTTTAGGGCCTGCTCGATCAGAAGGCCGCGGAAGCCGCTGCAGTCGACGAACAAATCGCCTTCGATCTTCTGGCCATTTTCCAGGGTCACCGATTCGATGAAACCGTCCTCGGGCCTGAGCGACACCTGCCGCACTTTGCCTTCGGTGCGCACGACACCGCGCTTCTCTGCGTATTGCCGCAGATAGCGAGCGAATAGCGAAGCGTCGAAATGCAGCGCATAGGTGATTTTGTTGAACGGCGTGTTGGGCGCATGCACCGGGCGCATGAACTTGCCCTGTTCGGACGCCTTCGCTTGCATGGAATATTCTTCCAGCCGTTCCGCTTTGCCTTCCAGAAACATCTTTAGCCAGTAGGAGGGGAAGGAGACGTTCCCCATGCCAAATCCCGTCGGGCCGAACGGGTGGAAGTAAAAATTGCCGGGCCGAGTCCAATCTTGATAGGCAATGCCGAGTTTGAAGGTGGCCTTGATCTGCCGAATGATCTCGTCCTCGTCGATTCCCAGCACACGGATGAAATCGATAATCGGTGGAATAGTCGCTTCGCCCACGCCCACCGTGCCGATCTCGTCGGATTCGACCAGCTGAATGCGGATTTTCATGTTTTCCAGAAACTTGGCCAAGCTCGCGGCGGCCATCCAGCCAGCAGTGCCGCCGCCGACAATTACGACGTTGCGGATTTGTCTGTCGGTCATGGCGTCATGCTCCCTAATAGAACAACAGCTTAACCATGATGGCGGGTGGACCACCCCAGCTGTGATTTTAGAATTGCATTAATTCCAAGGATAACGCTATACAGAGATGCGCATGCGCGCTCGAGGGCCGCAACGCATCAATCCGAAAATTACACGGACGGGCACGCTTGCTCCAGGGCACGGCGTATCGGTCCAGACGTTGAGCCGCGCCTGTCCTGCGGGGAGGGAGACATATGCATTCGTCCGTTCATCAGACCGAGAATCTGTTGTTCATCACCTTGCTGCAGCTAATCGTTATGATCGCTGCGGCACGGGCAGGTAACCAGGTTTTGCGCCGCTTTGGCCAACCCGGCGTGATCGGCGAAATCCTGGCGGGTCTCATCCTCGGGCCTTCGCTGTTCGGCCATTTCTTTCCCGGAGCGTCGATCTTTCTGTTTGGCGCCAAAGCATCGGCCCCCATCACGATCATCAGCCAAATAGGCTTGGTCCTGTTGATGTTTCAGATCGGCACAGATTTCGAGTTCGGCCATCTCACCCGCGCCCGAAATCGCAACGGAACCATCGGGATCGCAGCGGCATCGGTGTCGATTCCTTTCACGCTTGGATTCGTTATTGGGCAGATCTCCTCTCCGATCCTGGCGCCGCATATCGACGCTTTGACCTACAGCCTGTTCTGCGGCGTCGGCCTGGCAATTACCGCCGTACCGATTCTTGGACGTATTTTGCGCGAGTTCGATCTGACGCGGACGGAGATCGGCGTCGTGGCGATCTCGGCGGCGGCCGTCAACGACGTCACGGGTTGGGTGATGCTGGCCGGCATTTCGGCCTACGCCTCGGCGCGGTTTTCTGCCGGGGCAGTCGGTCTGCAGGTTGGCGGAATTCTTGTTTTGGCCGGCGTCGCTTGGTTTTTGCTGCGGCCGCTGATCGACTGGCTGCTGGCCAAAATGCCGGTGAAAGATGGGCATCTACCGCCCAATCTGATGACCGTGATCGTCTGCCTGATTTTCGTGATGGGCATCTGCACCTATTACCTCGGAATCTTTACCATCTTCGGCGGCTTCTTGGCGGGGTTGTTGTTCCATCACAACAAGACTTTCGTCGAAGCGTGGCGCGCGCAAGTCGGCAAATTCGTGCTGGTGTTTTTCCTGCCGGTATTCTTCACCTATACGGGCCTGCGCACCAATGTGCTGGGGCTGGTCGGTGCATCGGATTGGCAATGGCTTGCCATCGTGCTCGCCGCCGCCATTTTGGGAAAAATCATTCCGGTCTATGTCGCCGGCCGGATTTCCGGATTCGATCACAAAGAATCAACCATCCTCGGCTCGCTAATGAACACGCGCGCTCTGATGGAGCTGATCGTGCTCAACATCGGGTTCGACATGGGCTTCATCCCGCAAAATGTCTTCACGATGCTGGTGATCATGGCTGTGGTGACGACGATCATGACGGGACCGCTGCTGCGCGTGCTGCTGCCGCGCGCAGGCTATGCCATTCCGGTCGGAGTGGAGGCATAGCGCAGCGGCATGGCATATTGTCGGGATTGCGGATAAGCCATCACTGGTGTTCAGGCCGTGCATTATTTGTAGGAATTGGCGCCGTCAGTTCGGCATCGGCACGCCGAACATCTTGCCCATGGCGTAGGAAATGGCGCGCGAGGACGCCCGCCCTGCATAATTTTGCCGCGGGTTGTAGGTGACGATCAGCGTCTTGCCCATTATGCGGATGATCGGCCGGTCGCTTTCCTGCATGGAAATGGCACTGACCCGCTGCTGAAAGACGCTCCGCGCCGCCGGATTCGCCGTGAAACGATCAATTGCGCGTGCGGTATTTTCCAGGGCATCGAAAACAATCGCGCGCAGATTCGGGTCGCCGGCGAGCGCTCCCCAATCCACCGCAAAGCTCACCCGCACGCCGCGCGAATAGGAAAGGTGCTCGGCCTCGTCATTGGCGACGCTTTGAATCTGAGGAAGGGATATTTGGGGCAGGAATGGCGGTTGCGCATCGCCCATGCGCACAGCGGGAAGTCCCTCAGGCGATTCGTCAGTGTATATGGTCATGTTGCCCCAGCCCGCGACCTGGATCGCAATCGCGCCTGAATCGAATTTCAGCACGCGACCGCCCAGCGAAGCGTAATCGGCGTAGAGCACGTAAACTTCCGGCTGCCCGGCAATATGCATCAGGAATTCGTTTTCGAAGCGATCTGTCTGGTAGCGGGTCAGAGAGAAGCGCAGATGATCGCCGGCCTGATAATCGCCGGGCACGATAATTCCGAAATGCTCCTGTGCCAGCCGGTCGTTGACTTCGGCGCCGGCAGAGCCGCTTAGCACGCCGAACAGAGCGGCGCAGAAAAGAATTGCGATCCCGCGTTTGGGCATCGGATGTCTTTTTCTCGTTTTGCCGCCTGCACGCCAATCCGCGCGCTTCCCCGGGGGCCAAGTATAACAGGGGGAATAGGGCGAATTTGTGCCCACAGGTTAACCGCAACCTGTAAGGCGCCCGTTAAACTTCGTCAAAAGCCCCGCCCCGACCCTTTCCTGCGGCAAACTGCGCCGCCCCGGAGCGCGCCTCTTGCGAGGCCAGCGTATCGAGACCCAAGGTGAATTCGCTCGCTATGGCGGTGGAAAAAGATAAAGTAAACTGTTCGTATACGGATAACCTGTCGTTCCGCAAACAGGTCTGCGGAAATCTGGCGATCTGCCGGGCGAGGCGTTCGGCTTCGCCACGCGCTTCGCCCGTGGGCACCACGCGATTGGCCAGCCCGAAAGCCAAAGCTTCCGCGGCGCCGACCGGTCGTCCCGTGAGAATCATGTCGAGCGCCCGCGACTGCCCGATGAGGCGCGGTAGGCGCACGGTTCCCCCGTCGATCAGCGGTACGCCCCAACGCCGGCAGAAAACTCCGAAAACCGCGTTCTCCTCCATGACGCGCAAATCGCACCAGCACGCCAGCTCCAGTCCTCCTGCCACGGCGTGGCCAGAGACGGCAGCGATCACAGGTTTGGACAGGCGCATGCGCGTCGGTCCCATCGGCGCATCGTCCGACAAAGGATCCATAGGCTGGTTGGGCGCGGAACGGCGATTGCCTCGTCCCGCCGCAATTCCTTTGAGATCGGCGCCGGAGCAGAAGGTGCCGCCTGCACCCCACAACACCGCCGCTAAGGCGGTCTCGTCTCGCTCGAAGGCGAGGAAAGCGGCTGAGAGCGCGTCCGCCGTCGAGCGGTCCACTGCATTGCGCGTCTCGGGCCGGTCCAGAATGACGGTGGTGACAGCGCCGTCGCGTTCGATTCGGACGTTTTCTGTCATACGGTCCTCCGGTGGGCTTTCTCGCTTTTCTTTCTCATGAAACTTCACTAAACCACAGCCGATCCCAACTCCATGCAAGGGCGGTTTCGTGAGCACGAGCCTCGACACTTTCAAATCCCGCCGCACACTGACGGTGGGCGGCAAGACCTATGTCTATTTCAGCCTTGCCGCAGCGGAAAAGAACGGCCTGAAAGGCATTTCCAAGCTGCCTTATTCGCTGAAGGTCCTGCTCGAGAACTTGCTACGTCACGAAGATGGCAAGACGGTTACAGCCGCCGATATCCGCGCTTTGGCGAAATGGGCGTCGACAAAAACTTCCGACCGGGAAATCGCCTTCCGCCCGGCGCGCGTGCTGATGCAGGATCTGACCGGCGTGCCGGCGGTCGTCGATCTTGCGGCCATGCGCGATGCGATGAAGAAGCTTGGCGGCAATCCCGAAAAGATCAATCCGCTCGCCGAAGTCGATCTGGTCATCGACCATTCGGTGATGGTCGACAATTTCGGTTTGCGGGATTCCTTCAAGAAAAACGTCGCCATCGAATACGAACGCAATATGGAGCGCTATGCGTTTCTGCGCTGGGGCCAGCAGGCCTTCGCCAATTTCCGCGTCGTGCCGCCGGGCACCGGCATCTGCCATCAGGTCAATCTGGAATATCTCGCCCAGACGGTTTGGACGCGCAAAGGCAAAGACAAAAGCGGCAAGAGCGTCGACCTATGCCTTCCCCGATACGCTGGTCGGCACCGACAGCCACACCACCATGGTCAATGGTTTGTCCGTGCTCGGCTGGGGCGTTGGCGGCATCGAAGCGGAAGCGGCGATGCTGGGCCAGCCGATCTCCATGCTGATTCCCGAAGTCGTCGGCTTCAAGCTGACAGGCAAATTGCGCGAAGGCGTCACCGCCACCGATCTGGTGCTCACCGTCACGCAGATGCTGCGCAAGCAAGGCGTGGTCGGCAAATTCGTCGAATTCTACGGGCCCGGCCTCGACGACATGACGCTGGAGGACCGCGCCACCATCGCCAATATGGCGCCGGAATATGGTGCGACCTGCGGCTTCTTCCCGATCGATGCGGAAACCGTGCGCTATCTGAAGAATACGGCGCGCAAAGCCGACCGCGTCGCGCTGGTGGAGAAATATGCCAAGGCGCAAGGCCTTTATCGCACTGCCAAAAGCGCGGATCCGGTGTTCACGGTTACGCTGGCGCTAGATCTATCCATCGGTCGAGCCGTCCCTCGCGGGTCCCGCGCGCCCGCAGGACCGCGTGCCGCTGAGCAATGCGGCGCCCGCCTTCGCCGAGGCGCTCAAGACCGTTTACAAAAAGGGCGACGATACCGAGCGCCGCGTGCCGCTCGAAGGCACGGATCAAACGATCAGCCATGGCGACGTGGTCATCGCGGCGATCACCTCTTGCACCAACACCTCCAATCCGAGCGTGATGATCGGCGCCGGTCTGATCGCCAAGCGGGCCGTGGAGCTCGGGTTGAAAGTGAAACCTTGGGTGAAGACGTCGCTGGCGCCGGGTAGCCAGGTCGTGACGGATTATCTGGAAAAGGCGGGGCTCGACAAATATCTCGACAAGCTCGGCTTCACGCTGGTCGGGTATGGCTGCACCACTTGCATCGGCAATTCCGGTCCACTGCCTGAGAATGTCGCGAACGCCATCACAAGCAGCTGATCTCGTTGCCGCAGCCGTGCTCTCGGGCAACCGCAATTTCGAAGGCCGCGTGCATGCCCAGGTGCGGGCGAATTATCTCGCTTCACCGATGCTGGTGGTGGCTTATGCGCTGGCCGGTTCGATCAATGTCGATCTGACGAAGGAGCCACTCGGCACCGGCAAGAATCGAAAGCCGGTGTATCTGAAGGACATTTGGCCCAGTCCAAAGGAAATCGCCGATGCCATTCGCAAGAACGTCAAGGCTGCGTCTTTCCGCAAGCGCTATGGCAATGTGTTCGACGGCGATGCCAATTGGAAAAAGGTCAAGGTCAAGAAGGGCCAGACCTATCAATGGGACATCGGTTCGACCTATGTGAAGAACCCGCCCTATTTCGACGGCATGAAGATCGAGCCTGTCGCCGATTTCCGATGTCAAAGGCGCGCGCATTCTGGCGCTGTTCGGCGATTCCATCACCACCGACCACATTTCGCCGGCCGGCTCGATCAAGCGCGACAAGCGCCCGCCGGCATTTATCTTCAGGAACATCAAATCCGTCAGCAGGATTTCAATTCCTATGGCTCGCGGCGCGGCAATCACGAAGTGATGGAGCGCGGCACCTTCGCCAATATCCGCATCCGCAACGAAATGATGGGCGGCAAGGAAGGCGGCAACACGATCTATTATCCGATCGGGCGAGGAGATGTCGATCTTCGACGCGGCCGCAGCGCTACAAAGAAGCAGGCGTTCCCGCCGTCGTGATCGGCGGCAAGGAATACGGCACCGGCTCGTCGCGCGACTGGGCGGCCAAGGGGCCCAAGCTGCTGGGCGTGCGCGCGGTCATCACCGAAAGCTTCGAGCGCATCCACCGCTCCAACCTGGTCGGCATGGGCGTCGCGCCTTTCGTCTTCGAGGCCGGCAAAACGCGCAAGGATTACGGCCTGACCGGCCAGGAGATCATCGATATTCCCGGCCTGTCCGGCACTGCTCAGGCCGCGCATGACCGTTGAGGCGACAATTCATTATGCTGACGGTCACACAGCCGCTTTGCCGCTGATGTTGCGTATCGATACAGCGGACGAAGTGGCCTATTTCACCAATGGCGGCATTTTGCCTTACGTGCTGCGGAATCTGGTGGCGGGGTAGGAGAAAGGTCGGGTTTCGCCGGTCGATGCGCCATCCGCCTGCTAGATTATTGCCCTGCCCGACTAATCTTCTCGCAGGGGTAGTGGGGGACATAAGGTGATGCGTACGAGTTTCATCGTGCTGTGGTTGGCAGCAACCATGGCAGCGGCGTGGGCTGTGCCCCCGGAATCGGCGCCGGTAACCCCGCCATACGAAATCACAAAAAATCACGTCGATATCGAAGTGGCGGCTGACGGGACCTATTTGGAGGCCCATGACGAAACCTATCGCATTCTCAATTCTCGCGGCATCGACGAACTGCATGAACGCAAACTCGAATACACACAGGGTTTTGAGGAACTTCAAATCGTCGCGGCCTATACGCTGAAAGCGGATGGGCGGCGCATCGACGTTCCGCCCGATTCCGTTTTGGTCGGGTTTGGCGAAACCTCGCGGCCCGGTTTCCGGGACCATCGTATAGTCAGCATATTCTTTCCCAATCTCGAGGTCGGCGATTCCATCGCGTTGGTGACCGTTCACCGCCAGCTGGTCCCATGGTTTGCCGGACGCTTCGACTGGCGCGTCGAATTTAGCCCGACCATCGTGGCGCATGACGAGCGTTATGCCTTTACCGCACCGGCCGAGCAATACATGACCAGT
>CAWGHR010000026.1:0-34163 GCA_963822275.1 uncultured Alphaproteobacteria bacterium
GATGTAACGCCGCGTGGAGGCGTCACCCGGCAGCGGAATAAGGGTTGCGGCGCCCCAACTGGTGCGAGCGAGGAATTCGTGGATGGCTTGGGTGCGATCAGCGGGCAAGAGCGGTTTCCGTTAAAATGGGCGCCCAACGCGCGGGGCCGGTGATATGGGCACAGCGCGATTGTTCGCCTGTGGCGTCAAGAGAAATAAGCAATGCTTCGGCCGGTATCCGATCGCCTCCGCGTTCGGGCCATTCGATCAGCGCGGCACCTTCTTCCAAGGCTTCGTCGAGGCCAAGTTCGTCGATCTCGCGTGGATCCCGGATTCGATAAAGATCGTAGTGGTGCAGCTTAAGGCGCGGCGTCTCATAGCTTTGGACAAGCGTGAAGGTCGGGCTCGGCACATGTTCCGTCACGGCAAGCGCTCGAAGGATGGCGCGCGCGAGTGTGGTCTTGCCTGCGCCGAGATCGCCTTTCAATGCCACGCAATCGCCCAGCCGAAGGCCTGCGGCAATCCGCGCTCCCAGCACCTCCGTGGCCGCCAGATCGCGAAGTGATATCGACTGCGCAAAATCCTGAGAATCTATGCTCATTGCGTCCGTTGTAGCGTGGCCTAGGGGCAGTCTCAAACCGGCCGTCAAACGGTTGATTCCGCGCATCGGCTCGGACATGGTAGCCGCCGTTTTGTGACAATTTCTCGGAGCTTCATGTCGCACAATATCGTCATTATTGGAGCGGGTCAGGCGGGTGCACAGGCCGTCGCTTCCCTTCGGGCCGAGGGCCATTCGGGTGCTATCACAATGGTCGGCGACGAGCCTTTCGCACCCTATCAACGCCCGCCGCTGTCCAAGGCTTATCTGATGGGCACGCTGGAACGCGCCAGGCTGTTCCTCAAGCCTGAGTCGTTTTATCACGAGTCCGGATGTGAATTGATCTTGGGCGTTACGGTCAGTGCCATCGACCGCACCGCGAGGACGGTCGTTCTATCGGACGGGCGGTCTCTGTCCTATGACCAGTTGCTCATCGCTACGGGTACGCGGGTCCGCAAAATCAGATGTTGGGGCGCAGAGCTTCCCGGCATCCACTATCTGCGCAACATCGCAGACGTGGACGGGCTGAACGCCGTCTTCCACAAAGGCAAGCGGCTAGCGATTGTCGGGGGCGGATATATCGGTCTGGAGGTTGCCGCTGTGGCGGCAAAGCATGGTCTCGACGTTACTGTGTTCGAAGCGATGAGCCGGGTGATGGCGCGCGCCGTGTCTCGGCCGATTTCCGCCTTCTTCGAGCAGGTGCATCGCAGTGCGGGTGTGAAGCTGTTATTGAACACCGGGGTCGAGGCATTCGAAGGATCGGGGCATCTGGAAGCCGTGAAAGCGGATGGCCAGCTTCACCCCACCGATATGGCGCTGGTTGGCATTGGTGTCATTCCGAATATGGAAATTGCGCGCGATGCGGGACTTCCCTGCGAGGATGGCATCGTCGTCGATGAGAATTGTGTGTCGCCGGCCGACCCCGCGGTTTTTGCTGCAGGCGATTGTACCTGGCATGTCGGACGCGAAGGCATACCATTGCGTCTGGAAAGCGTTCAGAATGCCATCGATCAAGCCAAACATGCGGCCTCTGCGATGATGGGCAAACCGCGCGCGTATAAAGAGGTGCCGTGGTTTTGGTCCGATCAATTCGATCTCAAGCTGCAGATCGCCGGACTGGCGCGCGATAACGACAAGATCGTGATGCGAGGCGACCCGGCAACGCGCAAATTCGCTGTCTTCCATTTGCGGGACGGGGCCGTGGCGGCCGTGGAATCGGTCAATGCGCCCGCTGAATATCTGGTCGGCCGCAAGCTGATCGCCGAGGGCGTGCGCGTCGCGCCCGAGCGCCTCGCCGACACGTCCATTCTCATGAAAAGCATTGCCTGAGGAGCGCATATGCCCAAGATCAAATACATCGAGCCAAACGGCAAAGAGCATGAAGTCGATGTGCCGGTCGGTTGGTCGGTGATGGAAGGGGCGGTGAAGAATCTCATCCCGGGCATCGATGCCGATTGCGGCGGCGCTTGCGCCTGCGCGACCTGTCACGTCTATGTCGATAAGGAATGGCTCGACAAGCTGCCGCCCAAAGCGGACATGGAAGAAACGATGCTCGATTTCGCGCAGGATGTGGCGTCGAACAGCCGATTGTCCTGCCAGATCCCGGTCACCGAAGAGCTCAACGGCCTCGTCGTACGGACACCCAAGAGCCAGCATTAGCGGGACTTGGTACGTTCTGTCGTCCCCACTTAAACCGACAAAGTTGAGTTACCTTTTCCTCGCTGAGGGGCCGTGCCCTAAGCAGTCTTTCTCTTTTCATCCGACGATGCCGGCGGTTCGTCATGGATGCGGCGCGGCAGATGGCAGCGCACCAGCGTGCCGTTGGTGCTTTCGATCTCGACCCAGCCGTCATGCAATTCGACGAACCGGTTGACGAGGGCAAGGCCCAAGCCCGCGCCGCCACGCTGGCCGGCATTGGCTTTGGCGGAGAAGCGTTCGAAAACGCTGGCGCGAACTTCCGGTGCAATGCCCGGCCCGTTGTCGCTCACATAGAATTGCACGTCTTCGCCGTCGATGTGTCCGCCGAGCACGATGGCGCCGCCCTTCGGCGTGAATTTGAAGGCGTTGGACAGCAAATTGAACACGACTTGGCGGATGCGGCGCGCATCGGCAAGGAACGAGCCTGCGCCTTCGCTGCAATCGATCTCTAAACTGAGACCGACTTTCTCGGCCCAATCGCCGGCATGGGCCGCCACATCGGTGAGCATCGCGTAAAGATCGACGCGTTCGAGTTCGAGCCGCAGCGCGCCGGATTCGATGAGTGCCAGATCGAGAATATCGTTGACCAGGCTCTTCAAGGTGTTCGAGCCGGAAACGATGGCCTGCATATATTCGCTTTGGCGCTCGTTGAGCGGCCCCGGCACTTCGGTTGTGAGATGTTCGGCAAAACCTAGAATGGTATTGAGCGGCGTGCGCAATTCGTAGGAGACGTGTTTGATGAAGTCGGATTTCAAACGGTCCGCCGCTTCCAGAGCTTCGGCGCGCTCGCGCAGCACGCCCTCGATACGGAAGCGATCGGTGACGTCGGCAAACGTCACCAATGTGGCGCCGTCCGGCAGCGGGGACAGTGACAACGACAGGATGCTGCGGTCGTTGCGCTCGATCTCTCCCATGTCGCGCTGGACATTGGCGCCCGACACGATGTTCTGAATCAGACGCTCCCAGACCGCGCCGTCTCCGAACTTGTCCGCGCACGCCGCCGCGATGGCGCGCACATGCGGCTCCCCGGTCAGGTCTTTGGCGCTGAGATTCCAGATCTTGCCGAACGCGGCATTGTGCAGCTTGAGTTTGCCATCCGGACCGAACACGGCAACGCCTTCCTGCAGCGTGTCGAGCGTCGCGGACTGCACCTTGATGAGTGTGTTGTACGAGCTTTCTAGCGTGATGCGTTCGGTGACGTCTTCGTACAAGAAGGTGAGGCCGCCAAACGGATGTGGTTGCGCCACGACGCGCAACGTCTTGCCACCCGGCACGTGCCACAATTCTTCCGAAGGATATTCACGAGCGGTTTGATAAAGCGCCAGACGTTCACGTTTCCAGCCCTGATAGTCGCGCTGCTCGGGCAGTTTGCGGCCTTCGCGCAAACGGTCGAGCACTTCGCCGTCGCTGGGATGTATGTCGAGCCAAGTTTCGGGAAGATTCCACAGTCGCGCAAAGGCACGGTTGTAGAAACTGAGCTTCTGGTCGCGGTCGAAAATCGCGACGGCCGTCGCCAGCTTGTCCAAGGTGTCGGTATGCGCGTCGATATGTTGTTGCAGCCGCGCTTCGCCGGCGGCCACTTCGGTTACGTCGCTGGCGGTACCGACGACGCCGGCTTCGATGGGCACTTCGGTGAGCGCCAGCGCGCGGCGTTGGCCGTTGACGACGGCAAAGCGTTTGGCTTCCAACGGCTGGTGTTGCGTGCGCGCCGACGTCGCCAGATCGCGTTCGGTTTTCTCCAGGGCCACTTGCTCGCGATTGGCCGCGTCCACGTCGTTGGCGCCCGTGGCCGACAAAAACGCGCGATTGCCCCATACCAGCGAAGACTTCCGATCGCGCAACCACACCGGAATGGGTAAAGCATCGAGAATGGCGCGAAAATCCATCGTGGCAGGCGTGGCCGCAGCTTGGGGCTCGATCCACACCGCCGCCATTCCACCCACGGCGCGTCCGCGGATGCTGACCCGGCGATCCTGGGCGTCGCTGGCCGTCAACGCGAAGGCGGCGCCTTGCGCGCTCAGTCCGTCCAGGGCCGTCGACAGCTCGGTCGCTTGTACGCCGTGCAGACAGGAATCCAGCAACGCTTCCGCGCCACCATAGGAATAAGGCCCGGCGCCGTCGCGCCCCCAGACGATCAGCGATTCACTGGCAGCGTTCAGCAGCGCATCGCGTTCGCCGACAGCGGCCCGTGCGCGCGCTCCGGCGAGCCGCAGCGAGCGGCGCAAGCGAAGCGCCACGTTTTGTTCGGCCAATGCCCACAGAGCCGCGGCAATCGCCAGCGCCACGGCACCGATGACCACGGCCATGAACACCATGTCGCCCGCGCCGCTGAGGTTGGGAGGCGAGGCCCATGCTGCCCCAGCCGCCAGGACGAAGGCGGCCAACGCGGCGAGGATCCCTCGCTGTCTTCCGTACCCGACCCCGGCGCCTGGGTTTTTGTTTCGTCCCACTTTGGGACTCATCCCGGCTTCCCCCGATTCCTGCCAACTTCGGCGAATCACTTTGGAATCAAGATGATACGGGCGTTAACGATAGGCGCAATAGAATGTGGTTAAAAAAGTGTAAAAAACCAAATGTGGCGTTCACCCCCCAGGAATTGCCCCAAAAGGCAATTTATGAGTCAAATCAGGGCCCTAAAGAATCCCGCCCGGATGTGCGATCAACCCCATGGCGAAATGCCCGTGTATTAATACCGG
The DNA here is from genome assembly GCA_963822275.1 of uncultured Alphaproteobacteria bacterium. Classification (GTDB taxonomy): domain Bacteria; phylum Pseudomonadota; class Alphaproteobacteria; order Micropepsales; family Micropepsaceae; genus Rhizomicrobium. Next base: position 4,972 of record CAWGHR010000026.1, read on the forward strand.
TACGTGTCCGGCTTGAACGGTCCCTGCTGCGACACGCCGATATACGCGGCCTGCTTCTCGCTGAGCTTGGACAGCTTCACGCCGATCTTCGCCAGATGGAGCAGGGCGACCTTTTCATCCAGTTTCTTGGGCAGGGTGTAGACGCCCACCGGATACTGACCGGGCTTGGTGAAAAGCTCCATCTGCGCCAGCGTTTGGTTGGTGAAGCTGGCCGACATCACGAAGCTGGGGTGTCCCATGGCGCAGCCCAGATTCACCAGGCGACCTTCCGCCAGCAGAATGATGCGCTTTCCATTGGCGAACTGAACTTCGTCGACCTGCGGCTTGATGTTGTTCCATTTGAGATTGCGCAGGGAGGAGACCTGAATTTCCGAATCGAAGTGACCGATGTTGCAGACGATGGCGCGGTCTTTCATCGCGCGCATATGATCGAGCGTGATGACATCGACATTGCCTGTGGTGGTGACGAAGATATCGCCGCGCGGCGCGGCATCTTCCATGGTCACGACTTCATAGCCTTCCATCGCGGCCTGCAGGGCGCAAATGGGGTCGATCTCGGTGACGAGTACGCGACAACCGGCTTGGCGCAACGACGCGGCGGAACCTTTGCCAACGTCGCCGTAACCGGCGACGACGCCGACCTTGCCGGCCATCATCACATCGGTAGCACGGCGAATGCCGTCCACAAGGGATTCACGGCAGCCATAAAGGTTGTCGAATTTCGACTTGGTCACGCTGTCGTTGACATTGATTGCGGGCCACAAAAGCTGGCCCTTCTTGTGCATTTCATACAGCCGGTGAACGCCCGTGGTGGTTTCTTCCGTCACGCCGCGGATGTTTTTTGCGATCTTGCCGTAGAAGCCGGGGCTGCTCTTGAGCCGCTTCTTGATCGAGGCAAAAAGCACTTCGGCTTCCTCGCTGTCGGGCGATTCCAGGAATGCGACATCGCCCTTCTCGGCGCGGACACCAAGATGAATCAGAAGCGTGGCGTCGCCGCCGTCATCCAGGATCATGTTCGGCGTGCCGCCATCGGCCCACTCGAAGATGCGGTGCGTGTAATCCCAATAATCTTCCAAGCTCTCGCCTTTGATGGCAAAGACGGGTGTGCCGTTTGCGGCGATCGCAGCAGCCGCATGGTCCTGCGTCGAATAGATATTGCAAGAAGCCCAGCGGATATCCGCGCCCAGCGCTTTCAGGGTTTCGATCAGCACGGCGGTTTGGATCGTCATATGGAGCGAGCCGGCGATACGCGCGCCTTTAAGCGGCTGTGATGGCCCGAATTCGTCCCGTGTCGCCATGAGGCCGGGCATTTCTGTCTCGGCAATATCCAGCTCCTTGCGGCCCCAATCGGCCAAAGCGATATCTTTGACGATATAGTCGTTCGAAGCGGGCATGGGTGCGGTCCTCTAAAAGCGCGCCGGATATAGCAGCGGCTTTAGGGACAGGCAAGGAGGATATAAAGAAATACGCATATCTTTATCTGTATGGCTCAGGCGCGTTTGCAGCAACCGCATGCGATACGAGCATTCCCGGCACCTGATTGGTGGCGGGATTGCTGGCGGAAGGCCTAAAAACCGCCGCGAACCGCTGCGCCTCGCGAAGCACTTCGGGGGGAAGCTCGGCGGCGAGAGCCGACATGCGCATTGCGGCTTCGCGATCGCCTTGCGCTGCAGCGATCGAATACCAAGCATATGCATCGCCGGCGCTGCGCTCGGCGCCGAGGCCTCGTTCATATAGAATGGCCAGATCGAACTGGGAGTCCTTGTCTCCGAAACGGGCCGCAGCGTAGAACCAGCGCGCGGCTCTCGGGTAATTTGTATTTCCCGGCCAGCCGCCGGCATAGGCTTTTGCGAGATTGGCCATTGCGGCCACATTGCCTCGCTGGGCTGCCTCTTGGAACCAATATACAGCTTGCGCCATGTCTGCGTCGACGCCGGTCCCTGCCGCGTAAAGCGTTCCTAGATACTCTGCAGCGACGGGTTGGCCGTCTTTGGCGGCGCGTTCGATCCATCTCACGCCGCCGTTCAAGTCTATCCGTTGGCCGATCCCTTCGAGCAGTACCAATCCATGGATCAGTTCCGCGCGGGACGTCTCCGAGGGGGACGGAGGATGCTGCATCGGCTTAGGCGAGGCACTGGCGCCTGCCGTAACGCCGGAATGTGCATAAATGGCGACAAGAACGAGCGCTGCGGCAAAAACCGCTGCGCCTAGCAGCCAGTGCCGCACATGCCAACGCTTGGCCGTTGCATTTGCCAATGTCGCCGCCTCGACCTCCGCCGCAACAGCTGCCGCGTGGCGCGCCAAGGACAAATAAGCGAGTTGACGAGGCTCGGTGGGCGGCGTGCTCTCAGCCCTGTCATCTGCCGGCTTTTTGTCTTGGGTGGCGTGGTCGTTGCCCGACAATTCTTGTGCCGCAATATGTGAAGCCGGGTGCTCAGATGGCATATCGCGCTGTTTGGTAACAGGAACTGGTTTGGCGACGTTCGCCAGGTTGTGGATGTCGAGGCGCATTTCAGCGAGCGCGTATTGATGACGATTCTCGTATCCATCAAAGTGCTCGCGCAGTTTCTGTGACGCTTCGGCCACGGAATCGATGCGCTTAATCAATTCCTCCGCATTCCCGGCGATGCGCTTTTCAGTGGCTGCAAAGGACTGTTCGATTACGCCGATACGCATTTCGAGGCGCGCGATAGCGGAGTCGGTTCCGCCCGTCATCATTGATTTCGGGATGATTATGCGTTTGGACAACTCGCCAAGCGTCTGGGCCTGCTTGCGCATATTGCTGTCGTAGTCGTTCGCCTTCTGGGCTGTGCGTGGCTGCAGGGGATCGGGCGGGATGGCATCCCTTTTCGCGCTTTCTGCGCGGACGGGTTTGTCCTTTATCGGAGATATTTCCGGCTTCTCATCCGCCTCGGCCCGGGCTTCGGCTTTCTCCACGGCGGCTTGCGGAGCGCCTTGCAGAAGCGACAGGAGCTCGCGCTTAGAACCGAAATGGCCATAAAGCGCCGCGCGCGCGATGCCCGCGGCTTCGGCCACCGCACCCAGGGTTAGCGCCTCAAAGCCTTTTTCGTTTGCAAGGCGAAACGCAACTTCAATGATCGCCTGCCGTTGGGCCATGCGCTCGCGGGGCAGGGACCAAGGGTGCCCGCCTCTAGATGTTTCTGCCGCACCTGCGCGCCTGTTGGACATCGCGGCCTTCAGCTTGACCCTTCAAAAGGGCTGCCATTTTGCGGCTTTATGGTGAATAAACAGTGTGTTCCAACCGGAGCCGGAAACATTTGGTAAACGGCGGGTAAGGAATATGGCGGAGAGTGTCGATGAAGTTATGCGAAGCGCCCAGCACTTGGGGGGAGTGGTATTGTGAAATTTGTCTCTTATTTGTGGTATTCCACGCAAAACAAATTCCAAATTAGCAATCCGCCGATCGTCCGGTGAATCTTATGTCCGGACGGAGTCGCCCTGCTGGAACGTGATCTTTTGGGATAGAAACGCCTCCGCCGTTAGGGATTATGCAACGCGGGCAGGGTTTATGCGCGGCCGCCTTGAACCCGGCCCACAACCCCAAAATGCCTCCGGCGCAGCGGGTCAATCCGGTCCCAACTCGCTCTACGGCCCATCCACCTTATAGCCGTCTGCGCGCAGCAGCGCCGGCACGCCCGCTTTTCCAGCCAATTGGCCGGCGCCGACCGTGATGAAAAAGGTCTTATGTTCGCGCAGCATGGCTTCGATCTGTTTCACCCAGGCATGGTTGCGATTGTCAAGAAAAACGGCGCGCGCTTCGGGGCGTCCTTCGAAGTCGTGGCTATTAAATTCTGCGATCGTATTCACATCGCCAGTCTCCCAAGCTTTTGTCATCGTGTTGAGCTCTTGGTCAGCCGATTCGATCTCTTTCAGTTCGACTTCGAAGTCCTCGAGCTCCACCTTGGGATCCAGGGGCATGAGCAGCGGGATTTGCTGGTTGAGGTTTTCGAGGTAGCGAAGTTTCTTGCCGGCGTCCTTGGCTTCTCCCGTCATAATAACGTCCACGCCGAAAGCCGCCCATTGTTGGCGCCTCATGAGCACGATCGTATCGAGCACAAGAGACGCCAGCCAAGGCCGCTTTGTGTCGAGCGCCGCTTTGGGAATGCCGAGATATGCCAGGGCCTTGTCATAATCCTTCTGCGACTCCGACGGCAGCATGCCGCGTAAGCTTTGCCCGGCAGGAAGTGAGCCGTTTGTCGCAATGAGTGTTTGGACTCGAGCTTTGGCCGCATCGTCGATGGGAATTTCGAACACGAAGACGCTGGCGCGGTGCATCGCACGGTTCACTTCCGCGGTGTGCCAATTCACATTTTGCGGCAGAAGGTGCACCGATCCGAAAAGATAGACCGTTCCGTGCGGAGATTGGACGCGCCACAAGGCGGGATGTGCCTCAACGATTTTGGGCGAGGCAGTGTCGGCAACAACCGGAACTTGAGATGCAACAAACGCCAGCAAGAACACTGCTGCGATCGCGCGCATGGTCCCCCCTCGCAAGCCTGTTTTCCAGTGTGCCTTGGCCCCGCAGTCCGTGCAATTGAGAACCACACAATCGAGCGGGAAAAGCATTCGGCAACGAATGGTACGAGAAAAATGCAATGCGCGCATTCGTCGCGTCACATTCCATCCCGGAATTCCCCTCGTGGAAAATACGTATCTTCTATGGCACCTCATTTGCTTCATTCTGACCGCAGCAAGGCGTGATCGTAGGAACGTTCTGCATTTGGATGTTATGAGCGTAACAAACAACAGAGTGAATATGGGCACGGAGGGTTATATCCACTCCGTGGCAACGAGCAGCGCTGTGTTCGGTCCCGGTTCCCGCTTTGTCGTGTTTCTCTCGGGTTGTACCTTGCGTTGCCAATATTGCGACAACCCCGAAATGTGGAACATGCCCGACGGCAAAAAGATGCCCGTGGGCGATCTGCTCAAGCAGATCGGCGAATATCGCGGGTATTTGCAACGCGCGGGTGGCGGTATCACGGCCAGCGGCGGCGAGCCTTTGGAGCAACCGGAATTCCTCACCGCTCTGTTTCAAGGATGCAAAAGTGTGGGGCTGCACACCGCGCTCGATACCTCGGGGTTCCTCGGTGCTAGTGCCACGGACGCACTGTTGGATGCGACCGATCTAGTGCTCCTCGATATAAAATCCTTTGATCGCGATACTTATGAAGGGCTGACCGGAGGGGCGCTGGGGCCGACAAGGCGCTTTGCCGAAAGACTTGCGGCGATAGGTAAGCCGGTATGGCTGCGCTACGTGCTCGTGGAGGGCTTGACGGACGATCTAAAGTCCATCGCATCGCTGGCTTCTTATGCTTGCGATCTGGGTAATGTGGAGTGCGTTGAGGTCCTGCCGTTCCACAAAAAGGGCGAAGTCAAATGGGAGGCTCTCGGTCTTCCCTATACGTTGAAGGAAACGCTGCCTCCACCCGACGAGCTTGTCGATCGGGTTAGAGATCTGTTCGCGGCACGCGGATTGAGAACCATTTAAGCGGACGCAGTCTCATTCTGATGTGGGACGTCTGTGATTTTGAGCATTAACGCCGCCGCCTTATGCAGCATCTCGACGTCCCGCGCAGGAAGCCGTGACAGCCCCTCAGACAAGCGTGCCAGCCGCCGTTTTCGTCCTGCTTCCAGAAGGCGGCGGCCTTTTTCGGTTACCGAGATTCGGATGGAACGCCGATCGATCGGTTGACGTAATGCGAGACCTTTGCGCTCGAGTTCCGCAACCATTTGAGACATCGTAGGCGGGCGGACTTGTTCGGCTGCCGCCAGCGTCCCGAGAGTCTGCGGCCCCGCGAAAACCAGAACCGACAAGACCGAAAGCTGCGCGCCGGTTACGCCTGCCGCACCGTCCTCCTTGCGCACGTAGCGAAGCAGTTTGATCGCGGCACTGTGGAGCGCATCGGCGGTCGGCTCGAAATTGGAGGAATTCTTCCGTGTCACTTGACAGATCCGAAAAGGCATGGATTGTTAGCATACCTAACAATGTGATGACCGAACAGTAGGGCACTGCAGCTTGCAAGGAAAGGCAGATCTCATGGAAACCAAGACCAAAGACAGCTTGGATGGGCGGGGGCTCATCCAGGTGGGGCTGACCAGCCGCGATCTGGAACGCTCCAAGCGGTTCTATCGCGACACGCTCGGCTTACCGCTGCTCTTCGAAGTCAGTGGAATGTTGTTTTTCCAGCTCGCGGGACTGCGCCTGATGGTCGGCCTGGGGGCCGACCAACCCATCGGCGGGTCGATAGTCTATTTCGATGCCCCGGACATCGATGTCCTGGGGGAGGCGTTGGCGGCGAAAGGCATCAAGTTTCTCGGACCTACGCAAATTGTGCAGAGCACGGCGACGCACGATCTAAAACTTCGCTCCTTTAAGGACCCGGACGGTAATGCGCTCGCTTTGATGGGCATGGTGGCGAAATAGCAGGTCCCAGGGCCTATCACGTATTTATGACTGGCCGTCACGCATCATACGATTTGCACCGACGCTCGTCTGTGTAACCATCGCAGCGTCGAATCCTCTGGGGACTGGGATGAAAATCGTCAATGTTGTGATTATTGCGGCTGTGTTTGTTGGAACGGCGGCGTTTGCTGCCAAGATCGCGGCGACGGATGCGGACAAGGACAAGGCACCCCCCAAAACGCGTTATTTCCAGCCGGGTGAGGTCAGGACAAGCGGTGCGGTTCATATAGGCTTTGGCAGCGTCTCTTATGACGCCGTGGCGGGAACGCTCGTCGTTCATCCCAAAGACTATGACGATGTTCCCCCCAATCCGGACGACAAAGGCAAAATCGATGCCGACAATCCGACGGCGGAAGCCTCGATGTTCTACGTCGCCTATTTCCGCAAAGGTGCGAGCCCTGGTTCGCGTCCGATTACCTTCTTGTTCAATGGTGGCCCCGGTTCCTCCACGGTATGGCTGCACATGGGCGCCTTCGGGCCCAAACGCGTAAAGACCAACGACGACACGCATACGCCTGCAGCGCCGTACCAATTGGTGAACAACGATTACTCCTTGCTCGACGCCAGCGATCTCGTGTTCGTCGACGCGCCAGGTACGGGTTTCAGCCGCATCGCCGGCAAGGACAAGGAGAAAGCCTTCTACGGCGTCGACCCAGACGCGCACGCTTTCGCGGCGTTCATCAAACAGTTTTTGTCGAAATATGGCCGCTGGAATTCGCCCAAATATTTGTTCGGCGAAAGCTATGGCACACCGCGCGCCTCGGTCGTGGTGAACGAGCTGGAAACGGAAGACGACATCGATTTCAACGGCGTGATTCTGTTGTCGCAGATCCTAAACTTCGACCTAGACGTCGATGGCGCGGAAACCAATCCGGGTGTGGATCTGCCTTACGAATTGGGCTTGCCGACTTACGCGGCAACGGCGTGGTACCACAACAAATTGCCGGGTAAAAAGCCCGATGATCTTGTTGCGTTTGTGCAGAAAGTCGAACGCTTTGCCATGACCGATTATGCGCGGGCGCTTTCCGTCGGCCTGAGCCTCAGCCCGAAGGAGCGCGCAGCCGTCGCGGAAAAATTGCACGAATATACCGGCCTTTCCGTTGCCTATATTTTGAAGGCCGATTTGCGCATCAATGGCGGGGAATTCGAGAAGAACCTGCAGGATTCGGCAAACATGACCACGGGCCGTCTCGACACGCGCTTTTCGGGCCCGACGATGGATCCGCTGAGCAAGGAGGCGGACTACGATCCGCAATCCGCGGCGATCAGCTCAGCTTATGTTTCGGCCTTCAACGCCTATGTCCGTAGCGATCTGAAATACGGGGAAGGGTTGGTCTATCAGCCGGAAATCAACGTCTTCAAATATTGGGACTTCAAGCACCAGCAGCCCGGGGCCGGTTTCGCATTTCCAGGCTCGACCAATGTCATGCCCGACCTTGCCAGCGCGATGAAATACAATCCGGACCTCAAAGTGATGGTCAATGGCGGGTATTTCGATCTAGCAACGCCTTATTACGAAGGCTGGTACGAGGATCATCATCTGCCGATCCCCGCAAGCATGATGGGCAACATCGAATATCACTATTACCGCTCAGGCCACATGGTTTATGCGCATGAGGAATCCCTGAAGGAAATTCATGACAACGTCGCGGCATTCATTCGTGCCACCGACAATGTGAAGTAGGCGTTTATTCTTCGCCGAATTTGGCCGCAATCAATGCCAGGATGGCCGTGAGGGCGTCTTCGGCGTCGTCGCCGTCTACTGCTATTTCGACTTCGCTGCCAAGACTTGCGGCGAGCAGCATCAGGCCCATGATTGAGCGGGCATTGACGGATTGACCGTCTTTGCTGACGGTGATTGTCGAATTGAAACGTGCCGCAGCCTCGACCAACTTGGCGGACGCACGAGCGTGCAGCCCTCGCTTATTGGTGATTTTGGCGACGGCGGAGCGCCGTACTCCGTCGGGCATCGCGTCAGACCCCGGCGCCCGCCAGATCGGCTGAACCCGCACGCATGTATTTCCGCCCCGCGTCGATTGCTTCTTTAACGGCCTGTTCCAACGGCAGTCTGGTGCGGACGTCGACCAATTTGATGAGGCTTGGCAGGTTGACGCCCGCCAGCACTTCGATCTTGCCCTTTTCGAGCAACGTCAGCGATATGTTGCAAGGTGTTCCACCAAACATGTCGGTGGCGACGACCACGCCTTTTCCCAGATCGACCGATTTGACGGCTGCGGCGATCTCGCGTTGCCGCCGCTCGATGTCGTCCTCCGGTCCAATGCAGACGGCGCGCAAATGGGTTTGCGGGCCAACCATATGCTCCATGGCCGAGATGAATTCCTGGGCCAGGCGGCCATGGGTAACAAGGACAATGCCGATCATGGGTCTATCCGTTTGCGGGCCGAACGATAGCAAGCCCGCGGCGAGAGGGAAGCTCTAAATGGGGTTGATATGGTCGCGATGCAAGTCGCAGGCGTAAGCGGCCGCCGCCAGGGCAATTTTGGCCGGAGCGGAGGCTTCGAAGGGGGCGACCTTAACAATAGGCGGTGCGGCGCTTTTGGTTAGGCCGAGAGCCGCAGGAACCCGATAACGGCGGTGCTTTGGAAGACGCGTAATGCCCTGTTCCAGTTCGACGACAAGACCGATCCCGACACGCGCCGCATGGGGAAGTTTAACGATGCCGACGCCGCGAACCTCAATCAGCCCGGCGCCGCACCGGGGCGCCCGTGCCCAAAGCATGTGGTGCAACACGAAAAGTTCGACACGGTCGTCCGCGACGAGGGTTGCTCCGCCGGCAATCAGCCGTAGCGCGATATCCGACTTACCAGCGCCGCTCGCGCCAAGCAGCAGAATACCGATATCCGATGGCGCGCCAAAGGCTTGCCCCGCACGGCCGAGGCGGACGCACGTGGCGTGAATATTGACGCAGGATGTTTTCATAGGGGGATACGGGACAGAGGCAGTTGAACGATGAAGCGTGCGCCGCCTTGCGCACGGTTCTCTGCCCAGATGAGCCCCCCAAGTCCAGTGGCAATCTGGCGTGCTATGGATAGGCCCAGACCGGAATTTTTTCCGAACCCGTGCTCGCTGGGCCGTTCGGTATAAAAGCGCTCGAACACGGTTTCGAGATTTTCGGGTGGAATGCCCGGCCCGTCGTCGTCGACGATGATGCGAACTGTGCTTCCCTCGGCACTAGCGGAAACCTTCACAATCCCGCTATCGGGACTGAACGATACAGCATTGTCGATCAGGTTGCGGACGACTTGGGCGAGACGTTCGTCGCGGCCCATGACAATGGCGTCGGGCGGCAACTGAAGGTCGAGCGCCAGCGTCACGCCGCGCGGAATTTCGGTGAAGCGATACACTTCGGCGATGGTTTCGAGCAGATGTGCGATATCGACAGGTTCGCTGGTTTCGCGACTGAGTTCCGCATCTAAGCGAGAGGCATCGGAAATATCGGTGATGAGACGGTCGATACGCTTTACATCAGCGCGTACGATGGCCATCAACCGGGTGCGCGATTCATCGTCGGCGGCACGCGAGAACATTTCCACCGCACTCTTCAATGATGTCAGCGGGTTCTTCAATTCATGCGCCACGTCGGCCGCAAAGCTTTCAATGGCATCGATGCGATCGTACAAAGCGCGAGTCATTGCCGAAAGGCTGCGCGAGAGATCGCCGATCTCGTCATTGCGGTCGGGAATATCGGGTAGGACTTCGCGCCCACCGCGGCCGCTTCGCACCCGATCGGCGGCCTCGGCCAGACGCTGAACCGGATTGGCGATTGTGCCGGAAAGATAGGCGGAGGACACGATCATCACCACAAAGGCCAACAAAAACACCTCAAGCAGGGTGGTGCGTTCTTCGCGCAGAATATCGTCGATATCGCCGCCTTCGGTCGAGACGAAAAGTACGCCGTAGATCGCGCGAAATCGCTGAATGGGCACCCCCACCGAAAGAACAAGTTTGTTTTGCTCGTCGACGCGCTCCGCGGTGGCAATTTCCCCCCTCAACGCCGCATCGACTTCTTTGTAAACGCGCCCGTCTTTGCCAGCCTCGAAATAAGGGTCGAGTTTGGTGAAAGGTCGCACGCCCATGACGCCGTCATATAGGCGCACGACGCCTAGTTTGAATTGGCTCCATTCATCGATCGGCGGCAGTTCGGAAGTCTGGACGATGTTGCGGGCCAGCAGGTTGCGCGTATCGATGATCAAATTGCCGTCGGTGTCGTAGAGACGGGCACGCAGTCGCGTTGGCGCCAGAAGCTCGCGCAACAACGGCGCCGCATCGTCGACATTGAGCGAGCGCGTATCGCTGTTGGTGGAATATTCGGAAAGCGTGTTGGCGACGATGCGCGCTTGTTCCTCGACGCCTGTCAATCGTTCGTCGACCAGACCGACGCGGCTCGACTGCACCCAGACCACGCCGGCGATCAAGATCAGGAACACCGCGGTGTTAATAAGAACGATGCGTTGACGCAGAACCGAGTGGCGCGGATGGGAGCCCAGCATCATCTTGCCATCAGCTGCGGAGCGCTATTCACGATAGCGGTAGCCGACCCCATAAAGCGTTTCGATCGCTTCGAAATTGTCGTCGACCTGTTTGAATTTCTTGCGCAGGCGCTTGATGTGGCTGTCGATCGTGCGGTCGTCGACATAGACCTGATCGTCATAGGCTGCGTCCATCAGGCTGTCGCGGCTTTTGACGAAGCCGGGGCGCTGCGCCAAACATTGCAGGATAAGAAATTCGGTCACAGTCAACCGCACCGGCTTTCCCTCCCAGGTGCATTCATGACGCTGCGGATCGAGGCCGAGTTTGCCACGCGTCAGGGCTTCCTTTTTCCCTTCGGGGCCGGCAACGCCGCCTTTATGCGCTTCGGCGCGGCGCAGCACGGCTTTGACCCGTTCGAGCAACAAACGCTGCGAGAAGGGCTTACGGATATAGTCGTCGGCACCGGCGTTGAGCCCCATCAATTCGTCGATCTCCTCATCCTTCGAAGTGAGAAAGATCACCGGCAGATCGGCATTTTGACGTAGCCGCCGCAACAGCTCCAACCCGTCCATGCGCGGCATCTTGATGTCGAGAATGGCGAGGTCGGGCGGCGCGGTGCTGAGTGCGGTCAAGGCCGATGCGCCGTCGGTAAAGGTGCGGACGTGATAGCCCTCCTGTTCCAGCAGCATGGTAACAGAGGCGAGGATGTTCTTGTCGTCGTCTACGAGCGCGATGTTCGCCATGAGTCCAGCCCGAGTGCGTCCCGCTTAGTATAAGGCCCTGAAATCCAAATCAAAGTGGGCCGCAAGCAAATAGCGCAGGATGGTCCCGGCCCGGCAGACGCCGAATCGCTGCACAAGCGTGCGGCGTTTTGCGTCACTTCGAGGCGCGCCGCATCATCCAGCCATAGAGCACGATGATGAGTCCCGCAAACGCCGCCAAACCGATATAGGGCGCAGGCGCAAAATTATCAGGTACCAGCCCGAGCGGCGCATCGGTTGAAAATGCGACGATCAATCCGGCCAGCAGCACGCCGAACAGGCTCTCGCCCACGATCATGCCCGAGGCGACCAGAACACCGAGCCGTTTGGCATGTTCCGGCGATTTCGTACGGCGATCTGCCCAGTGGTCGTAGACAAATCCGATAAGCGCACCGATGACGGTCGGCAAGGTTGCAGACATGGGAAGATAGATGCCGATGCCGACGCGAGAGGCGGCAGGCGCAGCATCTTTCGCGCCCCAAGGAACTCGTCGAGCAGGATTATTGCGACACCCAGCACGGCCCCGATGCCGAGCATGCCGAGATCCAGCTTGTGCTCGATCACACCTTGCGCCAGCGCGGAGATCAGGTTGGCCTGCGGTGCTCCCAGAGGTTGGGCCACAGCGGTTGCCAGGCGAGCCGCACCGGCAAATCCATAGGCTTGATTGAGCAGGTTCAATACAGGCGGGATGACGGCTGCGCCCGCTATCACGCCGACGATTAGCGCCCATTGCTGGGCGCGCGGCGTCGCGCCGACGAGTTGCCCCGTTTTCAGGTCCTGAAGGTTGTTGTTCGAAATTGTCGCTATAGCAAAAACGATGGCAGTCGCGAACAAGGCATAGGCTACCAGCGCGCCTCGCGCTTCGGCGGTCGCGTTTGCCACTGCAACGAACAGGAAGGCGCAAGCGACGATCGCCAGGATGCCAACGCCAGAAAGCGGGCTGTTGGACGCGCCGATCAGGCCCGCCATGTAGCCGCAAATCGCTGCCACAAGGAACCCGCCGAAGAAGATGAATGGAACCGCTGTCGCAACAAGGTTTGAGGTCATTCCGGCAAGGGGAGTTCCGACAAGGAACGTTTGGAGCAGCCAGGCGATAACGATGAGACAGGCGATTGTTAGAAGCCCGATCCAGAGCGGTCCCATGTCCACATCGCTTGTATCGCCTGCGACGGCTTTGCTGCGCGATGCGGCCATCGTGGAAATCACCCCGCGCAGGACGGGCCCTGCCAGTTTCGTTAACGTCCAGATGGCCGCCACAGCGATCATTCCGGCACCGATGAACCGCACCTTGTGCAGCCATACGGAATGTACGAAGTCGCCGAGCGGCATTGCGCCCTGCGGTGTGATCATGGTTAGGAATGGAACGGCTGCGCCCCACGCGATCAAAAGGCCCAGCAACATCGCGGCACCGACCGAAATGCCGACAAGATATCCGGCGCCGAGAAGCGCCAGCGAATAGGCCATGTCATAACCACCCGCGCCGCGCCCGACGCGAAAGAAGCCCGTCACCGTGGCAGCGCCTATGTTGGTGGCCGTAAACGCTGCAAGCGCGAGCGATGCGATCGAGCCGTAGATCACCGCGAGCAGACCCTCCTTTGTCTCAGGAGGCGCTTCGCCCTTTGCCGCCTGTCGGGCCTGTTCCCCAACAATGAGAACTTCCGCTGCGGCCACGCCTTCGGGATAGGGCAAGTCGGAGGTTGTCACCATCGCCCGTCGCAAAGGGATCGTGAACAGCACGCCCAATACGCCGCCCGAGGCGCAAATCCAGAATGACGTCCAAAAGGGGAAGCCCGTCCAGTATCCGACAATCACGAGGCCGGGCAGCACAAAGATAACCGATGAAAGTGTACCCGCCGCCGAGGCGACAGTTTGCACGATGTTGTTTTCTAGGATGGAGGAATTCTTGAATGCCGACAGGACCGCCATCGAAATCACGGCGGCTGGGATCGAAGTCGCAAATGTCAGCCCCACCTTCAATCCGAGATAAACATTGGCCGCCGTGAAGACGAGCGTGATGAGCACACCGAGGACAAGGCCTCTCAGCGTGAGTTCGGTTACGCGCTTGACTGTGGTTGGCGAACTCACAGGACCCCCCGTTTGAATCGCAAATGCGACAGTGACATGCCCAGAGGGAATCGAAAGATGCAATACGATCAAAATGTTGGGATGCCGGCCCGGCATTGGAATATCGGTCAGTTTGTCACATATTAAAGTACTTTACAAAACAAAGTAGACGATGCTAGTAAAGGCACATTGAGGAGACCAAGCCATGTCAGACGTCCGAGAAGACATTTCCTATATGCGTCAACTCGCGGAGCAGGGGCGCAGAGGCTCGATTCTAGGGGGCGCGTTCCTGGCGGCGGCGGGAGTCGTTTTCTCAATCACCTGCTTTATGCAGTGGGCCGCTATGACCGGCAGGCTGGCGATAGACGGTTCGCAAACGGGTTGGATCTGGTGCGGCGCGTTCGTCGTCTTTGCCGTCGTCTGGCTCGCCCTGTGGTTCGGGCTGCGTTCCCGCAGGCATGCGGCGGCGGCCAGTTCCTCAAATATTGTGTTCGGAATCGCATGGACTGCCAACGCGATCGGCGTCTTGATAGCATACGCCACGACAGCGGTTGCGGCGTCTATCACACACTCGCCGGACCTGTTCTACGCTTACATCCCGATGATCTTCATCTTCTACGGCATCTCGTGGGGATTGAGCGCCGTGATGGCGCGTCGACCCTGGATGTATCTCGCGGCTGGGGCGTCGTTTGTGTTTGCGGTCGGCGTGGCTGCGTTAACGAACAACCCCGCGCAGTTGGCTACAATGGGCGCCGCGCTCCTGATCCTACTCACGGTCCCCGGCCTTAAGCTGATGTCCGAAGAGCCTCGCTGAGGCCGAAATGAGCGCGTTCGACATCACCACGATCGATGAGGTCATCCATGGGCGGTTGCGCCTGGGGGTGATGGCTTATCTGTCGGGCAGCGGAACCGCCGACTTCAACGAACTAAAAGCTGCGCTGCAAGCGAGCGACGGCAATCTCTCCGTGCATCTGCGTAAGTTGGAGGAAGCCCAATATGTCGCGATCGAAAAAACCTACAGCGCCCGTAAGCCGCTGACGCGCGTGGCGCTGACGGACAAGGGACGCAGTGCTTTCGTCGCTTATCTCGATGCCATCGAGAAACTCATTCCCAAGCACGGAGAGACCAAGTGACGAAATTCGTGGCGACATTCGTGGTCGGATTGATATGTCGATCCGAAGACACAAGAAAGCACGGCGCCCGAGCTGCCCCGGCGCGATGGTCTTTGCCGGAAGCGAATAAACCGAACCGGTCTCAGACAAATTCTACTTTGAGAATCTCGTAGGATCGTGCACCGCCTGGCGCCGAAACTTCAACCGTGTCGCCTTTGGACTTGCCGATCAGCGCACGGGCGATGGGCGAGGAGATGGAGATGCGGCCACTCTTCGCGTCGGCCTCGTGATCGCCAACGATTTGGTATTTGCGTTTTGCGTTGGTGTCCTCATCGGCCATCGTCACCGTCGCGCCGAACTTCACCGTCGAGCCGGAAAGCTTCGAAACGTCGATCACTTCGGCGCGGCCGATCTTGTCCTCAAGTTCGATGACCCGTCCTTCGATGAAGGCTTGACGCTCCTTCGCCGCGTGATATTCCGCGTTCTCGGAAAGATCGCCGTGCGCGCGCGCCTCCGAGATCATCCGGATGATCGATGGGCGCTCAACCGTTTTTAGAAGGTTGATTTCTTCTTCCAGGGCCTTATAGCCCGACGCTGTCATGGGTATGCGTTCCATGGCACTTAGATATCCTATTACCCGCAAAAACTGCGCCCACCGGCCTCGCGTAAGCAACCCGGCCGGGGTGCGAATCTCACGGAATTTGCCTAATTCCTTGTGGCGCCTATACTTTTTGCCTCAGTCAGAGACTTGGCGCTAGCAAAGAGTAAGACTGGAGCGGGGCGACTTCAAGGGACCCGCCGCGCAAAGCTGCGATAGCCTCGGTCGCGGCCGCCGCCCCAGCCATGGTCGTGTAGTAGGGAACCTTCATCGTCAGCGCCGTCCTGCGAATCGATGCCGAGTCGGTCATGGCCTGCAAGCTATCGGTGGTATTGAACACGAGTTGCACTTCGCCATTCTTAATTGCATCGACGACATGCGGACGACCTTCCAGCACCTTGTTGATGCGCTTGACAGGAATATCGACCGCTTGCAGCGCTTTGGCGGTGCCGCGTGTCGCCAAAATCTGAAACCCCATGCCGATCAACGCGCGGGCGGGGCCGATCGCGTCGTTTTTGTCGTCGTTCTTTACCGAAATGAAGACGGTTCCCGCGGTCGGCAGTTTCAGGCCAGCGCCAATCTGGCTTTTGGCGAAGGCGCGGCCAAAATTTGCGTCGAGCCCCATGACCTCGCCGGTGGAACGCATCTCCGGGCCAAGGATCGTGTCGACACCAGGGAATCGTGCGAAAGGCAACACCGCTTCTTTCACGCAGATATAGTTCCGTTTGGTGTGGGTCAGAGCAAAGGACTTCAGCAGTTCGCCCGCCATGACGCGCGCCGCAATGGCGGCAACCGGAAGCCCGATAGCCTTGGCGACGAAAGGCACGGTGCGGCTGGCGCGTGGATTGACCTCAAGCAGAAAGATGTCGTCGCCTTGGATGGCATATTGCACGTTCATCAATCCGCGCACCTTCAAGGCGCGCGCCAGTGCGACAGTCTGGCGCTCGATTTCTTTAATAGTCGCGGATTTCAGCGAGTGGGGCGGGATAGCACAGGCGGAATCGCCCGAATGCACGCCGGCCTCTTCGATATGCTCCATGATGCCGGCAATAAACACGTCGCCTGTTTGATCGGCGATCGCATCGACATCGATTTCGGTGGCGTGGTTGAGGAAGCCGTCGATCAACACGGGATTGTCGCCCGAAATGCGGAATAGCTCCCCCGATTGCAGCGTCGACTTGAGCTGCGCCTCGTCATTGACGACCACCATACCGCGCCCGCCCAACACATAGGAGGGACGCAGGATGATTGGATAGCCGATGGCGCGGGCCGCGTCGAACGCTTCCTCCGCGGTCATCGCGGTGGCATTGCGCGGCTGTTTCAGTTTGAGTTCGTTTATCAGAACCTGGAATCGCTTACGGTCCTCGGCAAGATCGATCGCATCCGCGGATGTTCCGAGCAACGGCACGCCTTCGGCCACCAGCGTGTTGGCAAGTTTCAGCGGCGTCTGGCCGCCATACTGCACGATGACACCCGCCAGCGTGCCTCTGGACTGTTCCGTAGCGACGATCTCCAGAACGTCTTCAGCGGTCAGCGGTTCGAAATATAGCCGGTCCGAAGTGTCGTAATCTGTCGATACGGTTTCGGGATTACAGTTGATCATGATGGTCTCGTAGCCCTGCTCCGAGAGCGAGAAGGCCGCGTGACAGCAGCAATAATCGAATTCGATGCCCTGACCGATGCGGTTGGGACCACCGCCGAGGATGATGATCTTCTTTTTGTCCGTCGGACGGCTTTCGCACTCGACCACCCCGCCGACCGGACTTTCATACGTCGAATACATATAAGGCGTCAGCGCCGCGAATTCCGCGGCACAGGTATCGATGCGTTTGAAGACGGGCCGTACGCCGAGCCTGTGCCGCAGGGCCCGGACTTCCTTTTCCTTCGACCCCGCAAGCTTGGCCAGCCGCGCATCCGAAAAGCCCATGGATTTGAGACGGCGAAGGCCATCGGTGTCATTCGGCAAGCCTTGGTTGCGGACTCGTTCCTCGACTGCAAGAATCTCTTGGATTTCCTGCAGGAACCAGGGATCGTATTTGGTGATGCTGACGATTTCTTCGAAAGGAAAGCCGTAACGCATAGCCTGTGCTGCGAAACGCAAGCGATCCGGCGTCGCGCGCGCCAGTGCCGCGCGGATCGCGCCGGTCTCGTTCGCCAATTCGATCTCGTCGAAGCCGGTGAGACCGGTTTCCAGCGAGCGCAGGGCTTTTTGTACCGATTCCGCAAAGGTACGACCGATCGCCATCGCTTCGCCGACTGATTTCATTGCGGTCGACAGGATGGGTTCCGCGCCTGGGAACTTCTCAAAAGCGAAACGCGGGATTTTGGTTACGACGTAATCGATCGTCGGCTCGAAGGCGGCGGGCGTGACCTTGGTGATATCGTTGGAAAGTTCGTCGAGCGTATAGCCGACCGCCAGTTTCGCTGCGATTTTGGCGATCGGAAACCCTGTGGCTTTCGAGGCCAAAGCGGATGAGCGCGAGACGCGCGGATTCATCTCGATCAGCACCATGCGCCCGTCTTCCGGGTTCACTGCGAATTGCACGTTCGATCCGCCGGTTTCCACGCCGATTTCGCGCAGCACGGCAATCGAGGCCGAACGCATGCGCTGATACTCTTTGTCGGTGAGGGTGAGGGCAGGGGCGACGGTGATGGAATCGCCGGTATGCACGCCCATCGGATCGACATTCTCGATGGAGCAGATGATGATGGCGTTGTCGGCTTTGTCGCGCACGACTTCCATCTCGAATTCTTTCCAGCCGAGGACGGACTCCTCAATCAGCACTTCGTTGGTGGGCGAAGCGTCTAACCCACGTTCGACGATCTCGAAGAACTCTTCGCGGTTATAGGCGATGCCGCCGCCGGTCCCGCCCAATGTGAAGGACGGCCGGATCACGGCCGGAAGCCCCACAGTGTCGAGGGCCTTCAGCGCATGCGTAAAAGCTTCCGGCGACAATTCCATCACCGGATTGTTCTGATCGTCGTAGAGGAAGGTGCCCTGCGAATCTTTCTTGTGGCGCAGATAGCCTTTCAGCGTGACGCCGCGCGGCACGTCCAGCCCGATCTTCATCATCGCCTGGCGGAACAATTCGCGGTCTTCCGCTTTGTCGATGGCCGCCGCCGAGGCGCCGATCAATTCGACATTGTGTTTGTCGAGTGCGCCACGCTTGCGCAACGACAGCGCCGTGTTGAGCGCCGTTTGGCCGCCCATGGTCGGCAACAAGGCGAACACTTTTCCCAACGGCACATTCGGCCGCTCGCGCGCGATGATCTTTTCCACGAATTCGGGCGTGATCGGTTCGATATAGGTGGCGTCGGCCATATCCGGATCGGTCATGATGGTGGCCGGGTTGGAATTCACCAGCACCACGCGATAACCCTCGGCCCTGAGTGCCTTGCAGGCCTGTGCGCCGGAATAGTCGAACTCGCAGGCCTGGCCGATGACGATGGGCCCGGCGCCGATGATCAGAACGGTATGGATGTCGGTACGCTTGGGCATAGTCTCTCGCACGCGATCGGGCGCACACGGGACGCGTGCGGTTTCCGGCCAGTCTGTAGGCTAAGGGGATCGTTTAGCGGTGACTGGCGCGGGGGGCAACCCCTCATTTGCCACGGCGCACAAGCTTCGGCACCAAGGCTAACTCCGCCACCTCAGCGTCCGTCCCTGAACGGGATTGGCGAAATGTTTCCCGCTTGCAACCGACTCCGACCAAGCCTTTTTGAGGCGGTGGTACCAAATCGCGGGCTGATCGGCGTCCTGGATCAGCATCAGATTGGGGTTGAACTTCAGCCCCTCTTTTTGAAGCTCGACCATCCGGCGGTCATCGCCCAGGAATGTCGGCCCCAACGCCATGAAAAACGGCTGGATAAAACCCAGCCAGAACGGCCAGTAGAAAACCTGCGTTACTTCGGTCGTCTCGGCATCGCGCGGTGTACACACGGTTAATCCGATGACGTCCGCCCGTTTGCCTAAGATCGTGCCCGAGATGTTCTCGAAGCGGGCGCTGGGCAGCTCAAACGTAATTTCTGTGGACACATCCGTGCCAAGGAACTTGTAGGCCTGTTTGCTCGGCTTGTGACGGGTCATTACGAACCCATTGGGCAGCGGCGCGTAGTTCTTTGCCTTCTCGCGAATACTGACCCGCCACCACCAGCGGCCATGCACGTAAGGCGCGTGGGCGGGGTCCATCAGTCCGATGACCGCATGATCGATGCCGCAGGCAAAGGTCTGGCTTTCGACCCAACGCGGTTTGGCGTTCTCGATGCCGGCCTTCGGCGGTTCGGTTGTGGGCGGAATGGATTTCATGACCCGGCGCCGCCATGTAAATCCAGATCAAGCCGTCCTGTTCGCACACGGGATAAGCCCGTATGCGGATCTTGGTCGCATCCATTTCCTGGCCGTCGACCAGCGACGGGATCAGCGAACACACGCCGTCGGACTTGAACCGCCAGCCATGATAGGGGCATTCGACCGTGCCTTCGGGCATAATCTTGCCGGCGGAAAGCGGCACGCCGCGATGCGGACAAATATCGCGCAGCGCAAATGGGGTTCCGTCGTTCTTGCGGCCGATCACCACCGGATCGCCGAGCAGCATCTCGCGCCGCATTTGACCGGGCTTCAGCGTCGCGGACCGCGCGCCGAGATACCAAAGGTCGCGAAGGAAAAGATCGTCAGCCACAGCGCCCCATCGTGCCTCCCCAAGAGGCTGCGCTAGGAATTAACGCGCGCGGGCGGGATTGTCGACATGTCGCTTCCTATGATCGTCGCGCCGCCGCAGGGGCAGCGCGCTATTTTGTGCCCTTCGGCTTGAGCAAGCCTTCGAGCGGGGTCGACAATTGAGCCCCCTTATAGGCGGCGAGCTTATAGGCCCAGCGCGCCGCATGCGCGTTGATTTCGTTGGCCTCCTTGGCGGCAGCTTGTTTGCCCGGAACGGCGTCGGCGAAAACTTGGGCCCAATAATCCGGACCCTGCTTGATGACATCCACCGTCACGATCAGGCCGTCGAAAGTGTGGGTGACTATGCGAGACGCGCCATTTGAAAAGTTAAAGCCGCCGGCTGGTTGGACATCATCGAAGGAAAATCCGGCAATACCGGATGCAACGCCATCCGGCGCACTCGGGTCCGAGACCTCGCGGCCATGCGGGATCGGGGCAAGCAAGAAATCCGCATCGCTCGGCTTGGCGCGGCCGACGGAATAGGCAGGGCCGGTCGCCGGCCGGACATCGACCTCTTGGATGCGCGCGCGATCCACATCCACGACCTGCTTGTCCATCCAGTCCGCCGGGTTGGCGCGCGGCTCGAAGACACTCTCGACAAGCCAGCTTTGCGAATTGTCCGGCTTGCGAACGAACAGCCCGACCCCGCCTGACGGATCGCCGATGTCTTCGGTTTTTCCGACGATCAACGAAGCCAATACGCGGCCCTTGGCGTCGCTGAGAGTTATCGCGGTGCCGTCTCCTTTGGGTGGCGCATCCAGGGCCACATAATGGAACCAGTCGGGGCGCGCGGTTTTGGGCTCGATGGTTACGAGCGCTGCCAGACCGACCAGCGTGCGCTTCACCTCTTCGAACGACGCGGAATAATTGGCGCGCCCAGGCAGCACCCAGCCTTTCATCGGAATGAACGCGACATCGAACGCACCGTATTTTTTCGAGACGACGTGGATGCGGGCCGTCTGGGTTGCTTCCGCGGCGAGACCGTTCAGGAACACATGCGGCGGATATTTCGGGGCCACTTGATCGGCCCGTTGATTCAGCGCCAGGACCGCCAGCAACATGCCGGCAGCGGCCAATGCGGCCAAAATCGCCAAATTGCGCCGGCGCGGATCGTCGAGGAAGGTCTTCAAATCCATCGCGCCCTCATATTTTGATGGCGCGTGCGCGGCGCCTGCGGCGCAGCCACGCCAGCCCAATGGCGAAAGCCGAGACAAGTAGAGGTACCAAGGCGATGTTGATGAACGCAACGCGCGTTCCCAAAGCGTCGATATCCTTGCGCAGATTGTGCTGCACCTCGCGCAAATCCGCTCTCGTATCGGCGAGCTGGCGCTTGAATCGCTCGATGGCTTGCTGCTGTTCAGCGGTTAGGCCGACCCCGCGTCCGTCTTGGCCTTGCTGGAGATCGTGCAAGCGTTGCTGCGTGTCCGTCAGACGCGCCTGCAGCGCTTGTTCCTGCTGCTGGAACTGCGCTTGCGCCCGCGCTTGCAGCTCGCGCACGACGGTGAAGGGCCGGTCACCCGTGGCGCGCGTCCGCAGCGAAATCAAATCGCCGGAACCCATGAGGTTCTCCACGGCATTCATCACGAAGGCACCATTGTCGGCGAAGGGGGCGGCGACTTGTTTTCCGTAGAGATTCTCGACACGTACCCAGAAGCGGTCGTCGAAGATGTCGGTATCGGCCATCACCACGACATTGATGTTCTTTGCGCTTTTGATTTCAGGCAAACCCGCATCCGCTGGCGGTCCATCTGGAAAAGCCGTCTTGGCCGGTCCCGAGATTCGTGCGGCGATGATGAAAGACGCGCCCGTTGGATTGATCGCCGACAGCAAATCGTCGGGACGGGGGTTCATCCGCACCTCTTCGGCGTCGAGCAGCGCGGCTTTGTTGGAGGAACCGATGAGCGAAGCGAAATGGGTGGTGGCGTCTTTGCGGGGACGTAGCGAGCCGGCGCTGGCCAAATTGAGCGACTGCAGATTGGCAGTGACCGGATCCTTTGCGTCGAACTGATCGGGCGTCAGGTGCAGCCAGACGGGATAGACCGATACCGGATTGCGCGGGTCGTTGGAGGTTTGCACCCGCTGCGCCAAATTCAGGTCGCCGACCACTTTGTTGGGGTTGAAGCCGATGCCCCAGGCCTGAAACAGACGCGGCAACGAAGAATATGAGGGCCCGGCCATCGACGGATCGCCGCCGCCGCTGTTTGCTTGCGCCAATTCGGAATAAGGATCGACGAAGACAAGGGCTCGCCCGCCCTTTAATACGAATTGATCGATCGCATAATTCTGCGCGTCGCTTAGCGCCCCCGGCTGAAGGATCATCAGCACATCGGCGTCGGCGGGAATGCTCTTGAAATCCGGCGCCAGCATCTCCGTGTCGTAAGTTTGCGCCAGCTCTTGATAGATCACATAGGGGCGCGCGCCGCCCTGCATCGCTGCCGCACCGCCATCCATCGGCAAGGTCGATAGGATCGCCAGTTTGGGTTTCTTTGGTGTTCCCAAACGGTAAATCAGCGAGGAAATATCATATTCGAGATACGGCTCGCGATCGGGCGTGAAATAGGCAATCGCCTCTTTCCCGTCGATACGGTTCGATCCCACCAGTCCGAAATAGACGACGTCGCCGGAATCGGTGGGTGCGGCCGTCAAACCGTTCGACGTCGCTTCGTCTTCCGCCGGCGTGTAGGGCTCGGGATCGATCTCTTCGAGAACGATCTTGCCATGGCTGCGGGCCGCATATTCCCGAAGCAGGTCGCGCACGCGCCCGGCATAGGCGCGGGTCTGCGCATAATCCGTGGCGGTTTGCTTGGAATAGAAGAACTTCAGCGTCACCGGCTCGGGCAGGTTGTCGATGATATTCCGCGTGCCGCGCGACAGCGTGAAACGCCCGTTCTCGGTGAGATCGATGCGCGCCGTCGTAATCCCAGCGTCGATGGCGATGTTGAAGCCGACGAACGCAATAGCGGCGAGCACGATGGCGGCGATGGCGTAAAGACGGCGGGAGAGGGGTTTCATCTCAGCCTCCGCTCTTTTTCATATCGACCAATACGACATTCGCCGCTAGGAACAGAGCAATCAGTGAGAAGAAAAACACGACGTCGCGCAAATCGATCACGCCGGCCGTGATCGCAGCGTAATGCGTGACGAAACTGAACGAGGCGATGGCGTCTATCAGCGGCAACGGTGCCCAGGCACGGAAAAAATCCAGAACCAGCGGGGCGCCGGATATCGTAAAGAGAAAACAGACGACGACACTCACGACAAAGGCAATGACCTGGTTGTTCGTCGCCGCCGAGATGCAGGCGCCGATCGCGAGATAGGCGCCCGCCATCAGGAAGCTGCCGACATAACTGGCAAGGATCACACCGTTGTCCGGGTGACCGAGGAAATTCACCGTCAGCCAGATCGGAAAGGTGAGCGCCAGCGCAATCCCCGTGAAAGCCCAAGCGGCGAGGTGCTTACCCAACACGCTTGCCCAAAGCGGGATGGGCAAAGTAAGCAGAAGTTCCATCGTCCCATTGCGCCGCTCCTCCGCCCAAAGCCGCATCGAAAGGGCGGGGACCAGGAACAAATAGAGCCAGGGGTGGTAGCCGAAAAACACGCTTAGGTCGGCGACGCCGTTATCGAAAAAGCGGCCCACATAAAACGTGAAGGCGCCCATTGCGAACAGAAAGATCACAATGAAGACATAGGCCAGCGGCGTCGCGAAATAGGCGGCGAACTCGCGCTTGAAAATGGGCAGCACGTAGTTCATGGGCGCGCAGCCTTCACGCGGTCGGCATCGCTCGTCGTAATGGCGCGGAAGACCTCATCCAAGCGGCCGGGCTCGGCATATAGCTCTTTGACATTCCACTTTTCGCGAACCGCCATCGCACTGACGTCTTCGACCAGCAGGGCGCCGGCTTTGGGGAATGCGGTAAGCTGGATGGTGTCGTCCTTACGCTCGATTTTGTCCACGCTTGCGACTGCGGGCAGCGACCTTAGCCCCTTGGCGGCGACGTCCGCCTCTGCGGCCGGAAGAGACAGCGTCACGGCATTGTGGTAGCGCGAGCGGGAGAGAAGTTCCGACGGCGTGCCGTCCGCTACGATGGCGCCGCGGTCGATGATAACGGCGCGGGTGCAGATCGCTTCCACTTCTTCCAGCAGATGCGTCGACACGATGATGGCTTTCTCCGCACCCATCGTACGGATCAGTGTTCGCACCGCATGCTTCTGGTTTGGATCCAAGCCATCCGTCGGCTCGTCCATGATCAACACCGGCGGATCGTGCAGGATTGCCTGTGCCAGCCCCACACGCCGCTTGAAGCCCTTCGACATGGTTTCGATGGTTTGGTCCAGCACCGGCGAGAGATCTGTCTTTTCGACGGCCGTAGCAATGCGCGATTTGGCTTCTGCGCCTTTGAAACCGCGGACTTCGGCAATAAAGGCTAGAAACTGACGGGCCGTCATATCGCCATAAGCAGGCGCGCCTTCAGGCAGATAGCCGATGGCGGCTTGCGCGCCGATTGTCGCAGTTTCAACGTCGTGGCCACAGACGCGTACCTTGCCCTCGGTTGGTGCAAGGTATCCGGTCACCATCTTCATGGTTGTAGATTTCCCCGCACCGTTCGGCCCTAGAAAGCCCAAAACCTCGCCCTTACCGACCGTCAAGCTCAATCCGGCCACCGCCGTGACGGAGCCGAAGCGTTTGGTCAGACCTTCAATTTCAATCATGGGACGCAATCGGCGGGGATGCTGGCTTTCCCCTTAGAGAAATCACCTTTGGCTCGCAACCCCGAAAAGGTTACGAATGCGACAGCGACTGCCTGAAATCGGGAGAGATTCGATGATCATCGTAGGCCGTTTTCTGCAACGCGCCGTGATCGTCGGACTGATCTTGCAGCTGGTATTGGCGGTGCTCGGCCATTTCATTCCGTGGATTCCCGGAAGCATTTTGATGTTCGGCCGGATGATGATCTCGGCCAGTGCCGGTTATCTCTACGGAATGCAGATGGGCCGCAATTATGCCACCAGCGCGCTGGGCGGGGCGATCGCCGGCGGATTGTGCATTGTGCCGGCGCTTGCCGTTTCCATCTTGTTTGGCGATACGCCTGCTTCGTTTCTGGCCATCGGCACAGGCATTTCGATTCTGACGGGCGGGGTCGGCGGTGCCTTCGGACAGATGGCCGCGATGCTGCACAAGCTCGGGTTCTAGCGAGAAAGAGAAGAAGTCGACTGGCCGATCAAGACTGCCCCGGACGGGGGGCTGGGGGGCTTGATGTCACGGGGCCGTCCATCAATTCGGACCAGCCGACAAACCCAACTTCGTCTTTGATCGCGGCCAAGGGGTGGTCCAAACATGGCAGTTTCGTGGCACCTCGTGAAATATTGGCAAGGAAACGCAGCAAAGACCTCATGTCGCAGGTCTGCGATGCGTATGCTGCATGGCGCCAGTTAGACGCGTTGCCCGACAAATCGAAAAGGCCCCGATGTCGCCATCGGGGCCTTCGTCTAAGGCGTGATACGTTATCGATTTAGCGGCGATTGCCAATGAGATAGAGCAGGAACTGGAACATGTTGATGAAGTCGAGATAGAGCGCCAACGCGCCCATGATCGACTTCTTGGCCGGCGAGCGTGCCGTCGTCACCGACGGAGTACATTTCCTTGATGCGCTGCGTGTCGTAGGCCGTAAGTCCGGCGAAGATGCCGACGCCTGCGACCGAGATGATCCACATGATCATCGGCGACTGCAGGAACATGTTCACGACCATCGCGATGATAAGGCCCCACACGCCCATGATCAGGAACGAGCCGATGCCGGAAAGATCGGTTTTGGTGGTGTAGCCGTACAGGCTAATGCCGCCGAACGCCGCTGCCGTGATGAAGAACACTTCGGCGATGCTGCCCATCGCGTAGATAAGAAAATGGTCGACATCGAGACGCCGATCAGGCCCGCAAAGACCCAAAACGCCGCCTGCGCGCCGCCAACACTCATCCGCGAAAGACGGGCATTGATGTAGAGCACAGCGCCCAGCGGTGCCAACATGAACAGCCAGCGGAGCGGCGAAACGAACAGCGTCTCGCCGAACTGGGTCAGCAGCACGCCGTTCTGGAGTTTGACAGCGGCGGCTGCCGGGTCGGTCGTGACGGATGCGCCAATAGACTGCCGTAGGCCGTCAAGCCTGTCACCACCAGGGCAACCAGCATGTAGTTGTAGACGCGCAGCATATAAGCCCGCAGCCCAGCGTCGATGGCGCCGGCTTGCGCGCCAACTTGGCCCCGAATGATCCGGTTCGAGTCGTAGTCCGCCATAGAAAATCCTTCCTTTCGGCCCTAGAAGGGCCGCTTCGCTCTATAATATCGTGCTTGTGACGCTCCTGTATCAAGCCGCGAGGCTTCCAAAACGGGCGGTTGTGCGAGATTGTCCGCGCCTGAATCGGGCGCCACATAGTCTTTTCTTACGAATTTTCCATGTTTAAACGTCTCCTCACCGTTTCCGGCTATACCGCGCTTTCGCGGGTCACCGGGTTTATGCGCGACATTTTGATGGCGTTTGTTTTGGGCGCCGGTCCGATGTCGGACGCGTTTCTGGTCGCGTTCCGCCTTCCCAACAATTTCCGCGCCATCTTCGGCGAGGGCGCCTTCAACGCCGCATTTCTGCCCCGCTTCGCCAAACTGCGCACGACCGGAAGGGCCCGGAGGCGGCGGCACGCTTCGCCGACGCGGTCTATTCCTGGCAGATCGTGGCGCAGATCGTCCTGCTGATCGCAGCGCTTCTGGGTATGCGCTACGTGATTGCGGCGATGGCGCCCGGCTTTGCGGCGCATCCCGGCCAAATGGATCTGGCGACTATGCTGGCCCGCATCGCCTTTCCCTATCTGATCATGACGGTTTCCTCGGTGCAGCTTTCGGCAATGCTGAATGCGATCGAGAAGTTTGCCGCCGCCGCGGCATGGTCGATTCTGCTCAATGTCGCGATGATGGCGACATTGCTCGCCGCGCACTGGTTTCCCAACGCGGCCTATGCGGCAGCGTGGGGCGTGTTTTTAGGCGGCGTCCTGCAGCTCGGCTTCATTGCCTGGGCGGCGGCTCGAAGCCATTTGCAGTCTGCGCGTCAGGTTTCCGCGCTGGACGCCGCAGGTGAGGGAGTTCCTCTGGGCGCTTGGCGCTGCGACGATCGGCTCGGCCAGCATTCAGATCAGCCTCTTCATCGATAATGTCATCGCCAGCTTCCTGCCCTCGGGCGATCTGACGGCACTCTATTATGCCGATCGCATCAACCAGTTGCCCACCGGTATGTTCGGCATCGCGCTATGGACCGTGCTCCTGCCGGAAATGTCCAACCGGTTCGCCAAGAACGAATTCGCCAGCGCTTATGAATCGCAAAATCGCGCCGCCGCCTTCGGCCTGTTGCTGACTTTGCCTTTCGTGGCCGCCTATTTCGCAGTGCCCGTGACGATCATGCGCGCGTTGTTTGCGCATGGTGCCTTTCATTTGGAGGCCGCCGCCACGTCGGCGAACGCGCTGATGGCGTATGGCGTTGGTTTGCCGGCTTTCGTGCTGGTGCGTATCGTCTCGGCGACATTTTACGCGCGGCACGACACGGCCACGCCGGTGCGCGCTACGATCTTCGCCGTCGTGGTCAACATCGCACTCAAAATCGTCCTTGTCTGGGGTGTCCATCTCGGAGCAGTTGGTATTGCGCTCGGGACTGCGTTGGGCGCCTGGGCAAATGTGGGCGTCCTTGTTTGGATGGCCATGGGGCGCAAACTCATGCAGGTGAACGCCGTATTTTGGCGATCTTTAGGCCCGACACTTCTTGCCGCTGTCTTGACCGGTGCGGCGCTTATGCGGGCTCGACTATTGCCGGCCAAAGGCCTTTGTCCGCAGGTGCTAATCTGTGGCTTGTGCATATATCGGCACATACGCTCAACGACGAATATGCGCTCGGCTTGGCATTGCTGCTTGGCTGTATGGGCTTTGCCGCTGTGACCTTGCTATTCCGCCGCTCGCTGCCACTTGAGAGATTGCGCCGGCGATGATCCGTCTATTCGCGGCTCTTTCGCTTCCCGATAATGTGGCCCAATCCTTGTTGGCGATGGAGGCCGGCGTGCCGGGCTCCAAATGGCGCACGCGCCAACAACTTCATGTGACGCTGCGCTTCATAGGCGAGGTTGATGGGCTGGTTGCCGGCGCGGTCGACGACGCGTTGGCGACGATTTCGGCGCCCGCTTTTTCTCTGCAGCTAAAGGGCGTCGGTGAATTCGGCGGAGCGCATCCGCATACGCTATGGGCCGGGGTATCCAGCAACGACGCACTTCTCCATTTGCAGCGCAAAATCGAAAGCGCATTGCAGCGTGCGGGCTTGGAGCCGGAGCGTCGCAAATACACCCCTCATATTACGCTGGCGCGCCTCAAAGGGACGCCGCGCCGCCGCGTGATCGATTTTCTGACCGAACATGCTCTCTATGCCAGCGCGCCGTTTCCAGTAGAAGCCTTCAATCTTTATTCCAGCGACATGACGCCCAACGGAAGCATCTATCACGTCGAAAAGCAGTATCGGTTGCGTTAGGGATTAAGGCCGTTCCTCGATGGCTTCCATGTCGTCGTCGGACAGCCCGAAATGATCCCGATCTCGTGCACGATCACATGACGAACCAGATCTTTCAAATTTTTTTTCGTCGAACGCATCGTTGGGGTTGCCCAGATGCTGCACGAGAAAGCGAAAGGGAATCTGCTCGGCGATTTCAAGGGCGCGCTTGATTTCGTCCATGGCATCGATGCGGCCGGCACGATCGGTCGAGGCGATGTCGACCGGCGGCGCAAACTGGTGCGCCCCCATGTCGTAGTTCGGAATACAGAGGGGCGTGCACCGAGTTCAGGGGGGGAATGCCGGTGGCGCGGAACCAGTCGGCAATTTCACGGACATGCTGCTTGCGGTTGGCGTAGTCGAAGTGCTGGCGGGCGGCGAAGATTTCCATGGACTGG
>CAWGHR010000027.1:0-47583 GCA_963822275.1 uncultured Alphaproteobacteria bacterium
CCAGTCGATGCCGATCCAAACGCGTTGCTCGAGCCGCTTCGCGTTCAGGCTTCCGGAGCCCTGGCTCAGCGTAATCCACGAGACGCTAGGCTTCAGCGTCCATTTGGCTGAGATCGGGCCCGTGACAAAGAAATCGAGGTAACGTTGGCGCGGTACCGCGCGCTGGAAAGCAACGAGTCTCTGAGGCCAGCCGCCGCCCGCGAAATAGCCGCCGCCTTCGGTTTGCCAGCCGCAACCCTTGTCGCCATGGTTGTTCCATACCGGCAGGTGTGGTGAATCGTAAGCCGGCAAGTCGTGTGGATGAATGCCCATCATGCCACGCCATTTTCCGCGCAGCATGACGTCGTTGTAGAAATGCGCACCGGCGTCGATAGCAGCTTGAGCCCGCTTCGCCTCGGCGGCGTAAGCGTTGGCGCTTTCTCGCCGCTGCAGGCCGTAGGTTATCGTCTTGTCGAGCGAGAGCTGCCGGATGTTCATGTTGCCCGCCGCTTCGACCGGATATTGCACGAGTTGATAGAAGGCAGGCTTCCGGTCGGTCGGCATTTTCGCCATCAATGTCTTCGCGCGATCCATGATGTCGCGATAGGCCTCGACGCGGCGCGCATTTTCGTCGCCGAAATCGAGCGTGTTGAATTCGGTCTGCTGCACCGCCGTTTCGGGAAATGCCGTGGACCATGCCATGAATTCCGGATTGCGGTCGAAGGCGAGTTTGTAATAGCGCCACATAATGTCGGCGATTTCCGCGGCATGTTCCTCGCCGAAATTCTGAGCGGCCCAGCGATCCAAGTAGGGACGCACGCTCGCTATATCGTCGAACGCTTTGTTGTCGAACGCCATATCGAGGAACATCTGTGTCAGAAATTCTCCTGGCTTGATGTCGCCGACATTCAAGATCCAGAGCCGGCGCGCATCGAAGCGGTACGCCTTGTTCATTTCCTCCCACATCAGCGCGGGATCGGTCGAAGCCAGCCACAAATAGGACATCGGCCCACCCCAATAAGAGATGTGGTAATAAACGCCCGATCCGCCCGGGCGCTTGCGCTCTTCGGTGTTGCTCAGGCGCCGGATGTAACCGAAATTGTCGTCCGGCCAGTTGAGCGTGATGTCGTCGGGCACTTTTAGCCCGGCATCGTAAGCCGGCAGCACTTCTTTATAGGGTGTGAAAACTTGCGGAATTTGATCGGCCGGCTTGCCGAGGCGGTTGGTTAGAATCTCGCGCTGTTCGGCGAAGACGTCTTCCAAAATCTTGGCCATGCCCTGCGGCGTGTCCGCACCGGCCATCGGATAATCGTCGGCTCCGCGCAGGCCCACGGTGTACATGTTTTCGTACTTGCCGAATTTCTCGACCGCCCCGTCCCAATAGCGCAACATGCTCTGCCGGTTGGTGACGAAGTTGTACGGCCCCATGGTCTTGTTGTCCCACTCATGCGGGTTTGAACGCAACATCATCTCGACATGCGAACTGCCATGGACGATGGCGTAATCGTCAGCCGTCTGATTGTTGCCGGGGACCTCGTTGAAGGCTCGCGTGACTCCGTGCATCGCCGGCCAGAAGATGTTGGCTTTGAGCCGCCACATCAACTCGAATATGCGCGCGTAAGTCTTGGGCCCGATATTGCCGAGCTTCGGATCGTAGGTTTTCGAAGCCCAGGGAAACAGGCCATATTCCTCATCGTTGAGGAAAATGCCGCGATATTTGACCGAAGGTTCCTTCGAATAGCGCAACGTGCCGTCTACGGCGATCCGCGCGACTTTGCGGATTTTCACATCCGCCCACCATTCCCAAGCCGAAACGCCCATCTCGCGTGTCAAGTCGATCACGCCCCAAATCGTCCCGCGCGTATCCGAGCCGAAAATGAGGAGCGCATTCGCTTTCGGATTCCAGGGCGCCGGAATTACGGCGCGGCCATAGGTCTCCCACTTTCCTGCGAGCGGCGCGGAGTCGATGT
This sequence comes from uncultured Alphaproteobacteria bacterium, assembly GCA_963822275.1. Taxonomy (GTDB): domain Bacteria; phylum Pseudomonadota; class Alphaproteobacteria; order Micropepsales; family Micropepsaceae; genus Rhizomicrobium. The sequence goes on from CAWGHR010000027.1 coordinate 1,950, forward strand.
GGTTGGCTTTGAGCAATGCCGCGATCGAAGGCAAGTCGGCGGTTCCAACGATGACGGCCGATCCCGACAAGCCGGCGAAGTTTGAAGCGATCACTGGCCTTTTGCCGCTGAGTGACGTCAAATCATGCGCCAAGAGTTCGGCGGCCTTGCGGATCGGCGTGTTCTTCGTGCTGTCGACGACGATGAAGGCAACGGATTTGCCGTCGAACAACGCGATGTTGTCCGCATGGGCCGGAAGTATGAAAGAGAGCGCCGTAAAGATGGCGATCGCCACATTCTTGGAAGTTATCTGTTGCACTGCATCATTCCAGTCTCGCAACGCAACACGAAGCGTGTGATTTTTGCTTGGTAGAATTAACATGGGAGCGCTACCATTATTCTCTCTGCTACTCAACCTAAAGACTCGCACAATGGTGCCGCAATCCAAGGGATTCTTATGAGGCGATCAACCTACAGCCTTTTCATTCTGGCGCTGTTGCTGGCAGGGCCCGCGCTATCTGCCGCCGCCGCGCCTGCGCCGCCTTTGGTGTTGACCGCTGATCAGGATCACAAGCGTGTGATGGACCTGTTGCACATCACCTCGCCTCTCCGCGAAGGCGTGAACGGCTGGGACGCCAAAGCGCCCAACCCCGTCAATTATGATGAGTCCAAGGTGCGCGCATACAGCCTTCCCGATCCGCTGCGCCTCGACAACGGGCAGACCGTGACAACGCCGCAAGTGTGGTGGAAGAGGCGCCGGCCCGAATTGGTCGCGTTGTTCGACCGAGAAGTTTATGGCCGTGCTCCTACCCACACGCCGGAGGTGCGCTGGGAAATTCTCGGCGCATCGGAAACGACCATCGGTTCCGTCAAGGCGGTGACCGAACACCTCCTTGGGCATGTCGACAATTCATCCTTTCCTTCGATTGCGGTCGATATCCAGATGGATCTCACCTTGCCGGCTTCACTCACCAAACCCGCACCCGTGATGATCGCGCTGACATGGACCGGGAAATGGGCGGGCCCACCGATTCCGTCGGGAACCGATCCTGACTGGCGCGAACAACTTCTGTCACATGGTTGGGGCTACGCCGAATATGTTCCCACCAGCGTTCAGGCTGACAACGCGGAAGGATTGACACGCGGCATCATCGGCCTTGTGAACACGGGTAAGCCGCGCAAGCTCAACGATTGGGGAGTGCTGCGCGCCTGGGCCTGGGGCGTCAGCCGCGCGATCGACTATCTACAAACAGACCGTCGCATCGACCCGCAACACATCGGCGTGGAAGGCCATTCGCGATACGGCAAGGCGGCATTGGTCGCCGAGGCTTATGATTCCCGCATTGCCATCGGCTATATCAGTTCGTCGGGCGCGGGTGGCGCGAAGCTTCTACGCCGCAATTACGGCGAGCAAGTGGAGAATCTCGCCGGCGGCGAGTATTACTGGTTCGCAGGCAACTTCATCAAATATGCGGGACCTGAGACTGTGGACGATCTACCGGTCGACGCGCATGAGTTGATTGCGTTGTGTGCGCCGCGCCCCGTATTCATCAGCGCCGGCACCGTCGAGGCCGGGGATGGCTGGGTCGACGCTCGCGGCAGCTTTCTTGCGGGCGTAGCGGCGGGACCGGTCTACGAACTTCTTGGCAAAAAAGCGCTCGGCACGGCGGAGATGCCGCCGCTCGGTACGTCACTCATCGCCGGCGACATTGGTTTTCGCCAGCACCAATATGGCCATACACCGCAACCCAACTGGGCGACATTCCTCGCCTTCGCACAACGCTATCTGCATTGATTATTTTGGGAGAATAAAATGACGTCCCTGCGTCTTGCCGCCGCAACGTTTTTTATCATCTTCGCCGCAATCGCGGCGTCGCCCGCGCTGGCGGCCGAACCGTTGCTTAACGCGATGTTTCAGGATCACGCGGTTCTTCAGCGCGACAAGCCTATCCGAGTTTGGGGTCAAGCGACTCCGGACGCGACAATCACGGTTTCCATCGCGCAAGCGTCCGCGCAAGCGCAATCCGATGGACAAGGCCATTGGGCGGCAACGTTGCCGGCGATGGCCGCCGGCGGGCCTTATACGCTCCGTGCCGACGCCAGTTCGGGCGAAAGCCAGACCGTCACTGATGTGCTGATCGGCGATGTCTGGCTGTGTTCAGGTCAGTCCAACATGGTTTTACCGGTCAGCCGCACTTTGGATTCGCGTTCCGAGATTGAAAACTCCGCGAACGATAAAATCCGTATGCTGACAATCAACCTAGATGACAGCGTTGTATCTCTCAACACTTTTTCCAAGCCCGCAAAATGGCTGGTAACCGGACCCACAACCGTCCCCGACTTCTCCGCCACGTGTTTCTATTTCGCTCGCGAACTGCAAAAGGCTGTTCGCGTCCCCATGGGCCTGGTGACTGCCGCATCGGGTGGTGCGAATATTACGACGTGGATGAGTTCAGAAGCGCTTCGCAGGGTGGGCGGCTATGGCGAATATCTCGATCTTGTGAAATTGCATGCCAGCGATCCGCAAGCGGCAATGAAACGTTGGGGCGCCATGTGGGAGATGTGGTGGCGCCGCGCCATTCCACGCACACGACACCCTGGGCCTCTTCATTTGATGACAGCCAATGGCCGGTCGCCCCGTCGGGCCTTGGAAATTGGCAGGACTGGAACGTCCCGACGCTTACAGGCTTTGCCGGTCAGCTCTGGTATCGCACATCGGTTACGCTGACAGCGAGTCAGGCCGCGCAGAACGCAGAACTGTCGCTTGGCTCCCTCAATGAAGAAGACGAGACCTGGGTGAATGGCGAGCCCGTCGGTAATATGTTCGGGTTCGGCAAAGAACGAATTTACAGTCTCCCGGCCGGAACGCTCCGGGCGGGCGTCAACTCCATCGTGGTGAATGTTCTGTGCACCTATCACGGCTGCGGATTGATCGGTGCCGCCGACAAACGGGTTTTGCGGCTGAACGACGGGACGTCGATTCCTCTGAACGGCGCGTGGCGCTACCATATCGGCCCCGAGAATGAGACACCCACACCGCGCGCGCCTTGGGGCGCCACGGCGGGTCTGGGCATGGCCTATAACGCGATGATTGCGCCGATCGGTCTCTACGGTTTTCGCGGCGTCGTTTGGTATCAAGGCGAATCCAACGAAGGCAGGCCCGACAACTATCGTGCGCTGCTTTCGGGGCTAATGGCCGATTGGCGTGACCAATTCGGTGCAGATCTGCCGTTCCTGATTGTGCAGCTCCCCGATTACCGCGCGCCGCCGACCAAACCGGAGGATTCCAACTGGGCAAAACTGCGCGAGGCCCAGCGTGAGGCGGCCGTCAACGATGCCCATGCCGCGCTCGTCGTCACGATCGACATTGGCGAACATTACGACATCCATCCTGCCAATAAGCAGGAAGTGGGCAGACGGCTCGCGCGTGCCGCGCGCCATCTGATCTACAACGACCCCATCGTTCCAACCGGCCCGACGGCGCTGCAGGCACACCGCGAAAGAAATCGTATTGTTGTGGATTTTGCGGACGTCGAGGGCAGGCTCGTCGATTACGACGCTGCCTCACCGATTGGCTTTGAACTATGCGGTCCCCTCGAGGCAACCTGCCGTTACACCACTGCTCAGATTGCAGGAGACAAAGCGTCGCTCGATATCCCGGCGAAATTCACACCGACCCATGTGCGCTATTGCTGGGCGGACGGACCGATTTGCACCCTGTATGACGAGGCTAAATTGCCGGCAGGGCCATTCGATCTATCGATTGAGGGCTCGTCCGGAAACTCGCATATGACGGCGCATCATGTGCCGCGTCGCGGCCAACTCCGTCGGCATCGCTAACCGGTCATCGCGGCAGCTGTCGGAGGCGCTGAATAAGCGTTTATTTGGCGGCCGCCTGGATCACTGCGTTATAAGCCTGCTTGGGTCGGCCGGCACGATCAAAGAGAAGCGGGTAGGCCGTGCGTCCTTTTACGGGCCAGTCATTGCGCCAAGAATCGGCGTCAGTGACACCCCACAGGGTGACGCGCGTGATCACGTCGCGATGTTTCAGAAACACACCGAAAAGATCGGCATAATGTTGCGCGAGTTGCCGCTGGACGGAATCGGGTAGTCCGGTGACATAGGGATTCAATGCAGGGTCCTGCTGGATGTTGAGGGTCACGTCGGCGGTCTGCTGACTGGTGGCGGGAGGAAGAATGTCGACGTCAAGCTCGGTGATAGCGACCTTCACACCTAACTTCGCGAAGGCGGAAATGGTGGCATCCTGCTGCTCTACGCTTGGCCAAGTAAGATTGCCATGGCCTTGGAGACCGACACAGGTGATGGGAATGCCCTGCGCCTGCAGCTTTGTGACGAGCGCGATCGCGCCGTTACGCTTGGCTTCGTTCTCAAGATTGTAGTCATTATAGGTGAGCTGGGCCTGTGGATCGGCGTCGTGCGCAAACAGAAAAGCTTTGGCGATGTAATCGTCGCCAATGATTTTGAACCATAAAGACTGGCGAAGGCTTCCATCCTCGTTCAATGCTTCGTTGACGACGTCCCAGCTGTGAATTCTGCCTTTATAGCGCCCAACGACGGTATAGATGTGATCGCGCAACCGTGCGAGCAGTGCATCGCGGTCGAGAAGATTGCCGTTGTCGTCGTGAAAAACCCAGGCCGGAACCTGGTTATGCCAGACCAGATTATGGCCGACGATGAACATGTGATTCTTCTCGCCAAATGCGACGTATTGGTCTGCGATGGCGAAGTCGTATCTGCCCGGTTGGGGGTGAACGTTCTCCCATTTCAGAGCGTTTTCCGGCGAGATGGAATTGAACTGCGTTTCGACAATCGCTTCGCCGCGAGCGTCTCGGCCGGTGATCTGCGCTTCGTTGATGGCAGCGCCAATGACGAAATCGCCCTTGTAGGCTTCCTTTAGAGATGTGACCGGTTCGGCTGCGGCCGGCGGTATAGTCAGGATAACGGGCACGGTTGCGCCCGCCAGAAGAATCGCCTTCAACGCTGTCCGTCGCGAATGCATGCGGCGTTCCCTCCCTTGGAATTGGCGGAACACCAAACGGTGTGCGCCGCGTGTCCTGCCACAAATTGCCGCGAACTTAGAGCATGATCTTCCGGGATGGAAACATCTGCGTTTCGCGCTGGCGAGGCGATCCGCCCGCCTTCGCTAAAGCTCCGGCGGGCAAGTGAGCTACAAGGCGGACCGAAGCTGCGCAGCAGAGTAGGCCGCCAGGCGCGGCGCGAAGGGCGATGCGGGGACATCGGTCGAGCGCCGCAACGGTGAGGCGGTAAAGCGATCGATCCAGCGGATCGATCGCCCGCCGAACGGCGCCCGCCAGCGCGAAACCCGCAGGGCCGTGGGATTTTGCGTCGTGGGTTCGTCGAAGGGCTCGCCCGTAGTCCCCGCTACGCGCTTCGCCCGTTCATACGCTGCCGCTATGAACCCTGCCCACGTCGCAAAATCCCTGCGGCGCAGGTGATTCCATCCCGGAAGATCATGCTCTAGTCCAGCCAGAGTGCGCTCGTGATGATACGCGGATAGTAGCGGCTCGCCTTGCCCTCGCCGGAGACGATTTGATCGCTACAGGCCCAATAGGCGCTGCCTACGGTCTGCCATTTCACATGCGCGGCATCGGCCTTCTTGAAGACCTCCGCGACTTGCGGATCTTTGTCTAGATTGAAGACGCGCCGCGTCACATGCATGAAGATCGAGATCTTGCTCATCCACGAATTGTTGCTGGTGGAAGAGAGTTTGATGCCGCCGTCGTCGAACGTGTTGCGGTGCTTGGGATCGACCAGCAGTTTGCGGGTGTGTTCCTTGAGGACGTCGAACATCTTCTTTTCGGCCGACGTGCCGTAGACCTTATCGGGCTTCACGCCGGCATAGCCGGTCTGGGCGAAATAGAGCGGATAGACGCAACCCTCGATCGCCGGCAGAATGCGCGAGTTGTATCCCGGGTTTGACTTCTCGAAGATGGCCGGCAGAATTCCGTCGACCGCCTGTTGCGACACCACTCCCGCAACTTTCTCGGCAAGCTGCTGGGATTTTTCCTGGTTCTTCTTGTCGCCCAAATCGCGGAACATCAGCGCCAGCGCTCGATAACTCGCCCAGCTCTTAACCGCCATGTAGACGTTGTTGCGTGTCTGCGCCAGCGAGTGGTCTAGAGAGTCATAGGTGGTGATCTCCTGGCCACCCGCGGTCTTCGTGCTGTCGAATTGCGCGAAGCCCACTTCGCCGCCGCGATGGACCATCGAGGTGAGGCAGTCTGCGATAATTTTTTTGTTCTTCTTCAGCCATGTGGTGTCGCGCGTCTTGGCCATGTAACACGCAGCCGTAAGCGTCCAATTGCAGAGCTGCTCCACCGTCATATAGCTGAAGGTGCTGGTGAGGTTCGCCAGTTCGTAGCTCGAACGCCCTTTCGGCGCGAAATTGTTGTGCGCGCCCATGTCGTGGCAGAAGCTCAGGCCTCCCGGCTTTTTGTCATACGGCCGCGAGAGCTGGGCGGCGTCCGGCGGCGGCGGGGGCTGCGACGGATCGTGATCGAAGCTGTGTACCGGTCCGGCTTCGTCTTTGTAGATTTTGATCTCGTCGGTGTAGCTGTATTGCTTGACGAAACTGTCGAGCAGATTCTTCACCAGCCACGGATTGTGATCCAGCTCCCAAAACACGTGATCGACCGCAAGGTCGAGTGTGTTCATCATGCAATACTCGCCTTCATTCACCACCCAGAACGGCTTCTTCTCGATTTCGAGAAGTTGCGTCGAGCCGTAATAGCTGTGCGTGGCGTGCGAGATCATAAACTTCTGGTCGTCCGACAGGGACGAGGCTTGAAGTTTCGCATCCAGCTTTCCGGCATCGGCCATCAGTTTGCCGGCGCGATCCAGCGTCGCGCGCAGCACGTCCGTCAGATCGGTGTAGTAGCGGGTATAGAGGTACTTCCCATCCAGGCCGGTGGTGACAGGTTGTTCGAGATACGAACCGATCGCCAACGTCATCGCGTATTTCTTGCCAGGCGGTACTTCGAAGCCGACGCCAGGGCACGAACCCAGAAGGTGCACTGGATTGTAGCGTTCACGGATGCCGTCGGTTGCCGACCAGCGCATAAATCCGAACGGCGCCGGGGCTGCCGCCTTCTTTGGGCCAGTCACATCAAAAACCTCGGCGGCCGCGCCCGCCTCGCGGCGGAATGCAAAGCCAACGCGTTTTTTCGAGCCTAAATCGTCGTTGATCATCCGCGGTCCGGGGCGCGAATGATTAAGCGCAAAAATGCCCGTCTTGGTTTTGCTGCCTTTGGTGTTGTCGATGATGAGTTGGGCCACGACCGAGGGACGAAGCCCCTGGCGCATCTCCTCCTTAGTGGCCTTTGCGGGATCGGGAATCGAACCGAACGGCGAATACACCGTGAAGGTCAGATCGCCGGCCTGCCAGGTGTCGCTCGCCCAGCCATAGAAGCGTTGGATTTCCTTCGGCGCGAAGGGCACGGCATCGGGACGCACATTGGCTTCGGAAGGGCCTGCCTGTTCCACCATGAAGGCTTCGGCGGCATTGCTCGCTGCCCCGATATAAAAGGGCAGACATTTGAGCGGCGCCTCGGCATAGCGATCTCCGTCGATCACGCCGATAAACACTTCCTGATCGCTTGGCTGTCCGATCTGCAGGCCGATGCCGCCCTTGGTTCCCGGATTTCCGCAGGTGAAACTCATGAAGGCACCCATGGGAGAGTGCTGCGCGTTAAAGCCGATGGAACCTGAAAGCGGCTGGTGATTGGTCATGGATTTTCTCCCAACGGGTAACTGGTTTTGTTGTGGGCTTCTGGCAAGAGCCCGAGACGGTTGCGGACTCTTGCCAGCAGATGGTGTGGTTACAAGGCCGTCCTACGACATCTATTTAGCAAACGATTTGCGCCGTTCTTGTAGTTCGGTGGCGATTTTCTTGTTCTCCGCGCGGTTGAGCGGATAGATCAGCAAGAGCGCGGCCGCAACCAGGAACAAGAGGCCGGCATAGAGTCCGCCGGTCAGCACGACGCCGTGGATGGCTTCCGGCGTCTGGGTCGTGGCCTTTTCGGCATAGCCGTAGAACGCATAGATCCAGCCGACCAAGGATTGGCCCATGGTTAGGCCAACCCAGAGCGCGAACACGACAGCGCTTGTGACGATTCCCGAGGCACGGCGGCCCGTTTTCCACTCGCCGTAATCGGCGACGTCGCCCATCATCGACCACAGTACCGGGCCCGAGATGCCGAACGAGAACTGGCGCAGGACTTCGACGCCGATCACGAGATGGTTGTTGTGCGCCGGCAGGAAGGTTAGCGCTATGGTGAAGAGGCCGGTCAGGAGCATGCTCACGAAGAAGAGCAGCCGTTTGCCGAGACGGACGGAAATCGCGTTGGAACAGGCCACGCCGATCAATAGCGAGATCAGTCCAAAGCCGTTCATCCAGGAGAACAACGCCTTGTCGCCCTGGAAGAGTGCGCAATACGCGAACATGGCGTTGCCGCGCATGCATAGAGCGGCAAAGTAGAAGAGTGTAACCAGGAACAGGATCGCCCACGGCCCGTTCGAAAACAGATCGGACAAGTCCTGAGTCAGTGACGCCTTCTGTTTCGGGTCAGGCTGGATGCGCTCTTTGGTGGTGAGAAACGAGACCACAAACAGAACCATGGCGATGATCATCAACAGGCCCATGGTGAATTCGTAGCCGCGCGCCAGATCGGCGGGGTTTTTGGAGCCGCCGGCGAAAATGTCGATCAGCGGAATCACCAGGCTCGCCACGATGAATCCGGCCGAGTTCGCGGCGATTTGGCGGAATTGGGAGATGGAGTTGCGTTCGTCGGGATCGTCGGTCATCACTGCGTTCAGCGATGCGTACGGCACGTTGTTGACCGTGTAGACGATACGCAGAAGGGCGTAGGTGACCCAGGCATATATCAGCTTGCCTTCCGGCGAGAAATTCGGCGTCGTGAAGGTCAAGACGCCGATGATGCCGAAGGGCAGGGCCGTCCAGATAAGCCAGGGGCGAAACTTGCCCCACTTGGTCGAAGTGCGGTCGGCGATCACACCCATAATCGGGTTGACGAAGGCCACCGCTATACCGATGACGAAGAACATCGTTGCTGCCGTAGCCGCCGGCAGGCCGTAGACGTCTACGTAGAACGTGACTTGCAAGGCGATCATGAACTGGAACACGAAGTTCGCGGCCAGGTCGCCAAGCGCGTAGCCGACCTTCTCTGTGACTGGCAGTTTCTGGGTCATATTTTCCTCTTTCCCCTGTGCTCGATTTTTTCACCGAGCTATTTAAATATGATCTGGATCGGTGCTGGTCTTCGTGTGAAGAGCATGAATTCCATGTCGCCAAATTCAACGACCTATCTAGTGTTCACGTCGGAGCCGTCTCCTGCCAGCCTGCACGATGCTGCGAAAGGAAGATGGTGAACACCGCGAAGTCATAACGCGATGCGATGTCGGCGCGCGATGCAGCATTGATTGTGAGAGCCTGAAAGCCACGCTATTGATTCAGTGTAATGGTAGCGCTAACACTGGGCAACCGAAAAACCGGATTCCGGCGGTCGAACGCAGGGTATTTGCGGATTTGCACTGACCAAAAGAAGCTATGTCGCACCTTTTCGGGCCAGGCTCGGCCCAGGCGTCTGTGATTGCAGCCGGGGCATTCGAGATCATGGCTGGCGCGAACGCGGAAGACGTGAAGGCTGCCGGTCTGATCGTTGAGGAATAGGACAGTCGATGCTGAAGATCGAATCCGCAAAAGTCATTGTCACCTGTCCAGGTCGCAATTTCGTTACACTTAAGATTCAAACCAAGGACGGGCCTTATGGCGTCGGCGATGCGACGCTGAACGGCCGCGAACTCGCCGTGGCGAGCTACCTCGCCGATCACATCATCCCCTGTCTGATCGGACGCGACGCCCATCGCATCGAAGATGCGTGGCAATACCTCTATCGAGGCGCCTACTGGCGGCGCGGGCCGGTCACGATGTCGGCCATTGCGGCGGTCGATATGGCGCTATGGGATATCAAGGCCAAGCTCGCCGGAATGCCTTTGTATCAGATTCTTGGCGGGGCGTGCCGGGAAGGTGCGATGGTCTATTGCCATGCCAACGGCAAGACGATCGAGGAGACCCTTGAGCAGGCGCAATCCTATATCGCTCAAGGTTACAAAGCGGTCCGCCTTCAGTCGGGTGTCCCCGGGCTGAAATCGACCTATGGCGTGCCCAAGGGCAAAGAAGCCTACGAACCTGCCGATGCCGACATCCCCACCGAGAATTTGTGGTCGACGGAAAAATATCTGCGCAGTGTACCGGAATTGTTCGCTGCGGGGCGCGACAAACTGGGTTGGGACGTCCATCTCTTGCACGATGTGCACCACCGCCTGACTCCGATCGAAGCAGGACGATTGGGCAAGGATTTGGAACCGTTCCGCTTATTCTGGCTGGAGGACGCCGTCCCCGCGGAGAATCAAGCGGGCTTCCGCATCATACGTCAGCACACAACGACACCACTTGCGGTCGGCGAAGTTTTCAATTCCATCTGGGATTGCAAGCAGCTGATCGAAGAACAACTGATCGACTACATCCGTGCAACCATTGTCCATGCTGGTGGCATCACGCATTTGCGCCGCATTGCCAGTCTCGCGGAGCTCTATCATGTGCGCACCGGATGCCATGGCGCCACGGACTTGTCACCGATCACCATGGCAACGGCGCTGCATTTCGATGTGTCGATTCCAAATTTCGGTATCCAAGAACATATGCACCATGCGGCCGTGAGCGAATCCGTCTTCCCGCATGCGTACAGCTACGCGGACGGTTACATGCATCCGGGCGAAGCGCCGGGGCACGGCGCCGATATCGACGAGAAGGAGGCCTCAAAATATCCCTACAAACGCGCCTATCTTCCGGTTAACAGGTTGGAAGACGGCACTTTGTACAACTGGTGACCAAGTCGTTTATTGGGCCACGTTGGACTTTCCTGCGAAGCTGTCTGCGCAATGGGTAGCTATGATATAATCAATTGTAATTATGGCCAACGTCTGCTTACCAATCGCCAATGAGCCCGACCAAGAAATCACCAAACAATCCGCAAAAGCCCTCTGGTCGCAAAAGACCGGGCGCGGTGACAATTCACGATGTCGCGCTTCTTGCGGGCGTGTCGCCGATGACGGTCTCTCGTGTCATCAATGGCGAGACGAATGTCCGCGCGGAAAAGCGGGCCGCAGTGCTGACGGCGATCAACAATCTTAATTATGCACCCAATCCCGCCGCGCGCAGCTTGGCGGGCGCAGACGGCGCGCGAATAGGCTTGCTCTACAATAACCCCAGCGCCGCTTATCTAACAGAATTTCTTGTCGGCGCTCTCGATGAATCAAGCCGCAAGAGCACACAGCTCATATTGGAGAAGTGCGAGATCACCAGCGCCACTGTCGAACGTGCGGCGGTGCAGAAATTGGTGGACGGCGGCGCGTCGGGCGTCATTCTGCCACCGCCGCTGAGTGAGTCGGTGGATGTGCTGACGGCCCTCAAAGAGGCCAACTTGCCTGCGGTCGCCGTTGCCACTGGCCAATTCAATTCGGAAGCATCCTGTGTGCGCATCAACGACTATGCTGCCGCGTTTGAAATGACGAACTATCTTATCGATCTTGGCCATCGTCGTATCGGATTCATCAAGGGGCACCCCAACACGACCTCGAGTGCAGAGCGCCTACGCGGTTACGAAGAAGCTTTGCGTGGCGCCGGAATCCGCAGCTCAAAATCTTTGGTCGCGCAGGGGTATTTCAGTTATCGCTCAGGCCTCGACGCCGCAGAGGCGCTGCTAACGCAACCAGAGGCGCCGACCGCGATCTTCGCCAGCAATGACGACATGGCCGCTGCGGTGGTATCGGTGGCGCACCGAAAAGGGCTGGATGTTCCCAGCGATCTCTCGGTCGTCGGTTTCGACGATACCTCGATCGCAACGACGATTTGGCCCGAGCTGACGACCATCCGCCAACCCATCACCTCCATGGCAGAAATAGCCCTCGACCTGGTTATTCGTGCGATTCGCTCGCGCAAGAATGGACAAGCGTCCAAACCGATTGATCATCTCGTTACCTATTCGCTGGTCAAACGCCGGTCCACGGCAGCGCCAAAGGAAAGGTAGAGCTGCCGCCCTTGGGGCTGCTGCGAGAGCATCCTCCGAGATTGCTAACCGATGGGACCAATTGCACGAATTGCGCGCTTGCGCGTTGTTAGCGCTAACACTAGGTTCACGCGGCCGAATAAGATTGGAGCGTAAATCCAAGGGGCGTCATGCTCCGATTTCGGCGGGAGCAAACGGACGCGAAGTCCCAAAAGGGGATCCTAAATGGGCAAGGCAAATTACGGGCTGGTCGTAGGGCTGACAATCGCTGCGACGCTCGGCGGACTGTTGTTCGGTTACGACACGGCGGTGATTTCCGGCGCGACTGACGCCATCACTTACAATTTCGTCACACCACGACATTTGGCGGAAGCCGCCGCGAATACCTTATCCGGATTTGCCATCGGCTGCGCGTTGCTTGGCTGCGTGATTGGCGCGGGTATTGCGGGTCCGATATCGACAACACTCGGCCGCAAAACCGGTTTGTTGATCGCGGGCGTATTGTTTTTCGTATCGTCGGTCGGTGCCGGGTTCCCCGAATTCGGCTGGAGCATCTTCGGCGGCGTCGGCGAAAAAGCCCTACCGGCGTTCATTTTCTATCGCTTGATGGGTGGCACAGCCATCGGCATGGCCTCGATGCTGGCGCCGATGTACATCGCCGAAGTCGCCCCGCCTGCCACGCGCGGCATGCTTGTGACATTCCAACAGATCGCCATCGTGATTGGCATCAACCTCGTCTATTTCGTCAATTTCGGCATTCAATCCGGTCGTACCCACGACTTTCTGATGAATGAAGGCTGGCGCTATATGCTCGCCTCCGCCGCCATCCCCGCCACATTGTTGATCATCTGCATGCTGCTGGTCCCCGAGACGCCGCGCTATCTCGTGCTCAAGGACCGCGACGCCGAAGCCCTGGCTCTCTTGAAGCGGTTGGTTGGCGCCGATGCTGCGCAATCAACCTTAAAGGAGATCGAGGCGTCTTTGGTTCAGCACACAAGGCCGCTGCTCAGCTACGGGGTGCTGGTCCTGATTGTCGGCATCATGCTTTCGATCTTCCAACAGGTGGTCGGTATTAACGCGGTGCTTTATTTCGCGCCAAAGATGTTCGAGAATATGGGTGCTTCGCAGAGTGACGCCTACTTGGAATCGGCTTGGTTCGTCGGCGTCACGATGACCCTTTTCACGCTGGTCGCCACCGTCACGGTCGATAAGTTGGGCCGCAAGCCGCTTCTAATCGCCGGCGCTTTGATTATGGCCGTTGCGATGCTCACAATTGGTGCGCTGTTCGATATGCACCTCGTCAGCGCGACAACCGAGCATGCGGGAGCGGCAAGCACGACTGGTTCCTCCTATGTCGCGATTGCGGCGGTGGTGGTTTACATTATCGGGTTTTCGTTCTCGTGGGGTCCGATCGTTTGGGTGATGCTCTCCGAGATTTTCCCAAATTCGATCAAGGGCAAAGCGATGTCGATTGCGGTTGCGGCGCAATGGATCACGAATTTCATCGTCTCGCAGACCTTCCCGATGATGGATGGCTCCACTTGGCTGAACCGCATGTTCAATCACGGCTTTGCCTATTGGCTTTATGCTGCCGGCGCCATCCTCGCCGCATTGTTCGTGATGCGGTTTGTGCCGGAAACTAAAGGGCGTACTTTAGAAGCGATCGAACAATTGTGGCATAAGGGGTCGGCGAAGTAGGCTTCTCGGCCGGACCAGGGCAGGGTTTTCGGCCCCGGGGTGCAACGGGTTTGGCCGTCTTGGCAGGCCTGTTTTTGTGGTGTGTTTGGATGGGTTGCGATCGGGTTGCCTAGGTCGTTTCGACGCCAAGAGAGGGTGTTTACGTCGCTGTCTTGATCTGTATGATAGCGCTACCAATTCCTCAACGGCCCCTAGAAAGCCACGAATTGCGGTCGATTTTGGAACGAAATAACTGGGAGCCGTGACGGCGATGTATTTAGGGATCGACATAGGCACGTCCGGCGTGAAGGCGGTGCTGACGGACGATGAAGACCGGATTGTCGCGCAAGCCTCTTCGCCGCTGACGGTGGAGCGCCCTCATCCTCTGTGGTCGGAGCAGAACGCCGAGACCTGGTGGTCGGCGACAGTTGAAGCGGTGCGGGCTTTGCCCGCGAAGGAGCGTCAGGCGGTCAAGGGCATAGGGCTATCCGGCCAGATGCACGGCGCCACGCTTCTCGACGCCTCCGATAAGCCTTTGCGCCCCGCCATCCTTTGGAACGACGGACGCTCGGAAGCCGAATGTGCTGAGCTCGAAAAGCTCGAGCCGCGCTCGCGCGAGATCACCGGCAATCTTGCCATGCCCGGCTTTACGGCGCCGAAGCTGCTTGTGGGTAAAGCACCACGAGCCGGACGTCTTCAAGAAAATCAAAACCGATTCTGCTGCCGAAGGATTATGTGCGGCTGAAAGCCTAAACGGCGAGAAGGCCGGCGACATGTCGGACAATGCCGGGCACGCTTGTGGCTCGATGTCGGCAAGCGCGACTGGTCGGATGCGATGCTGAAGGCGACCGATCTGACGCGCGCGAACATGCCCAAGGCGGTGGAAGGCACTGCGCCGACCGGGAAACTCCGCGCCGATGGTGCAGAGCGAACTTGGCATTCCCGCAGGTCGTTGTGGCGGGCGGCGGCGGCGACAATGCGGCCAGCGCCGTTGGTGTCGGCGTGGTGGCGCCCGGGCAGGCGTTCCTGTCGCTCGGCACGTCCGGCGTGCTGTTCGTCGTTACCGACAAGTTCCGCCCCAACCCCGCCAAGGCGGCGCACGCGTTCTGCCACTGCCTGCCGGGTATGTGGCATCAGATGGCGGTGATCCTGACGGCAGCCGCGGCGATCGACTGGGTCACGCAGCTGACCGGGTACAAGAACGTCGTCGAGACGGTTGCGGCCGCGGAGAAGCGCGGCCTGAACAAACAAACCCCGATTTATCTGCCTTATCTGTCCGGCGAGCGCACGCCCTACAACGATCCGCATGCGCGCGGCGTGTTCTTCGGTCTGTCCGCCGAGACCACGTCGGCCGATCTCGCCTATGCCGTGCTCGAAGGCGTGGCGTATGCCTTTGCGGACGGCATCGATGTGCTCAAGGAAGCCGGCAGCAAAATCGGCGACGTGACCGTCGTTGGCGGCGCGGCGCGGTTGCCTTATTGGGGTCCGATGCTGGCGTCCGCCCTCAATGTTCCGCTCACCTATCGCGAAGGCGGCGAAGTGGGTGGTGCCTTCGGCGCGGCGCGTCTCGGACGGTTGGCGGCTACCGGGGAAGATCCCGTGAAGGTCTGCACCCCTCCAAAGGTTTCGCGCGTCGTTGAACCGGTTGCCGCATTAAAGGAACAGATGGCTCCGCGGCGGGCTCTGTTCATGGGCCTGTATCAGCATCTCAAAACCTCTTTCAGGGAGTTTGGCAAATGACCATTTTTTCGGACGTAGCTCCGGTGAAATACGAAGGTCCGCAGAGCACGAACGACTTTGCGTACAAGGTGTACGACAAGGACCGTGTCGTTCTCGGCAAGAAGATGGCGGACTGGCTGCGGCTGACGGTGTGCTATTGGCACTCCTTCGCCTCGGGCGGCGCCGATATGTTTGGCGGCGGCACCTGGCCGCGTCCGTGGAACGGTTCGCCGGTGACCCAGGAAATGGCCAATGCCAAGGCGGATGCGGCGTTCGACTTCTTCGCGCGTCTGGGGACGCCTTATTTTGCTTTCCACGACGCGGATGTGATGGCGGACGCCAACACGCTGGAAGAGCACGATGCCAACCTGAAGAAGATCGAGGCCTACATCGCCAAGAAGATGGAGCAGACCAAGGTCAAATTGCTCTGGGGTACAGCTAATCTGTTCGGTCATGCGCGTTATGCGGCCGGCGCGGCGACCAATCCGGATCCGGAGGTGTTTGCCTATGCCGCCGCGCAAGTGCGGATGATTTTGGAAGCGACTCATCGGCTGGGCGGCGAGAACTATGTCCTGTGGGGCGGCCGGGAAGGTTACGACACACTTCTCAACACCGACATGAAGGCGGAACTGGAGCACTTTGGCCGCTTTCTCAAGATGGTGGTCGAGCACAAGCACAAGATCGGTTTCAAAGGCACGATCCTGATCGAACCCAAGCCATTCGAACCGACCAAACACCAATACGACCGCGATGTCGCCACGGTGTACGGCTTCCTCCTCAAGAACGGTCTCGAGAAGGAAGTGAAGGTCAATATCGAAATCAACCACGCCACGCTGGCGAACCTCGATTTCGAGCATGAAGTAACCTCGGCCTATGCCAACGGCATCATGGGCTCGCTCGACATCAACCGCGGCGATCCGCGCAGCGGCTGGGATACCGATCAGTTCCCGAACAACGCGCAGGACATCACCCCGGCGATGCTTGAGATCGTCAGCAATGGCGGTCTGAACACCGGTGGCTGCAACTTCGACGCCAAACTGCGCCGCCAGTCTATCGATCCCAACGATCTCTATATCGCCCACATCGCCGGCATCGACACCTTGGCGCGCGCCCTGCTCGCCGCCGAATCCATCATCAAGGAGAAGCGCCTCGCCAAGCTGCGCGAAGAACGCTACGCCGGTTGGAGCGCTCCGCTCGGCAAGCGTATCCTGGCGGGCGATTTCACGCTGCAGACGCTTGCGGACTATGCCGTAAAAGCCAATCTCGATCCCAAGCCGAAATCCGGTCGTCAGGAATTGTTCGAAGAGATCGTCGCAAATAACTGCAAGTTCTAGGAACCGTTCGTCTTTCGGATGGTATAGAGCATGCAGACAAAGGATATTCGAGCTGCGGCAGCGTTCCGGCGCTGCCGCCTCGAGGCCCGCATGACGGGCTGATTTGAAGATTGGCTGGGCACAGCCTATCTATGTCGCATGATCCACGAAGTCGTCGCCTTTATCGGTCGCAATGCCATCTGGGCGGGGCCGATCATGTTTGTCGTCTCGTTCGGCGAATCCTTTGCATTCCTAAGCCTGCTGTTTCCCGGCACGACCATAATGATCGCGGCAGGGGCCTTTATCCCAAGTGGTACCCTGGATGTTTGGCCTCTATTGATCGGCTGTATCGCCGGGGCGACCGCGGGCGACGGTGTTTCCTATTGGTTGGGACGGAAATATGGACATCTGCTCGAGCGTGTCTGGCCCTTCAGCAGGCACCCGGAAATGCTGGCAAAGGGATATGCCTTTTTCGGCCGCCACGGTGGCAAGAGCGTTTTCATCGGCCGATTTTTCGGACCCTTGCGCGCCGTCATTCCTCTTGTTGCGGGAATCACAAAGATGCCTGCCGCGCGATTCTGGGTGGCGAACGTTACATCGGCCCTGGTTTGGGCACCGGCGCTGCTCTTGCCCGGCGCGCTAACAGCCTTTTTTGTCCAATCGCTTCATGTTGCAAAGGATCTGGAATGGCTCCTGCTCGCGGCGCTTATCGCACTGATCATGGCCGCGGCTTGGGTCGCAAACAAATACCGCCTCTTCGGCGGAAGGTGATAGCCGAGCCTGCGCCGTCATTTGCCATGTTTCGACAGGATCAGCGGCGCGTCGACGACCTCACCATTGACGCTACTTTCGAAAATCAAGTGATCCGGAGTCAAGGCGTGCAGAAAATTCGGCGCATCGAATATTTCGCCCGGCGCCAGAACGCCATGTTTTTCTGTTTCGTCTTCCAGAATACGCTGGACGGCCTCGACGACAAGCGGGGCTGTAACGGCATAGATGTCCCGGCCGCGCGCGCTCGCCCGGCGAATATCAGTTCCGTTCCGCGCGATCACATCCACCAGGAAAGTCTGCGCCGAACGTCCCGTGTCATCGGCCGGGATCGGCGGCGGCGTGGAGGAATCGCGAAGATCCAGCAGCGGCGCGAGGTTTAGATAGGTATGCAGGCTGGACACGCGCAAATGGCGGGAAATCAGGATCGCTTCGGAAAACGGCAGCTCGACGACTTTCTGGACGTCAAAAGGATCGGAAAAACGCCATGAGCCTTCGGGCGCCGGATCGGGCAGCGGGGCCAATTGTCCGTTGGCGATCACAAGCCGCTGTGCGGTATTTCGCTTGCCGGTCATCCGTGTGCCCGCGGTGGGATGCCAGCTGTCGAGCGCGATCCCGATCTGAATTTCATCCACTGGCACCCAGTCGTCCATCGCGGCCGTCGCCAAGAGATCGCCGAGCCCGCCATAGAAGCCCATGGCGGGAATAAGGGTGATTCCGGCCTCTTTCGCCGGCGCGGCAAATCGCTCGAACGTCGTAAGTGCGCTTTGCTGCTCCGCGGTGAAATCCAGATAGTGAATGCGCGCCCGCAGGGCCGCCGCGGCGAGGACCTCCGCCGTATCGAGAAACGGCCCCGCACAGTTTATGACCGCCTCGGCACCGGCGAGCGCCCGATCGAGCGACGCGGGATCATCGAGGCGAGCAATGCACATCTGTACTCTCCGCTCTTGAAAACCCGATGCAAACAAACGCACCTCATCGCGACCGATCGCGATCGGAACCATTTCGCGGCGCAGCAGCTCGGCGACGATGAACCGTCCGGTGTGTCCGGAGGC
This sequence comes from uncultured Alphaproteobacteria bacterium, assembly GCA_963822275.1. Lineage (GTDB taxonomy): Bacteria > Pseudomonadota > Alphaproteobacteria > Micropepsales > Micropepsaceae > Rhizomicrobium. Next base: position 20,589 of record CAWGHR010000027.1, read on the forward strand.
GCCGAAAACGGCGACCGTCCGCCCGGTTTTGGAGATTTTTCGGGGGCGCAAGATTTCCCACTCCTTATCACTACAGACCTGTCTGTCCTTTTTATACTACAAACAGGTCTGTAGCGAGTCAAAAGTGGTTATGGTAGGAAATGGCCGGGAGATCGATACATGCAACGCAGTGCCGTGACGAAACCGGATGAGGGCGCACCCCAAGGCTCCGCCGAAGTGCGAGAGCGTATCCTTGCGACGGCGTCCGCGCTTTTCTATCGCTGCGGCGTACATGCCGTTGGCGTAGACCTTGTTGTCGAAAAAGCCGGTGTCGCAAAGACAAGCCTCTATCGGCATTTCCGCACCAAAGACGATCTCATTGCGGCGTTCCTTCGCCGCGAAGACGAGGATTTTTGGTTGTGCTGGGATAAAGTCGCCAAGCTCCACAAGGACAGCGCGACTGGGGAGCTTGAGGCGCATCTGAAATGGATCGCCGAACGCGTGAACCGGCCGAACTATCGCGGCTGCCCACAGATTAATGTTGCGGCCGAGTTTCCCGACGCCGATCATCCGGCGCGTATAATCGGCGCCGCGCATAAGAAAGAACTTCGGCGCCGCCTCAAAGACATAGCCGAACGGCTGCACGTGAAACGTCCGGACGAACTCGCAGTCCAATTATCGCTGCTGATCAACGGGGCGTTTGTCAGCTCGCAGATGTTCTCGGCCGGCGAGGCAGAGCCGGTTCTACTGGCGACGTCCCGCGCGATAATCGCCGCCGCCCGTAAGCCCTAATTGTTCTCAGGACCGATCGATCGCGCTCATTCCGATTTATATTACGCGCCGCGCCCATAGAGACGCCGTGCTCCGCCAGCAAGATACGTCAGCGCGATTTCGCCAGCACCAGCGGCGCCATTTGATCGGCCCAAGCACCGTCCCCAGAATGCACACGGGCTCTACGGCGCAATTCGATGGTGGCGCCCGCGTGCGCCGCGTGCCGAAGCGCGTCGTTCATATCCTCGATGCTGCGTTCCACCTGCTTAATCGCTTTGCGCAGTTCCGGCGTCAAGCTCTCGCTGTCACTTGTCACATGAAGGTCGGTCAAAGACGGCATGGAGTAGCACCCCTTGCCGGGTTTGGTCTGGATCTCATGACTCGGCATCTGTCTTCTCCACTTACGCTAATGCGCCGAAGCAAATTGATGGGCTTCGGTCGAGTCCGACATCGCGGTCGTCGAGCTTTGCCCGCCTGCGATCGCCAGCGACACGGCATCAAAATAGCCCGTTCCGACTTCGCGCTGATGGCGCGTCGCGGTGTAGCCATGCGTTTCGCTGGCGAACTCAGCTTGTTGCAGCACCGAATAAGCCGCCATGCCGTGATCGCGGTAACCGCGCGCCAGCTCGAACATGCCGTGATTGAGCTGATGGAATCCAGCCAGCGTGACGAATAGGAATTTGTAGCCCATCGCCGCCAATTCGCGCTGGAAATGCGCGATTGTGCTGTTGTCGAGATTGGCTTCCCAATTGAACGATGGCGAACAATTGTAAGCCAGCAGCTTGCCGGGATAGGCCCTGTGCACGGCTTCTGCGAAGCGCCGCGCATCGGCAAGATCGGGTTTCGAAGTTTCCCACCACAGCACGTCGGCATAGGGCGCATAGGAGATGCCGCGCGCGATGCAAGCCTCGACGCCATTGCGCAGATGATAAAAGCCTTCTGGTGTGCGCTCCTCGGCCAAGATGAACGAACGGTCGCGTTCGTCGATATCCGATGTGATGAGCTTGGCCGCCTCGGCATCCGTGCGTGCCACGATCACGGTGGGAACGCCCATCGTGTCGGCCGCTAGCCGCGCCGCGCAGAGATTGCGAATGTGCGCCGCAGTCGGAATCAGAACCTTTCCGCCCAAATGTCCGCATTTTTTTTCCGAAGCGAGCTGGTCTTCAAAATGAACGCCAGCAGCGCCTGCCTCGATATAGGCTTTCATAATCTCAAAGGCATTGAGCGGCCCGCCGAAGCCGGCTTCGGCGTCGGCGAGAATCGGCACGAACCAGGTCTCGACACTATGCTTGCCTTCGGCATGTTCGATTTGGTCGGCGCGCTGAAAGGTGCGGTTGATCTTGCGGACAAGCTCCGGGCCAGAATTCGCGGGATAAAGGCTCTGATCGGGATACATGGCGCCCGCGGTGTTGGCGTCGGCGGCGACCTGCCAGCCCGACAGATAGATCGCTTTCAGTCCGGCGCGCACCATCTGCATGGCTTGGTTGCCCGACAAAGCGCCCAGCGCGGACACGTGGCTTTCGGAATGCAGAAGCTCCCATAGCCGGTTGGCGCCGCGTTCCGCCAGTGTGTAATGCTGCACCAAAGAGCCGCGCAGGCGTTCGACGTCGGCGGCCTGGTAGGGGCGCTTGATGCCATTGAATCGGCCGCGCGAGGCGGAAGGGAGCAGGTCGGCAAAGTTGGTCACAGCATTCTCCGGTCATGGATCTCGAGCAGACGGCGATAGGCGGGCGTGGTCAGGAATGGTTCGATGTCATCGGCGAGGCACAGATCCTGGAAAGAGCATGCGGGCGTCTTCCAAATTCTGCCGGCCGTCCGCGTGGGGGGGTAGAGCAGCCACTTCCTCGCCGATGATTGCTTTCAGGAGTTCGCCGGTTACCACGCGGCCGGTATCGAGCCGCACGCCGTGGTGGCGCCATTGCCAAATCTGCGCCCGGCTAATTTCCGCCGTCGCAGCATCCTCCATGAGATTGTAAAGCGGCACGCAACCCTGGCCGCCAAGCCAGGATGCGATGTATTGGATGGCAATACGCACATTGGCGCGCAGGCCTTGTTCGGTGATCGTCCCTTCGGGGCGCTGCGTCAGATCGGCGGCGCAGACCGAGATGTCTTCGCGCAAACGCTCGATCTGATTGGCACGCGGCATGACGGCATTGAAGGCGGCAAGCGCAGTTGGAATCAGGCCGGGATGAGCAACCCAGGTTCCGTCATGACCTTCGCGCGCTTCGCGTTCCTTGTCGGCCTTCACTTTCTCCAACGCGGCGGCATTGGCAGCTTCGTCGCCGCGGATGGGAATCTGCGCCGCCATGCCGCCCATGGCATGCGCCCCTCGGCGGTGACAAGTCTTAATCAGTAGCTTGCTGTAGGCAGAAAGGGCAGGTGATGTCATGGTCACTTGCGCGCGGTCCGGCACGATGAAATCCGCGCGCCGTCCCAGTGTTTTGATCATCGAGAAAATGTAGTCCCAACGTCCGCAGTTCAGCCCGACAATGTGCTCGCGCATTTCGTAGAGGATTTCGTCCATCTCGAAGGCGGCGGGCAATGTTTCGATCAGAATGGTGGCGCGGATACTGCCGCGCTTGATATCGAGCGATTTTTCGGCGGCGATGAACACGTCGCGCCATAGGGCAGCCTCATGACGGCTCTGCAGTTTGGGCAAATAGAAATAGGGGCCGCTGCCCCGCGCCAAGAGTTCACGCGCGTTGTGGAAAACAAACAGACCGAAATCGAATAGCGAGGCCGACATCGGTCTCACCATCGACCGTGACATGCGCCTCATCCATATGCCAGCCGCGCGGACGCACGATCAGTACGGCCGTATCTTTGTTTAGCGTATAGCGCTTGCCGCTTGTTTCGTCGGCAAAGCTCAATGTCCGGCGCACGGCCCGGATGAGGTTCGCTTGACCGTCGATCAGATTGTGCCAGCTCGGCGTGGTGGCATCTTCGAAATCCGCCATGAATGCCGAAGCCCCGGAATTCAGCGCATTGATGATCATCTTCGCGTTGACGGGGCCGGTAATCTCGACGCGGCGATCAAGAAGGTCCTTCGGCGGCGGCGCGATTTTCCATTCGGTTTGCCGGATAATTGACGTCTCGGAAGGAAAATCGAGATTCTCCACCCCCGTGTCCAGGCGGGCTTGGCGTGTGGTGCGCGCACTCAGCAATTCGCGGCGGCGCGCATTAAACGAACGCTGCAGACCCGCGAGGAACGCCAGCGCGTCGTCGCTCAGAATCTCGCTTTGAGCGGGATCCGTTCCGGATATGCGGATATTTCCGCTGTTGACCTTTGAATACGCCATAGGAGGTGTGCTCGCTGCTTCTTTGACAGTCTTTACAAAACAGGCGCACACGTTCAATGATCAAATCACACGAATAGTGTTGAATTGTAGCTGTTATTACAGATGGACAGTGATGGTTGTAAATGTTGTCAAGGCGAACAGATGACCGAGCGTAAGGTTTTTGCGGGACAACGCGTCCGTCATTTGCGGTCGTCGCTGGGTCTCAGTCAGGTCGCGATGGCCAAGGATCTTGGCATATCGGCGAGCTATCTCAATCTTGTCGAGCGCAATCAACGCCCGCTCACCACGCAGCTCGTGCTGAAACTCGCAGCCATCTACGATCTTGATCTTAGGGAATTGCGCGGAGACCGGGAAGCCAAGCGGGCGGCGGAGCTGACGGAGATTTTCGCCGATCCGACCTTCGGAAAAATGCCGGCGCCCGCCGTCATCACCGATCTGGTTAATGGTTATCCCGACATCGCGGCCGCGTTTACTTCTCTTTATAGTGCTTACCGCAAAGCAATCGCCGGCCGGCAGCCGGGAGCCGACATCTCCGACCCGGTTCCGGCGCATGACGAGCGCTTTCCGGTGGAAGAGGTGCGAGATTACTTTCATGCCCGCCACAATTATGTTCCTTCGCTCGATTTGGCGGCGGAGGCGCTCTATGCGCAGTTGGCCTCGCCCGACGATCTGTTCTCGGCGTTGCGTTCGTTTCTCCTCGACACGCATCAGATTCGGGTCACAATTTTGCCGATCCACGCGATGCCCGATCATCAGCGGCGTTTCGATCGGCACAATCGGCGGCTCTTCTTATCGGAAATGCTGCACATACCTGCGCGCACCTTTCAGACGGCCGTACAGGTCGCATTACTGTCCTATGGCGGGGAAATCGACAGGCTGATCGCCGAAGCCGATTTGAGCAGCGACGACGCAAACCGTTTGTTCCGCATTGGGCTTGCCAATCACTTTGCCGGCGCTCTGATGATGCCCTATGGACGGTTTGTCGAGGCCGCCACATCCGTGCGTTACGACATTGATGTTTTGGCCAACCGCTTCGGTGCCAGTATCGAACAGGTCGCGCATCGCCTGACGACGCTGCAGCGTGGCGAACGGCGCGGCGTGCCATTTTTTCTGTTACGTCTCGACCAGGCGGGCAACATTTCCAAGCGCTTCTCAGCCGGCGGATTTCCTTTCGCCCGCTTTGGCGGCACCTGCCCGCGCTGGCGCGTGCATGATGCATTTGCCACGCCGGGCGAAACCATCGTGCAACCGGTCGAGTTGCCCGACGGGTCGCGCTATCTCACGATTTCTCGCACCGTTGAATCCATCCGCGGGCGTCATCCGCTGAATGCGCGGAAGCTTGCGATCAGCCTGGGTTGCGAAATCTCTTATGCCAAACAAGTGGTCTATGGCGACGGACTGGACCTGACTCATGCCGATGCCGTCACGCCGACCGGTGTCACTTGCCGGATGTGCGAGCGGATCAACTGCACGGCGCGGGCTTTCCCGCCGATGACGCGGCCTCTCAAGATTGATGCTACGCGCAAAGGATTCTCGGCCTTTGAATTCAGTTAATGGCATTCCACTTGCTTGGGACCTACCGAGCTCGCGGAGTTGATCCGTTTTTGGCACGATGCCCTGTGCGAGGAAGGAACCGGAATGCTTGAAGTTCTGAAACCCAGCGCGAAATTCATCGTTAATTCGGCGCTTTCGGTTCTACCCGCGCCGGCGCGCAAGCGCTTTAAGGAGTATCACGAATTGCGTTACTGGCGGGGCGTCACGGCGCCGATCGCTCGCGACCATGCGAAACTCGAACATGAACGGGCGCATTACGAATATTTCTTCACCGCATTTTTTGGGCTGGGCGATGAGGACTATGCTGGCAACGCTGTCCTTGATATCGGTTGTGGGCCTTGCGGCAGCCTGGAATGGGCTAAAGGGGCACGACAGCGCGTAGGTCTCGACCCGCTAGCCGACAAATATCGCAAACTTGCCGAAGACAATCAGGCCATGACGTATTGTTCAGCGCCGTCCGAAGCGATTCCCTTCGCCGACGGCCATTTCGATGTCGTGACCAGCTTCAATAGCCTGGACCATGTCGACGATGTCGACGCGACGATCCGCGAGATCAAGCGCGTGACGGCACCCGCCGGGCGCATTCTGCTGATCGTCGAGATCGGACATGCGCCGACTCCGACCGAACCGCATTTCCTCGACGAAGGCGTGGTCAGCAAATTCGCACCCGAGTTCAACTCCGTTGGAGTGCGTCTGTTCGGCGTGCGTGCGGATCATAACCTCTATGCCTCTCTGAAGGACGGCGTTCCATATGTGAAGGGCGAGTCCGGCATTCTTGCGGCACGCCTGGAACGGGTCTAAGCGGCACAATCCTTGGAAAGAAGTATCATACATACGTGTATATTCGTATAGAAAGATAAACAAGCGCGCGACGATATTCCCGTCGTGCCGATATCCTTCCGAGCGGCTTTTTTGCTATCGTGGCCGTTAGGACCGCGTCGTTGCAACCGTGGGAGGACATCCATTGCGTCTTACACTTCACACGGATTATGCGCTGCGTGCGCTGATGCTGCTCGCACTCGAACCTGACGAAGTCCACACCATCGCGAGCGTGGCGCAGCGTTATAGGATTTCCCGCAACCACCTGATGAAAGTGGCACAGACGCTGATTGAAGCCGGCTTTGTTGACGGCGTCCGGGGCCGCAACGGCGGGCTCAAACTCGCGAAGCCGCCCGCGGAGATCATATTGGGGGATGTGGTGCGCATCACCGAAGACGGTTTTGCGCTGGTCGAATGTTTCAATCGCAAAAAGAATACTTGCGTCGTGACCCCGGTGTGCGGTCTGCGCAGTCCTTTGGAGGACGCTGTGGCGGCTTTCCTCGCCGTTCTCGACAAGGTGTCGCTTGCCAGTGTGGTGGAGGGTTCGGGCAGGGCCAATCGCATGCGTCGTCTTCTGAGTATCCCTCAGCCTTTGGCGCATTAGGAACGGTAACCGGGCGCATCTCCTGTAATAAGTCAGACATTCATGTACCCCACCCCCCGGTTTGCTCTAAGCTGCCGGCTCTGCCCAGGAGGAGTTCGTGATGGTGCCCGAAAAGCCGCGCCGGCGGTTTCGTTCCCAGGACTGGTTCGATGATCGGGCCCGAATGGACATGGTCGCGCTCTATCTCGAACGCTGGATGAACAGCGGGTTGACGCCCAAGGAATTACGCTCGGGCCGGCCTATCATCGGCATCGCCCAAAGCGGCAGCGATCTCAACCCTTGCAATCGCATCCATCTCGATCTGGCGCGCCGCGTCCGCGAAGGTATCCGCGACGCGGGTGGTGTGCCGATGGAGTTTCCCACGCATCCCTTGTTCGAGAATTGCCGCCGGCCGACAGCGGCGCTTGACCGCAACCTCGCTTACCTCGGCTTGGTGGAGATCCTGCACGGTTATCCCATCGATGCGGTGGTACTTACGACCGGTTGCGACAAAACCACGCCCTCCGCAATCATGGCGGCATCCACCGTGGATATTCCCGCCATCGTCCTGTCCGGCGGGCCGATGCTGGACAGCTGGTTTGAAGGCGAACTGGTCGGATCGGGCACAGTCATCTGGAAAACCCGCCGCCAGCTCGGCGTGGGCGAAATTACCGAAGAGGAATTTATCGACAAGGCAGCAGCCTCCGCCCCCTCGCTCGGCCATTGCAATACGATGGGCACGGCTTCCACCATGAATGCAGTAGCCGAGGGTCTGGGCCTTTCTCTGCCCGGATGTGCAGCGATTCCTGCGCCTTATCGCGAACGCGGACAAATCGCCTATGAGACCGGCAAACGCATTGTCGCGATGGCGTTTGAGGATCTCAAGCCGTCCCAAATCTTGACGCGGCAGGCCTTTTTGAATGCGATTGCGATGATTGCCGCCATCGGCGGATCGACCAATGCGCAGCCACACATCAATGCGATGGCACGCCATGCCGGTGTCGAAATGAGTCCGCAGGATTGGACGCAGGGACACGACATTCCGCTTCTCGTGAATATGCAGCCTGCAGGAAAATATCTCGGCGAGCGCTTCTACCGCGCCGGCGGCGTACCGGCCGTATTGTGCGAATTGCTGCGCGCCGGAAAGATCGCCGGTACGCCGCTCACGGTGACCGGCAGCAGTGTCGCCGAAAACATCAAAGGCCGCGAAAGCACCGACCGAGAAATGATCACGGCTTATGAAACCCCGTTGCAGGAGCGTGCCGGGTTTCTCGTGATGAGCGGAAACCTCTTTGATTTCGCGATTATGAAGTCCAGCGTGATCTCGGAAGAGTTCCGCCGCCGCTACTTGAACCAAGCGAGCGGCGCAGGCGTTTTCGAGGGACGGGCGGTGGTTTTCGATGGGGCTGAAGACTATCACGCGCGAATCAACGATCCTGCGCTCGAAATCGACGAGCGAAGCATTCTGGTGATCCGCGGCGCCGGGCCGATCGGTTGGCCCGGATCGGCGGAAGTCGTCAACATGCAGCCGCCCGATGCGCTGTTAAAACGGGGAATCACAAGCCTACCGACCATCGGGGACGGACGCCAATCCGGCACATCCGACAGTCCTTCCATTCTCAATGCCTCACCCGAGAGCGCCGTGGGCGGAGGACTATCCTGGTTAAGAACCGGCGACGTGATTCGCATCGACGTCGAACATGGTCGCTGTGATGCGTTGGTCTCCAAGGAAGAGATCGCTCGTCGCAAAGAGGACGCCCCGCCGCCGATTCCTGCCAGCCAGACGCCATGGCAGGAAATTTATCGCGCGACAACAGGACAGCTCGACACCGGCGCGGTCATGGAGTTGGCACTCAAATATCACCAGGTCGCCGCCAAGACGCCAAGACACAATCACTGACAGCCTATGCGTGGATGCACCACGCCGGGGCTTAGCTAGCTGCCGTCGCGGAATTGTGGCATACACACCGGTCGATTTAGAAAGCGCTCGACATGCGCGCAACAGAAAGATTTTCACATGATTTCACTGGCGCAAGGCGAATTGGAGCTCGACCTCGCACCGGAGGTCGGGGGCGCCGTGACCCGGTTTGTCTTCGATGGCATCGACGTGATGCGCCCGGCGCCGAAGGGCACGTTCATGCAACGCGATGCCTGTACTTTTGCACTGGTGCCGTACGCCAACCGCATCGAGTTTGGTCTGCTCCACTTCCAAGGCAATGAATACAAGCTTGCCAAGAATTTTGGAGACCATCCGCATTCCTTGCACGGTCACGGCTGGCAGACCGCTTGGCGCGTGGTATCGCTTTCGCGCGATCAGGTGACCTTGGCCTATGATTACGAAGCAGGTGACTGGCCGTGGACCTATAGTGCCGAACAGATTGTCACTTTGGCCAGTGGCGGAATGACTTACCGCCTTACCATCCGCAGCCGCGACTCCAAGCCAATGCCCACCAGCTTGGGGTTCCATCCGTATTTTCCGAGAACGGCTCGATCGCGGCTCACTGCTTCGGTTAAAGGAATGTGGCAAGCCGATTCGACGATGATTCCGACAGAACATGTCGAAGGATCGCCATTGCTCGATCTTGCACATGGCGCACTGGTCGACAAGGCACCGTTCGTTGATAACTGCTTTACCGGGTGGCGGTCGCCGGCTCTGATCGAGCAGCCGGACAGCGGATTGGCTATTTCGCTCGAAGGCTCTCCCGAGTGCAAATTCTTCCACATTTTTATCCCCCTTGGGCAGGACTTTTTTGCCGCTGAGCCGGTGAGCGCTATGCCGAACGCATTCAACCGGCCGGAGTTTGCAAGCGTCACGGGCGTCCATGTGCTTTCTCCAGGCGCAAGTTTCTCCGTTGAAATGCGCCTGGGCGTTAGCCGCAAGTAAGTGAACATCGATTTCGTCATTCTTCCGATCACCCCCTGTTCAAGCTGGTGCCGAATGACTGCAGGACTATACGAAGCCACGTTTCGCCGTGCGGCTCGGCAACGCAGATTGCGTACCGCCATGTTCGCGATGGCGTGCGCCACGACATTGGGAGCTTGCTCGTCTCTTCAAGCGCTGCCGCAGGTCGGCAAGATTGCATCGGTATTCGGCAGCTCGACTTCGCCCGCGCCTATAGCGCCCGCCACTGCGCCAGATTCCTCCGCCCTGCCCACGGACATCGACGACGGCACATCTACTGTTATTCATCCGGAAATTTGGCCCAAGGGCGAAAGCGGCTTAGCGCGCGATCCCGTCATCGAGGCGCAAGTTGCGCAATTGCTGTCGCAGATGAGTGTCGAGGAAAAGGTGGGCCAAATCATCGAGCCCGATATCAACACGGCCACACCCGACGATATCCGCAAATACCACATTGGTTCGATTTTAAACGGCGGTGATTCCGGGCCACATGGTAATGACCGTGCCCTGGCTCCGGATTGGCTGAAAATAGCGGACGAGAATTACGCTGCCTCGGTTGACGTCGTCCCGGGCAAGCCTGCGATCCCGCTTCTTTGGAGTATCGATGCGGTCCACGGCAATTCCAACATCATTGGCGCGACACTCTTTCCGCACAATATAGGCCTTGGCGCGATGCACGACCCCGGGTTGGTGCAGAAGATAGGCGAAATCACTGCTCAGGAAGTGCGCGTGATCGGCAGCGATTGGACGTTCGCGCCGACAATAGCGGTGGCTCGCGACGACCGTTGGGGCCGCACTTATGAGAGCTATTCCGAAGATCCGTCGATCGTTACGCAATATGCGTCCGCGATGATTACCGGTCTCCAAGGCATACCGGGCGATCCGGATTTTCTGAAGGGCACGCATGTCATCGCCACGGCCAAGCATTACCTCGGCGAGGGTGGTACCGATGGCGGCAAAGACCAAGGCGACAATCTCTATAGCGAGGCGGCATTGCGCGACATTTTTGCCCCGCCTTACGAAGTCGCCGTCAAAGTAGGCGTGCAATCGGTGATGGCATCTTATTCGAGTTGGCGCGAACAAAAGATGCATGGCAACAAAGCGCTGCTGAGCGATGTGTTGGTTGGACGCTTGGGATTCGATGGCTTCGTCGTTGGCGATTGGGACGGCTATGGCCAGATTCCGGGATGTAGTATGACCGATTGCCCGCAAGCGTTGCTCGCCGGCCTAGACGTCTATATGGCGCCCCATGGCTGGCGGGGTCTCTTTGACAACACGGTCGCCGAAGTGAACTCCGGCCGGATTCCGATGGCCCGATTGGATGAGGCCGTATCGCGTATGCTGCGCGTAAAGCTTCGCGCCGGTCTTATGAGCGAGGGCAAACCATCCTCACGCCCCTTCGCAGGCCGATTTGATCTCCTCGGATCGCCGGAGCATCGCGCCGTCGCGCGCCAAGCCGTCCGCGAGTTGCTGGTTTTGTTGAAAAACGACGCTGGATTGTTACCGCTTTCGCCGCGGGCGCATGTCTTGGTGACGGGCGATGGTGCCGACAATCTGCCCAAGCAATCAGGTGGGTGGACGATTTCCTGGCAGGGCGAGGGAAACAAGCGCAGCGATTTCCCGAACGGCAGCACGATATTTGAAGGCATTAAGGCAAGTGTCGAAGCAGCGGGTGGAACGGCGACACTCAGTGTCGATGGCCAAACCCGGACGCGTCCGGATGTGGCGATCGTCGTCTTCGGCGAAGATCCGTATGCGGAGACACGGGGCGATCGCCCCAGTGTCGATTATCCCCATTCCCATGACCTGAAGTTGTTGCAACAGCTCAAAGCCGAAGGCATTCCCGTCGTGAGCATATTCCTCTCCGGACGGCCGCTTTACGTGACGCCGGAAATCAATGCCTCCGACGCGTTTGTTGCGGCGTGGCTGCCGGGCGGGGAAGGCGAAGGCATTTCCGATGTGCTGTTCACCAAGCCCGACGGCTCGGTTGCGTATGATTTCCGTGGCAGGCTTTCCTTCTCCTGGCCGCGTGCGCCGGATCAGACGCCTCTCAACGTCGGCACTGAGCCCTATTATCCGCTCTTTGCCTATGGCTATGGCTTGGACTACGCCCATCCGCGCAATTTGGGTCCGCTGCCGGAAGCGCCAGTCGTCGCCAGCTCCTCGGAGGCCAACCGCGATGAATTCGTCGGAGCGGGGCTGACGCCGTCGTCTCGGTCAAATGCACAGATCGACGCAATGGGCGCTGCGAAAGTCCGCCACGCGGCGGCAGTAGCGCCGGGCCACACAGTTCGCGGGGCGCATCGGCCCAGGCGGGCAAGTCGCAAGTCCTCATGGCGGTCCGGACGGGCCGGGGCCAAGCGCGTCTCGCCGTGAGCGGTGCGCCGACGAACCTTACGCGTCAAGCCAACCGCGACGTTGCTCTCACGCTTTATGTGGAGGTGGACAGGGCACCGACGAAACAGGTGACGCTCGGTATGAGTGGAAACACGGTTGGTAAAGTCGATCCGACAGAGACCTTGCGTATGATGCGTAGCAAAGGTTGGACGACCATCCAAGTCCCCCTATCCTGTTTTCGCAATGCGGGCGCAGACATGTCCGCGGTTACGACGCCTCTGGAACTGGCAACCAGCGGCAGGTTGGCGATTGGCTTATCGTCGGCGAAGCAGGCGGAGTTTTCGGGATCGCCTATTTGTCCCGCACCGGTCGGAATGTAAAAACACCGGGACGACATCACCGCCTGTAGACAACGTTGTCTTTGCAATCCGATCACCGATAAGTGATTTCATTGGTGTGCAATGCAGCACGGACCTTTGACCGCACTGGCATAGAAATGCGGCGCACCATTTCTTTTTTCGAAATTGCGGCGCATTCTTAGTGTCGTGCGGGCCGTCGAGCGACCTCGCTCGGACATGATTGCAACACAATCGCTCGCGACCATTAGTCGTTGTTTTGGCTTAACACGCCGAGAGTGCGGATCATGGGGGCCAATATGCGTACCTTTCATCCGATCGACGAATTCTCCCGCCGGCGTTTCGTGGGCGGTAGCGCGGCAACGCTTCTGCTGCCGCAGGCAATTGCGCATGCGCAAGACGCAGTACCGACAACCCCCGAAGCGCAGAAGATCGCCGCGGCCACAGACCTCAACAACCATCTCACGATCGGGGTGATGATCGGAGGCAAAGGTCCGTTCCGTTTTGTTGTCGATACCGGAGCCGACCGTACGGTTGTGTCCGACGAGGTCGCTGTGGCGCTCGGCTTGATCCGCGGCCCGATCGTGAATGTAGAGGGCGTGGTCCGCAGCGTTTCAGCTCAAACCGTCACGCTCAGCGATATTTCCTTCGGACCCGTGCGCAAGGAGCATCTTGTCGTGCCAGTCCTGCCGCGCGCGTTGCTGGGCGCCGACGGTTACCTCGGCCTCGATACCGTCGATGGTTCCCGCGTGACGTTCGATTTCCACAACCATGCCCTTTTGATCGGAGAATCGCGCCACCCCGCCATGTTCGACTTTGTCAGGCCCAACGAAGTAACCGTTTCTGTATTCGGAAGGGGCGGCCATTTGCGGGCGATGAATTGCCGCGTTGATGGGGTTCTGGCGACAACCTTCATCGATAGCGGTGCCGAAGTGTCGGTTGGTAATTCGGCATTGTTCGATTCCCTGCTCGATCACGATCCGACCTATATGACCGGGCAAACCATAATGCTCACCGGTGTGACTGGCGGTAGCATCGCTGGTCGCGTCACGGATCTCAACCACATCAAGATCGATACAATCTCGCTCTATTCGACCAAGATCGTAATTTCCGATCTTCAGATTTTCGATCTCTGGGGCCTCAACGACAAACCGGCTTTGCTGATCGGCATGAATTTCCTGCGGGCATTTAACCGGGTGTCGATCGATTATGGGCGCAAGGAGTTGCTCTTCGAGCTCGCTAGTCTGCAGATCGCAGAGCGAGCCTAAGGCGAGTCGCTCGAACTCTGCGCTATTCCGGCGATAAATCGCGTTACATTCATTGCAGCGCGTCCGGAAATGGGATCGCTCTTGCGGGCGAAAGCTTATTTGTGCGATGCGGCCTTGAAGAATTTGTCTGGAGCGGTTCTGTATGAATTACCGCCACCTGTACCATGCAGGGAACTTTGCGGATGTGGCCAAGCATCTGGCCTTGGTCGCGGTGCTTTTGCATCTGCGCAAGAAGGAGGGGCCATTCGCCGTCATCGATACGCATGCCGGTCGTGGGGAATACGATCTTCGCGCGCCTGAAGCGCAGCGGACAGACGAAGCGGCCAACGGTATAGGCCGGCTGGCGGGTGTCGAAGCGAAAATGCCCGTGTTGCAGACCTATCTCGATTTGGTGCGCGAAGGATCGTCTTATCCGGGCTCACCGCTGATCGCTGCAAAATTGCTGAGGCCACAAGATAGGCTGATCGCCGTCGAGAAACACAATGACGACGGCGCCGCGCTAATTTCGGCGCTCCAACCGTTCCGCAAAGCACATGCCGAAATCGCCGACGGGTATTTGCGTCTACCGGCTCTGCTTCCGCCACCGGAACGGCGCGGTGTCGTTTTGATCGACCCGCCTTATGAGGCCGCAGACGAATTCGCAACCGCTGCACACGGCTTCGCGGCGGCCTATCGCCGCTTTGCGACGGGAATCTATCTGGTGTGGTTTCCGATTAAGTCGCCGGCACAAGCCGGCAGCTTCTGCGGCGAACTGCTCGCGGCCGGCGCGAAGAAAGCGCTGCGGCTGGATATGGCCATCGGCGAAACAAGTCCGGACCGGCTGACGGCCGCCGGTCTGTTCGTTGCCAATCCGCCCTACGGCTTTGCGGGCGAGATGGACGCTGCGCTGGCCCAGATAATGCCCCTTTTGGGCAATCGGGTCGGACCGGCGAAAGCGCGCGTCGACTGGTTGATAGGCAAAGAATAGGCATTGGCATGCTTGGTGGTCTCTGGAGCGGCCCGAGCGCCAGACTTGCACTCTAGGGCTGGGTTAAGTATCTGATCCGCCAGACGGACAGGTGGCTGAGCGGTTGAAAGCACCGCACTCGAAATGCGGCATACGGGTAACCGTATCGAGGGTTCGAATCCCTCCCTGTCCGCCACTTCAAAGGGGCCCCCCGTGGGCCCCTTTGAAGTGGTGCATCGGGGAGAGGTGAACAAACCCTTGTTTGACAAAATGGCCGGCAGGCCATTTTGGGCATCGCGCGAATGCGCGATGATCCGAGCGCAGCGAGGACGAAAATGCGCCTCAGCGCATTTTCGCAATCCCTCCCTGTCTTCACCAATCTCTGCGTCGGGCGAACCTTATCGGCGATGTTTGCCCGCCCACGCCCGCCGTGTCTTCGACGAGCCGTTCGGTCGCCTAGATTCCTTGGCAATTCCCTTGCATACGGGATAACTCGCGCACCCGTAGAAATGCCCATGAGGTCCGTGTCGAAGAACAGTCGGCCCGCCGCACGTCGGGCATGGTGCCCCCGTTTTGGGAAGCGTTTCCGTGCCTGGGGCCGGCATCTTTGAGTTGTTTGTCCGCCCAACATTTTGCTTCCAACCGCAGCCGCCTTCACACTGCCAGAAGGGGCCGTAGCTGCCGAGTCGGTAGGTTGTACGTTGGCCGCAATCCGGACAGCGTGGATTCTCACTGACGACCGAAAGTCCGTCTGCCTTGTCTGGGCTGACGCTGGTGGTGACTGCCATGAATGCCGACAACTGAAGCGCCGCAGACTTGCCAATGACGCGCGCCATCATCTCATCTGTCCGGTTGGTGTGGGACAATGGATTCAGGGAACCAAACCAGATGATCTCGTCATCGATGATGACGACCTTCTCGTGAATGTCCCACCTTGTATTGACAATGCATCCCATCGCCTCCAGCCCATCGAGAGCTTCCCGGCCCACGTCCGCTGGAATGCTCCCGTTTCGCGCCGGTGGGCGGGTCACGCAGCGAATTTTCACGCCTTCCGAAAGCTTCCGCCGGAATAGCGCTTCATAAGTAGCAACGCGCTGAGGTGTCACAAATCCCGAATAGATGGCGATCCCTTTCGTCGCTTGCTCGATATCGGCACCGCAAACGGCTTCGAAGTCGGCTTGCCGGAATAATCCTGACCGAAGCGTCTCTGGGTCGAGCACGAATGGGCACCCTATGCGCTGAAGGTCGTCTGCGATCGGCCACATCGCCAGGACATCGCGGACATCAACAATCCTGCCCTTTGTTGAAGCTTCATGAAGGAGACCGCGAAGAAAGGCATTTGCAGGTAACTTGGCGTCCAGATAGTTCAAGTTGGCGATGAAGATGATGTGCTCCTTCGCGCGGCTCACCGCAACATTGAATAGTTTTGTTCCAGCGTCCTCCGGACTTCCGGCCTGGGCAAAAAGACTGACATACCGTTCGCCGAGGCTATCTGGAACATCGATGACCATCGCCACTTTCTGATCGCCCTGGTAGCGATGTACGGTTCCCACAATCACGCCGCTTCCGCTCGTCAGCCGTTTCAGTACGTCCCGTTGAGCCGCGAACGGCGTGCACACGCCCAAGCGGCTTTTGTCCGCGGAACTGCCAATGCAACTCGCTGCGAAGCCGGCCTCTACAAAATATCGAACAAGATTCCGGACGGCTAAGGCGTTCATAAGGTTGTAGCGCGAGGAGCCATGCTTATTGACGAAGGGCTAAATCGGCGAAGTGTCGATAACCGTCAGCAACTCACTGAATGGCGGCGGTGGATGGTGTGTTTCCGCCTTCGAGTGAAATCTGAGTTCGAAGACGACCGCTGTACATCCGAGCAGAAATCAGCCGGCAAATGGCGTCATTCATGCGGTATTGATCCGTTAGCATGACCGTTCGCTTGGGTGGTGTTCTCTGTTCTTTTACTGCTTCCGTAATTCCGGCGGCCTGGAAGACATCCGAACCGATCACCTCTTGAATGGCAGCTTGCTCAGTCGGTACTATCGGCGACAATTGGCGAAAGTCGCCAGACACGATTACCTTCTCTTTTGCTAAACCGCTGACGTAGTAGATTGCTGGCAACATCACCATCGATGCTTCATCAATGATTACAACGTCAAAATTAGCGAACTGTTGAGGCGTCAGGTAAGTCTTTGTTACCGTTGCGCCAACGATTCTCGCTTCGGCAACTACCGCCTTTTCAATTCCCTCTAACATCCGGTTGATATCCGCTATTTCACGAAGCGTGGGAGCGATCTTCTCTTCGATTTCGTCTATTTGCCTTTGCGCGGCGCTTCGATTCTGATCCCGTAGTGCCGCTGCCAATTTTCCGTGCTGTGCGATGACCTCCCGCTCCCTAGCCAGTCGTCCCGAGTCCTGAAGGACATCGCGATGTGACTTAATCTGCAAATTGGCGTCGTCCTTCCGCGATCGAGCCGTTGCCATATCAGTCTGGATAGTGCCTTCCGCGCGCATCAGCAGTCGGCGCATCATTCCGGCAACGACACGTTCTGCGAGTTCGCGTTCAAGGTTCGCGACTGAATTTGCAATTTGTCGAGCGACAGCTTCGACATCAGCTAGTGCCTTCTCGCGCGCCGTACGCTCGCGAGCCATATCGTCGCGCTCACGTGCCACTTCATCGAGTCTTTTGAAAGCGTCCAATATTCGATGCGCTGTGTCAGCCGACAGACGGAGACGTTGGACCTCACTCTCCAACAGGGTTTTCCGGCGCTGGAGATCGACCGATTTTCTGCGCACGATGCCGTCGAGGGTCACGAAATCCGTGAACTCAGGCGGAATGCCTTCCGTCCTGCCGATCCGCAGCACTCTGCCGTCAACTAGGGCCGGGTGGGTGGTCTTGAGCGTCGTGCAAAGGTCGATGAGGACCTGATCAACGGCCTGATTGGTATTCGAACAAATCAGAAGCCGCTTACCAGCGTCAAACAGAAGCTCATTGAGTGTGCTAAGGGAACGCGTCTTGCCGGTGCCCGGCGGTCCCCACAGGTATGTAACCGCGTTGCTGATTGCGTGCTCTACGAATTGCTTCTGTTTGGCATTAAGTTCGTGATCAGTTTTTGGTGGATTTCTGGGTCCAATTGATGGCGCTTGAGCTTCACGATTATCCAAAACATCGTCGGCGAGCGTGAGGTTCAGCTTTGCTTCACCGCTGCGCACTTTATCAAGCCGGTCCGCGAGCGCCTCGATCATCGCGGTATTATCAATGCGCAGTATGCAAGTGCGTATGGTGGTGCCTAGGTCCTCTTCGAATGACACGACAAGCCATTGAATGGAAACTGAGACGATCCGCCCGTCACACGTACGATTACCGATTGCGATGGTGACCTTGGCGCCTTCAAATAGCTCGGCGTCTCCGTCATATGGAAAACGATAACCGCGCTCGCGGCCGTCCAGGGGTATCGCTTCGCCGTGTTCAAGCGTGACCGTGCGCATGCCACTGCCACGTCTGCGCATGTCTTTGACCAGAGCTCGGAGGGCTGCAACGAACCTTTCAACCCGAGTGGCATTCTTTCCTACGTCGAGCTCAAAGTCGCGTTTATCCGGGAACGTCCAACGGCTTGGCACGCCGCTAATCGCGCCGCAGGGGCGGATGGACCCGACTTTTCCGCGATTGCCACTCGTCGGCTCATCGACCGCATCGCCACCCCCAGAATTGGGCAAATTGTGGCTGGCGGCCACAGATTTGGGCGATCCAACCGGCATGCGGCGTCCGTCCGATGGGATTGACTTGCCGATGTCGAGCGGCAACTCAGGCTGGCGCTGGGCATCGATAGTCGGGTGCGTCGCTGGCGGTACCGCAGAGCCCTTCGCCAACCGCGCCAAAACCTCGTCCACTTGAGTTCGGAGGGCGCGCATCGATGGCGTGGTGCGATGAACAAGCTCGGCATGAAGCACCTTGAGGATTACCGCGTCATCCCCACTGCTCTTGAATATCGCGAGGAGTTCTTGGCCTCTGTGGTTAAGATAGGGACGGGACGCCATGCTGCCTCATCCAGCACTCGGCGCCGCCCGAGCACCCCCCAATGTTCCGCAAACCCACATACTACAGGTGGTATCGACGGGCCGCAAACCTATCTTGGATGACTATCGCGTTGCATAATGGGCTAAATCATAGGGCCATGGCGTAGACATAGTGCTCATCATCGTCGGTCGTGGCCCGCCAATACTTCGTGTGTCCAGTCCGGACACATGGGTAACCGGTATCGTGACAACCAACGGCAAAACGGCGATCTAAGCCGGCGGCGGCGCGCTCAGCGCCCATTCGACGATCTTGGCCCGGGCCCGCGACAAAGCTTCGCCGAACGCCGCGACAGCGGCATCCACGGAATTCACCGCGGCCGGTACCTCTTCGGCTGCTGCGAAATGGGCGATGATGTTGCGTTTGACCGCATCAATCATTTGCACGTCGATATTCACCACCGCCGTGGGCGCGCCGTCTTGCGTGTCGTAGCGCGCTTCGAAGTCGCGGATATCGGCTGCCAGAATATAGTCCATGCGCGCTGCGTCGCTGTCGCGGGCGACGGCGTCGATCCGTCCGCTGTTCTCGAACGCCTCCAACAGGGCTGTCTGCACCAGCGCCGGTAGACCATCGGACCAGGCTGCGTTTGCATAGTAATCGAGAGTTGCCGGCGGCCGTAGAATCGCGATGCGCTGGGTATCCAAGCCGGCGGAGGCATTGGGAATCGGGATCGACAGCGCCCAAGTCACTTTAGAGCCGGGCGCAGTGGGCACCATGGCCGGCTTTAGAACATAAAGCCGTGGCGCCTCCGAAGGGCCCAGCAGGTCCGAGCAACCCGCGAGCGCTAAAGCGGAAGCACCAGCCAAAACCACGCGGCGGTTCAAGGAATAGGAAGCGGTTGTTTTCATTTCGGTGTGTACCCCTTACGGCGGTCGCCAAAGAGCAATTTCGTCGGCTGTTGATTAAGCTGGTCCGAAAGCTTGTTGAGGCTGATGACCAAGCGCCGCGTATCGGCCAGCAGCGC
This sequence comes from uncultured Alphaproteobacteria bacterium, assembly GCA_963822275.1. Lineage (GTDB taxonomy): Bacteria > Pseudomonadota > Alphaproteobacteria > Micropepsales > Micropepsaceae > Rhizomicrobium. Next base: position 40,433 of record CAWGHR010000027.1, read on the forward strand.
CGACAGTTGGGCCAGTCCGTCGCTCTTCACGAAAGTATCGGCATCGGCCGATAGCTGACCGATCTTCTTCACGCTGGCGTCGGTGTCCGCAACGGTACCAGGCAGGGCCTTCGACGCTTTCGAAATATCCGAGATGGCGGAATCGATGTCGCCGGAGCGTCGCGCCAGCGCACCTGTCGTCTGATCGAGATTGGCCAGAATGTTCGAGAATTCGCGCTGATTTTCCGGACTCAGCGTTGCGTTAAGCTTGTCTGCAACGGCGTTGAATTTCTCTAAGAGCTGAGGCACGCCCTTTGCCAGCTTCTGCAAGGCCGACGGTGCCGACTTGATGACCGGATAACGCTGTCCCTCATACGCGGTCAGCAATGGTGCGCTTTTCTTGCCACCGGTGATTTCGACATAGGAACCGCCGGTTAGGCCTTCACTTTCGATGGAAGTGACGGAGTCGACGCGAATTCCGAGATTGGGTTGAACCTGAAGCGTCGCAACCACGACTTGGGGATCGTTGGGATCGAATTTGAGATCGTCCACGCGACCCACTTCGATGCCGTTGTAGCGCACTATGGTGCCCTTGCCGAGCCCGGTTACAGGGCCTGTAAAATAGGTCTGGTAATACGCGTATTCCTGCGCGTACTGCATCCCTGCCAGCCATAACATCGAGATGACAAGACCCAACATACAGGCGATCACGAAGGCGCCAACCGCCACATAATTCGCTTTCGTTTCCATCAAATCACCTCACGAGGCGAGCGCCGCGCGTCCGCGCGGGCCCGAGAAATATTCCTTGATCCAAGGATCGTTGTCTTGGCGCAGGCTTTCGATTGTACCCACTTTGAGCTTCTTGTTGACGAGGACTGCGACACGATCCGTTGTCGCTTTCAGCGTGTCCAGATCATGCGTGACCATGAAGACAGTGAGGTTGAGGCTCTTCTGCAGGCTCCGCACCAGATTGTCGAACATCGTCGCCGAAATCGGATCCAGCCCTGACGTCGGTTCGTCGAGGAACACCAGTTCGGGGTCGAGGGCCAGCGCACGGGCAAGTCCGGCACGCTTCTTCATGCCGCCGGAAAGCTCGGAGGGGTGTTTCTGCGCAGTCTCCGGCGGTAGGCCGACCATGGAGAGCTTCATCGCGGCCACTTCGTTCTTCAACGGCTGCGACATGGTGGTATATTCATGCAATGGCACCTGAATGTTTTCCGCCACGGTCTGAGAACTAAACAGAGCGCCTTCCTGGAACAGAACACCCCAGCGGCTTTGGATGGCACGCATTTCCTTTTCGTCCAGTTCCAGCACGTTCTCGCCGAACACCTCTACCTCGCCTTCTGCGGGTCTGGTTAGCCCCACGACGGAGCGCAGCAGCACGGACTTGCCCGCACCGGAACCGCCGACGATGCCGATGATTTCGCCGCGATAGACGTCCAGGTCGATATGGTCGTGAATCACATTGTTGCCGAAGCGGTTCACGATGCCGCGCAGTTTGATGACGGTCTCTTGTTTTGCGTCGCTCATTCAAATCCCCATGATTGAGAATAGAATGGCGAAACCGGCGTCCAGGACGATCACGAGGAAAATCGACTCGACGACCGAACGCGTTGTCAGCATGCCGACGCTGCCAGCATTGCGCTCGACATTCATGCCCTCGTAACAGCCCACCATGCCGATGACATAGGCAAAGACCGGCGCCTTGATCAGTCCGACGAGAAAAGTGTTGAGGTCAACCGCTTGGTGCAGTTGGCGCATGAATACCGGAATGGTCATTCCCAGATCGAAATAGCACATCACGGCGCCGCCGATCAGGCCCATCAAATCGGCGTAAAGCGTGAGAAAAGGAAGTGCGATCACCAAGCCGATCACGCGTGGAAGGATCAGAACGTCGACGAGGTTGAGGCCCATGGTCTCCATGGCGTCGAGCTCTTCATTCACCTTCATCGTGCCGATCTGAGCGGTGAAGGCTGAACCCGAGCGTCCGGCGATGACGATGGCGGTAATCAGCACGCCGATTTCGCGCAACAAGCCCGCACCAAGGATGTTGACGGTAAAGCCTTCGGCGCCGACGCGTTTGAGCTGATCGACTCCCAGATAGGCCAGAACGATGCCGATCAGAAACAGCAACAAGCCCACGATGGGCAGCGCATTGATGCCCACTTCTTCGATTTGGTGGACGAGGGCGGCCACACGGAGGTTGCCGCGAGGTGCGTAAATTGCTTCCAGCCACTCCAGCGTCACCCGGCCGATATAGCCGAGGATTCCATAGCTTTGGGCCAGGACATGGAAGGTGGCGCGCCCGACGCGCTCCAGGGTTGCGTTCAGCGTATGCAGCTCGGGTATCTCGACCGGCTCCGTCACATGCTCAGCCGCAATGCTTTCGAGCAATGGCGTATATTGCTCAGGAACTGCGAACACAGGCACGCGCACGCCAGCCTCCTCCAAGGCCAGCTTGGTGCGCACCAGAAGCCAGCATCCCGTGCTGTCGAGGGTGACGATCTCGCGGCCGTCGATCTCGGCCTCGGACACGTGATCGGCTTGTAGCGCCCGCAATTCGGGGTCCAGCAAGGCGGCATACCGCACGGTCCAAGACCCCCCCGCCGTGACGTGCAACGTCCGCGCGCGGCGCTCGGTGTGGACCCAAGGGCGCGAAGCGGCGTCGTTTAATTCGTGCGAAATGGCCATCCCGGAATTATTCTACTCGGGCTGAAGGCCCTAGTGCAAAACGCCGCCCGGCCGAACAAGTTCCACGCCCAGATTCCGCTCAGCGCTGCTCCTACCGAGTATTCGCGCCAGCAGACAAAGCCCGAAAGGGGGCGGGAAATGGATCAGGTCCAGGTAATTGTCGCTCTGACCGTTCACCATCTTCTCATCGGTGATCGCGTTCTGGTTCAGGAAATCGAACAGTACGATTTTGCCCTCGCAAGCCGCATTATGCCGCTGCACATTGCTGACGACGCTCGATTTGAATGCTGCAACACCGGGCGCGTCGTTTTGCAGATAAGGGGCGATCATGGCTGCATTATCGGGCGGTAAGAAGAGGATCGTGCGCACATCGCCGCGATGACAAAGAAGGGACAACATCGTCTTCGGTTCGTGTTGCCAGGATGCAATCCGCATCAGACGTTTCGAACGGTTGATAAGATCGTGGCGCATCAGCGTTTGGGTCATGTGGCTGTATGCTTCGAACAAGCCGGGACGGTCGGCCGTGGTCTTGCCTGTTCCGATCTGCAGAAGATCGTAGAGCCCCAATGCATGCATGCCCGCCGCTCAGATAACGCGTGATGAAAAGCCATAATCCGCGCCGCGGCGTGGGCGCTCCTTCGGGCGTCACGGCCAGGCGCAATTCATCGAAGCCCGGACCGATTTTTGCGCCCGAGCGCCACATTCGAAAGCATCGAGCGACATGACGATCGACTTCACCGAAAGGCGTGTCAGGACACCAGCAGTAGAAGGCGCGGTTGGCCCATGGGAAGCGCTCTTCCAGGAGGAGGAAGGCGAGCACAACCAGGATCAGGAAAACGAGATAGGGACAGGAATTGAAAGGCATGAGGGCGGAATGACGGCTCGCAAATGGCGGCCGGACGATAGCAGAGTTCGCCTCAATACAAAGGAATCAGGCCCTGACCTTTTCCGGAACCTTGGCAGGCTCCAGCCAAAAGTCGGCTTTGCGTGCCGAATGGGTCTTCCACCAATAACTCAGCGTGAAGCTCGGCCAAATCGTGGAGTTGGTTCCATCGGCGTTAAGATACCAGCTCTTGCATCCCGACATCCAAACGGTCCGCTTCATGTCCGCGTCGAGCTTGTCGTTGAACGCGCGTTGCACATCCTTGCGCACCTCAATACTTTGCGCCAATCCGGACCAAAGCCAATTCAGGCAGTCCATCGTGTAGCGTGTCTGCGCCTCGATCATGAAGATGATCGAATTATGCCCCAACCCGGTGTTCGGTCCGAGCAACATAAAAAGGTTAGGAAAGCCTTCGGTCGTGATGCCGTAATAGGCGCGTGCCGCACCTGCATGGCGCCATTCCTGTGTCAAATCGCGCCCGCCGCGTCCTAAAATTTGAATTCCCGGAATCCAATCGGTGGGGCGAAATCCCGTCGCGTAAACCAGGGCGTCGACCGGATGCCGGTTGCCGTCCGAGGTCACAATAGCATCGGCTTCGACATGCGAGATCGCGGAAGTCGCCAATTCGACGTTTCGCCGGTTCATTGCGGGATAGAAATCGTCGGAAATCAACACACGTTTACAACCGATTGTGTAATCGGGCGTCAGTGCGGCGCGCAGCGTGGGATCGGGAATGGCTGTCGCCATATATTTGAGTGCCATCTTTTCCAGACGCTTCATCAGCTTCGGATTAACGGTAAAGGCGATGGCACGCAATTCCATGCGCGCGTAGATAAAGGCGCGGTACAGTTTTTGTAGCAACGGTGCGTGCCGGAACAGCGCTTTCGCCCAACTTGGCGTATTTCTGTCAAGGCGCGGCAATACCCAAGCCGGCGTACGCTGGAATAGGACGACTTTCTTCGCGTTACCGGCGATGGCCGGAACGATCTGGATGGCGCTGGCGCCCGTTCCGATAACAGCAATCGTTTTGTCCGTATAATCGAAATCCTTGTCCCATTCGGCGGAATGGAATTTGGGGCCCAAAAAATTCTCAAGTCCTGTGATGTTGGGAAATTGTGGTACGTGCAGCGCGCCAGTCCCTGTGACGAGCACGCGTGCCAGAACCAACTCTCCGGAACCGAGTGTCAGACGCCAGATTTGGGCTGCCTCGTCGTATAGCGCTTTCGCGACAGGGGCATTGAAGCGCAGATGCTGCGCCAATCCGAAACGGTCCGAGACATTTTTCATATATCGCCAGATTTCCTCGGACGGCGAATAAGATCGCGACCAGCTTGGGTTTTGTGCGAACGAAAATGAATAGAGGAACGACGGCACGTCGCAGGCACAGCCGGGGTAAGCGTTAAACAGCCAGGTGCCGCCGAGATCGGACGCTTTCTCGAAGATGCGGAAAGAATTGCGGCCCGCCTTCTTGAGTGCGATGGCCATCGACAAGCCCGAAAAGCCGGCTCCGATAATCGCAACGTCGAGTATACCGTCCTTCTGAGAGGACTCGCGGAAAGGCGCGTTCATGTTACCAGAGCTCCCTCATCGCTGTTGGCAATATGTCAACAACGACGGAGCGCGACAACCGTTTGCCCGTCCGATGCGAGGCTAAAATGGGTTCCCTACCGGCAAGTCCGTAAGATCCGGGACCGGTATAAAATCATTCCGCGTCGGCGTGTCCGCTTCTGTCGCTACGGTCCATCCGCCACCCAGGGCGCGGTAAAGACCGACGTCGGCCTGAAGACGCGCAAGCTTCACTTGGGCCAGCGTGTCCTGCGACGTGAACAATGTCTGCTCGGCCGTCAGCAACGTCACAAGGTCAATGATGCCTTCACGATATTGCAGTTCGGAAATACGAAAAGCCTCCGCGGCACTGTCGACTTGCTGCTGCGTCAGACGCTGGCGTTCCACAAGGCTTGTAACGCTACCCAATTGTGTTTCCACATCCGACAGTGCTTTGAGTACCGTGCTGCGGTAAGTGGCGATTAGTTGAGTTTCCTCTGCCTTTGCAACGTCGCGCTGCGATGTGAGCCGACCGCCATCGAAGATCGTCTGCAACAGCGACGCGCCGACACTCCAGGCCAGATTGGTCGGGTTGATCAGATTGGAAATCTGGGTGCTGCTGTAACCGCCTTGGCCGGTCAATCCGATGGCCGGTAGGAAAGCGGCGCGCGCGGCATCGAGATTGGCGTGCGCCGCCAGAAGATTAGCCTCGGCTTCGGCAATATCCGGGCGACGCTGCAGCAAAGAAGACGGCATCCCGGGAGCGACCGGAGGGGCGACGATACCTTCGAGCGCATTCGCCTTCACATCAAAACCTTCCGGGGCACGGCCGAGAAGGATTGCCAAGGCGTAACGCGCTTCGCGTTCCTGCTCTTCGAGCGCGGGAATTTGCGCCTCCTCACCCGCTACGATCGTCATCTGCTGGGCGAGATCCAAGTTGGAGGAAACGCCATTCGTCACTTTAGCCTTGGTGACTTCCAAAATGCGTTTGGCCGCTTCGACGTTGTTCTTTGCGATCGTAATCCGCTCACGTAGCGACAGCACATCCAAATAGGCGTTCGCGGTGTTGGCTGTGATGGTCAGCTGCACCAGGTCTTTGTCGTAGATCGCTGCGCGCGCGGAGTTTCGCGCGGCACGCAGATTGTCCTGTGCCAAGCCCCAGAAATCGAGCTCATAGCTTGCCGCGGCCGAAAGGCCGAAGGTGTTGAATGTCGCGGGTGGAGGGGGCGACTTGCTGCCTTCACGCTTGGCGCTGCCGTTCAAAGAGACATCCGGAAACAGCGCCGAAATGGCGATGCCGGTTTGGGCCTGGGCCTGAAGGACATGCGCCGACGGCCACGGCCAAATCGAGATTGTCGGTTCGCGCCGTTGCGACCAGATCGCTCATCTCGGGACTGGAAAAGCTCTTCCACCAATCTGTGGAAATGTCCTGTGGCGCACCCGCAGTGGTGGGCGCCGTGAAGGCACCTGGCAATTCGTCGGGTTTCATGGCCGTAGGCGGCGTCGTGGAACAGGCCGCCAAGGCCAGCGTCAGAACCAACGGAGAGGCAGAACGTAGGAGAAAATTCATAGGAATACTCACTGCATTCGCGGCAAATTAATACCGCTCTTATGCCAGGACGGGCTACTCAAAGCCAATATGGGGTGTGTCGCACCTTCGACAACATGAATCTCTGACTGAAAGAGGCCTCATCCACCCCGTTTTTGCCCTAAAAGTCAGGCGGCCGGACCTTACTTCGGTCTTGGGGGCGCCGAAGAGGTCCGGCCGTCCGTGCGACTGCGCCCATTTGGTGGAGCGCCGACAGGGGCACAGCCTAGACACCGCATACCGGGACAATCGGAGGGCCGATGCTCCCGAGGGGCGATGGCGTTCACAGAACTCTTTCCAGCCGTCTCGCTGTAATTGCAGCCATAATTTGGAACGCACTGGGCGCGGGCGGAAGAGACCGATCGCCCTGAAATTGTATCAGACTGTCGTGTGCGAGCGGGCTCGGCCAGACATAGCGAACAAAATCTTCCTCAGCCCGACTGGGATGCAAAATGTGATCGCTGT
>CAWGHR010000028.1:0-63793 GCA_963822275.1 uncultured Alphaproteobacteria bacterium
TCGAGAACAGCACGATGCCGGCTCTGGCCGAGTTGCGTACGGAATTTGCCAAAGTGGCGCGCCCATTCGACATGGACTGGCAAATTCACGACGTCAGCCGCAAAACCCGCGTGTTGATCCTGGTGTCGAAATTCGATCATTGCCTCAACGATCTGCTTTATCGCTACCGCACCGGAACCTTGCCGATCGATATTCCGGCGGTGGTGTCGAATCATGCCGATTTGCAGCGCATCGTCGAATGGCACGGCATTCCCTTTCACCATCTACCAGTGACCAAGGAAACCAAAGCTGAGCAGGAAGGTCGCGTTCTGGAAATGGTGGAGCGGCTCGGCATCGATTTGGTCGTGCTGGCCCGCTATATGCAGGTTCTCTCGCTTGACATGTGCCGGGCACTATCGTGGTGCTGCATCAATATTCATCACTCGTTCTTGCCAAGTTTCAAAGGCGCCAAGCCCTACCACCAAGCCCATCAGCGCGGCGTCAAGATCATCGGCGCCACCGCCCATTACGTAACCACCGATCTCGATGAAGGTCCCATCATCGAACAAGACGTGCAGCGTGTGGATCACACGCATAAGCCAGAAGACCTGGTCGCTCTTGGACGCGATATCGAAAACATGGTGCTGGCGCGCGCCGTCCAGTACCACGCCGAGCATCGTGTGCTGGCGAACGGCAATAGCACGGTTGTCTTCCGGCGCTAGCCGCGGCTCCGAGCCCGCTGCGTGGCCCATAGCTACATTTCATAGGCTGAATTTATTTATCATCCCATTTCAGCCAAAAATTAAGGCATACCCTTACCAAATTTATGGCATTCCTTGGAAAGACTGCCTTTTCAAAATGTTATCTCATTGATTTTATTAATTTCTTATTTCGGCACACGCATTGCAATGAAAGATAATTGAATGAAAGGAAATCACACTGTGGTTATCGGCTGATCTGCTTGGCCACGGAGGTGAGCTTCGTTTCTGGGACCTTAGTTGGAGAACGCGATGCCAGAACTACGCAAAGACAGTCTGTCCTTCATCGAAACGCTCGGCCAGTCCGTGGCCAATGTGTCGCCGACATTAACGCCGGCCTTGGCGGTTGCCGTTGTGGCCGGTATGGCAGGCACCGCGTCTTGGCTTGTCTACATCGCGGCGGCGCTCGCCCTTCTGATCGTTGGCATCAATGTCGGCAAACTCGCAAAGCGTATTCCTTCGGCGGGCTCCTTCTTCATCTATGTATCGCGGGCTTTCGGCCCCTCTTATGGCTTGTTGTCGGGCTGGGCCATGCTGGCTGCCTACCTTTTCACGGCCATGGCTTTGACAGTCGCCACATCCCTGTTCGTCAAGACCATGCTGGTCTCGCTGGGGATCAGTTACGTTCCGCCCAATTGGGCGTTTTATCTCGGTGTTTCGGCCTTGGCGTTGTTCTTTGCCGCACGAGACATTCGTATTTCCTCGCGCATCGGCTTGACCTTAGAGGCCATCTCGGTGGCGATCATCTTCTACGCCAGTTATGTCGCGCTGAGGCATTTTGGCTTCGCCGTCGATGCCAAGCAAATATCGCTTGTCGGCGTGAACTATGCCGGCGCCGCCCAGGCCGTCGTGTTCGCGATTTTTTCGTTTGTCGGCTTCGAAAGCTCCGCAACTCTTGCTAAGGAAACGCGCAATCCGGGCAAGACCATTCCCAAAGCTATCATCCTGACGGCGATTACGGCGGGTTTGTTCTTCGTCTTTACCACCTATGTTATTACCCAAGGGACCCCATGATGACGCCACCAAACTCGGTGCCAGCGGTGCGCCGCTGGCCGACATTCTGGTGGGTCAAAGTCATTGGCTGATCGCGCTGGTCTATTTCGGCGCCTCGATCTCAAGCTTCGCTTGCGCTCTTGCTTCGCTGAACGCCTTCGGCCGCATGTTGTTCTCGCTGGGCCGCTACCAGTTCGTGCACAGCTCGATGGGGCTCGTCCACAAAGAGCATCGCACGCCCTATGTCGCCTTGATCTTGGGCGCGGTGGTCAATTTCCTTTTGGTGATGGTGTTCGCCAACCATTCCGAAACGGACACCTTCGGCTGGTACGGCACGATCGCTTCGTTCGGCTTCATCGTGGTCTATTTTTTCTGCTCCATCGCCGCACCGGCCTATTTGCGGAAAACCGGCGAAGCACGCTTCATCGATTACTTCTTCGGCGCTCTAGGAGCCGTGCTGATGATCTTGTCGATGGTCGGAAGCCTCTATCCGGTGCCGGCTTATCCTTACAATCTGTTGCCCTACTTCTTCCTGGTTTACATGCTGATCGGCATGGTTTGGTTCTTCGTGCTGAAGGTTAGAATGCCGCAGATTTTGCTCGGCATCGAACATGATCTCGAGGTTGCCGAACATTAGAAAGCTCGTTAGGCCATGATGGGGTGCGCTTGGGATCACAATGTCCCACGCGGCCCCATCTTGGCCTATTATGCCGGGCAAACGGTTCGAAAAGAGGCCGGCGGGTTCGCCGATGGACGAGGCGGTCGAGATTCTGAAGAGTGGAGGCTGGCGGCTGGCGACAGGCGCGGCGGCGCGCCATAGCGGTTCCTCTTCGCCCGACTTTCACGCCATCTACAACGGCGAAGTTTTGGACAGTCCGCGACGCGGCGTCGTGGCTGCTATCGCATCTTCCGTGGGGGCCTGGGAGACTGCACAAATTGCGGTCAATGGCTTCGCCGAGGGTTATTTCGGCGCCGGCGATACGCTGAGCCCTTGGCGTGCTGCGGCGATCTCGCTCGCGAGCATCAACACCTGGCTATACCGGCAATCGAAAAGCTGCGCACCGGGGCGAGAGATGACAGCCTCGCTGTCGGCCGTCATCTTCGCCGGCCGTCGCATCGATATCGTTCACGTTGGGGTTTGTCGCGTCTATAGCTGCCGCGACAGCCAAGTTATGCCGCTTACCACCGAGCATCTTCGAAGCGGTTCTGAAAAAACGGCTCCCTCCCGCCTGCTCGGCGCCGACGAAGCCGTGCACATCGATCATTTTGAAGTGTCGGTCGAAGCGGGCGACCGTTTCATCCTGTTGAGTGCCGGGGCGGCGGAAAGCTTCGACGCGGCCGTGATGAACGACATACTCGTCGGCTCTCCCGAAGAAGTGGCGCGGCGCGTCGATCTCGCCTTGGCGGAAACGGGCGGCCCAAATGCCGCCAGCGTTCTGGTTATCGATGTCGTCGAACCACCGCGCCTTGCTTACGACGACATCGCGGCGCGGTTTGCCGATTTGCCTCTGCGGCGCCCGCCCCACGAAGGTGACGTGTGGGATGGATTCCGCATCGGCCGCACCATCAATCGCAGCCGCTATACGCTGTTGAAACGGGCGTGGGACGAAATAGAGAAACGCGACGTCGTACTTAAATTTCCGCTCGCTTCCATGTTGGCGGATCAGGTGTTCCGCGCCGGCTTCCTGCGCGAGGCGTGGGTTGGTATCTCGGTCAGAGCAAATTGCGTCGCGCGCTATCTGGAGCTGGCGCCCGACCGACAAACCAGCCTCTATCTGGTCATGCCGTATTATCGCGGCGAAACGCTGGAGAACAGGCTGCTGCACTCTCCGCGCGTTTCCTTCGCCGAAGGCATCGGCATCGCCTTGAAACTCTGTACGGCGGTAAGCGAGCTTGGCAAACACGACATCATCCATCGCGACATCAAACCGGAAAACGTCATGCTCTCGACCGACGGCGATGTGCTGCTGCTCGATCTGGGACTCGCCTATCTCGCCGGCGTGGACGATCCCGAGGAAGATCGGCTGGGCGGCACCACCCGCTACATGGCACCGGAATTGTTCTCCGGTATCCCGCCCGATGCGCGTTCCGAAGTCTTTTCCCTCGGCGTTACAATCTACCGCATGTTTACCGGCGGCAAATTTCCCTTTGGACAAAGAGAACGCCGGCCGCTTTCGCGCTTGCGTTCCGATCTTCCGTCCTGGCTGGGCCATTGTTTGCAAATAGCCATCGCGACCGCACCGGGCGAGCGTTATGCCGATGCGGAAGCCTTTGCGAGAGCCCTGGAAAACGGATTGGTGCGGGGCGATATGAAAGGGAACAGCCGCCGATCCTGGCGGCTGCATATCAGCCCATTGCGTTGGTGGCAGGCGGCAACGCTTTTCTTTGCGGCATGGACGCTGTTTCTCCTGCTCTCAGCGTTGCGGCATGGATAGGCGAAGACGATGCGCATTGCCTATCTGAGCGATCTCCATATCGAGTTCGAAAACGCGACAGGCCGCAGCGCTGCGCAAGCGTCGGGCGGCCCTCTCGCTCCGGCCCTTGAACAAGCATTAGAGCCGGCCAAAGGAGCCGATCTGGTTTTGTTGGCCGGCGATATCGATGTCGGCGTGGTCGCCATCGTTCAGGCGGATGCGATCGCCCGCCACCTCGGGGCACCCGTTGTTTGCGTCGCCGGAAACCACGAAGCCTATGGGCAAGACCTCGCCGCGTTGCTGCCTCGAATGCGGACCACTGCCTGGGAGACGGACGGACGAGTGATATTCTTAGACTGCAGCGTCGTCCGCTTGTGGTTCAAGGGCCGCGCCGTCTGCGTTCTTGGTTGCACGCTGTGGACGGACTATGCGCTTAACGGCGATCCGTCCGCTGCCATGCAATCGGCCGATAAGGAGATGAGCGATCATCAAGAGATCGGATGGAACGGAGGTGTGTTCCATCCCACCGACGCTTTGGCGTTACACCGCGATCAGCGCGCGTGGTTATCTGCGCAAATTCGCAAGCTGAACGAGGAAACGCCGCGTCCGGAAATCCTTATCGTCACCCATCATGCGCCTTGTCGAGACGCACTCGGTGAACGGGTGCTGTCGCTTGGCCCTTCTTATGTATCCGATATGGGCCCAGAGCTATCCGCTTGGGCGCCGCTCACCTGGATTCACGGTCATACCCATCATCGCCATTTGACCAAGATCGGGACTGCGACGATCGCTTCGGCACCGCGCGGCTATCCTGGCCAAGCACACGGCGTTCGCGGCTATAGATGCGGCATATTGAGCCTTTAGAAATCGAGCAAAGTCGTTATTAGAGCAAATTGGCGTCGCGGCTGGAACATTTTCCGTCGCAATGAGCATGCAACCGCGACGAAAGTCGCTATATGTTTTGCACCATAAATCCCTTGTCTCTCATCGCGAAATTTGGATCACATGGATAAAAACGTCGCCGAAATCAGCCTCTCACGGTTTGATGCGTTCGCGCCCGCTGCCTCGCCCGCCATCCCGGATTATCTCAGCCGCCACTACTGGTGGGCTTATATCCATCCATGGGCCGTGGCTTTTTTCGATCATCTGTGGATCGTCAATCTTATTCTCTTGGGCAACTATAAACGCCTGCGCGATGCGGCTCTTGCGGAATTCTCGCCCGCAACATCGGGCAAGGTGCTGCAGCTGGCTTGTGTCTATGGCAACGTAACGCCGAAGCTTGCCGAGCGCGTGGGCGCCGGCGACGGTCTGCTCGATGTGGTCGATGTCTTGCCGATCCAGCTCAGAAACCTGAAGCGCAAACTTTCAGCCGCAAGTCCGGTTCGCCTTCTCAACATGGATTCTTCAAAGCTTGATTTGCCGGCTGCCCATTACGATTGGGTGATGCTGTTTTTTCTGCTGCACGAACAGCCGGCCGAGATACGCGCGCGCACACTTCGTGAAGCCTTCCGGGTGGTCAAGCCTGGCGGCCAAGTACTGATTGTCGATTTTTCCAGGCCGCACTGGTACAATCCGTTCCGTTATTTGTGGTGTGTGTTTCTGGCGATCTTCGAACCGTTTGCTCTCGATCTGTGGTGGAACGACATTGCGGAGCTGCTGCCATCGCCTTGGAAGGACGCCAAGCTTGAACGGAGATCTTTCTTCGGGGGGCTGTTCCAAAAAGTCGTCGTCCATTGCTCGCAAATGCCCTCCGGCGACCAGTCTGTAGAATCGATCTAACGGAAATGACCTGCCACTGACTTTTCATCCAGTGGCGATTAGAGCCTCGGCGGTTGATACGCCTTGCGGCGCGGGTTGAGCAACCGGCCTGAGCGCGGAGCCATCGAGGAGCGCAGCGCGATGGCCGGTTGCGGTGAGGTGATCGGCAAAAGCCGCCGGTGTTTTGTAGTCCAGCGAGGAGTGCGGTCGGGCGCTGTTGTAATTGGCGACCCAAGACTGGATCGCCAAGCGAGCGTCAGCGAGCCCGAAGAATAGGCTCTCATTCAGCAGTTCGTCGCGCATGCGTCCATTGAAGGACTCGACGTATCCGTTCTGCATGGGCTTGCCCGGGGCGATGTAGTGCCACGCGATGCGCGTCTCGGCGCTCCAGGCCAGAATGGCATTCGACGTGAGTTCTGTTCCGTTGTCGGAAACGATTATCCCCGGCTCGCCGCGTCTGGCGATGATGGCCGTCAGTTCCCGCGCCACACGGACGCCTGAGATCGACGTGTCGGGGATCGCGCCCAGGCATTCCCCGGTCACGTCATCGACGACATTAAGGATGCGCAAGCGCCGGCCATTGGCCAACTGATCGTGTACAAAATCCAGCGACCAGCGAGCATTCGGTTTGGCTTCGACAAGGATGGGGCCCGTGTCCCAATGGCTTTACGGCGTCCTCTGCGTTTGCGCACGATCAGTCCCTCCTCGCGATGGAGCCTGTAGATGCGGTTGGTCCCGGACGGCTCGCCCTCCCGCCGCAGCAGGATGAACAGTCGCCGATAGCCAAACCGGTGGCGTTGATTGGCCAACTCCCGCAGCCGAGCGCGCAGTTCGGCATCGCCCGGTCGTCGCGAGCGGTAGCGGACCATCTTGCGGTCGGCGGCGATCACAGTGCAGGCCCAACGCTCGCTCATCTCGAACATGCTCTGGAGAAGGGCGACAGCCTCCCGCTTGGCGGCGGGCCTTACCATTTTTTGACAGAAGTTCCTTCAACGCCGCTTGGTCGAGCATGGATTCCGCCAACAGCTTCTTCAGCTTGCGGTTCTCCTCTTCAAGAGCCATCAGCCGCTTGAGCGTGTCCCAAACGTCAAGAGCGTCTTTCAACCACTCAAATGGAAGAATCCGAGCGCCGGTCAGCGCCAGGGTCACACAGAACGTTTCGACTGTGGGGCCGAACACCTAGCCCCACCAAATTCTTTTTAGCCGGGAATATAGGTTGAGAGATGATGCGCCGTATTCATCAAAACGACCCTCCAATGACGCTGGGACACCACGGCTTTCATCCGCTGATATTCGTTTTCGAGCGGATAAATCGTGCCGGCTCTTTGCGTGAATAGCCCGTGAAAAGCGACACCGATGTAGGCTGGAAGCGTATCCGCGAACAGGCCTTGGAGACCCATATAATGGGCGAGGGTGGGCCTGCTGAAATAGTAACAGTGCGCGTTTTGAAACTGACCCGGTCCGTAGACCTCGATATTCGGAACACCGACATAGAGAATGCCATCGGGCTTCATGAGACGTTTCAGGTGAGTTACAAACGAGACAAACTCTGGAACATGTTCAAGAACCTGATTTACGATCACCACGTCATATTGACCCTCAGCCTCCGACACGCCGCCTTCGAGGATATTGAGTTCGAATTCACGCCCCGCCAGCACCTGTGACTTGGAGTATTCGTAGCCCTGCACGCTATATCCAGCGCGTTGAAACATCACCAAATTCCACCCGGCCCCGCAACCGATCTCTAATACCGAAGAACCCAGTCCTTTCACGGTCGATACAAGGTCGAGAATTTCCTGTCCGGAGCCCTAGTAAGGCGTTCTTGCGTCAGCGTCGCGAAATCTTCACCGTCATAGAGCAGCCGATATTCGTCCGAGCTATAGAACCTGCGCAAGCTTTCGGTATCAAAATACAATGTTGCATAGATAAGGCCACAATGACGGCATATTCCGACGGGATTCAATTCACCATAGCGACCGTGAGAAATTAGATGCTCCGCATCGCCCTCCCCGCAAAGACAGAGACGTTTCTCTAAACGCCATTCACCCGAACGCAACTTTCGCCTTAGCCGGCGCACAAGCGATCTCTTATGAAAAAATATCGGCATGAATTCAAGAAGGTCCTCTGCGAATGACCGTTCATCGTCGATCTTGATGATATTTGGCTAGGCTCAGCTGTCTTCCTCGCCCGCGGTGTCTCTTTCTCTCAGCTGAAATGATCACCTCGTCGCTGACTGCCACTCAAGCCCGAATCGAAGCAACCAAACCATCCTAAACTTGCGAACAAAACTCCACCTTATCGACTGCTTGAGCCAGCGGGCAGGAGCCGAACAACCGGATACCAATTCTCGAAGACTCTGGATACGACCGCAATGGCGGAGTCTTCCGGGCGCGAATCAATTAGGACGACAATCGTAACTCGATTTATACGATGTTCCTCACATGGCCGGTCGATCCCGGCCACGATGGGGCAAGAATAGAGCCGCCGGAGACGCTTGGGAAGCGCGCCCCCCGGCGTATTTCGCTCCAAATCCGGTTTAGCCCAGACCCAATCCACGGCGTCGCGACCGGGAGGCGACATTTTGCTCCATTCAGCGGGCCACTGCGGTGTTCGGGGTCGAAAGTAATAACTGTCTCAGCCGAGGCCCAGAACCAATCGCTTTTTGGCGAACGCTCTACCCGAGTGGGATTTCAGATAGACCTCGAATGCCAGAGCCTGCATCTTCTCTGGAAATGCGCAGTACAACAGCAACCGCCACGGCCAGTACTTTGCCGTATGCGGGGATTTTCCAGCGTTGTGATCGCCGATACAGCGTCGCAAGTCTTCACTCGCGCCCGTGTATTCCTCATCCGGGTAGCTTTGGCCGCGCAAGATGTACACATACCACACCACCCGACGTCTTCTTTGGTGGGCGGCCCTAAACTACCGGTTGTGCTGAATTTTTTCCAGCCCGTCTTCGCCTTTGGCTGCGCCGGGCACGCTTCGCCGTCACCTTCCCCTCGGCTGCGCCACGCGAAGCCAAAGCGAAACGTGGTGCCCAGGGGCGGAATTGAACCACCGACACGCGGATTTTCAGTCCGCTGCTCTACCAACTGAGCTACCTGGGCATCCCTGGGATTGCCCCACGGAGGACGGGCTTTTTAGGCAAGCAAACCGCCTGTGTCCAGCGGGGCCGGCCCAATAGAACACCACTCCGCAAGCAAAGTGACAAAAAAATGGGGCACAGCCGGAAAATCTCCGGCTATGCCCCGGCCCGCCCCCGCTAATGACCGACCTTCTAGTGGTAGGTCACTTCCAATCCTACCAATGTCACATCCATATGGACCGTTCCGTTGAGCGAGCCACGCGCCGCATTGCCGGGAGCCGTCACCGGCAAGGCGATGTCCGTGTGACCGCTGAAGAGATGCGCGAGCGCCAGATCGAAGCCGAGATGCTGGTTCCAAGAATAGCCGACGCCGCCGGTGATCCATTCCCGGCTCGAATCCGGGATGCCCGGCGTACGGTACTGGATATCCGTGGGCGTCGCGTCATAGGCCGTGCCCAAGCGAAACGTCCATGTCTGGTTGGGCTTGTACTCGGTGCCGAGCGAGCCGAACCAGCTGGACTTCCAATTCATCATGGTCAGATCGGCGGGTTGATGCACATTGCCGCTGGTAATCAGCAATTGCTGGAAGTCGGACCATCCCGTCCAGTCGACGGTGGCGGCGAGATTCCATTGATCGTTGACCTGCCAGCGCCCCGCCACGGTCGCCACGGAAGGCGTCGAAAAATCGGCCTTGGCCGATGTGTTGGTAAACATGCCGGTTGCGGCGCTCAGCATCGCACCGAGGCCCGTCGAGTCCAGCGTGTATGTCTCGGCGCCGTTCAGCACATGATGGATCGCCGAACGATAAGACAGACCCAGCGAGAGATCGCTGCTCGGCTTCCAAAGAACGCCCAGCACATAGCCGGGCGCCCAACTGTCGGCCTTCAGGGATACGAAGCCATCCATGCCGCCGGGCACGGCACCGGGAATGTGATAAAGCGCGCCGATCGTGCCGAAATCGATCGCTTTGCTCAGGGTTCCCTTGGTGTATTGCGCTTGAATGCCCGCACCGAAGGAAAGTTCCGGAATCGGCTGATAAGCGACCAACGACGTGACGTTGTAGGATTTCACATCGCTCATCGTCGCGTAGTAGCGGCCGACGAAATTGTCGCTGTAATCGGTGATCATCCCCCACGGAGCGGTAAAGGTCACTCCGACCGTGACGCTATCCGACAGCCGCCCACGTACGGAAAAGGACGGGACCAAGGCGGTGTTGACGATGCCGTGCGGCGTGGCGTTGCCGCTGACCGGCGTGCCGGCCGCCGTGGTGGCGTTGAACGATCCGGAGGTCGTCGGCAAGATGCCGATCGCGCTGACGGAAACGTCGAAGTCTTTTACTTCGGAGAGCAAGGCCGGATTGAAAAACAATGTTGAAGCATGGTCGCCGTTCGCGGCGCCGCCGGCATAAGACATGCCCAAACTGCTGGCGCTGACCTCGCGCAGACCAAATCCCGTCGCATAAGCCGATGCGGATGTCAGACACAAAGCACAAAGAACTGTGATTGCTGAACGACGCATAGCGTTCCCCTCTTTTTTATTTACGTTGGGGCAACTCTATCAGAGGGTTAGCGAACCCTAATCAGGGTGCGGCAATTCGCTATACGGATTATCGGCTTCGATGTCGTCTTGCTCGATAGTCGGTATTGCGTAACTGCCCTTAAGCCAACGCCCGAGGTCGAGATCGGCGCAACGTCTTGAACAAAAGGGACGAAACTGCGCGACGGCGAGCTTTTTGCAGATCGGGCAGACGCCCTCCAGCGGCTGATTGGCGCTTGCTTTAGACGATGGTTGCGACATCAAACCTCTCTCTAGAATAAGTCTTATCCGCTTCAAAACTAACCCTGGCGGCACCCTTTCGCGCCAAAGCGAGGCGCAGGGATTCTCCCTGCTCGTCTATCCATTGCACCACATCGGGCGCCGCATGAACCCGGATTGCTTGCCCGGGCGCGGCCCGCGCGCTGGCTTGGACACGCCGCAGAACGTCCATCGCCACGACATCGGATCGGCGGATCAAACCCTGCCCCGAACAGGCCGGGCATTCCTCGCTGCAAAGCGCCACCAGCGGCTCGCGCACCCGCTTGCGGGTGATCTCGACCAAGCCGAGCTGCGACATCGGCGAGACGGTCACCGGGATTCCGTCTTTGGCCAGGCTCTGCTGCAAGACTTCGAGCACCTGATTCATGTGCTCGGCATTTTCCATATGCATGAAATCGACGACGATCAGTCCGCCGATGCCGCGCAAACGGACTTGGCGTCCCAACTCGCGCGCCGCTTCGAGATTGATAGCAAAGCCGGTGTCTTCGAGACCGGGAGAGTGCGTGAAGCTTCCCGAATTGACATCCACAGCGGTCAGCGCCTCGGTGCCTTCAATGGTGATCCAGCCGCCGGAGCTGAGCACGATACGCCTATTGGACAAGGCATCGATGTCGGCTTCCAGATCGTTTGCATCGAACAAAGCACCCGGGCCGCAGAACGGAACGATACGCTCCGCGGCCTGCGGCATGGCGAGGCGGCAATAGGCCCGCGCGGTCTCGGCGGCGCCCGCATCGTCGATCACAATCCGCGCCGTGTCCTCGCACACCAGATCGCGCAGGACACGCTCGATGGTATTGAGATCACGATGCAATAATTTGGGCGGTTCGGCTTTTTTGCGGGCCGCGAGAATGGCATCCCAGAGCTGTGCCAGGCGGCGCGCGTCTTCGCGCACATCGTGGAGCGAGGCGCCGATGGCGGCGGTGCGGAAAATATATCCGCCACCGGCGACGAGGTCCTTGTCACCTTCCGCGATAAGGGCTTCGCCTAGCGCCAAAAGGCGTTCGCGCTCACGCTCATCATCGATACGGCGCGAAACGGCGATATGCGGCTGATAGGGCGTCAACACGCAGAGACGCCCCGGAATGGCGATGGATGCCGACAACCGCGCGCCCTTTTCCCCGATCGGATCCTTGATAACTTGCACAAGAACCGCATCGCCCTCGCGCAGCAGATCGCCGATGTCAATCTCGCCGGTATGGGATGGAGCGGCGAGGCAATGGGCTTCGCGGGCGCCGAGAAAGCCCGACCGTTCCTGGCCGATTGCGACAAAGGCCGCTTGCACGGCGGGCAACACGCGTTGTACGCGCCCCAGCACGATATCGCCGAGGAGGCTGCGGCCGCCGCTTCCGGCAATGTCGATCACCCGCTCGCGGGTCAGCGATTGGAGCTTGCCGTCCTCGACGATGGCAACGCGGATTTCCGCCACGCCGGCGTTGATGAGTATTTCCTGCACGATCGGGCCTTGGGGTTGGTGCGAAAAACTTAAAGCGGGTTAAGCGTCGTTACATCAACGATCATGCCTGCGGCGGCAATACTTTGTCACCGGCCCGTGCGAAATGGGAATTCCTTCCGTAGAGCGACAGAGGTTCAGATCAAACCCATCCCGAGGTGCAGAGCCGCGCGGTGGTCCAGAAGGAGGAGTTAAAGGTGGACATTGGTTCGTTTTCTGCCCCCACGACTTGTCCGCCGTAGCTCGAAGAGCGAAGGCGGGAGTGGGGGAAGTGCCGAGCTCGTGAGCGATAGCGAACGGTGCGAGGCGAAGGGGGCATGCACAAATTCGTGCCCGCGATCAAAAAAACGCATGACAATGCGGAACCTGGTAGCGATTGCGCCGCCATTAGGCAGGTACCCCCTTCGGCTCAGTCTCGCTGACGCTCGACTTCGCCGCTTCCCCACTCCCGCCTTCGCTCCTACGGAGCTACGGCTAGGCAAGTCGCGGGGGCAGAAAACAGACATGAATTGCGTCCTCCAAATGAAACGCTGGTTTCCGGTTCGCTGGCTGGCAACCGTCACGGCCAAATTATCTGCATAGAGACAATCTGACGCAGACCATTTGCCGTGCAAGGGACTGCCAAGTGCCTTGAACCAATTTCACGTTAAGCGAGAACACACAGCTTCTGCCTTGCAAAAGGTGCAACTTGAAGGTCGAATAATCCAGCAATCACAACCAATTGCTTTCGGCTCCCGGGTGGCTCGGCCAATTTCTTATCAAGCATTAATACCTCAAAACCAGCCCGCTGGGCTCTGTTTATAATTTCATCAATTTGCAAGGGGGGATGCCCCAGTCTGATCGCGATCGGCGCCTCGCACATACGAGCGAGACTCCGCCGCATCGAATACAACGTCCATAACTCCTTTTGGGGGCGTCCATGTTTGATCTGCAACGAATTCCGCCGGCAGTCCGTACTCTAATCATGGCGGCAGCCTATCTTGTGCCTGTGATCGTCCTTGCCTATTTCCATTTCGGTCCGGCCTCGGGGATTAGCCCCGTTGCGCAGGAATCCGTTGTGGGGGGACTGGTTCTGATCTTCGGATCGATCGCCTTCCTGATGGCGAACTCCACCAATGAATTTGCCGCGAAGCTCACAGGCCTCGGCAGAACCTGGTGCACCGTCGAATATAAATTGGACGGCACCATCATCACGGCCAACAAAAATTTCTTGGACCTGTTTGGCCACACGCTCTCCAATATCGCCGGACGCCATCACAACATCTTCGTCGATGCGGAATACGCCAAAAGCAACGAATATCGCGAGTTTTGGGCCAAGCTCAATCGGGGCGAAACGATTTCCGACAAGTACAAACGTAAAGGCGCCGGCGGCAAGGATATCTGGATTCAGACCAACTACGTTCCCCTGCTCAACTCCGTCGGCAAACCGTTCAAAGTCGTGAACTTCATGAGCGACGTTACGGCCATGGAAGTGGAACGCGAAGCCCAGATGGCCGAGCAAGCCAAGGTCGTGGAGGCTCTCGCTTCGGGCCTCGAGCAACTGACCGAAGGCCATTTGACGGCGCGGATTGACGCCAAGTTCACCGGACAATACGAAAAACTGAAAGTCGACTTCAACGCCGCAATGACGCGTCTCCAAGAGACCATGAATTCGGTCTTGTCCGGAGCCGACACCATCAGCACCGGCGCCAACGAAATCTCGCAAGCCGCCGACGATCTTTCCCGCCGCACGGAACAACAGGCGGCAAGTTTGGAAGAAACCGCCGCCGCGCTGGAAGAGATTACGGCGACAGTCAAGAAGACAGCCGCCAATTCGAAAGAGGCGAGCGTCAATGTGACAACCGCCAAAGCGGCGGCTGAGGAAGGCGGACGCGTCGTCGCCACCGCGATCAGTGCGATGGACAAGATCGAAACATCGTCCAAACAGATCACCGATATCATCGGGGTGATCGATGAGATCGCTTTCCAGACCAACCTTCTGGCGCTGAACGCCGGTGTCGAAGCGGCGCGAGCAGGCGACGCGGGCAAAGGCTTTGCCGTCGTGGCGAGCGAAGTGCGCGCCTTGGCGCAACGTTCGAGCGAAGCGGCCAAAGAGATCAAGACGCTGATCAAAACCTCCAGCGAGCATGTCGGCGCCGGTGTGAAATATGTCGGCGAATCCGGTCAGGCTCTTAAGCGCATCGTCGACCAGGTGGTTCAGATCAATTCGCTGGTCAGCGAAATGGCACAGGCTGCCGAGCAGCAATCCACCGGCATCGAACAGGTCAATGTCGCCGTCGGTCAAATGGATCAGGTGACGCAGCAAAACGCCGCCATGGTCGAAGAAAGCACGGCGGCTTCGCGCAATCTGGCGACCGAAACGCAAGCCTTGTCGAGCCTCGTCGGGTTCTTCGACGTCGGCGGGCAGCGCAAGCCGGCCGCGCAGCGCGCACCGGAAGCACGTCCCGCCGCGGAAAAGCGCGCCGTGTCGACACCGCGGGAAAAACCAGGTTCGGCGCCGGCTCGTCAGCCGGCGAGTGCACCGGCACGGCATGGCGCCACGGCCGTCAAGGCCAAGCCGAATCCGGAAAGCGAAACCGAAGACTGGACCGAATTCTAATTTTACCGGGAGGGAATAATGGCCAACGAAAATACACCACAGGTCAATCCTGCGGCACTTGGACTGATTAGCTTTGGTTTGACCACTGTTTTGCTGAGTTTGATCAATGCCGGTGTTTTGCCGGCGGCCGGGGAAAGCGTCGTCATCCCGCTTGCCATCGTGTTCGGCGGATCGACCCAGATTATCGCCGGGCTGATGGAAATAAAGCAAGGCAACACATTCGGAACGGTCGCGTTTTTGAGCTACGGCGCGTTCTGGTGGTGGTTTGCGCTTTTGCTCCTGCTCGGACACAACGGAATTCTGGATCTGAAAGGCGCGGGAAGTACGATCGGCGCGGCGCTTATGCTCTGGGGCGTGTTCTCGACCTATTTGTGGGTCAGCACCTTCAAGCTTTCGCGCTTGCTGTTCGTGATCTTCCTGACCTTGTCGGTGACCTTCTTCTTGCTCGGATCGGGCGCCATGTTCGCGATGCCGCAAGTATCGCAACTGGGAGGCTGGTTGGGTCTGGTCTGCGGCACGCTCGCCATTTATGGCAGCTTCGCCATCGTCACCAACGCAACCTACAAACGACCGGTTCTATCTTTGGGCTGAACCCACCACCCAAACAAGATGGAAGTGTGCTGCCGCCCGTGGTGAAAACCACGGGCGGCAGTTGCTTTTGTGGACCGCCGCACTGAAAACATTTGCCGAATCGCGGCGGCGGCCCGCATACGCGCAGCGGCGGGGTGTACTCCGATGCTTTTGCACGCAGACGGAAACAAGGGCAATAATGCTCTATCGTCGCCCCGAGTCGTCTGGGGAATGTCCGACAAGCGCCATTGCCAATATTTGCGCTGTCCGAGTGTCCGAACAACGTTCTCTGCGTCCGAACAATCCTTAGATAATTCACCGGGAGGAAAAAATGGCCAACGAAAGCGCGCCTCAGGTCAATCCTGCGGCGCTTGGGCTTATCGGTTTTGGTATGACAACTGTTTTGCTGAGTTTGATCAACGCCGGGGTTCTACCCGCGGCTGGCGAGAGCGTGGTGATTCCCCTAGCCATCGCCTATGGCGGTTCGATGCAGATCGTCGCCGGGCTGATGGAGGTGAAATTGGGCAACACCTTCGGAACGGTCGCCTTCCTCAGTTACGGCGCGTTCTGGTGGTGGTTCGCGCTTTTGCTGATGCTCGGCCATAACGGGATTTTGGATCTCAAAGGTGCGGGAAGCACGATCGGCGTCGCGCTTCTGTTGTGGGGCGTATTCACGCTTTATCTATGGATCAGCACCTTCAAGCTTTCGCGGCTGCTGTTCCTGGTCTTCCTTACCTTGTGGATCACCTTCTTCCTGCTCGGATCGGGTGCGCTTTTGGCGATGCCGCAAGTCTCGCAAATGGGCGGCTGGCTGGGTTTGGTGTGCGGCACGCTCGCTTGCTATGGCAGCTTTGCCATCGTCACCAACGCAACCTACAAACGTACCGTTCTGCCCTTGGGCTGAAATACGGTTCTGACATGTTGTGCTCGCTGTCGCTTGTGGTCTCCGCCACGGGCGGCAGCGGCGTTTTTTCCCGCCCCCCGCGGCTTGTCCGGCGTCGCCCGAAGAGCGAAGGCGGGAGGGGAAAGGGAACCAACGTGATTTTCAATCCGCACTCGACCACTAGAGCCTGACTGGATTGATTTGAATCGTGTTTTTTTCGTCATGGCCGGGCACTTGACCCGGCCATCCAGTCTTTACGGCTCACGGACGTTCGCCTACTGGATGGCCGCCGCAAGGGCGGCCATGACGAGAATGAGATGATTCAACCTCACCCGATTATGCCTCAGCCAAAACATCCGCAGCCTCTCAGCAGCATGACGGTTTCGGCAAGCGGTAGGCCCACAATATTCGAATAAGACCCGTTGATGCGGCGGACGAAGATTTCCGCCCGACCTTGGATCGCATAGCCGCCGGCTTTGCCTTCGCCTTCCCGGCCTTGGACGTAGCTCTCGATCTCGGACAGGGTGAGGCGGCGGAACGCGACTGCCGTAACAACAATGCGTGTACGGATATTCCGATCGGGCAGGACGAGTGCGACGGCCGTGGTCACGCGATGCTGTCGGCCGGACAACAAGCCCAAACATTTGCGCACCGTGTCGGCATTCTCCGCTTTGGGCAGAATGCGCCGTCCGCAAGAGACAACCGTGTCGGCTCCCAGCACCAAGCTCGCCGCCTCTGCATGCAGCAGCGCCACGGCACGCGCCTTCTCGCAGGCCAGCCTTAGCGCATGATCGCGCGGCAACTCGCCTCTTAGAGGTGTTTCGTCGATGGCGGCGGCGCGGATCGCATCGGGCACAATACCGGCTTGCGCCAGCAGCATCTTGCGCCGCGGGCTTTCGCTCGCCAGCACAAGGCCGGGCCGCTCTGTTGGATTATTTGAAGCGATAGGTGATACGCCCTTTGGTGAGGTCATAAGGCGTCATTTCGACCATCACCTTGTCGCCGGTCAGCACGCGGATGCGGTTCTTGCGCATCTTGCCCGCGGTATGGGCGATGATCTCGTGCTCGTTCTGCAAGTTTCACGCGGAAGGTCGCGTTGGGCAGCAGTTCGACGACCGTGCCTTCAAATTCGAGAAGTTCTTCCTTAGCCATTCGACCTCAAAGTTAATACCCAAATCCGGCCCGGGAGAATGCACCGAAATCGGCCAAAAGCAAGGGTTTGCGGCGGCGCAGAGGGTGGAAAAGGGGCGATTCCAGAGCAACGCGTCATTCCCAGCCATTCGCCCACACACTTCGGCAGGGAAGACAAAAGACCTGTGGGCTTGCAGGTCTAAGGCACGTTCGAGTGAGTTTGAATCATCTCATTCTCGTCATCGCCGCCCTTTTGAGGCGGCCATCCAGCCGGCGAACGTCCGTGAGCCGTAAAGACTGGATGGCCGGGTCAAGTGCCCGGCCATGACGAATACATGGTTCAATTTTAATGAGCCACGCCCTACCCCTTCATATGCAGCACGCAGATCAGCGTAAAAAGCCGTCGCGCCGTGTCGAAATCCAGTTCGATCTTTTCCTTCAGTCGTTCGCGCAAAAGTTCGGCCGCGTCATTGTGCATGCTGCGCCGGGCCATATCGAGGGATTCGATGCGCGTCGAAGGCTCGTTGGGGATGGCTTTGAAATAGCTGTCGCAAATCTCGAAATATTCTTTGATGGCGCTTTTGGAACGGCGTCAGCGAAAGAATGAACGTGCCGTGCTGCTCTCCGCCTTGAAGACGAACATCGAAGGTAAGACGGCGCTCTCCCATGCGCAGAATCAGTTCGTAGGGCCCGCCCGGCGATCCCATCGGCTTGAAGCTGTTGGCCTCCAAAAGATCGTACAGCGCAATCTCGCGCTCATGCTCCATCTCGCGCGTGCGGCGAAAATCCTCGCGCTCTTCCAGCTTCACGTCGATCAGCCGGAATGGCGAGGGCTCGCTCATGGCTCAACCGCGGGGGCGCGCATTCAACCTGGCGGCGACGGAACGCGCATGCGCGTCCAATCCTTCGGCTTCGGCGAGCGCGATGGCATCGGGGCCCAGCGTCGCGATGGCCTCGGGCGAGCAGGACAGCAACGTCGTGCGTTTGAGGAAATCGAGCACCGACAGGCCGGAGGAGAAACGCGCCGTGCGCGCGGTCGGCAGCACATGGTTGGGTCCGGCGATGTAATCGCCCATCGCCTCCGGCGTGTGGCGGCCGAGGAAAATGGCGCCGGCATGACGCACGCGCTTGAGCCAGGACCCTGGATCGGCGACCGCGATCTCCAGATGCTCGGGCGCGATGCGATCGGCCAGCGCGCGCGGCATCTTCAAGCTTCGCGACGACGATGATCGCGCCGTAATCGCGCCAGCTTTTGGCGGCGATCTCTTTGCGCGGCAAAAGCGCCAGCGCGCGCGTTGCGGCCTCCGCCACTTTGTCGGCAAATGCCGCATCGTCGGTGATCAGGATGCTTTGCGAAGAGGCGTCGTGCTCGGCCTGGAGAGAAGATCGGCGGCGATCCAATCGGGATCGTTGTCGCCGTCGGCGATGATCAGAATCTCGGACGGCCCGGCCACGGAATCGATGCCGACCTGGCCGAAGACTTCGCGCTTGGCCGCCGCGACATAGGCATTGCCGGGGCCGACGATCTTGTCGACCGGCGCGATCGATTGCGTGCCGTAGGCCAGCGCCGCAATCGCTTGGGCGCCGCCGATGCGATAGATCTCGCTGACGCCGGCGCGGCGCGCCGCTTCGATCGACAAGGGATTGATGGCGCCGCCGCTGGCCGGCGTCACCATGACCACGCGCTTGACGCCCGCCACGCGCGCCGGGATGGCGTTCATCAGTACGGAGCTCGGATAACTGGCCGTGCCGCCCGGAACATAAAGCCCGACGCTGTCCAGCGCCGTCCAGCGCCAGCCGAGCTGGGCGCCGATGGAGTCCGTATATAAAGCGTCGGCGGGAAGCTGGCGGCGGTGATAATCCTCGATCCGCTTGGCCGCGACGTCGAGCGCGGCCAGCGCTTGCGCGGCTGCATTGCGCCTCGGCGGCCGCGATATCCTGAGGCGAGAGGCGCAAGCGTCGCAGCCGTGAGTTGCACCTTGTCGAAACGGTCGCTGTAATCGATCAGCGCGTCATCGCCGCGCGTGCGCACATCGGCGATGATGGCGCGCACCGCGGCGGAGACATCTTCGTCCGTCTCGCGCTTCGCCGAGAGAAGCGTGTCGAAAGCGCCGGCGAAATCCGCAGCGCGCGCATCGAGACGGCGTACCATATCAGCTCTCTTCATGCGCCGGGCGGCCGCGCGCCGCCCAGGCGCCGCTGACGTCGGCAAGGCCCGCATCCACGCATTCGACATCGAGCACAATGCTGCCGCCGCCGGCGAAGACGAGTTCGATCTTGCCGGCCGGATCCTCCGGCACATGCGGCGTGAAAGCGGATCGCCAACAGCGAAACCACCGCGTCGGGGGCGCCGCGTTTGAGTTTGTTCGAGCGCACCTTCAGCACGCCGTCGAAATGCAGCCCGGCGCGCACCCGCAAATCCCCGCGCTTGCCGTTTTCCCATTTGAAGCGATTGAACAACGCCGCGAAACGGCGCTTCTTCGGCAAATAAACGAGATCGCCCATCTTGGCGACGGCATCTTGCAGACGCGCGGAAATGATCTCCAAATCCTCGCCGTCCTGGGCGGCCAAAACAGGTTCGCGCGCGCTCATGCGGGTATCCGTTCGATATCGGCGCCGACCCGGCTGAGTTTTTCTTCCAGCCGTTCGAAGCCGCGATCCAAATGATAGACGCGATTGACGATGGTTTCGCCTTCCGCCGCCAGTCCGGCCAGCACCAGGCTGGAGGAGGCGCGCAGATCCGTCGCCATCACCGGCGCTCCCTTGAGGCGCGGCACGCCGGTCACGACGGCGCGGTCGCCTTCGACTTTGATGTCGGCGCCCATGCGCAGCAGTTCCGGCACATGCATGAAGCGGTTCTCGAAGATCGTCTCTTTGATATGCGAGACGCCTTCCGAGGTTGCCATCAACGCCATGAATTGCGCCTGCAGATCGGTGGGAAATCCCGGAAACGGCATGGTGTCGACCGACACCGAGATCGGACGGATGCCGTTGCGGTGCGACCGACAAGCCGCGATTGGTTTCGCGTGACATGCGCGCCGGCCGCTTCCAGCAACGCGATGACGGAGCCGATGAGATCGGCGCGGGTGCCGATGAGTTCCACTTCGCCGCCCGGCGATCGCCGCCGCCATGGCATAGGTGCCGGTCTCGATGCGATCGGGCAGCACGGAATGCTCGGCGCGCATGCAAGCTTTTCACGCCGTCGATGACGATGCGCGAGGTGCCCAGCCCCGATATCCGCGCGCCCATGGCGATCAGGCAATGGCCCAGATCGTCGATCTCGGGCTCGCGCGCGGCATTGACGATCTCGCTACGCCCGTCCGCAAGCGTTGCGGCCATCAGCGCGTTCTCGGTCGCTCCGACCGAGGCAAAGGGGAATTCGATGGTCGCGCCCTTCAAACCGCCCGGCGCGCTGGCGATCACATAACCGTCGGACAATTCGACCGTGGCGCCCAACGATTCGAACGCTTTGAGATGCAAATCCACCGGCCGCGCGCCGATGGCGCAGCCGCCCGGCAGCGATACTTTGGCGTGACCCATGCGCGCCAGAAGCGGGCCCAGCACGACGAAGCTCGCGCGCATCTTGCGCACGATGTCGTAATCGGCCGTGGTGCCCGAGAGGTTTGCGGCGCAGAGGCGATAGCTGCCGCCCTCGCCCAGCGCCTTGCCCGGCGTCCAATCGACCGAAACGCCGAACAGCCGCAGCAAATCGGCCATAAACGCCACATCCGCGAGCTTGGGCACATTGGTGAGGGTGAGCGGCGCATCGCTCAGCAAGCAAGCGGCCATCAACGGCAAAGCCGCATTCTTGGCGCCACTGATGGGGATTTCACCCTTGAGGCGTGCACCGCCCCTTATTCTGATCTTGTCCATATCCCCTCAAACGGGCGCGCAGCCCAAGCTTTCGCGACCCGTTTTAGCGTGTGAGACGAAGCGGCAACAGCACCAAAAGTGACCCAAGTTAATCGGATTGCGAAACATCTTTCGCCGGCTGGCCGCCACCCGCGGGTTGGCTGCCGCTCGGCGGATCGCCGTGCTCCCTATGGTCATCGGCTACGGCGCGATTGCGTGCCTTGCGGCGCTTGAGGTTCTCCCGGAGCGCGGCGGCAAGCCGCTGTTGACGATCCGCGGATTTGAGCGATTTCCCCATGCGGGAGCCTTTCCCTTACGCCCGGCCATAGGCTATAGCAGCCCTCCTTTCGGGCGGGGCTCAGCCTCGGTCCGCGGTGGCCGGAGTAGCGTAGTGGTAGCGCAACCCCTTGGTAAGGGGTAGGTCGTGAGTTCGATTCTCACCTCCGGCACCAGGGATTTTATTCCTACATATCAAAAGCTTGGTTGTGGTGGCCAAACCGCGCGCGACTCTGCAGCGGTTGAAGATTGGATCGCAGGTTCGTCATGTGCTGAAAACGCCAGGAATAGCCCCACAGACTTCCCACGCCGACGACGCAATGGCGTGCACGCATCGCTCGTTGCGTTCGATGGCGGTGAGCACGAAGGTCCGCTGCTGCGCGACCGACATGCCCGTTTGACTGCATCGGGGCCTTCAGGCCGCCAAGGTCCGATTAAAGAATGCCACAACATCGCCGTAGACTTGGTGCGACTCTGGCGAATCCGGCAGGGCGATATATTGTCCGTGGGAATGCGCCTCGATCAGCGTGAGATCCGTCTTCACGCCCGCATCCCGCAATTTGCGGTGCACGCGAACCGTATTCGAAAGAAAAAGATCGCGCGTGCCGGTTGTCAGGATGGTGGGAGGAAAGCCGGCGAAATCACCATATACAGGGGACAGTTCCGGATCGCGCATATCGTGGCCTGCGGCGTAACATTCCGCCGCGGCCCCCAAAATTCCGTCATAAGAGACGAGCCCTTGGTCGACAAATTCGTTGGTGAAGTAGCTGTCGCCCGTTTTGCTGAGATCCGACCATGGCGTACCCGCCCAGATCGCTGCGGGTAGCGCGATCTTCTTTTTCTTGCAGCGGTGGATCAGCGCCAGCGTGATTGCACCGCCGGTCGATGTCCCGCAAATGCCCAGCCGTTTGCTGTGAATTTTCCGGATCAAATGTCGCCAGACGATCTCGGCATCGTCTATTGCAGCCGGATAGGGAAAATCGGGCGCCATCCGGTAATCGACCGAGAGAACACGAAAGCCGCGGCTGGCGATCAAAATCGCGTCTTCGATACCCGAGTGACCCGGCGCGTGAACATAGGCTCCGCCGTGAAAGTTCAACAGAACGCGTCCGCGATTGCGCCTCGGCAGCTTGTGCGGGGCGACCCAGTAAACGCCTACACCGTCGATGCTGCTTTCGCGGACCGACACGCCGTATTTTTCGGGCCAGGACGCAATGCGCTTTTCGATCTCGGCCGTGGTGCCCTTGACGATTTCATGCCAGGCTTCGGCTGAGGCGGGCCGTTGCCTCCAATTCAGATTTCCGGGGCCCGCGATGAGAGCCTGCAGCTCCGGACTGGCGGTCGTGGGCACCGGGATCGAACGGCAACCCGGCGCCAGCGCAGGAGCCGCATCCTCACCTTGGGCTGTCTGCGAAAAAACGGCGGCGGCAACGACCGCGCCACCGAGAATTTGTCTTCTATTGACGGACACTGCTTCCTCCACTGTTTTTCGCAAAATTTTGCTGCCATGCGGACTCCGCAAGGCAGATGCCGCCCAACAAACCCGACCGATCGCCAAGCTGCGGTGAGCAGAGAATATTCTCAAACTGCGCATCGTCGCCGAAATAGCCGGCTGCAAGCTTGCGCGCCGCACGACCGACCCGCGGCAGCAATTGCGCTGCGTGCATCACACCGCCGCCCAATATGATGCGTTCGGGGGAGACAAACGCCGCGATCGTCAGCACCAAATGCGCAAGATACCAGGCGACAATATCGTGCGCCTCGTGGGTCGACGGCAATTCGGTCAGTGTTGCGCCCCAGCGCGCCTCGATAGCCGGGCCGCTCGCCAGGCCTTCAAGACAATCCCGGTGAAAAGGACAGGTACCCGGAAAATCGCCGTCTTGCGGATGCCGGCGCGGCATGATGTGGCCGATCTCGGGATGGCGCAAACCACGCAGCGGCCCATCGCGCAAAATGAATCCACCTCCGATGCCTGTGCCGACCGTCACATAGGCCATGGCGCTGCAGGTTTGCGCAGCGCCCCAACGGTGCTCTGCCAACGCCGCACCATTTACATCGGTGTCAAAGCCCACCGGAAGGCCAAATGCCTTCGAGATCGACCCGGCCACATCGCAATCGCTCCAGCCCGGTTTTGGCGT
Source organism: uncultured Alphaproteobacteria bacterium (assembly GCA_963822275.1). GTDB lineage: Bacteria > Pseudomonadota > Alphaproteobacteria > Micropepsales > Micropepsaceae > Rhizomicrobium. The sequence goes on from CAWGHR010000028.1 coordinate 23,702, forward strand.
CGCAAGGATCGAGCCCCAGCGCGGCGAATTTTCGTTGACTTCGGCGGGACCGAAGGTCGCGATCCCTATAGCATCCAGCGCCGCACCCGCTTCCCGAAACTTCCGGAAATAGGCGATGACGTTGTCGAGCGTTTCGCCGGGCTTTGTCGTGGGTATGCGAACAACATCCGACAGATCGTCGGGGCCCGATCCCACGGCACAAATGAATTTGGTGCCGCCCGCCTCAATTGCCCCAAATCGCGGCTTCTTCATCTCCAGATTCCCGTTCGAGAAAACAACGGAGGCGATCGACGCTAAGCGGACGCTACGCGCGCATCACTACCGCGCTGTCGATCGGCACGGCCAAACTCCAAATGCATGACGTCCGAATTCTTTCGTATAGCGTAATTCTCCGCGGCACTCGGCGAAGTCGACGGCGAGCTCCGCCCATGCATCCCCATGTGCCCACCTGAAGAGAAGTGCCCCATCGGACGTCGCTTCCATCTCAAAGCGACCATGGAATGCCGGATGTTCGTTGCGCATCCGCACGAGATCCGTCAGCCTTCTAACCACCGGCCGCGCGAGGTCCCGCAAAACTTCTTCCCGGCTGTAGTAATGCCTGTTGATGTCGCGGCCGACACCCGTGCGCGCCAACAGCGTCATGTCATTATGTCCCGCGAGCAGGCCGACATAGTAAATCTGAGGGATTCCCGGCAGAAAGAACTGAACCGCCCGCGCCATAAGATACTGCTCCTCATCACGCCCCATGGCGTCGAAGAACGTGCTGTTTATCTGGTACAGATCGAGATTCGATGCCGCAGCCCCGGTTGCCTGGCGGCTTTCCCCGCGCGTTCGCTGATGGATAATTTCGACGAGCTGCAAAAGATCTTCGGACGGCACCAACCCGGGATGCGCTTCGCCGCTGACGGTGTCCGGTCCGATATCGATGATCCCGATGCCGTCATGCGTATCGAGGACGGTGACCGCATTTTGCGGACGAATTCGCACCCATTCGCGCAGATATATTGCCGTCTTGAATGCAAAGGCATGCAAAAGCAGCGGCGGGAGCGCGAAATCGTAGACGCGATCCACCTGTTCGGCGATGTCTATTTGCCGGCGATAGTGGGAATGGATCTCGACCAACACCTCCATTCCCAGGTCTCTGACCCGCCGGCTCAGATTTGCGATGAAGGCGAAGGTTTCGGGCAGCATGAAGCAAGACGTACCCGCCCTCTTTATCGCGTAGCCGATCGCATCCAATCGAACCGCCTTGATCGCGTTGTCCCGAAACTGTTTCAGGATGCCATCGAGGTATTCCATCCCCGCGGGGCCCTCGACGTTGATGTCGACCTGCTGCGGCGTGAACGTCGTCCACAGCAAGCGCTCTTCGCCGCTTTCAAGCCGAATTCTGGTGAACGGATTGCCGGGCCTCGGACGATAAATGGCGGCTAGATCGGATGCCGGCGGGCCTTTCGGATACATGTCATCCAGCGCCAGAAACAATCCCCGGTAAGGGGAGGCATTTCCGCGCCGGGAGTAATCGCGGAACTGCGGCAAATCGACCGACATGTGATTAACGATGGCATCTGCCATGACGTCGAAGTCGCGGGCAATACGCTTGATGTCGTTCCAGTCGCCCACTTTCGGATCAACCAAGGTATGATTGATCGGGTCGAATCCAGCATCCGCCCCGTCGATCGGCAGAAAGAACGGCAGGATATGGACGCCGCCAAAAACTCCGGCGAGCGGACCTGCGAGCAGTTCGTGCAGCTCCGCGAGCGTGCTGCCGCCGAAGCGGTTTGCATAGGTGACGAGCTGGACTTTGTTCTCCATGAACGACATAGTACAATCGATTGCATAAAAGTAAAGTGAACTTGGAAGGAAGCTCTTATGAGCCCAGATTTGCGCAATTATGACGCACGTAACAACGCCCTGATCAAATGGCTGACCTGCTTGATGTTCATGATGTTCGCCATGACCACGGATGCGGTGGGAAGCGTCATACCCGTCATTATCAAGGAATTTCATCTGACAATGACGGCCGCCGGGACATTCCACTACGTTCCCATGGCCGCCATAGGACTGGGCGCGATCCTATTTGGTTTTTTGGCCGATCGGCTCGGCCGTCAACGCACCATCGTTGTCGGATTGATTCTCTATGGGATCAGTTCCGTCCTTTTTGCAGTTGGAAGCACATTCACCTATTTCGTTGTGCTTTTGGCGATGGCCGGCATCGGCATTAGCGTCTTTAAGACGGGGGGGCTCGCCTTGATCGGCGATGTCACGAAATCGACAACCGAACACTCGTCCTTGATGAACATGGTGGAGGGATTCTTCGCCACCGGCGCAATTATCGGCCCCGCCATCGTGGCGACTTTGCTGGTTGCCGGGTTTTCATGGAAATGGCTTTACGTCATTGCGGCAGCGATCTGCGGGTTGCTCATCATTGTTGCTCTCTCCCTGCGCTTTCCCCAGACGAACAGGACCACAGAAAAACCAGCCGCCATTTCGCACACTCTTCGCATGATGAAGGACCCTTACGCCTTGGCATTCTCGACGATGATCATGCTTTACGTCGCCAGCGAAGTTGCGATCTATGTCTGGATGCCGACCTATTTGCTGGACTATCACGGAGCCTTCACTTGGCTTCCCGCCTACGCCTTGGTGGTATTTTTTATTCTCAGAGCGTTCGGTCGTTTTCTGGGAGCATGGTTGATCGGTCGGTTCGACTGGACGTGCGATTCTCGCCTTGTTTGGCGGCGCGATCTTTCTCTGTTTTCTCGGTTCTCTTCTGGGGGGCGCAATGTTCGCGGCGTTTCTGTTGCCGGTATCGGGATTGTTCATGTCGGTGATCTATCCGACGTTGAATTCCAAAGGTATCAGTTGCTTTCACAAGTCCGAGCATGGGGCCGCAGCCGGCGTCATTCTGTTTTTCACCGCCCTAGCGGCGGCGCTTGGCCCCCTCGCGATGGGGCTGGTCAGTGACCGTTTTGGCGGAGCCCGCTATGGCTTCGCGTTGGCGACCGGATTTTCATTTCTTCTGGTTTCCGGACTTATCGCCAATCTGATTGTGAATCCGGCCCAAAGGCGCCTGCAAACCCTTGAACGGCTCGAATACAACACGCGCTGAACGAATGGCTCTACCGTCGCCTCAGCGATGTCGTACCGGTTGCCCGCAGGATTCGCGAATTATCAGCTCGGTTGCCATCGTTACGGATTCGGTTTTCTCGCCTTCCAACCGGCGAAACAACAGATCGACAAGGAGATTCGCACCCTTTTCGATGTCCTGCCGCACCGTGGTAAGGCGCGGATTGGTTTGGGCCGCGAGCGAAATGTCGTCATAACCAACGACAGAGACGTCTTGCGGTACCTTGAGACCGATCGCGGTGATCGCGCGGATGGCACTCACAGCGATGACGTCGGTCGAGGCGACGACACCGTCGAAAGCTTCGCGCTTCGCGACAAAACTCTGCATCGCCTCAAAGGCTTTATCGGCCGTCATATGCGTTGAAATATTGCGTTTCGCTGCGGTACCGGCAGGCGCGTGTTCCAGGGCTTGTACATAACCGTGGTAGCGCAATCGCATTTCCGGGACCTTTGTGTCTCCCAGAAAAACGATGCGCCGTCGTCCCAACTTCAGCAGATGTTCGGTGGCAAGGCGCGCGCCGCCGATGTTGTCCCGAGCCGACCGTGCAATAGGATTGATGATTGATTTGTCCGCCCCAAACAACCAGAGGGTCGTACTGCCTCGCAACAGTCTCTAGCGCCTTGTGCTCAGTACTCTGGCCGATGACGATGATGCCGTCCGAACGATTCGATGCGATCAAGTCGGTCAGCCAATCTTCCATCGGCGGCACGACCTTCTGCAGGAAGATTCCGTAGCCTCTCTGTGTGATCTCATCGGCCAAAAAGCCCAGCATCTGGACGAAGAAAGGATCGGACAAAGGCTGCTCGACCTCGTGGCCCAGCGGAATGACGACGCTGACGCTTTGCGTACGTCTCAAGCGCAAGCTGCGAGCCGTCGAATTCACACGATAGCCATTGCTGCGGGCAATTTTTAAAATCTTTTCCCGCACGCCTTTTTCGACGAGAGGACTTCCGGCCAATGCACGAGAGACGGTTGACATATGCACGCCCGCGAGCCGGGCGATGTCGGCCATTTTCGGCGGACCGTTTTTTCTGGAAATTGCCATTGTCAATGCTAACCAAAATGCAATGACAGACTGTTACAGCCTTTCATCTCTTACGGAAAGGGCCAGCCCGGTCGCCGTCGACCTGAGAATAAAGTGGTCGGCGGCGGTCGGTGCAAATATGCGCTCGCCTGGTCTCCGCCAAATTATGGCACGGCCTTGGACCCACAATGCACCGCGCCCCGGGGGACGGAGGGCGACCCCAGGGCGCTGCATTTCGAAAAACTTCGCTTTTCAGACTTACGTTGCGCCCCTCAATCCATTTTCAGGCTCGCTCGAATACCGATCGTTCTCGGATTGGGCCCGACTTCCATGACCTTCGGCGAAGCGACTGCGGGATTAGCAGCCGTACGAACGTAGTAGGGTCCGCGCTCGTCGCTGAGGTTTTCGCCAAACAATTCGAAATCGTACTTGTCGAGACTTACGCCCACGGATGCGTTGAACATCGTAAAGGGCGCCGTGTACTCGCCAAACTGATCCAGGCGCTTGGCCAGTGGAATGACTGCGGCGTTGGTATGGAACGTGTAGCCGTTACCGATTTCCTTTACATATCCCGCGTCAAACCGCGCGCTGTAGCCGGGCGTGTTGATCATTTGCCCGCCCGGGTGGGCGAAATAGGTGCCACCAGAATTGTTCGCCACGCTGGGATCGACCTTCCCATACACGGACCTGTTGATATTGCCGGTGAAGCCGAGCGTGAGGCCGTCGATCGGATACCAATTAAGCTGGAGATCGAGGCCTTCCGTCCTCGCGGTGCCGAGATTGGCGAACGCCGCAACCGTGGGGGTCTGCACACCTACCTGGAAGTTCTTGTAGGTCAGCCAGTAGACGTCGGCGGAATAGTCCAAATGGAACTGCGCGAGCCGTCCCTTGATCCCCAGTTCGTAACTGATGTCCGAATCAGGCTTCAGCGACAACTGCCCGTTGATGCCGACACTCTGCAACGCGGTCACCTGTACCGCCGACTGCATAATGGAGCTGCGGAAACCCGTTCCGGCATTGAAGTATACCGTCATGTCGTCGTTTGGGTGGTAGCTGAGGTTGGCGCGCCACGTCGAGACGCTCGGCTTGGTCGATCCCGTCACGATCGTCGCCCCAGCATTGCCAGGATTGTCGTTGCTGTTGAAGCTGCGATCATCGTTGAAATAGCGGATTCCTACAAGCGGAACCAGTTTGCCGCCGAACAGGTCGTAGCTGACTTCGCCGTAGGTCGACCAGTTCTTCGTCGTGATCGTCGTTTGGGTGTTGTAGCCAAACGCAGCAATTTTGAACCAGTAGTTGCTTCTGGCATCCTGGTAGAACATACCCGCCACCCAATGGAGCGGACCTCCCGAAGCCGACGCCAGTCGTAATTCCTCCTGGGCGTTGTAGGTACCAGGCCTATAGGGCAGACCCTGCCTCGCACCGCCTTGATCCAGGGCGATCGTCGGATAAAGCGCATAAAGATCCTCGCCGCCGGTCTGAAGATACGAGCTGGCGCTGGTCAGCGTCGCAAAATCGAAATCGTATTGCAGCGTAGCGCTGTAGAGATGGCTGTGTGAGTATTCGAATCCCTTGATATTGCCCCAGTTGGTCAAGGCAGCCGGACTGACCGACTGCAACTGCGTGCTGTAGTCTTGATAACCTCCGAAGGTCCAGTACTGGAAGCGTCCCGAGAACTTTTCGGTTGGCTGCCACAGAAGAACGGCTCTGAGATCTTCCTGTCTGATGTCGTTCGCGTGGCGTGCCACCGGCGTTCCTGTCGCGGCGCCGCTATAGACGCTCGCAAACCCCGCTTGATAGTCGTAGCCGCCGCTTATTCTGAGCGCCAGACTTTCTTGCACGAGTGGGATCGATATTGCTCCTTCCGTCGTATAGTTCGGACCACCGGCGTTCTGCATGCCCGCAACGCTGGCGTCCGCGTCCACCGTCATGTGATCGAGGTCCGGATTGCGCGTGTGGAAGATCATGGTGCCACCCATCGCGCCGGCCCCATACAAGGTGCCGTAGGGGCCGCGGAGGACTTCGACGCGGTCGATATCGACCAAGCGCAGCGCGGGAGCCATCTGGGAGTTCGGGACCGACCAGGCGGTATCATCGATATAATATCCGATCATCGGATCTCCGATGCCGCCGCCGGCACCCGATCCGCGAAGCGCATAGTCGCGAATGAAAATGCCGATTTGCTCTTCTTCCGAAGCGCCGGGCACCGCGGTGGTGATCAGGTCGTGAACGTCGATAATGTGCTTGGCCTGCAGGTCCTCACCGGTTAGGACTTGAATCGATAAGGGAGCTGTCAGGAGCGTTTGGTTCCCGGTCTTCGACGCCGTGACGACGACTGTTTCAATCGTGCCAGCACTACCACCACTCTGGACTTGGGCGGTGGCAACACCGGCCAGCGCCAACACGGAAACGCAACCTACAAGCATCGAACGAACACGCATGATAAGCCTCCCCTGGATTTCTTATGCAATCGTTTGCATAGAAATATCCCTTTATGCAATCGAATGCAAACGGTTTTTGGAAGAGGCCCGCGGGAGGCCGCCAAAGGGTTCTCGGAACGCTGCAATTCCCTCACACACTGCACCAATTTTGCCGAAGATTGTATTGCGGCAACACCCTCTCTCCCGGCAAACGACCAATTTGAACATATCGAGTCATAGCGAGATTCTGCAGTATCCGGTCAGCGCATGACAGCGCTGCCACTCGACTTTGTTCGTGACAAAGCGACCTTGTCGGTGGACAACTCCCGCGCTTTTTGAAGACAACAAGGCGCGTCGTGCAAGGCCTCGTGTGAGGACGGCAGGCAAATGGATCGTCCTCAACGGCATTGATCGAGCCGTTCGCGAAATGATTTGCGGTCCGATATTGCATCACTCTTCGAAGTGGCAATTCGCATAATGCAACCGAGCCAAAACGTTCGCGGGGCGGCCTACTCGTTCGCGGTCACACGCTCGAGGACGGCTGGTCCTACAAACAAACTGTGGTCCGAATCGAGCCGGCCTCGGGTCTCGATCGCTCAGTGCCGTCCACCTGTTCCGTTCCGCCGCATGGAGCGACAATTGACCAATTGCAATCGTTTGCACTACATAGAGGGGCTTCGACGTCGAGAGGGATCGTTATGGGCCGAGAGAAAAACGCAAAAGCGGCGGCAACGGCATTGGCACTCTTGGCGTTGAGCTGTTTGACGCTCACCGCGCAGGCCGCAACCAGAAAACACGCCGAGCTGACGTGGTATGCCAGCTGGGCCGCCAGTCCGATGGACTTGCACAGCTTTCCCTCATCGATCATCGCACCGACGATCGATACGGTTTCAAACCAGACGGCCCGCCAGATCGTTACGATAAGCCGCGGCGGCTCGCGCTTGCGCGTCAGATTCTCCAACGAATTCGGCACCACGCCGCTGCGTATCGGCGCGGCGTCGCTCGGCTATCAAGCGCCGGGTGCGATGGACATGCGCCGCATCGCGCTGACATTCAGCGGCGTCGGAGCCATCACCGTTTCGCCCGGTGCGCCGATATTTTCGGATCCGGTTTTGCTGAACGTGCCGAGCGGCGCCAATCTCGAAATCAGCCTTTACCTGCCCGACCGGACCGTCATTTCGACCATCCATCTTTTGGGCCTGCAGCGCAGCGAAATTTCCGGTCCTGGGGATTACACGATGGCAGACACGCTGCCGGATGCCGTTCCCTTCGACTTCACCGAAATGAGATCGGGACATAAATTCATCGCGCGGCCTTTCCTCAGCGAAGTGGACGTCGCCGACCGGGTTGCGGCCAGGACGGTCATCGCTTTGGGCAATTCGATCACCGACGGACAGGGCTCGTCGATAGAAATGAAATCGACGCTGGCCGGACGATCTGGCCAGACGCATTGCGCAATCCAGGCGCCGCTTGTCCGTTATCAACGAGGGCATCGGCGGCAACCAGGTTCTGGCCAACGGCGCCGGCATCAGCGCCTTGGCGAGACTTGACCGCGATATCTTGGCCGTTCCCGGCGCGTCCACCGTGATCTTGATGGAAGGCATCAACGATATCGGGTTCTCCGGCGGCATGATCCCCGGATTTTCCCGGCCGGATATCATCCCGCCCCAAGAAATCATTCAAGGTTATCGCCAACTGATCGCGCGGCTGCATGCGCGCGGATTGAAGATCATCGGCACGACGATGACGCCCTTTGCAGGATCGCCGGCCTTTACGCCGGAAAAGGAAAAGGTGCGCCAAGAGGTGAATGCGTGGATCCGGACAAGCGGCGCGTTCGACGCGGTCGTCGATTTCGACCACGTCGCGCGGGATCCGCAGCAGCCCGATCGGCTGAGAAGCGACTATGGCAGCGAAGACCACATTCATCTGAACGATGCCGGTTATGCGGCCATGGCAGCGGCGATCGACCTTTCGAAGCTCTGACTGCGGGGCACCCTTTGCAGTGCCCCGGACCGATCACCCGCCGAATTGCGCCAGGCTCTTCCGCTCTTGGCCGTCCGGATCAAGCACAAGCTTTATCTCATCGTCGAAGATCATGGTGGGTACCGTCTTGGGCGAGAATGGCGCCCAATTCGGGATAGCCGCATGGTTGGGATTGCCGCTGCGGGCAAACGCAATCCAGGCATCCGCAATTTTTGCGCTCAGCGCGCGCGCCCGCACGCCGCCGCCCGTCATGTTCTCGCAGCGATCGGTGTTGCAGAAGACGAACGGAATCTCTGCGCAGTGAAACGCTCGCGGGCGTCCGTCGAGGACCGGGGTCTGCCATGCGAACCAATAGAGGTAAGCTGGCGCCGCGTTTAGCGCCGCCTTGGCCGCCGCTTGACCCACCGCGCTCTGACGTACGGCAGCGCTTGCTATCCGCGACCACAGGTCGGCCGGCTTGGCGCCGGGCGTACGCTGACGAAACGCGGCAACGATCTTCTTGCCACGGCTGGGGTAAAACGCTTCGGTTTTGGCTTCGAGCTCGGCGTCCGTCATGAATTCGAACTCCGGGTGATTAATACCCGTGACAAACTCGTTCAGGGTGGTTCCGATAATCATCGGCACCTCGGCGGTGATGGCCGGTCCTTTGTGCCGGAACGGTGCCGCCGGCAGAATTCTGCCGTCGACGACGGGACTGAAGTTCAAATTGGCCGCCAGCGCGCGGACATCCAAAACGCTGCCCATCGGCGGGTTCGCTTTGCGCAACACCGCCTCGCTCGCCCGGCGCAACTCGGCATAGGGCAGCGTCTGAAGCCGGTCGACCGTGGCCCCGTCCAGTCCAAGTTCCGCCACAACCAAGTCCGCCAATCGCCGCGACTTGTCCTGCGTATTGCTGAACGAGAACGACCCGCTTTCCACGACGGCCCGATGAAACAAACCTTTGGCGGACGGCATCCCCATCAGCGTGCCGACCTTCGCTCCGCCCCCCGATTGTCCGAAAATCAGAACCCGTCCGGGATCGCCGCCGAAAGCGACGATATTGTCGCGAACCCATTCAAGCGCGGCAACGATATCCAACATGCCCACATTGCCGGACGATGCATATTTCTCGCCGTATTTGGACAAATCCAGATAGCCCAGAATATTGAGCCTGTGGTTCAACGTCACGACGACCACATCGCCATGGCGTGCGAGATTCTCGCCGTCGAATGCGGGGATATCGTTGCCCGATCCCGCCGCGTAGCCGCCGCCATGCAGCCAGACCATCACCGGGCGTTTTCCGTTGGCGTTGAGCCCCGGCGTCCAAACATTGATACGCAGGCAGTCCTCGCCTTCGACGCTGTCGTTCCATTGGAACATAAACGCTTCGTCGTCGTTTTGACGCCCCGTGCCCTTGTCTTGCGGACACACAAAGCCATAGCCGCGCGAGCTTCGTATGCCCGTCCACGGTTTCGGCTTTTGAGGCGGGCAGAAGCGGTTGGGTCCTTCCGTCGTGGCGCCGTAGGGAATGCCTTTGAACGTGAAGATTCCTCTGGCGATGTATCCCGCGACTTTCCCCGTCTCGATTTCGGCGACGGCAATATCGGCTCCCGCAGCGACGGCGTCATCGCCTGTCGTGCGGGCAACGCGACCGCTATCGGCGCCTGCGGCCAAGGACGGCGCGGTCACGCCTGCGCCCAATGCCAAAGCGGCACCTTTCAGAATTGCCCGGCGGGCGATCGAGGATGCTTTGATCGTTTTCGCATCGCCTCGCACTGTCTCGGACATACTTCTCTCCCTTAAACTCGCGCCTGCACGGCTCGGCGCGACGTTATTGGCCCAGATGACGATCGAAGAAGCGGATGATCACATTGTAGCAATCGCGCGATTCCGGAACGTCGGGGTTGTAGAAGAAGCCGTGAAACATCCCCTCCCAAACATGCAGCTCCGCGTCAATTCCCGCCTTCACCAGAAGCGAGTGCGTGTAGACCGCCGAGCTGAGTTCGAATCCGCGCGTCCCGGTGATGATCAAGGTCGGGGGAAACTTGGCGAGGACTTGTGCAGATCTGGCGGGCGCCACAAGCGGATCGTCCAGTTTCGCGCCTTCGAAATATTGCAGCCCGGAATTGGGCGGGCTTTTTGCACCCGCCGGGTTCGGCTGCGGCGGCGCAAAAAGTCGCGCTTCACCCAACGGCGCGGCCATATAATTGGCGTCGCCGCCAAACGCCACCTGCCCCATCGTCATTCCGGCGCAGAAAATGCCGATGGCGCCAGGCTTCGGCAGGCCGTGTTTCTGGAACCAAGCCGTCGCCTCGCCCGTCAGCATGCCGCCCGCCGAACAGCCATAGATGCCGATGTTCTCGGGGCGATAGGTCTTGAGCAGCTCGTTATAAGCTGCGGCGACATCTTCGCTCGCAGCCGGAAAGCGATATTTGGGCGCCTGGCGATAGTCGAGGCTGACCACCTTGATTTGGCCCAGGCTGGCGATCGGGATCGATTCGAGTTCGCCGCAGGCCGGCCAGCATTCGTGAAAACCGCCGCCGTGAAGATCGATCAAGACGCGTTTGGCGTTCTTCGCCGCCACACCGTTCCTGGGCGTATAGACATAGGCATGGACGCCCCCGATCGTCGTTTCCTGACGATCAACCGGATAAAGAATTTTTTGCCGGGCCAAATAGCCCGCCAAGAACGGCGGAATGCCATTGGGCTGCACCAACATTTCCGGGTGCTGCATCAGCTTGAGATGTTCGGCGAGATACGCCTTGCCTTCCGGGCTGAGATACTCGGAGACGGGTGCGGCCGTGGCCGGCACATGAACCGTGCCGTTGTCGTCGACTTTCAACAACGGGGGCATCTCCGTCGCTTTGCCCCATCCCTCACCCCCCAGCGCGAAGAATATGCCGACGAGCAAACTTCCCCAACAAACGAGCAAACGCGACGACGGTTTTCCCATCTGGAACATCGAATTCCCCCTGGTCCTTGCGGTTCGTTATCCTCAGCTGCGAACAGTAGCTCTTCCAAGTCTTTAATGCAATCGATTGCATTCTCATCCCGAGGATAGCCGGAATTCAACGGAAATAAGCAGGTAAGTGGGCGTTGGATATTGTCAAATTACCGATATGCGATGCGAAGCACCAGACCAATTGTCCGAAAGGCGATGCCGTCACGCACGGCGTTTAACCGTTCCGGCATTCGTCAACAGTCAACGACAGTCCAAGTAATCCGCCCCGAACTCTAGGCACTGTTTACAAAGTGATTGACGCGTGACTCTGGCTTTGATTTAAGAATGCCTCTTGGAGGGAGGCGGACTTCAGTCGCGGCGACCTGAGCGAGGCCGAATGGCGTTTGCTCGAACCCCTTCTGCCATCGGAACGTGGCCGCAAGAGCCGGCCCGCGTTCGACAATCGGCAGATCGTCAATGGCATTTTGTGGCGTATCCGCACCGGAGCGCGGTGGCGCGACGTGCCGGAAAAGTACGGCAAGTGGATGACGGTCTATCAGCGCTTTCGGCGCTGGAGCGAGCCCGGCATCTGGGAAGCGGTCGCCACGATCCTTGCCCAGGCGATGGCCGACAATTCCCGCCACAGCGTGGATTCGACGACGGTTCGCGGTCATGTCTCAGCCGCCGGCGCAGAAGGGGGACGCGTGAACAGGCTTTTGGCCGTTCGCGGGGCGGGTTCACCTGTAAAGTTCATTGTCTCAGTGATGCCCGAGCATCCCGCTCGCCTTTCAGCTCACGCCCGGCGAAGCCGCAGACTGCACGGCGTTCGAAGACCTGATGGCGCTGGCCGACGAAAAACCAACCTATCTGCTGGCGGACAAGGGCTACGACACCGACGCCATCCGGACGTCGCTGAAGGAGGCGGATGTACGCTGCTGCATCCCGCCCAAATCCAACAGAAAAGCCGCCATTCGTTGGAACCGCAGGACCTACCGCACGCGCAACCACATCGAGCGCACGATCGGTCACTTGAAGATCAACCGCGCCATCGCTACCCGGTACGACAAACTGGCACGCTCATTTCTCGATGCGCCGCATGTCGCCACGATCCGCCGGTGCCTACGTTATGCAACGTTGTAAACAGGACCTAGTGTTGGTTGTGCGTGGACGCGATATCGACGGAGTAAAGGGCGTGATGGGTGAGGATGAACAAGGTGCCGCGGTTCGCTCCACCGATGACCAGCTGCAGCGGACGCTCCGGCACATCGATCTGCCCTATTTCGCTTCCGTTCGGCGCGTAAACAAAAATCTGCCCGTTGGCCAAGTAGACGCGACTGGATAAATCGGCCGCAACGCTCTCGCCGCCGCGTTCCGCAAACACCTTCAGATCGCTCAGCGTACCGTCCGGCCCAACCTTGGCGTCATAAGTCCGCGCCTCGGAGGAATTGCTGACGAATATACGCGCGCCTGGCTGGGTGATCGTGAAGCCGTAGGTGTCCAGCGCATGCGAGAAGCGCCAGCCCCGATTGTCCGGCGGTCCTTGATGGACGGTGCGATACGCCGGCAGCACCAAGCTGCCGTCGGGGGAGACATAATCCCCGCGCGGTGCCGTAGCAGTGTCGCGCGCAAAGAGCTCCGCAAGGGTCGTGAAATGATCGCGCGCCGGATCGTATTGGTCTTTGAACTCGCCGTTGACCCACCAGTTGGTAGGCACAGCGATGGCCGCGCGCGGATGTCCGCCCGCCGCGGTCGGCTGGATCGCGTCGATCGCTCCATCGGGCGCGTCCGGCTTGAGATGGAAGACCGCGCCCTCAAAACCCGCGGAGGAAAGCACCAGCAGATCGTCCGAACGGTCCACAGCCAGGTTTACCGGATCAAGCGTATGGTCGCTGACGACGCCCAAGCCCTGCTTCGGTGACCAGCTGTAAATGCGCTGAAAAATCCGGTCTACAAAATAGAGCCTTCCTTTGGAATCGATAGCGCCACCACCGATCGCAAAGAAGCCATCCGCGAGTTTCTTGACCTGGTTGCCCACCGGGAAAGTCGCGGCAACGACCGGCGCAGGCAGTACCGGAATGTCGAGGGAAGCGAACTCGCGCTCCCTCACCTTCATTCGATGGGTGACGTCCTCGATGGCGTTCTCGAAGGGATATTTGTTGGCGCGCAGATAGGTGATGCAATCGTCGCCGTCACAGCTCGTATATCCGCTTTCCGCATTCACATGGACATTGCGGAATCGGATGTTGCCGGAATTGTAGAGGCGGACGGCTGCCGATGCTTGGACCAGGGTCCGGGTGACGCGATAGGCATGATAGTTGGCGATCAGGATGTCGTGGGAATTGCGAACCTCCAGCGAGACTGCGTTCCCGCTCTCGCGGTACTCTTCTTCTGTTTGCGGCGCGAGAAGCTCCCAGTTCGCCACCCGATCCAAGACGATCTCGGAGCGCACGTGATGTTCGACCGACATCTCATAGGCATGTCCTGGTGTGCTGGTATCGGAGATGTAGAAGCCCGCTCCCGCAAAGGTGTTCGGGCTCCAGCATCCGACGAATGTGCCGCCGCCGCCATGCGTCACCCACAGGCTGGGATATTGGCCGTCCCAACGCGGCAATGGTTTGGTGTTGAAGAAATCCGAAGGGACCGGGCTCGCGGTTTGCGCCGCATTGTAGGGAGCGGAGCCGGCGTCGCCGGGAAAGTCGGCCCCGAGCGCAAGTTGAAATTTGACGTCCTCGACCAACGAATTCGCACCGGCCATCCACAAGAGTGCGGTTGCGCGCGGGTTGATATCGCCGGTGAACAAACCGATGCCGGAAATTATGGCGTCGCCGCCTTGTGCCGATTGGATCAAGGCTTTGGGGGCCCCCACGCCTCGATAACCCGGGGTCTCGTCGGAAAGAAAAATCTCCGTCTGGGTGGGATGCAGCGCGATAAGCACCGTATCGGGTTTCAAATGCAGCGTGTCGGAGACTTTGTAGAACCCCGACGGCAGATAGACCACGCGATGCGTATCGATGGCATGCTGCAGCGCCGTCGTATCGTCGGCTTTTCCGTCACCCGCGACTCCCAGATCGTGCACGTTGGCCCATTCGGAAACCGCCGGCAGGGAGCGGATCGCAGGCGCGCGCTCGGCCGGCATGGCGTCAATCGCCGCAATGTCGGATTGCGTTGCGACATGCCCCATCCGCCCGACGCCCGGCAATACCAGCCCATGGCTGAACGCGGCCACGCGATAGACTGGCCCCTTGCCGTCAATAGCGCGTCCGCTGTCGCGGAAACGCGCGAACACCGGAGTGTCGGAGGCCAGCGCATTCTCGAAACCGATCTGGGTATAGACGTTATTCTCGTTTGAAATGACGATCGCAGCCCGCATTACGTGCTCGAAACGGACATCCTTGCCCCAAAGCTGGTCGTCATAGCCGCGGTCGATTTCGATTCCGACAGGCAGGTTGCGCATCGCGACGTTGACCAGCGTCAGCCCCGCCTCGTGTTCACGGATCGCGGCGCCACTTTGGCCGTCAAAACTGAAATCGATAAGCGTGAATTGCCAGGCCGGCGACGTCTTCTCGGTGACGATGCCGTAGCGGCCGCCGAAGAAGTGGACATCGCGCATCAGATTTCCAGCCTGATAGACACCGGCAAAACCGGAACCCAGATGAAAATCCATGTGACTGAGGAAGGCGTGCTGCGCGACGCGGAAGCGGATGGCGGCCGCAGCCGGATTGCCTGCACCGATTTCCACATCGATGTTGCTCATCGCCGAGTAGAATGTGGAGGAATTTGCGTCGGCGATCGCCCGATCGTAAGGAACGATGGTCGGCGGCGGAAACGGAACCTGCGGAAACTGGCCGCGTTTGGCGCCGACGAAGGCGACCATGTTGGCGAGGCCATTTTGGAAGCCGGGCGTGTTGTCGCCGAGAAAAAGGACCGGGCGCGTCGTGCCGACGCCGATGATCCTCACGCCCGGCCATACCAGGATCGTATGGCTTATGCGGTATCGCCCCGGAGGAAGAAAGACGAGCCCGCCTTTAACGTCGACGACACGATCTATTGCTTGCTGAATGGCTTGCGTGTCGTCCGCGCTGCCGTCGCCGCGGCCCTCTACCGTCACGGCACGCGGATCGTTCGGCGCGGCCGTGAAGGCGGAGGTCGAAGCCAATCCCGGCCCGGACAACGCCAGAACGGCGGCAATCATAAAGGCAAGCCGAACGCCGCCTACGGCAAAGCGATGCACGCAATTCTCCCATAGCAAGCGAATTACATTTTGTAGCGAATGCCAATTCTATAGGTTCTTCCAATGATGTCATACAGCGCCGGATTGGTGTCCAGGCCCGTATTGGTTTGCGGCGACGGCGGCGGATCGCGATCGAGCAGGTTGTCGATCTTGAAGTAGGCCGACACCTGGTCGCTGATATCGTAGGAACCGCCGACATCGACATAGAACGCGCCGGCCATCTGGTTGTAGTTGATCGTCGGATTGTTGCCGGTCGAGACGGGACAAGAGGACGAACAAACGACGTATTGGTAGCCGAAAGTACCCGAACTGATGAAGCGCTCCGTCACCGACAGACTGTATTTGTCGTTGTTCCAGCTCTCGATCAAGAGGCCCTTCCAATGCGGCGTGGCGCCCGTGTTCACGCCCGCGCCCTGGGTCGGGAGCGTTCCGGGAATGCCCGAATAGGTCGTGTAATCGCCGACATTTGTTGCCAAGCCGTGAACCGCGAAGTGGCCGGGCAACTGATCCAGATCGAATTGATAACTCGCTTCGATGTCGAATCCTTCCGTCGTGATCTTGGCGAGGTTGAACGACTGCACGTTGACGTAGGGCTGGCCGACCGGCGGGTTGAAGTTGAACGAGTTGCAGGTCTGGCTGACATCGATTTGGGCGAAGCAGAAATTTACGGCCTGCTGTGCCGTCAAACTCGAGATACCCCCATTGAGCGTGATGGCGTAGTAATCGAGCGAAGCGCTGAACCCGGGCAACCATTCGGGTTGCGACAACACGATGCCCGCCTCGAAGTTACGGGCGATTTCAGGCTTGAGCGCCGGATTTCCCACCGTATTCTGAAGAACGGTGATCGAAGTGTTGTTGAAGGGGTTGGTAAAGCTCGGCAAGGTCGTTGTCGTCGGCGCGGCATACAGTTCCGACAAATTCGGAGCACGCACGTCCTGCGAGGTCACGACGCGGAAGCGCAACCCGTCGAGCGGCGTATCCCAGGTGCCGCCGAGCTTCCAGGAATAGACGGTGCCGGAGGTGCTGTAATCCGTCCAGCGTCCGGAAGCGTTGAAGTTCGCCTTGCCCAAGGCCGCCCCGTCGAACAGCGGCACATTGGTTTCGACGAACGCTTCCTTCACGTCGTACATGCCGCTGCCGTTGTGATAATTGCCCGCATACCAATTGCTGCCGGCGCTGTTGAGCACGGGATCGGCGGGATAGGCGGCCGAGTTTGGGCTTTGCGCGGTCACGCCGTTGCCATAGGGATCGGCATAAACGTTGTATTGTTCACGGCGATATTCACCGCCGAACGCTACGTCCACCGGTCCGGCCCAGAGCGAGAGGGGTTCGCCGCTGATGCTGATGCTGGCCACGTCCTGCGATTGATGGGTGTGCTGGAACGGACCGTTGGCCGGAACGATATAGGCCAACGCCGAAGGACTAGCCGCGAGGCCGCCGAAAATATCCAGTGGCTGGCAGCCATTGGCGCGCGCCGTGGCATTGGCGCATACGATCTGGCCGCCGATCACGGTGGCGTTGATCGCGTTGCTGTAACGCGGCGATAAAAGGATGTTGTGGACGCGGATGTCGGTGATTTCCTCGCCGTGCTCGTAATAGGCGTCGTAGTGCCAATCTGTGCCGACCACATCGATCTTGCCGTCCGCACCCAAGACGCCGCGCAGCTGCCTGCGGGAGGTGTCGACGTGGATATTCGGCAGCACCGGATTGTCGGTGCCGAAGCTGAAACTCGTGATACCCGCCGTCGTGCAGGCCGCCGCAACCGACGCCGGCAGATAGGGATTGGAGCAAGACATCGAAATTCCCGATTTCGATGCGTTGGGGTTGGGTTGGTTGTTCGAGGTCACCCGCGCCGCGTTAAAACTGAAATAGACTTCGTTGTCGGCGTCGAGATCGTAACCGACACGCGTGTAACCGTCGAGGCGCTTCAAGCCCGACTGAAGCGAGGCGCCGATGCCGACAGCGCCGGAATTGTCGCCGCCGACGCAAAAGCCGACATAGCAGCCGTTCACGCTGCCGCCCGAATTTTTTGCGGGCACGCCGTTCGAGCCGTAGACGAAGGTGAACGGGTTTCCGTTGGCGTCGAACGCCGTGCCTTGCAACGGGCCGGCCGAGATCAAGCCGTATTTGGAATAACCGGTGGCCTGGGCATT
Source organism: uncultured Alphaproteobacteria bacterium (assembly GCA_963822275.1). Classification (GTDB taxonomy): domain Bacteria; phylum Pseudomonadota; class Alphaproteobacteria; order Micropepsales; family Micropepsaceae; genus Rhizomicrobium. The sequence continues at coordinate 41,560 of CAWGHR010000028.1, forward strand.
GTTGATATAAACATATTGCGGCGAGCCGTTGTTGGTGATGCCGGTGTTGGCCAGCGTAGCAGCATGAAACCATTGACGGCCATTGGCCGCGGCCACTCCAAGTTGGCCGGCGGGCACTCCGTCTTCATGGTCGTACTCGCCTTCCGCTTCGACATGCAGCCGCCCGCCGAGGAACGACTGGCCCACCGCCGCCTGCAGCAGATATTGCGCATCATCGCCATAGGTCGTAATGCCCGCTTCGGCGTTGGACTTGAAACCTTCGAAGTGCTTGTCGGTGACGAAGTTCACCACGCCGCCGACCGCGTCGGAACCGTAGCTCGCCGAGGCGCCGCCGGTCACCACGTCGACGCGATTGACCAGAAGCTGCGGGAACAGGCTGATGTCGGGTACCCCCGTGACGTTTGCGCCGATGACGCGCTGGCCGTCCAGCAGAGTCAGCGTGCGGATCGTGCCGAGACCGCGCAGCGAAAAGGAGCTGAGGCCTTGTTGACCGCTCGAAGTGCTGAACGTGTTCACGTTCGTGCCGGACGATCCCATCAAGGAGGGAAGCTGCGCGATGGTGGTGAAAATATTGGGCTGTGCGCTCGCCTCGATTTGTTCTTCGCCGATAATGGTTGTCGGCGTGGGTGCCGTGTACCCGCTGGCCTGGATGTGCGTGCCGGTGACGACGACCGACTCGATCCCTTGGCCTTGCGGCTGAGCACTGGCGCCGGATTGTGCAACCGCCGGTGTCGCCTGCAAGACGGTCACGATGGTGGCAAGGCTCGCCGACGCGAGGCCGGCCCGCAGCACCGCGCAGCCGCGCCGTGACATTGTCAATTTGAATTCCCCGCTCTGTTTCATTGGCTAACTCTCTCCTGGTGTTATGTCTGTTCCCAAGTGCGACGTCTGTCGCCGGCCTGCCGCCTCTTCGACGAGCGGCTTCGCCAACCAATCAGATGCGACGTGCCCCGGTTTACGAGTTGAGGGGCCCATCTGAATCGAGCCATGATATATGCGGGTGGAATGCAGACACCCTAGACCAAGGTCGTAGTTCTCACGGCCTCAACACGGCCAAACGATTGATCGTTAATGGCCGGTCCGGGCGCAGATTCCGTATGGGAAGGCGCGCCTGCAGATGGATGCCTGTGCGAACGTCCGTCGAGAAGACGGGTGTCGAAAAAAAACACCGGCCCGGCTTGCCCCTATCGGGCTTCGTGACGCGTCAGGACATCAGACGTTTGCGGCCTTCCGAAAGGTGCCAACGCATGGCAAGCGCCGCGGCATCCCCATCTTGTGCCCGAATAGCGGTCACAATCGCTTCGTGTTCGCGCATCACGGCTTCGACGAAATTCGGCGGATTGGCGCGCGAGATGTCGACGCCGGCGCGCATGATCTTGTCGACCTCGTTGGTCAACGCCTCGAACGCCGCAAAAAAAGCAGGATTGGCCGTCGCCTGTACGATCCGCCGGTGAAGTTCCATGTCTTCGTCGGCGGCCGGCACGCTGGACATCATTGCAGCGCGCAATTTGTCGAGCGCCTCTTCGATGTTCAGCATGTCCTGGGCGGAGCGGCGCGCGGCGGCAAGGCGTGCGGCCTCGGCCTCCAGGACAAATCGGACTTCGTAGGTGCCGATCGCAGCGGAAAGACTGGTCGTCTTGGTATACGCCATCAAGCGATTGGATGGCCGGTTCTTGACGAACGATCCGGAGCCGCGGCGCGCTTCCGTGATCCCGTCCGATGCCAGTCGGACGAGCGACTCGCGGATAATCGTGCGGGACATGCCGAACATTTCCGCCAGCCTCACCTCCGACGGTAGCCGATCCCCGATGCTCATGTTCTGAGCGTTGATGTACTCAACGATCCCCAAATAGGCCTGATCGGCGAGTTTCTTGCCGCTCATTGCTTTTCCTTTGCGCAGGTTGGCTGCATCGCGACGTTCAGAACCAACGACTTAACACAAGAACCAGGACCAGTCCCAATACGGATATGACGGTTTCGAGGAGCGACCATGTGCGAAACGTTGCGGGCGTGTCGGTGCCCAAATAACTCTTCACCAGCCAGAATCCGGGATCGTTCACGTGCGAGAAAAACACCGATCCTGCCCCTATTGCCAGAACGATCCATTCGGGCGAAGCGCCGGAGGCTGCGACGACGGCCGGCATGACACCGGCCGCCGTGATGGTTGCGACCGTCGCCGATCCGGTCGCCAAACGAATGGCGACGGCAATCGTCCACGCCAGCACGATCGGCGAGAGCGAACCGGCGGCAGCGAACCGCGCCAATACCTCGGACAACCCCGCGCTCACCAGAACCTGCTTCAACGCGCCGCCCGCACCGATGGCGAGGAGAATCGCGCCGGCGGGCTTCATCGCTTCCTGCCAGATCGCCTGCTGAATGGCGGGCTCACGCATACGCCGGCCAAACAGCAGCGGAAGCGCCACAAGGCAGGCGATAAGCAGTGCCAGCACTGGATTGCTCGCGATCGAAAGCCATTCGAGATGGGGTGCAATATTCCGCGGCACGAGCGCTTTGATCTGTCCGGCCGAGATTAAAACGACCGGCAACAATACTACGGTCAGCGCGCGCCACGTCGCCACATGATAACCATGGTCAGGGGGCGTTATCGGCGGGGGTGAGACACGCATCACACCCCGCGAGGTCAAGACCGAAAGCAGCGGGCCGGCGATGATCGCAGTCGGCACGGCGACAAGCAGGCCGTAGAGGATCGTGCGCCCGAGATTTGCATCGAGCATACTGACCGCGAGCAGCGGACCCGGATGCGGCGGCACCAGAGCGTGAATGACCGAGAGCCCGGCAAGCGCAGACAGTTCGAGCCTCAGCATGATGCCGTTCCGCTTGTCGTTCCGAGGCAATGAGGCCGCCGCACTGGCGATGATCGGCAAAAGCAGCACGAGACCTGTTTCGAAAAACAACGGCAGGCCGATCACCATGGCGACAAGCAGACTTATCCACGGTGCTTTGCGCGCATCGGCGCGCCCGATCATAAGCCGGGCGAGGCCGGCCGCACCGTCCGACAATTGCAGCATGGTTCCCAGCGCAAGACCCAGCGCCACGATAAGACCGACACTTCCGAGAATGTCGCCCGCCCCCTTCTGCACCGCAGCTTCCGTGCCGGTTAGGGAGAGGCCGCTGAGCGGGCCGATGACGAAAGCGCCGCACAGCAGCGCGATGAACGGATGCCAGCGGCCCCGCACGATCATCGCGACAGACAGCGCGATTCCCAGTGCCGCAACAAGAGCCAGGCGGCTGTCGGCGAAACTCACGGCCTGCACCCCGTCATGCGGCGCCCCTGCCTGCTCCGGAACATCCTAGCGAGATACGCCGGCATTCTCATTCCTTGCGGCCGCGTTGGCGGCGGCAAAACCGGTCTGGCCGCCGCCTTTCGTACAAAGCTGTATGACAGATATGAGCCTTCCCGGGCAAGTATATGTCAATTTTGCCCTATTTTTACGTTTGGTAAGCTTGAACCTGTCCAACTAATCTTGGTAAGATGCGAATTCGACGCATTCAATTTGTTACCGACGCTTCGCCAAGAAAGCGCGTCAAGTTTGTGAAAAACGACACGGACTTAAGTGTTGCGGGAGGTGCTAGTGGAAACCCTATTGGTCAATGACCGGCAAAGCCTGGACTGCGTTTGCGAAGACGTTTCTACGCGCCTTACGCCGATGCAGACCAAGATCTTGAACGGCGTTTATTCGGGCCTGCTCAACAAGCAAATCGCGTTTGATCTGGGGATCGCGGAGGCGACCGTGAAGGCACATATGACAGTCCTCATGCGGAAGTTGAACGTGCGCAACCGCACGCAGGTCGCCCTCGCCGCCCAGGCGATGAAGCTGAAGGATCAAGGCGTGTCCACCTGCTAGGCCGACGCTGTAGTGTATACGGAGTCCGTCCCTCGCACGTTCGAGGAAAATGTCCCCTGGTCCGGGAGAGCCGTCGATACGCGAGCGGCACCTCCACTTGATGGCGGCGAAAACTTAAGGCCGCAAATGTCCGATTAAAGAATGTCGTCACATCGCCGCAAACTTGGTGTGACTCCGGCGAATCCGGCACGGCGATGTATTACCCTTGGGAATGCGCCTCTATCACCGCATAGCCTGACACCGCATACCCAGAATTAAGATCGGGGGTGTCTTCGCCACGATGATCTACGATGTCGAATCTCCGAAAATCTCGACAAGTTGTTGGTCGCTCAACTCACGTGGCATCAAACCCGGTGCTCCTGTCTCTCTAAATGCAGCCGGCAAGCCCACGGGTATATTGCTATGCACGGCCACCAGAATTGTCGAGAGGTGTCCGTCATCCTCAGCAAGCGGGATCATCAGACGTTCGGTATCGATATCCGTATTGTTCCATCGCAATTTGCCGCGCAGGAGCAGCGGTGCTCGACGCGCCACAGTGGCATCGTAAATGGCGTGTAGATACGCGCGCATTTCCCGGTGCAGGACGTGGTCGGGCAGCTCGCTCAAACGCCAGCCCGTGAAATCCATGCCATAGATCGCCGTCATCATGGAACCGAAGATTTTAAACCTATAGTCAGCTTCATCGCTCAGCACCTCGATGACATAGAGCGATCCGAGTATCCAAAGCACATCGGTGGGATGGAAATCGCGCAGGCGCAGCATTTCGCGATCACCCGCCAACTCTTTGCAATGTTTTGCAAAGCGCAAGAGTTCGAGATGAGCGAAGCCTTCGGTGAGTTTTGCGGTATCCATGGATATGCCGCCTTCAGCTGCAAAACCGCCTATGTCTACGCACCTTCGGAAAAATCACGCCGAGCAGACCATGTCGCTTCGTAGTCATTCTCATTATTGTTGCATAAGACCACATAAAGAATGGTGAAAAAAACGTTGCAGGTTTTATTGAGAACCACTGTGATCTTTGACAGTACTCGGCGAGAGCGGCGGCGCAGAAATGAAGCTGCAACTGCGCAAATCCTCTATACGGCGCGATGCATTACGTGACTTGCGAACGGTCGAAAATGGGAGCTGCCCGAAATGTATCGGTTCGCGGCCGTTCGCGTTAGTCGGGCGGATCTGAAAATCAACGCTGTGCCACCCGCATGATTTCGTTTGCGATCCTGTCGAGCGGGACGACCAAATCCACTCCTCCCTTGGCGATCGCTTCCTTCGGCATGCCAAAGACCACCGATGACGCTTCGTCCTGGGCAATGTTAAAGGCACCGGATTGCTTCATTTCCAACATGCCGCACGCCCCATCATCGCCCATGCCCGTCATAATAACCCCCGCGGCGTTGGCGCCGACAGAACGGGCGGCAGATCGAAACAACACATCCACGGAAGGGCGGTGGCGCGATACCAATGGGCCATCTTTGATCGAGACGCTATAACGCGCACCCTGCCGCTCCAGCATCATGTGCCGGCCGCCCGGAGCGATCAGGACGTGACCGCGTAGCACGGGGTCGCCGTCTTCGGCTTCCCTTACGTCGACTTCGCAGAGTGTGTTGAGCCGCTTGGCGAAAGCTCCGGTAAACCTTTCCGGCATGTGCTGCACGATGGCGATACCCGGTGCATTGGCCGGCAATGCTTCCAGCACAACACGCAGAGACTCCGTGCCGCCCGTCGAGGCGCCGATGCAGACAACCATCTCTGTCGTGCGCGCCATTGCGTGCCTGACAACAGGCGGAGGAAGCATCGCGTCCGCACTGAGCTTCGCCGTGACGACCATAGAGGGCGGCGGCGACCGGTTGTCCCCGAGTTTGGCTTTGGCAGCGGCCTTGACGACGTCGCAGATATTCTCGCGGGCCTCTATCAGATAGTCCACGACATCCATTTTCGGCTTCACGATGACATCGACGGCGCCGGCCTCTAAGGCCTGCATCAGCGTTTCGGAGCCTTCATCCGTGAGCGACGAGCACATGACCACGGGTATTGGGCGCTGCGCCATGAGCTTCCGGAGGAAGGTGATGCCGTCCATTCGGGGCATCTCGACATCTAATGTGATGACATCGGGAACCTCGTCCCGAATTCGCCGTGCCGCCACGAATGGATCGGAAGCACTGCCAATCACTTCGATTTCCGGATCCTCGCCGAGGATCGAGGTCAGGGCCCGCCGAACGCTGGCGGAGTCATCGACGATCAATACACGGACTTTCCTTGACATCGGATGCAATCCTAGGGGCACTTAAAGATTGTGTTAGCGACCTGTACCGCGGATAGTTTCATCCCCTCCGTTGATTCAGAATGACCAAGGAACAGGTACCCGCCCGGGCGCAGGTACTCGCATAACTTGTTCAAAACGGTCTGTTGCGTCGGTTTTGAAAAATATATCAGAACATTTCGACAGAGGATGATGTCCATGTCGCGATCAACCGGGTAGTGAGCATCCATCAAATTGAGTCGCATGAAGCTAACATGCGCGCGCAGTGCAGGCGCTATGCGGCAAAGTCGCGCCGATGGATCCTTAGATTCCCGCGCATATCTGCTCCGCAAATCTCTTGGCACCGGTGCGAGTAACTCTTCCGGATAGATCCCCCGTTGAGCAACTTCGAGGACGTCGGTGCTCAGGTCCGTTGCAAGGACCGAATAGGGAATGCAGGCATTTTGGGCAAGAAATGCATCGATGATCATAGCGAGCGTATAGGGTTCCGCCCCGGTCGAGCAGGCTGCGCTCCAGGCCTTGATATGGTTTCGGCCATGCGCCACGAATTCCGGCAGAACCGTGTTTTCTATGAAGTCGAAATGCCCGCGCTCGCGATAGAAGTCCGTCTTGTTGGTGGTCAACACATTGATGAGGTGCACGGCCTCGTCGTGAAGGCCGCCCTGATCGAATATGTACTCGCAATAAGCGTCAATGGTGTTGAAGTTCAAAGCCCGCAAGCGACGCCTGAGACGTCCCTCCACCATTGTCACCTTGGAGGGAGGGAGTTCGATGCCGCAATAATCGTGGATATATTGCGCAAGCCGTTGGAAGTCGTGCTTGCTGATGCGGTCCAAACCCGGAGAGGTCGGAAGGCTCTTGAAAGCTGTGGAGGACACAGTTGTTCCTTATGTCTAAGCTATGGCCGCGTGTCCGACATCAGCTTCCGATTGCAGGACAGCTGCGTCTTCGCTTGAGACCAACCGTCCGATATCCATCAATACCACAAATCCACTGGGTCGATTCACAACACCAGCGATATATTCCGAGCGCCACCGCACTCCGACATCGGGAGCCGGTTCAATTTCGTTCGACGAGAAAGTCGCCACTTCGAAGACCCGGTCGGCAACCAGACCCAGCGTCAGAACGCGATCGTCCAATACGACATCGAGCACCAGGATGCGTGTGTTTGTCGTGGGCTTGGTTTGTCCCAGTCCAAGCCTCAGCCGCAAATCCAAGGTCGGCACGGCTTGACCACGCACATCGATCAAACCTTGCAGATGAGGCGGGCCGTTGGGGATCTTGGACGGCGCACGATAGTCCAAAATCTCTCTCACTTGCGCCACAGGAGCGGCGAACACCTCCCGGTCAAGACTAAACGTTACAAATTGTGCTTCACCGCTGCGCATTTTAGGCTGATGCCTTGAAGTCTGCGTCTTCGGCGTCGGGCCCGCCCGCGGTAAGGTCGAGCGCAAATCCCTTTACCCGAGCTTGTTGTTGACTGACGGAGATCCGCGCTCGCGGTTGGACGGCTGCGTTTTTTTGCGTCGCCGATTTAAAGGGTTTGTTGGTTAGGCTTCGGACGGTTTGTTTGGCGATTGCGCGCGTCTCTGCCTCGTTGCTATTGGTTCGGAAGAAGGCAATGCTTGATTGCAACTCCTCCGCCTGAGAGGCCAATTCCTCCGATGTTTCGGACATCTGTTGGGAAGCCCCGGCATTTTGCTGAATCACCTTGTCGAGTTGCTGGATCGCTTCATTGATTTGCGACGAACCGATATCTTGTTCGCGGCAGGCTGCGCTGATTTCGGCGACGAGATCGGAGGTTTTGCGGATATTCGGCACCAAGCGGGTCAGCATTTCACCGGCCTCTTGAGCGGCCTTGACCGTATCGGACGAGACTGCTCCGATTTCCGCGGCAGCGGTCTGGCTGCGTTCGGCAAGCTTGCGCACTTCCGAGGCAACTACCGCAAAGCCCTTGCCATGTTCTCCGGCGCGTGCTGCCTCGACTGCCGCGTTCAAAGCCAAAAGGTCGGTCTGGCGCGCGATTTCCTGAACGATTGTGATCTTTTCGGCGATTGTCTGCATGGCAATCACCGCCCGATGCACGGCCTCACCGCTGGATTCGGCGTCCTTGGACGATTGGCGGGCTATCTTTTCCGTTTGCGCGGCGTTCTCGGCGTTCTGCTTGATGTTAGAGGCCATCTCTTCCATCGAGGCCGATGCTTCTTCCGCCGCGGCTGCCTGTTCCGTGGCGCCCTGAGACAATTGTTCGGCACCCGCCGACATCTCCTGGCTTCCCGTCGAAACGTTGTCGGCGGCAGTCGACGCATCGCGCACAACACCCAGAAGCCGTTCCACCATGCGCTGCTGTGCTAGACCGAGCGTGTCCTTATCCGATAGCGGTTTGGGTTGCACTGTAAGATCGCCATCCGCAATCTTGTCGGCCAACTGCGCCATCGCGCGAAGATTGCCGGTCATCACGTTGACCGTATTGATCACGTCCTTGATCTCATCGTTTGTCCTGACGTCGACCTTCATGTCCAGGTCTCCGATGGAAACCGCCTCGGCCATTGTGGAGATCCGTTTCAGGCCTCGACTGATGATCAGCATGATCCAGGCCGCTGCGCCGCTCGCAAGCAAGAGTGCCAAGATCGAGACAGAGATCAGCACATTGCAAGTCGTATTATAGGTTTGCTCGGCGTTGGCTTGTTGTTCCTTCATGAGAGCGGCGGCAAGAACGGCTGTGTCGTCCGCGGCCTTGAGCAAGGCGGTATTGGGCGCAAACAAAGCGCCGAAAGACAGCGCTTTGGCCTCTTCGTCCTTGTTCGCCAAAGCGTATTCACGAAGATTGGCATCCATCGGTTTTATGATTTCCCATTGGCTGCGCATGAATTCGTATTTCGGTTTCCCCTGATCGGATGCAATTGCGTAGCCATGGTCGAGCAACGCGTCCATTTGAGAGCGCAGTTGTACAAGCTTGTCGTCATAGGCCCGCTTTTTATCCTGGCCGCTCACCAGAATGATGTTTTTCTCCTGCCGGACGACGTCCAGTGCAGTTGTGTGGACGTCTTGCGCGGTTCGTAGCCGCTCCATAGGACCGGTTATCAGCGAGTTGACCGTGTCGTTCATCGTGGCGAGACCGTTGATGCCGAAGCCCGCGGCGCCGAGCAGCATGACGATGACGAGGCCGAACGCCACACCGAGTTTTAATTTGATCGTGAACCGCATTTTCGTTCCCCATAGACTAATTAGTGACGTGGGTGGGATGCGATGCCGCCAGTTGCGGTCGACGCATTGAGATGTGACGAGAAGATGGTTTGAAGATCGGGCAGAATGATGAATTCGCCGTTGCGTTTGATCAGACTGAGGATGAACTCTGGTCGCCAGTGCATACCGACACTTGGGGGCGCTTCGCTCGCGGTCTTGGCGAGCGTTGTAACTTCGTGGACCTTGTCCGTCTTGAGCCCGATCAAAGTCGGTTCGCCGTCGATGTCCATTTCGATCACGATGATGCGGCTGTCGATCGAAGAGTCGGCGGCATCCATTGCAAACGCCTGGCGCAGGTCGGCCAACGGAATAACTTTGCCGCGGAAGTTGATCACGCCTCCGACGAAGGGCTTGGCGCCGGGTACCGTCGTCTCTGCCGCCACGTCGAGAATTTCCCGAACAAGGGTGGCCTCCAGCGCGAATGCTTCTCCTTGCAGGTCGAATGTCAAAACCTCGACCTGACCGGACGTGTCCCAATTTATCATGGTCGGCCCCTCGCTCATCCTACGGCACGCATTTGCGCCCCCTGGCGTTGGCCGGCAGCCAAAAGATGGGCGACATCCAGAATGAGAGCGACGCTTCCGTCACCAAGAATGGTGGCGCCGGAAAACCACGCGACATCGGCATGAAGCTTCGACAGGGATTTGATGACCGTCTGATGAACACCGATGATCTGGTCGACGACGAGACCCACCCGTTCGCCGCCGGTTGGATCACAACGATCTTCTGGTGCATTCCGTTGGGTCCTGTGCTAAAAAGCTCGCGCAGTCTCAAGAACGGCACCAAGCTGTCTCGCAGCGAGATAAAGCTGCGGTTTTGCGAACGCTGGTCGTCGTCCAGGGTGAGCTCGATACATTCCTCGACGGCCGCCAGCGGAATGACGTAGCGGCCTTGACCGACACGGACCAAAAGACCGTCTATGATAGCCAGTGTGAGCGGGAATCTCAGCGAAAACTCCGATCCTTCGTGGGTCGGCTGGTAACGCCGATTGAGCCGTGTAGGGCTTCCATGGTGCGCTTAACGACATCCAAACCGACGCCACGCCCGGAGATGCTGGTGACCTGCTGAGCCGTGGAGAAGCCCGGATTAAAGAGCATCTGAAAGAGATCGGTATCGCCGATCTGGGCGCCCGGCTCGATGAGGCCTTGCTGTTCGGCGCGCGCGCGCACGCGTTCACAGTCGATGCCGCGCCCGTCGTCTTTGATGGTGATGATCACCTCACCTCCGGATTGACGGGCGGAAGAACGCATTTGTCCCGCCTCCGGCTTGCCGGCGACGCGGCGTTGTTCCGGCGTTTCCAAACCGTGATCGGCGGCGTTGCGCACCAAATGCACAAGCGGATCTGCCAAGCGCTCGGCCACGGTTTTGTCGACTTCGGTGAATTCGCCTTCGAACGCCAGCTCGATTGTCTTGCCGGTTTCGCGACTGAGGTCGTGCACCAAGCGTCGAAAGCGGCCGAACAAGGTGCTAACCGGAACCATGCGAAGCACCATCGTGGTGTCGCGCAGTTCATTGGAGAGTTGTTCGATCTCCTCGGCAACGGACCGCAGTTGAAGATCTTGGCTGCTGCATGACACCTGCCTGAGGCGCGATTGAGCGATAACAAGCTCGCCGACGCGATCCATTAACTCGTCCAATCGTTCGGCAGGTACACGGACATTTTCGCAGGTCTGGGCGTCGGTGGCGCGCCGACTATAGGGTGCCGGGTGTGGGCAGCGCCCGCGGGTTTGGCGTCGCTTTGAGCTGCGCGTGTATTGATTCCAGTACTGCTCGCCGCAGCATGTGTGTCTTCATCCGCAGGTTCGATTACCAGGTTCATGTCGTCGATCACGAAGATGAAGACGTCTTCGATCACCGAACGTTGCTTATCTGTGGTTAGGGTCGCCGACCAAGAGAGGTGACATTCCGTCGGCACCAATTCACCGAGCGGAGGCACCTGATCCGTAGAAGCGACGATTTTGCATGTGCCGAGTTCCGCGCAACTCGTTCAACAAGGTCAAAGGATTGACGCCGTTGACAAACGCATTGCTGGGTAGGCTAAAGCGGATATTCCAGGTTTTGAGAGCCGATCCGGCGCTTTGGACCGCGCCAGGGCCGGCCTTACCGACGCTTCATGCATGCCGGCGAGTATGGCTTCGCCTGCGGCGGCATGATCCCCGGCTGGGTCTTCGATAAGCGCCCGCATATGATCCTTGGCCGCGAGGATGGCCGCAACCAATTCGCTAGTCGCCACTGCTTCGCCCTTGCGAATCTGGTCGAAGGCGCTTTCACAATGGTGGGTGAATTGGGCAAGCGCATCGAAGCCGAACATCGCTCCGGAGCCTTTGAGGGTGTGCAAACCGCGAAAGATGCTGTCGATCAGTTGACGATCGTCCAGCTTGTTGTCCAAATCCAGCAGCCCTTGCTCGATCTGCTCAAGGATTTCCCTGGCTTCGGCAAGAAATACATTGACTGCGTCGGGAGCACTCATCGTCCCAGCACTTTCTTGATGATACCGACGATTTGTTCCGGATTGAATGGTTTGGTCAGCCAGCCGGTAGCGCCTGCCGCTTTCGCCCTTTGTTTCAGTCCGGCATTGGATTCGGTGCTGAGAAAGATGATCGGTATGCCCATCTGCGCCGGCGATTTGCGCAACTCTTCAATCATGGTGAGCCCGTCCATGATGGGCATATTCAGGTCGGTGACGATCAGATCGTAACGCTCGGCCTGCGCCTTCGCGATACCGTCGGCACCATCGCCCGTCTTCACGGCATAGGGCGCCGGCCAGCGCACTCGATTGCCATGCGCAGGCTTGCCGAGTTTATCGACGACGAGACGGGAAGCGCTCATTTTCCACCTTCGCGACGCACGAGAATGCATGGTCGTCGCGCGTGCCGTTCTCGAGAAACCCGCCTGCTGAAGGGCGTCGCGCAAGGGACCGCTCGCAGGATTTGCCAGGGCAAATTGCTTCCCATTGGTATTGGCATAAAGACGGGCCGCTGCTATCAGTTGAACAGCGCTAAGATCGGCAGCGATATCTGGGATTACGTCAAGATAATACTGTCGTTGTCACTTAAACCGTTCAATGAATCGCAACGTAACATTGCGACATGTCGGATCGTTAGTGCTTTAGGGAAGCGCAAGATGGCCATCTGTATTCAATTTTCCAATGAAAAATGATCCGCATCAGCCAAATCTATACTGAAGCTTCGATTTTTATTTTCATAAAAGAATTGACTTAAGTTTAATTTCGCTAAATTTAAAGGTGTAGAATTTGGAGAATAATTCATAGAATAACCAGTCATTTATCCAATCATATTTGAATTATAATAAATCTAATTCAGCCTATTACAGGTTAATTTGTGGTCTGTTTTGCAAACACATCACAACCGATGATTTTATGCATTTGGGGACATCAGGATACGCAGCGACACACACCGAAAATATCTCCAAAAACTGTTGGAGGCGCGTTGGAAATTGACGTCACAGAGATCCGATCAATTCTAATAACCTACCGGCAGAGATAAGATTTTCTCGCCTCCGGACCGGGGAATTTGTTCCCATAATCGGGCACCGAAATCATAATTGAATTAAAAAGTATGCGTCCCCGCAGCCCGAAGCAACGACGCCAACGCAGCATGCCACGGCGACGACTTCAAGGCGTTTGATTTTGCGTTCGGGCAACTGCTTGATCTGATAGAAACTAAGCGAGGTCGTATAAGCGTGTTCGCTTTTGGGAGACATGGAGGTAACCGGGAATAGAAGCTTCCTACCTTTCATTCCAAAAAACTCTTCATATCGACCACAGCGACTTGCTCTCCCCGCGCGCCCCGGCTCATGAAAACAATCCTGCCGATTTTGCGTCCATTATTGGTGCTAGCCATTTTTCCCCGTCAGATCGGCGGGCAAGCGCCAGGCAGCGCTGCCCTGCAGTCGTCACGCGATCCCCTGCTCGGGAATAGAGCGGCCGGCGGCATGAACGCGGCAGATGGCGGAGAACCGCTCTGCGCTTGGATAGGGCATACACGCCAAGGCCCAACGCGATCGCGGCGCATTAAGGAGAATTTTCGCATTCTTGGCCTCATTGTTTGCGCTTCACCGTCCGCGGCATCCTGGCATTGAAGCTCAGCCGGTCAGAAGCAACGCGCCTGCGAGGGCAAATAAGATAGCGGCCAACATGTCGTTATTTTACACATGAAGATTTCTTTCTATTCCCGCGTCGATCGCCCGCGATGCGAAGCCCTCAGACTAAATCCGTCCGATAAGCACCAGAACAAGAACGATGACGAGGACAAGGCCCAATCCGCCGCTCGGGCCATAGCCCCAATTGGAGCTGTGCTTCCAGTTCGGCAAGGCACCGACCAAAAACAACACCAGGACAACCAACAAAATCGTACCCAGCATAATTTGTGCTCCAAAGAATGAGGTGAAATGCTGACACTCACGGCAGACAGCGAAGCGGGGTTTGCACTCCCGCCTCCGCCTCCGTGTACGGATTACTTTGGTGCCGGCACGCGACCATGTCTGCGCCCATCGCCCGAACCGGTATTGCCTTTTGAGCCTTTTGGCGCCAGTTGCGCCGGTGTCTCCAGGTAGCGCCAACCCGGCGGACACCGTGTTGACCATGCGCATACCGGTGTTGCCGGTGTTACCGGTGTTGCCGGTATTTCCTTGACTACCGTCGCGCCTTGCGCGCCGGTGTATCCCGTGTTGCCGGTGTTGCCTTGCGGTCCGGCCGGGCCCGCGGTGCAGTTGCATGCACCGAGACCCAGCGTCGCATTGGTTGCGACGCTCGGTCTCGGTGCGTGCACCGGACCCGCGGGCCCGGCCGGACCGCAAGGCAACACCGGCAATACGGGATATACCGGCGCGCAAGGCGCGACGGGTAGTCAAGGAAATACCGGCAACACGGGTTACACCGGCGACACAGGTGCCACTGGGGCGCCGGGCGTTCCTGGAGACACCGGCGCCACAGGTGCCAAAGGCTCAAAGGGCAATACCGGTTCTGGCAATGGCGCAACGGTCGTCGTCGTGCCGGCACCAAAGTAATCCGTACACGGTGTAGACGGAGGCGGGAGTGCAAACCCCGCTTCCGGTGTGCTCCGTGAGTGTCACATTTCACTCCTCATTCTTTGGAGCGCAGATTATGCTCGGTACAATTCTGTTGGTTGTCCTGGTGTTGTTTTTGGTCGGTGCCTTGCCGAATTGGAAGCACAGCTCCAATTGGGGCTATGGCCCGAGCGGTGGATTGGGCGTCGTCCTGGTGATCGTTCTTGTTCTTGTGCTTATCGGACGGATTTAGTCCGACGGCTCTGCGGGAGATCGAGGCGGGCAAAGAAGGAAGTTCCTATGCGTCGGAGAACGACAATGCTGGCCGCCATCTTATTCGCACTCGCCGGCGCGTTGCTTCTGGCCGGCTGAGCTTCCATGCGAGGCCGCCGGACGGCGAAGCGCAAAAGAAGAGGTCAAAATGCGAAAATTTCTCTTTGAATGCGTTGTGATTGCGTTGGGCATTGGCGTGCTGTGTCCTATCCAGGCGCAGAGCGGTTCTCCGCCACCTGCTACGTCCACGCCGCCCGCCGCTTCTATTCCCGAACGGGGAGATCGTGTGACGACTGCAGGGCAACTGGTTGGTCCTGTCGCGTCGCCCGCCGATCTGACGGGAAAAATGGTCTACACCAATAATGGACGCAAAATCGGCAGGATTGTTTTCATGAGCCGGGGCGCGCGGGGAGAGCAAGTCGCTGTGGTCGATATGGAAGAGTTTTTTGGAATGAAAGGTAGGAAGCTTCTATTCCCGGTTACCTCCATGTCTCCCAAAAGCGAACACGCTTATACGACCTCGCTTAGTTTCTATCAGATCAAGCGGTTGCCCGAGACGCAAAATCAAACGCCTTGAAAGTCGTCGCCGTGGCATGCTGCGTTGGCGTCCGTTGCTTCGGGCTCCGGGGACACATACTTGATTTAATTATGATTTCGGTGCCCGATTGTGGGAACAAACTCCCCGGTGCCGGAGGCGAGAATTTTATTTTGCCGGTAGGTTATTAGAATTGATCGGATCTCTGTGACGTGAATTTCCAACGCGCCTCCAACAGTTTTTGGAGATATTTTCGGTGTGTGTCGCTGCGTATCCCTCGATGTCCCCAAATGCATGAATTATCGGTTGTGATGTCCTTGCAAAACAGACCACAAATTAAACCTGTAATAGGCTGAATTAGATTTATTATAATTCAAATATGATTGGATAAATCACTGGTTATTCTATGAATTATTGTCCCAAATTCTGCTACACCTTCAAATTGGGCGAAATTAAACTTAAGTCAATTCTTTTATGAGAATTTAAAATAGAAGCTTCAGTATAGATTTGGCTGATGCGGATCATTTTCATTGGAAAATGAAATACAGATGGCCATCTTGCGCTTCACTAAAGCACTGACGATCCAACATGTCGCAATGTTACGTTGCGATATATTGAACGGTTTAAGTGACAACGACAGTGTTACTCTTGACGTAATCCCAGATATCGCTGCCGATCTTAGCGCTGTTCAACTGATAGCAGCGGCCCGTCTGCATGCCAATACCAATGGGAAGCAATTTGCCCTGGCAAATCCTGCGAGCGGTCCCTTGCGCGACGCCCTAGAGCAGGGCGGGTTTCTCGAGAACGGCACGCGCGACGACCATGCATTCTGGCTGCATCGCGAAGGTGGAAAATGAGCGCTTCCATTCTCGTCGTCGATGACTGGCAAGCCTGCGCATGGCAATCAAGATCGCGCTGTCCGGCGCCGGCTATGCCGTGAACGAGGCGGCGCATGGTGCCGACGGTATCGCGAAGGCGCAGGCCGAGCATTACGATCTCATCGTCACCGACCTGAATATGCCCATCATGGACGGGCTCACCATGATTGAAGAGTTGCGCAAATCGCCGGCGCAGATGGGCATACCGATCATCTTTCTCAGCACCGAATCCGATGCCGGACTGAAACAAAGGGCGAAAGCGGCAGGCGCTACCGGCTGGCTGACCAAACCATTCAATCCGGAACAAATCGTCGGTATCATCAAGAAAGTGCTGGGACGATGAGTGCTCCCGACGCAGTCAATGTATTTCTTGCCGAAGCCAGGGAAATCCTTGAGCAGATCGAGCAAGGGCTGCTGGATTTGGACAACAAGCTGGACGATCGTCAACTGATCGACAGCATCTTTCGCGGTTTGCACACCCTCAAAGGCTCCGGAGCGATGTTCGGCTTCGATGCGCTTGCCCAATTCACCCACCATTGTGAAAGCGCCTTCGACCAGATTCGCAAGGGCGAAGCAGTGGCGACTAGCGAATTGGTTGCGGCCATCCTCGCGGCCAAGGATCATATGCGGGCGCTTATCGAAGACCCAGCCGGGGATCATGCCGCCGCAGGCGAAGCCCTACTCGCCGGCGTGCATGAAGCGGTCGGTAAGGCCGGCCCTGGCGCGGTCCAAAGCGCCGGATCGGCTCTCAAAACCTGGAATATCCGCTTTAGCCTACCCAGCAATGCGTTTGTCAACGGCGTCAATCCTTTGACCTTGTTGAACGAGTTGCGCGGACTCGGCACATGCAAAATCGTCGCTTCTACGGATCAGGTGCCTCCGCTCGGTGAATTGGTGCCGACGGAATGTCACCTCTCTTGGTCGGCGACCCTAACCACAGATAAGCAACGTTCGGTGATCGAAGACGTCTTCATCTTCGTGATCGACGACATGAACCTGGTAATCGAACCTGCGGATGAAGACACACATGCTGCGGCGAGCAGTACTGGAATCAATACACGCGCAGCTCAAAGCGACGCCAAACCCGCGGGCGCTGCCCCACACCCGGCACCCTATAGTCGGCGCGCCACCGACGCCCAGACCTGCGAAAATGTCCGTGTACCTGCCGAACGATTGGACGAGTTAATGGATCGCGTCGGCGAGCTTGTTATCGCTCAATCGCGCCTCAGGCAGGTGTCATGCAGCAGCCAAGATCTTCAACTGCGGTCCGTTGCCGAGGAGATCGAACGACTCTCCAATGAACTGCGCGACACCACGATGGTGCTTCGCATGGTTCCGGTTAGCACCTTGTTCGGCCGCTTTCGACGCTTGGTGCACGACCTCAGTCGCGAAACCGGCAAGACAATCGAGCTGGCGTTCGAAGGCGAATCCACCGAAGTCGACAAAACCGTGGCCGAGCGCTTGGCAGATCCGCTTGTGCATTTGGTGCGCAACGCCGCCGATCACGGTTTGGAAACGCCGGAACAACGCCGCGTCGCCGGCAAGCCGGAGGCGGGACAAATGCGTCTTTCCGCCCGTCAATCCGGAGGTGAGGTGATCATCACCATCAAAGACGACGGGCGCGGCATCGACTGTGAACGCGTGCGCGCGCGCGCCGAACAGCAAGGCCTCATCGAGCCGGGCGCCCAGATCGGCGATACCGATCTCTTTCAGATGCTCTTTAATCCGGGCTTCTCCACGGCTCAGCAGGTCACCAGCATCTCCGGGCGTGGCGTCGGTTTGGATGTCGTTAAGCGCACCATGGAAGCCCTACACGGCTCAATCGGCGTTACCAGCCGACCTCACGAAGGATCGGAGTTTTCGCTGAGAATTCCGCTCACACTGGCTATCATAGACGGTCTTTTGGTCCGTGTCGGTCAAGGCCGCTACGTCATTCCGCTGGCGGCCGTCGAGGAATGTATCGAGCTCACGCTGGACGACGACCAGCGTTCGCAAAACCGCAGCTTTATCTCGCTGCGAGACAGCTTGGTGCCGTTCTTGAGACTGCGCGAGCTTTTTAGCACGGGGACCCAACCGGAACTGCACCAGAAGATCGTTGTGATCTCAACCGGCGGCGAACGGGTGGGTCTCGTCGTCGACCAGATCATCGGTGACCATCAGACGGTCATCAAATCCCTGTCGAAGCTTCATGCCGATGTCGCGTGGTTTTCCGGCGCCACCATTCTTGGTGACGGAAGCGTCGCTCTCATTCTGGATGTCGCCCATCTTTTGGCTGCCGGCCAACGCCAGGAGGCGCAAATGCGTGCCGTAGGATGAGCGAGGGGCCGACCATGATAAATTGGGACACGTCCGGTCAGGTCGAGGTTTTGACATTCGACCTGCAAGGAGAAGCATTCGCGCTGGAGGCCACCCTTGTTCGGGAAATTCTCGACGTGGCGGCAGAGACGACGGTACCCGGCGCCAAGCCCTTCGTCGGAGGCGTGATCAACTTCCGCGGCAAAGTTATTCCGTTGGCCGACCTGCGCCAGGCGTTTGCAATGGATGCCGCCGACTCTTCGATCGACAGCCGCATCATCGTGATCGAAATGGACATCGACGGCGAACCGACTTTGATCGGGCTCAAGACGGACAAGGTCCACGAAGTTACAACGCTCGCCAAGACCGCGAGCGAAGCGCCCCCAAGTGTCGGTATGCACTGGCGACCAGAGTTCATCCTCAGTCTGATCAAACGCAACGGCGAATTCATCATTCTGCCCGATCTTCAAACCATCTTCTCGTCACATCTCAATGCGTCGACCGCAACTGGCGGCATCGCATCCCACCCACGTCACTAATTAGTCTATGGGGAACGAAAATGCGGTTCACGATCAAATTAAAACTCGGTGTGGCGTTCGGCCTCGTCATCGTCATGCTGCTCGGCGCCGCGGGCTTCGGCATCAACGGTCTCGCCACGATGAACGACACGGTCAACTCGCTGATAACCGGTCCTATGGAGCGGCTACGAACCGCGCAAGACGTCCACACAACTGCACTGGACGTCGTCCGGCAGGAGAAAAACATCATTCTGGTGAGCGGCCAGGATAAAAAGCGGGCCTATGACGACAAGCTTGTACAACTGCGCTCTCAAATGGACGCGTTGCTCGACCATGGCTACGCAATTGCATCCGATCAGGGGAAACCGAAATACGAATTCATGCGCAGCCAATGGGAAATCATAAAACCGATGGATGCCAATCTTCGTGAATACGCTTTGGCGAACAAGGACGAAGAGGCCAAAGCGCTGTCTTTCGGCGCTTTGTTTGCGCCCAATACCGCCTTGCTCAAGGCCGCGGACGACACAGCCGTTCTTGCCGCCGCTCTCATGAAGGAACAACAAGCCAACGCCGAGCAAACCTATAAAACGACTCGCAATGTGCTGATCTCTGTCTCGATCTTGGCACTCTTGCTTGCGAGCGGCGCAGCGGCCTGGATCATGCTGATCATCAGTCGAGGCCTGAAACGGATCTCCACAATGGCCGAGGCGGTTTCCATCGGAGACCTGGACATGAAGGTCGACGTCAGGACAAACGATGAGATCAAGGACGTGATCAATACGGTCAACGTGATGACCGGCAATCTTCGCGCGATGGCGCAGTTGGCCGACAAGATTGCGGATGGCGATCTTACAGTGCAACCCAAACCGCTATCGGATAAGGACACGCTCGGTCTAGCACAGCAGCGCATGGTGGAACGGCTTCTGGGTGTTGTGCGCGATGCGTCGACTGCCGCCGACAACGTTTCGACGGGAAGCCAGGAAGATGTCGGCGGGTGCCGAACAATTGTCTCAGGGCGCCACGGAACAGGCAGCCGCGGCGGAAGAAGCATCGGCCTCGATGGAAGAGATGGCCTCTAACATCAAGCAGAACGCCGAGAACGCCGCGCAAACGGAAAAGATAGCCCGCCAATCGTCCAAGGACGCCGAATTGAGCGGTGAGGCCGTGCATCGGGCGGTGATTGCCATGCAGACAATCGCCGAAAAGATCACAATCGTTCAGGAAATCGCGCGCCAGACCGACCTTTTGGCTTTGAACGCGGCAGTCGAGGCAGCACGCGCCGGAGAACATGGCAAGGGCTTTGCGGTAGTTGCCTCGGAAGTGCGCAAGCTTGCCGAACGCAGCCAGACCGCTGCCGCGGAAATCGGAGCAGTCTCGTCCGATACGGTCAAGGCCGCTCAAGAGGCCGGTGAAATGCTGACCCGCTTGGTGCCGAATATCCGCAAAACCTCCGATCTCGTCGCCGAAATCAGCGCAGCCTGCCGCGAACAAGATATCGGTTCGTCGCAAATCAATGAAGCGATCCAGCAACTCGACAAGGTGATTTAGCAAAATGCCGGGGCTTCCCAACAGATGTCCGAAACATCGGAGGAATTGGCCTCTCAGGCGGAGGAGTTGCAATCAAGCATTGCCTTCTTCCGAACCAATAGCAACGAGGCAGAGACGCGCGCAATCGCCAAACAAACCGTCCGAAGCCTAACCAACAAACCCTTTAAATCGGCGACGCAAAAAAACGCAGCCGTCCAACCGCGAGCGCGGATCTCCGTCAGTCAACAACAAGCTCGGGTAAAGGGATTTGCGCTCGACCTTACCGCGGGCGGGCCCGACGCCGAAGACGCAGACTTCAAGGCATCAGCCTAAAATGCGCAGCGGTGAAGCACAATTTGTAACGTTTAGTCTTGACCGGGAGGTGTTCGCCGCTCCTGTGGCGCAAGTGAGAGAGATTTTGGACTATCGTGCGCCGTCCAAGATCCCCAACGGCCCGCCTCATCTGCAAGGTTTGATCGATGTGCGTGGTCAAGCCGTGCCGACCTTGGATTTGCGGCTGAGGCTTGGACTGGGACAAACCAAGCCCACGACAAACACACGCATCCTGGTGCTCGATGTCGTATTGGACGATCGCGTTCTGACGCTGGGTCTGGTTGCCGACCGGGTCTTCGAAGTGGCGACTTTCTCGTTCAACGAAATTGAACCGGCTCCCGATGTCGGAGTGCGGTGGCGCTCGGAATATATCGCTGGTGTTGTGAATTGACCCAGTGGATTTGTGGTATTGATGGATATCGGACGGTTGGTCTCAAGCGAAGACGCAGCTGTCCGCAATCGGAAGTGATGTCGGACACGCGGCCATAGCTTAGACATAAGGAACAACTGTGTCCTCCACAGCTTTCAAGAGCCTTCCGACCTCTCCGGGTTTGGACCGCATCAGCAAGCACGACTTCCAACGGCTTGCGCAATATATCCACGATTATTGCGGCATCGAACTCCCTCCCTCCAAGGTGACAATGGTGGAGGGACGTCTCAGGCGTCGCTTGCGGGCTTTGAACTTCAACACCATTGACGCTTATTGCGAGTACATATTCGATCAGGGCGGCCTTCACGACGAGGCCGTGCACCTCATCAATGTGTTGACCACCAACAAGACGGACTTCTATCGCGAGCGCGGGCATTTCGACTTCATAGAAAACACGGTTCTGCCGGAATTCGTGGCGCATGGCCGAAACCATATCAAGGCCTGGAGCGCAGCCTGCTCGACCGGGGCGGAACCCTATACGCTCGCTATGATCATCGATGAATTCCTCTGCCCAAAATGCCTGCATTCCCTATTCGGTCCTTGCAACGGACCTGAGCACCGACGTCCTCGAAGTTGCTCAACGGGGGATCTATCCGGAAGAGTTAAACTCGCACTGGTGCCAAGAGATTTGCGGAGCAGATATGCGCGGGAATTGCAGCACTTTATCGGCGCGACTTTGCCGCATAGCGCCTGCACTGCGCGCGCATGTTAGCTTCATGCGAATCAAATTTGATGGATGCTCACTACCCGGTTGATCGCGACATGGACATCATCCTCTGTCGAAATGTTCTGATATATTTTTCAAAACCGACGCAACAGACCGTTTTGAACAAGTTATGCGAGTACCTGCGCCCGGGCGGGTACCTGTTCCTTGGTCATTCTGAATTAACGGAGGGGATGAAACTATCCGCGGTACAGGTCGCTAACACAATCTTTAAGTGCCCCTAGGATTGCATCCGATGTCAAGGAAAGTCCGTGTATTCATCGTCGACGACTTCGCCAGCGTTCGGCGGGCCCTGACCTCGATCCTCGGCGAGGATCCGGAAAT
>CAWGHR010000029.1:0-71475 GCA_963822275.1 uncultured Alphaproteobacteria bacterium
AGAGGAGAAAGCCGGAGCCGGTCCATACTTTATAATATAGGGGGCGGGCCGAACGCCGGTGCTATAGGCCCTCCGTGTCCCTAGGCCCTGTTTACATAGTCGTCACGGCCGCGACGCTGCCGTGACGACTATGTAAACAGGGCTAGTATAACTCGGCTATGCCGAAGAAAAAACTGAATGCGCGCGAGCGTCGGGAGCGGAAAGCTGGCGATATCGTCCTGCTCGTAAAGCAGATCGGGCGCAAAGCGCAGAAGGGCATCGAACCCAACGACCGGCGGGTAAACCATAAAGTCAAACGCAAGCTGAAACACTTGAAGCCGCAAGCGATGGATTCGCTGTTGCGCGACGCCGGCGATTAGGCCGCAACCTTCAAACTGTAACCATGCCGAGATTCGATATGGCTCTGGACAGCACAGGATTGGGCGGGGCAGACTTCAAAGCAACGACGGGCGGAGGAGTTTGCTGATGGCACGGATTACGGCAATTGGTGGGGTATTCTTTCGTAGCGCAAACCCACAAGCGCTTTGCGCGTGGTATCGCGACACGCTCGGACTAAGCGTCGAGGATTGGGGCGGCGCCATGATCCGCGCCGAAGGGGCCGGACCCGGTTTTGGGGTATGGTCTCCTTTCAACAAGGACACAGACCATTTCAAGCCCTCGTCGCGCGAGTTCATGATTAATTTCGCGGTTGACGACCTAGACGGATTCCTCGCCGGGCTTGAGGCCAAAGGCGTGGAAGTGAACGGCCGTCAGCAGATGGATGGCATGGGCAAGTTCGCCTGGATAATCGATCCCGACGGAACCAAGATCGAGCTATGGCAGCCGGAGCCGGAACCGCCCTCAAAATAGAACACGCGTTTTCGAAGATCGCGGGCGCGGACTTGTGCATGGCCCCTTCGCCTCGCGCGCGTAGGTCCCCCGCTCCCGCGATGGCAGAAAACGAAGCAATGTGCGTCTTTAGAGCTTGATTTTCCGGGATAGAAACGAACGCAATACCAAGCGGCGGCCGCCTCAAGAATCCGCAATCCGCCGGAATGCCGCAATGCGTTGCGAGCCTCAGATGCGCCATGTGCGGATTTCGTGCAAAGGGGAACTGATCATCAGCTGCGCGAAGCGATGGCGTTGATCCACTCTCTTTCACACTGGGCCAAGCCGAGCGCCTCGTGATTGATTTGCTGCTCATGGCAATCAAGCCATTTGTCCAGGCTATCCCCTTGATCGGGATCCGTTGGCGTCGTCCTACCGATGCGATACTTCTCTGCCAGCAGAGTCAGTCCGGCATCCTCGAGTGCCCGCGCCATTCTTTCAAATTTCGTGACGGAAAGTCCGTTATAGTATTGCCAAATGCCAGACCTTGCCGGCGCCCATTCAAGGAGACGGCAAAACAGCCAAAGCCGATCAGGCAAAGGTGTTTTCCGCTCAAGGACGCCGACCACGTGGTAAAGTCCCATCAAGTCCGCGTCTGCAAACAAGCTGTCAATGTATTTGCGCGCAAATCTTACTGTCATACAAACCTCTGTCTACGCAATCCCCAATTTGGATTTTGCTTCAGGTGTCCTCCAACTTTAAGGACCGCCATCGCCCAATCCCATTCCGCCACACTCAGATTCGTAGAAATGATCATCGCAACGAACGGTTGGTGGTGCGTAGCGGCGAATTTCGCTGCGAGCCTGTTCATAGGAAGACGAAGGCGGCATTTGCGCCAGGCTTTCGTTGAACGTCTCCTCCGGAAGAAACATAGCGTAACCATAGGCAATAAACGCGGGATCAAGCTTGAGCTTGCCCACTGCGACTTCGATTTGGGCACGCGTAAAGAATTCGTGTCCGCCATAATCATGAGACAAGCGGGGCGGCAATTCTCGCGCATATCGTTTGAGCGCATGTCGTTTGCGCAAAGCGGCGAGTAGTTTCATTTTTCCGCCCTCCCCATCGCCAGCCCTTCGTCGAAAAGACAATCAGAATGGAAGCTCGCGTTCTAATTTGTCTTTTGGACAACGGGATCACCGGCAGGGCATTCGACCTGATAGGTGTTGGCCTCCTTCGCTGGGCTTACCGGGCACACGTCTATCTCGCCGGTCCAGCGATCCAGTCGGTAGACCCCCTGCTCGACGGGCCCTCCGTATCCGATCGTAGAAATCTGGTAACGATCGACAAATGAAATGCAGACCGCGACTAAGATTGCCGCTGCCAATGTCTCCCATGCGATCTTCATATCTGTCTCGCCTCCCGCGCTGCTCCGACAGCTTTCTGAGGCTTTATAATAGACCCCGTATGCGGCACGGCCAAGAACCGCCGCTTGCCCGCGGCGAGGACCATGCCCATGCGTAGAATCCGACTTTAGATTTTGCGGCCGTCTTTCTCACATGCTGATCCAAGTCGTTTGAAGGGTAGGTTTTCGGATGAATTGTCGGCACACGATTGCGTATCAGCACCCCAACACGGGGCTGGCCGGATTGGTTATTTTGCTCCGCGAAAGCGAAATCGCGGCAGAAGAAGCCAAGTTAATCGCGCGGGGTTATGTCGTGACCAACATCTCGCGGCCAATCGAAACCTGGCCAGAATCGCCAAACGCCGGCGAGCCCAAGAATTAAAGCGGCAGACGTTCGGACGAAACCAAATGTCATGCTGAGGAGCGCGGCCGCTTATTTTTTTTCATTTTGCGTCCGAAAGCGCGAAAGGCCTGCGCGGCGCGCCGTGGCGCTTAGCCCCGCGAAGGTTCGGTCGCGTTTTGTCGCCGGCGCGTGTCACGGCAATGCTTGGATGAGACGTTTCACAATTAATCTAAATTACTCCGTTTCTGGTGCAACAGAGCTTCTGGTGCTATTGAGGTGAGGCAAATTTCAGAGTGGAGAGAGATTTGGAAAGAATGCTCTTTCTCTTTGCAGTCATAAGCCTTCTGTTTTTCGCCGCACCACTGAAGAGCATTGCAGGCGCGGACAATTTGGTCGAAACCGCCAACCTGATCGCTCCGAAAGGACTAAGCCCATGCGCACCAGGCGATCCTGTCGCCGCGTTGGAAACACGTGTCGCTGCTTCGATTGGCGGCCAGTTCTTGAGTTGCTTTCACTCCGAAAAAAGGGTCGAGGTGCCGGGCGCAACTGAGCCCGCACCCCTGCCGCTCGAATACGCATTTGCGATTGGTTTCGCTGGTGAAAGTTACACATCTGCGGACCTTGATAAACTTCTGTCGACCGTCACCGCACAGTGGAAAGATTTCCAGCCGCTGAGCAAGGAATTCCATGACGATTATATCGCTCGTCTCAATGCCCTCATTAAAGGAGCGGGCGAACCGTCGGCAACAATCTCCTCGATAAAGCCAGTTTTGGTGTCCATTGACCGATTGGACGCCAAGTCATACTCGGTGATTTCGATCCGCAGTTATGCCTTCAATGAGAATGGCAGACAGCTCAGCACCACGAAGGTCAATGCGGACGCTGTTGTGCTTCGGGGACACAACCTAATTCGCCTGACAATGCAACGACCGCTAACGGACGTATCAGACGTCGCCCAGCTTCGAGCTGAAATTTCGCAATGGGCCCGAGCCAGTGAGGGGACAAATCCCTAGCGGACCGGAAATATAGGAACGCAGAATCCATGACGGCGGAAGCGTGCATTTGGGGCCAGAGTAAAAACTCCGCA
This sequence comes from uncultured Alphaproteobacteria bacterium, assembly GCA_963822275.1. Classification (GTDB taxonomy): domain Bacteria; phylum Pseudomonadota; class Alphaproteobacteria; order Micropepsales; family Micropepsaceae; genus Rhizomicrobium. The sequence goes on from CAWGHR010000029.1 coordinate 3,640, forward strand.
CCACGACAATGTCATTTGCTGCCGGTCTCGTGCAGCCGGAATAAGCTCGGCCGACACATCCCGCGCCGGGCCGCAAGAGAACGATCCGACAGCGCGAACTTCCATTGCGAGGGCGTCGCCGGATTCCTGCTATTTCTCGGCGTCGTGGCAGTGCGCCACAATATCGTTGTCGAGCTCCGAAACGGCCGCGGATAAAGCCCTGTTGAGCGATCCTTGCGTCTCTTCCTCGCCGAACGCCCAGTTCCCGCCGGTGTCGCGTCCACGCAGGATTTGCGGGTCGAGGTCCTTTCCGTCGCGGCTATAGCTGACACGCAACACCACGCTCGAACTCTTCTGCGTGGTAATGGCCATGATGTAGGCCTTCACCAGTTCGACGCGCAGCACGAACACCGCATCCTTTTCGCCGTCGACGAAACGCAACCGGCGATCCTGCTTCAAGACATCGAGCGCCGATCGGAGCCAGGCGACACTATCCGAAGCGAGGACGGCACGCCGTCCCATCATGCCGAGACTGCTGGTATCGGGGCGCGTGTCGCGCACCTCTGCAAGGTAAACCGCACACCGACCGCTGTCGCCGGTCACAGGCTGCACCGACGCCTTTCCCAAATCGCCCGACCGGGGCACGACGATCGCCCCGCCGGAGGACGGCGGCGCGATGGTCGTGGAAGTTGGGGACACCGTAATCGGCGTGGTCGCGCAGGCCGCAAGCAGGCTGCCCGATGCCAGTATCCACAAACGCCAGAGCGTCACCGTCAGAAACTCCCGAGCTTCAGATACTTTATCGATCCGTCCTTGAAGCGAAATACCTGCCCGTCCTGATCTTGGCGGAGAAGCACGGCACTTTTCCCGCATTGCGCTTCCGAGGTTGCGATCGTGCATTCCACCACTTCTGCCGGTATGCTGACCGTGGTTTGCGGTGCATTCGCGGCCGGCGCAATATCGTTCGCGTCCCTTTCAATATCTTCGACCAGCAGGGGGACAAGCTTATTTGCAGCCATCGTCAGCGCCGCACGCGCCGCGCTCGCCTTGTTGGCGTTCCATTCGGCGATGTTGCGATCGCGATCGCCCGTGGCATTCACATGCGCCTCGAAGAGGAACCTGTTGCGATAAAGGGCATTGGTTAGCGCTACGAGATTCTTGTCGTCGCGTTTGCCGGGTATCATGGCCCTCAATTGATCGTTGTTCGCCATGAGCGCCGCCTCGAAGGTCACCAGCAGAACATCGCTGTCGTTCGACAGATGATAGTCGGCCACGACGAAAAGGACTGACGGCGCTTTCGACGCGGTAAGCACCTTTTTGAGACCGTCATTGCTGGTGTCATGGACCACTGCGAAATTGCCGGCATGAAGCCAATCGATCTGCGCGAGCGAGGCCTTTAGCTCGTCCTGCAACGCGCTATCGAAGCTGTAATCGACCAACCCGTTGCGCAACGGCGTGACGGCGGTCTCGGCCTTAGAGGTGCGCGTACTGTCGACGGTGATATCGACGAGCGCTCCGATTAAGCCAAACCCGGCGCCTGCCTTTGTAATCGGCACGAACACATAGATTTCGCTTTGTCTGATGGGGAGCACGACATCGGTCGTCGCGAGATCGGGGCGCACCGCGCTTGGCAGCGGTTGATGGATCGACGGCTGGCTTGCACAAGCGGCCAACAGCGACGAAGCCAAAATAGCGAGAAGTTGCGAACGTAGAACGCGCATGTGTTCCCCCGATCTTTCACCGACAAATTGCTGTGATAAATTGCCCCCAGCGGCGGAATTTCCAATCCCTACGCCGCAACCAAAACTTTAGATGGGGAGGCTCTTTCCAACAAGATTAACGCCAAAGAAAAAGTGACGCGCCGACGACCGCTTTGGCTACATTCTCCGACGTTCCGCGCTAGGCCCTGTTTACATAGTCGTCACGGCCGCGACGCTGCCGATTTTGCCCGTTCCCGGCAGGGTCCGTACGCGGTTGCTACGGACCGCGCAGCGCGATGCAAGGACTATGTAAACAGGGCCTCGTGCAAAGATGCCCCATCGGCAACCCTTCCGCAAAATCAAATCCGTCTCTGGACTTCAAAACGGCAGACGGTCTGGATTGATCAGCCGGCCAGCGAGACGATCCATCGCGCAATGTCGTGCCAAGCCATGGTATGACTGATCGGGGCCTCCAGCAGTTCCAGCAACACGATGGCGCCGCCGCCATACAGATAGGCGGGGTGCGGGCGTCCGCGTGTGCGCCAATCGTAGAGGATCGCAACCAGGACATAGAAGTCGACGGCGATCTCCCATGGCGTAATTCCCCTCAAGATAGGCGGATGCGGCGGCAGCCCAACGGGCACCGGCATATGACGATGGAAGGTGATGAAATAGAAGAACAGACGCGCGAGCGGCGCATCTAGGATAGAAATCGTGGCCACCAGCATCAGCCGCCCATGCCAATCGGGCCGGCGAAGGTTCACGATGGCGAGCGCGACCGCTGCGGCAAAGAAAGTGATATGCCAAATGGGTCCGATTATGAATGCAAGCCCGGCGTCCAGCGCGCCCACGCCGGCGGCGTCCCTAACTCTTTGGATCGCGGCGATGATGCCGAAGATGGTCATCACGGACGCCAAGGAAATTCCGAAAAGCCCCGCCGCGCGATGGTTTGCTATACGTCCCGAAGCAACCAGCCAGGTCTGCAGGACGAAGAACAACATCCATCCGGAAAACAGGATGCCGTGGATCGTGATGAGGGGACTTGGCATGTACGCGCCGTGCGTCATCGGCAGCCAGAACGTCGGGGCGAACCCGGCGAAGGCCGTCAGACAACACCACACCGCCATGTAGAAGAAGAACCGCGAACGCTTCGAACCGCGCGCACCTGCGATCGTACTCATCCCCCCTCCCCGGCAACGATGCGAATAGTTCTAATTAATCACGACAGTCCCCGCAATGGGACGGGCTTTTCCGGCCGCCATTCGTTGCCCTTCATCGCCGCGGCCTGCCGCGCGGCACCCGCAGCAAAATCCAAGTTACGGATGTCCGCCCACCCCCATGGATTCGCGTTTAGGACCAGCCGCCGAGCGCTAGCGCGGTGGTCATCGCGGCGTCTCTCACCTCGTCTGCGATGGCCAGATCGTCGCTCGCCCGCGCGATCACCATGCCGCCGATGCATAGCGCCGCAATCGCCAGAGCGGTTGCGATCGGGCCCATCTTTCGCGCGGAAATCGTTTTGCAGATGCTCGATCATCGCCTTCAGCGCATTCTCGTAAGCGCGCTTGGCGTTTGTGCCGCTACGGGCGACGTCTCCCGGCAACGCGACCATCGGACAGGAATCCTCGATGTCTTGGAAGTGCTGTCGCGAAAGATAGGCGCGCACGATTTGCGGGCCGATGGCGCCTTTAGCGGGATCCACTTCGACACCTTCCCAGCGATTTCCACAGGCCGGATTGGTGAAGAAACAATCCATGGCCTCCGCATAAAGATCGCTCTTGCTCTCGAAATACCGATAGAAACCGCCTCGCGTAAGTTTGGCGGCCGCCATGATTTGATCGATCGATACGGCTTCGAAGCCTCTCACATTGAACAGGCGCTGGGCGGCACGAACGATTTTTGTCCGGATTTCGTCGCGATGACCTTGGGGATAAGGCATGGGGCTGCATCTCCTGACCAAGCGCAGGAGAGCCTAAAAGCAAAAGATGATGTTGAACATCTTATTTTCGTCTGTTTGTCTTCGCCGCGTATCGGCGGCTTCGCAAATGGAAAGCAGGAACAACCAATGACCGCACGTCTCGTTAACCGCAGAAATTTTCCGTTGCCGCCGGCGCGTTTGCGACCGGACTGGGCGGTATGGCAGCGCGCGGGCGGACGCGGCAAAACGGTTCACTGCCGCAATCGGCCGACCGTTTGGGCATTTCCAATGCCAATGCGGCCATCCACCAGGAAGTCGTCTTCAAAGCGTCCGCCAAGCGTGTTTACCACGCGCTCACCAATGCCCGGCAGTTCGACAAAATCGTGCTCCTGAGCGGCGCCATGAAATCAATGTCGTTGAAGCCCGTGCCGGCGCAAATCGCTGCCGAACCCGGCGGCGCATTTGCACTCTTCGGCGGCTACATCACGGGCCGAAACATCGAGCTTATCGCCCTATGTCAGGATCGTTCAGGCCTGGCGCGCCGCCAGCTGGGCGCCGCACATCTACTCCGTCGCGAGGTTCGAACTCGCCGCCCACCCCGAAGGCGTCAAGCTTTCGTTCGACCAGACGGGATTTCCGAACGAGGAGGCCATGAGCCTCGCCAGCGGATGGCAGCATCACTATTGGGAGCCATTGGCGAAGGTCGTAGCCTGAAATACCGTTTGATGGGCCGAGCCCTGAAAAGAAATTCGCCGTGACTTGGGCCGACCGCAAGCCCTTCCAAATTGCGGGCATTTTCAACAATATCGGCCAGGATGCGCGCGGCCGAATAGCCACGCCGCGGCGAACGCCAAGATCAGTTGCAGCGCCAGTCCGCTAACCACCATCCAAAGGGGGAAATCCAGGATCACGCAGGCGACCCAAAATAGCAGCAATACGAACAGGCCCGAGACGACACCGACAACCGTTCCACGCTTGGCGGCCGACGTCGCGATGGCGCTCGCAACGAACACACCGATGGTCCACGCGACCATGGGCAGCCAGAGCAGGCAAAAGACACCGTAGGGATCGGCCGCCATCCGAATTGCCAAAAAATCTCCAACGCGGGTCAGCGCCAGCGCCGTTACCGCGCCGCCCAAGATGCCGAGTAGCATCGCACCGACTATGCGCATGGCCGCTCCCCCGATCGGGTCCGTGTTTCGACAACAGGATACTGCAACAAAAGCTTTGGGCTAGTGCTCTTTGGATCTCTGCATGTGGCGCATTTGAGAGCTTATCTCAGCCGGATGTGGCGCGTTCCAGTCCGACAGGTTAGGTCCGCTGTCGGCCCCCCGCTCTGGAATTGGTTGCGCCGGAATGCGACATTCGCCAGAGCGCAGAGTTCTGGTGGCGATTTTGCAGGAGGCGATCCCATTGCAACACGGAAGGCGCCACTTTCGCTGTACGCAATGCGGCGCTTGCTGCAATCGCGCGCCCGAAATGGGATTGTCGGAGGCCGCCCCGCTCTGCGACCAATTTGTTTTTCGGCTCACCTTCCGACTCTATCGGTTTCCCAAGAACGCGAGCGACCGAGCGAGTTTGGAGCCAAATCATCTTAGCAAAGACGCGTTCTTGGAACAGAAGCGGCAGGTCGAACAATTTGCGGCCCGCACAAATTCGGCAAAAATAAAATCCAACGGTAGATCCGTGGATTGCCATCAATTTCTCATCATATCCGCCCTACCGCTCGATATACCAGTGGGCGTTTGCGCCGCACTGCACGATGGACGGTGCGGATTATATGAGCGCCGCCCGCTGTCCTGTCGAACGGTGCCTGCTCACTATTCCCGCGCCGAGGCGTTGGCGGAACGCGATTTCGACGCGTTCACCCAAAGATCGGGCTATCGCTGCGACACGGACCCAAGCGCCGAGATTTTTCTGGACGACGGGCGGATCGTACAACACGACATTGCCGATGCGCGAGCGCGTGCCGTCGATTTGGCGATCTCCGAGCAAGCGTGGAACGCCGCAATTTTGCAACGTATGACAGCAAAAACCGAAGAGCCGATAACGCTGCCAAGCCTGAAGCAGATTCAAGACAACGCCGAACGTGGCGCGATGCAGACCTCCATGCGGGTTGCCTGGCAGATCGCCAGAGACGCAGACCTGCTTGATACCGCCGACTATCTCGAAGCGCTGCATAGTCAGCTTCGACTGATCGAAAAAGAAATTGTCCTGGCGCGTGCTTCGCGGGACGATCTCGACACGCTTGCTCAGATGCGGGCGGAGTATAAGCACTGCGTACAATACGAGGAGCGCACACGGAAGAGCGCGCCGTCATTGGGCGCTTGGGTGGCAAACCTGCGCCGACACTGGTCGGCCGGCGAGAAATAACTTTACGACAAGGCAATGGAGTACGGCGATGCGCCGGGTTTGGGAAGGTGAACGAATGACCGCTTTGGGCCCGGACCTTCCGCGGGCGGCTTCCGACTTGCGCCAGAAGCGGTCAGGCGCGCGCGTTATGGCAAAGTTTGATGTAGACGTCCTCGGATTCCCTTATTCACATTATAATAATTCTTGTATTACTCTACCTAGTGTTGTATTACTTCCGCGCAACGCGCTCTGGGGGTGGCGATGCGTCGTGATATTCTCTTTGGATTTTCCGTCCTTCCGGCAAGTGCAGCCGGCCTCGTCTCGGCAAGCGGTGACGACGAGGTTTGTCACCGTCCAAATTTTTGGTTGCAAAACGATATCGCTGGCCCGCCCGGCGATGCAGCAAGTCGCACCGGTGTTTCGATCGCTCGGCGAAATGCCGATCAAATCGAAGAGCTCAAGCTTAGATTCATAAACCTGGGTGACCAAACCGGCGGCATGACCGATCGACGGACACACTGAGCTTCGCTCGGATTGTGAAGCGATGCGGAGGGCTGTCCGGAATGCCGTCGATGATTTTAATCCAATGTGAAATGAAGCTCTAATCGTACCTGCTGGGGAGAACTTTACATGGACGCCGCACGAGTTCCGAACCTGCTTGCATTCGGCAGAGACGCATACGCGCTGGGTGGCGCAAAGCAAATTGCAGGCACGATTGTGAACCGCAACCCAACAAATATGCACAATTGCTGCGCCGCAACGCTGAGCTGTCTGCTTGATTTCGCCGGCATTTATGTTGGCGTGAGAGAGGAAGTTACCGACTTGGCTCCTTATCTTGAAAGCGAGCGCCAGTGGACTCGCATTCCTGTGGGGAACGCCATTGACGACGGGGACATCGGCGTCTTCGTGTCGAATGGCGCAGCGGGCCTGCATCATATCTATTTGGTCATCGACGCGACCAACCAGGCATCGCCGACCGTCGCCGACAATCAAGGTGCCGGTGCCCATCCGCGACCCGTCGCCGGCGGGCCGATGCCTGGTGTGGGCAACTCGGCCTCGCCAACCACCTATTTTCTGCGCGCAACTTAGGGCGCCGATTGCCTGCACCAAATCCCAGTGAATGACGGAGCGAGTGCATGACGGAATTTTGGCAACTGGCGTCCAAGATTGATCACGCTCTGACCACCAACATCGGCCACATCCTCAGCGCAGCCGCCGCGCTCGGGTTCACGGCGCTTGCTCTCTACCCGATTATCGTTTTTGTGCGCCGAGGCTGGAATACCAAAAAGCAGGACATCTTTAGCAGCTTTACGGCGCGTGGAAAGTTTCTCTATCTGCGCACTTTTCTCAAATGAAGTTCCGAGCGCAGCAGCAGCCCAGCCCCTTACCGACGAGCCGGATCCGTCGGCACTTACGGAGGCAAATAGCGAGTTCGAGACGATCTATGAGCGGCGTTATGGCCGCTACCGCTTCTGGGTTCCAACCATCCTCTTCGCGCTTGCCTGCGGCATCTGCATGTTCTTCTTTTCTGAAACCGGGACAGCGCAGCTTCTCGTATTGTGCAAAGGGAAGGCCACGGCGCTGGGAGCCGATCCGCTTCGTGCGTGCTTTCTTGTTGTGCCGCCGATCGCTGCCGCTGGTATCGGCGGCGCCTATATGTGGATCGTGGCGGATTTCATCTTCCGAGCGCGCCGGTTGGATTTCGCGCCGGCGGATGTCCTCAATGCAACATTGCGGCTCGCCATGGCGGCCGCTCTCTCCTACGCGTTGGCGGCTATGGTCAAGGATGATGTCGGTCTGCCGCTCGCTTTTGCGGCCGGAGCATTCCCACTCGAGACGGTGCGAGCCGCCCTGCGCAAATTTGCAACGGACAAACTCGATCTCGGCGTCGGCATAGACGATCAATGGTCCGATCAGATCATCGCCCTGGATAGCGTCGATCATCCGACCGCGGACCGTTTGCTGGGTGCCGACGTTTCGACAATCGCGCAGCTCGCCTATATAGACCCGGTGCAGCTTTCGATGCGCACCGGGCTAAACTTCGATTTCATCGTCGATTTGGTCAGTCAAGCTCTGGCCTGGGTCTATCTCGACGACCGCCTCGACGATTTGCGATCGGCGGGTCTGCGCGGGGCGATGGAAATCCGCTATTTCTTTGAAGCTCTCGCGGGAAAGTGCGGCGAGGCTCAAAAGAATCTATCTCTCGCATTGCTCGATGTGGCACCGGCATTGCCGCATGACGTGACGAAGGAAGGCCAGCCGACAGCCTACCGCAAGATGACGAGGGCGCAGTTCCTCAATGCCTGCGATCAGATAGCAAACGATCCCAACACCGTGTTTTTGACGGAGGTCTGGCAGGCCGGGCATGGCAGCGACGGCGAAGCGACATTGCCGGTCGGGTTTGATTTTTCCGGAACTGAGAATACCGCGTCTCCCGGCGTCTAACGTCGGGATACACAAGGCTTTACGTCACGCAACAAGAACAGTCACTCGCGTTCCTCATTGCCGTGCGATCGCGAAACAGTGACTTGGCTGCGGCAATTGTGGCCCACAAGACTCTATCTGCAGCTTTGGCAATCGTCGGCACTATTGCCTATGTTATTCTCGTCGGATTTTGCCAATGGACCCATTGGCAACTTCTTTGCAAATATACAACTTTGCCGATCCTGTCCCGTTACCTGCAAATCTGGAACGCAATTCGCGTCGCCGCCGTTGCCGTCATGGGCCTCGCCTGTCTCGTACTTGTACGGGTATTGAGTGCCTCCGCGGGCCATCACTCATAACGCTTCAGTCAGGAAATATGGGGCCGCTTAATCCGTTACAGCGGAAGCGGCGCGTGAAAGGCCCGCCGAAACGCACGTGGTACATTCCAAGCCGCTCCACGCACTTTGTCCCGCGTTCCAACGCTTTGTCGCTCGCGCGCGTTATGGCAAAGTCGCGAGGGCTCATATTACGTGCGGGACGCTAGAGAGCCGTCAGATATGATGGTGCACCTTCTCCGTCCCGGTAATGCGCTTCTCGATGATGCGCAGGAGCACATAGAAAACCGGCGTCAGGAACAATCCGAAGAACGTCACGCCCAGCATGCCGAAGAACACGGCCACGCCCATGGCGTGGCGCATTTCCGCGCCCGCGCCGGACGACAGCACCAGCGGCACCACGCCCATGATGAAGGCAAACGACGTCATCAGGATCGGGCGCAGCCGCAGCCGTGCGGCTTCGATCGCGGCGTCGAGCGTCTTCGCTGCCCTGGATTTCCAGCTCGCGCGCGAATTCCACGATCAGGATCGCGTTTTTGCAGGCCAGGCCGACCAGCACGAACAGGCCGATCTGGGTGAAGATGTTGTTGTCGCCGCCGGTCAGCCATACGCCGGTGATGGCCGAGAGCAGGCACATCGGCACGATCAGGATGATGGCAAGCGGCAGGAACAGGCTTTCATATTGCGCGGCGAGCACCAGGAACACCAGCAGCACGCAGATCGGGAATACCAGCAGCGCGGTGTTGCCGGCGAGGATCTGCTGATAGGTCAGATTCCGTCCACTCGAATGCATGCCCCTTGGGCAAGTGTCTCGTTCAGAATCTTCGTGATCGCCGCCTGCGCCTGGCCCGTCGAATATCCGGGCGCCGGAGCGCCGTTCAAATCCGCCGAGCGGAAGCCGTTGTAGCGCAGCGCGCTGTCCGGGCCGGTCGTTTCGGATACCCGCATCACCGCGCCCAGCGGCACCATCTGCCCGCCAGATTGCGCGTTTGCAGTTGCAGGATGTCGTCCGGCTTGGAGCGGAATGGCGTGTCGGCCTGGGCGATCACTTCATAGGTGCGGCCGAAGTTGTTGAAATCGTTGACATAGAGCGAGCCGAGATAGATCTGCATCGTGTCGAAGACATCCTGCACGTCGACGCCGAGTTGCATCGCCTTGGTGCGGTCGAGATCGGCATAGAGCTGCGGCACGCCGATGTTGTAAGCTGGAGAAGACGCCGGCCAGCGCCGGGTTCGCCGGCCGCCTTGCACCTGCACAGTCTTCATGGCCTTGTCGAGCGCTTCGTACGCCCTGGTCGGTGCGGTCTTCGACCTGCAGCTTGAAGCCGCCGATCGGTGCCCAGGCCCTGCACCGGCGGCGGCGGAAAGATCGCGATGAGCGCGTCCTTGATGCCGGCAGTATTTCGCTGCAGCTTTTGCGCGATCGCGATGCCCGACAGATCGGAGCGACGTGCGCTCCTCGAACGGCTTCAGCGTCACGAAGACGATGCCGGCCGACGGGCTGTTGATGAAGCCGTTGATCGAAAGGCCGGGGAAGGCCACGGCGCTCTCCACGCCGGGCTCTTTCAGCGCGATGTCGGACATCTGGCGGATGACTTTTTCCGTGCGGTCGAGCGTGGCGCCGTCGGGCAGTTGGGCAAAGCTGACGAGATATTGCTTGTCCTGGGTCGGCACGAAGCCGGGCGGCACCATGCTGGAAGCCGACATAGGTCGCGACCAGCAGCACGGCATAGACGCCGATCGCGCGCCGACTTGCGGCTGCAACGATGCCGCCGACGCCGCTGCCGTAGCCATCGGAGCCGCTGTGGAAGACGCGGTTGAAGCGCGCCGAAGAACCGGCCCGAGCACCTCGATCCATCGCCCGCGTCAGCGCAGTCCTTCGGCGCGTCATGGCCTTTCAGCAGCATCGCGGCCAGCGCCGGCGACAGGGTCAGCGAATTGAACGCCGAGATGACGGTCGAGAAGGCGATGGTCAGCGCGAACTGGCGATAGAATTGCCCGGTCAGGCCGCTGATGAAGGCGATCGGCACGAACACCGCGCAGAGCACGAGCGCGATGGCGATGATCGGGCCCGGTGACCTCGCTCATCGCCTTCAGCGTCGCGTCGCGCGGCGACAGGCCCGCCTCGATGTTGCGCTCGACATTCTCCACCACGACGATGGCGTCGTCGACCACGATGCCGATGGCCAGCACCAGCCCGAACAGCGACAGCGCGTTGATCGAAAAGCCGAACAGATGCATGACGGCGAACGTGCCGACGATCGACACCGGCACCGCCAGCAGCGGGATGATCGAGGCGCGCCAGGTCTGCAGGAACAGGATGACCACGAGCACGACCAGCGCGATGGCCTCCAGCAGCGTGTGGACCACGGCCTCGATCGAGCCGCGCACGAACACGGTCGGGTCGTAGACGATGCGGTAGTCGAGCCCTCCGGGAAATTCTGCTTCAGCTCCGCCATGGTCGCGCGGACGTGGTTGGAAATCTGGATCGCGTTCGAGCCGGGCGCCTGGAAGATCGGAATGGCGACCGCCTACTTGTTGTCGAGCAGCGAGCGCAGGCCGTATTGCGACGCGTCGATCTCGACGCGCGCCACGTCCTTCAGCCGCGTGACGACGCCGTTGGCGTCGCGCTTGATGATGATGTTGCCGAAACTGGTCGGGGTCGGTCAGCCGGCCCTGCGCGTTGATCGGCAGCTGCAGTTCGCCGCCCTGCGCCGTAAGGCGGACCGCCGATGACGCCGGCCGCGACCTGCACGTTCTGGCGCCGCATCGGCGTTGACCACTTCGTCGGCCGTCAAGCCGCGCTCGGCGATCTTCTCGCGGATTGAGCCAGATGCGCATGGCGTAATCGCCGGAGCCGAACAGCTGCACATCGCCGACGCCCTGGATCTTGGCGAGCTGGTCCTTGACGTTCAGCACCGCGTAATTGCGCAGATAGAGCATGTCATAGCGGTCGTCGGGCGAGAGTCAGATGCACGACCATGGTCAGGTCGGGCGAGCTTTTCGACCGTGGTGACGCCGAGCTTGCGCGTGACGTCGCGGCAGGCGCGGCAGCGCCTGGTTGACGCGGTTCTGCACGAGCTGCTGCGCCAGGTTCGGGATCGGTGCCGAGCTTGAAGGTGACGGTCAGCGTCAGCGTGCCGTCGATGGCGGCCTGCGAGAACATGTAGAGCATGTTCTCGGCGCCGTTGATCTGCTCTTCGAGCGGCGTCGCCACCGTTTCGGCGATCACCTTCGGGTTGGCGCCGGGAAATTGCGCCGTCACCACGACGGACGGCGGCACGACCTCGGGATATTCCGAGATCGGCAGCTGCGACATCGAGATCAGGCCCGCCAGGAAGATGGCGACCGAGATCACGCCCGCAAAAATCGGGCGGTCGATGAAGAATTTGGACAGATTCATGTGACTATCCGCGCTCAATTGCCGTGCAGCTCGGCCTGGATCAGTGTGCGGCGATTCGCGCGGCCGGCGTTTGCTGCGTGCTCGACCGGAGCGCCGGGTGCGACATGCTGCAGGCCGTCGACGATCACGCGTTCGCCGGGCTTCAGGCCCGAGGCGACAACGCGCGTCGCCGTCAACCTCTGCGCCCAAGCGTCACTTCGCGAAACGCGGCCTTGTTGTCGCGGCCGACGACGAAGACGAAGCGCTTGCTCTGATCGTTGCCGATGGCGCGTTCCGGCACGAGCAGCGCATCGTGCTCGTCGCCGCTGGCCAAGCTTGCACCGAAACGAACATGCCCGGGACCAGCGCGCCGTCCTCATTGGCGAAGCGGGCGCGGGCGCGGATCGTGCCGGAGCCGGTGTCGATCCTGTTGTCGAAGCTTTCGATCGCGCCTTGGTAGACGTGGCCGCTGTCGCCCTGCACCGTCAGTTCGACCGGAATCTTCTGCTCCTGATCATGTGTTCCGGTCGTGATGCGTGACGTTGTCGAGATAGGTCTGCTCGTCGACCTCGAAATCGGCATAGATGCCGTCATTCGAGACGATGGAGGTCAGCAGCGGCGGCGCCGCCGTCGGCGATCTGCACGAGATTGCCGACCGTGATTTCCGCGCGGCTGATGCGGCCGGAGATCGGCGCTTTGACATAGGCGTAATCGACATTGACCTGCGCCTGTTTCAGCGCAGCTTCGGCGACCAGCACATTCGCCACGGCAACACTGTTGGCGTTGGCAGCTGAGTCGTAGAAGCTCTGCGCTACGGCCTGCACTTTTATAAGGTTCGCAGCGCGATCGAGGTTTGATTTGGCCAGCACGGCATTGGCGCGCGCCGACGCGAGATCGGCTTTTGCCTTTGCGGCGGCCGCTTCATAGGACCTTGGGTCGATGACGAAAATGATGTCGCCGGCGTGGACGATCTGGCCGTCTCTAAATCGTACTTCCGTGACGCGTCCGCCAACTTCGGGGCGCACCTCCGCATAGTCGACGGCACTCAGGCGTCCGGAGAATTGCGACCAGATACGCACATTCCTGGGGGCAACCGTGACAACGTTGACCGGAACGGCCTGCGCAATTGCCGTTTGGGACGCTGCTGTCGCGCTTCCGATCTCATGAAACGCGGCGCCGATGCTCAGGAATGCGGCAATTGCCGCACCGGCGAGCAGATTGGGACGGGTTTTTAACAATCTTGCAAACGCTGTCATGGTACCCCACATTCTGTAACGAACAACACAAATATGGTCGGGAGGCAGGATTACAAGGCCTTTATGTAACGACCAGCACAAAAAAATCGGGAGGCACAATGCTATGGGGCGTCCTCGCTCCTTCGACGTGAACGTTGCCCTGGATCGGGCGATGGAGGTCTTCTGGCGCAAAGGCTATGAAGGCGCGTCGATGGTCGATCTGACCACGGCGATGGGCATCAATTCCCCCAGTATCTATGCGGCCTTCGGCAGCAAAGAGGGATTGTTCCGCGCGGTCCTCGATCACTACGACAAAACACGTGCGGGTTTTCTGACGAAAGTCCTTTCCGCCCCGACTGCGCGCGAAGCGGCTGCGCGGTTCTTGTTGGGCGTTGCCGACCGAGCGACAGATCCACACCATCCGCCGGGCAATTTGCTTGTACAGAGCGGACTTTGCTGCGGGGATGCCGCGGCAAACATTCCCGAAGTCCTGGCCCGTCATCGCGCGGGCGCGGAACTGGCGCTTCGCGAGCGGTTCGAATGCGCGAAATCGCACGACGAGCTGCCCAAGGATGCCGATCCTGCGGCTCTAGCGCGTTTCCTGATGACGATCGCCAATGGCATGTCGGTACAGGCTTCCTCGGGATCGTGCCGTAAGGATTTGCGCCAGATCGCGGAGATGGCACTCGCAGCCTGGCCAGTCATGAGCTCGCGGGCCAAAAAGCAGAAAACTGTGAAACGCAAAAACGCAGCGTTGCGCAAACATAACAAAGCATGACGACCGGGTTCGCAACGAACCGTTGAACGGCCGACGCATGCGGCAACCTTATTGTTCACCTCATATCCCGCGCACCACCGGCCGACGAGCGGCGAGAGACGAAAAATCTCGGGGGGGGCCATCATGCAATATGTGGAATTTACCCCTCCCCGAAATTTGCTCCGCCTCGCTTCGCAAATTTCGACCCTCGCTCGATCCATCTTCGCTAAAGCTTCGACGGATTAGCGATCAGTCCGGCGAAGCCTTGGCGTAGCCGGGCTCAAGGGGCGGGTGAAATTATAGGAAACACGGGCCCGCATAATCCGTGACAGCAGAAACGGTCGCCTAAGTTTTCCCTATTGCGTCCAGGCGCGTAGGCGTGCACTGCGCGCGTCGCTCCACAGCGCTTTGCCCCGCGAAGGTTCTGGCGCTTTTTTTTTCGCTTGCGCAAGTCATGCCAAGGTTTGGAGTAGACGTTCGCGTATCACTCAAAAGGGCTCGAAAAAAAGTGATTGCGCACTTGTAATTTCTCAACCTATAGTTATTCTAATGTCACAGAACTATTTGGGTACCAGTGCAAGTCGAGTTATTCAACCATACTAGTACCAGTGCACCGTACGGTGCCGAGTTCATGGCGTAATCAATAAATACCAGTCATGAGTAGCTACCAGCGGTGCAAACGTTGGTCGCGCCGTGCAATCACGTTGTGAGGGGGGTGTGTGATGGCGAGAAAACTGGAACGGATCGGTTATAGCCTTGGCGTCGCCGCGAGTATTCTATTGGCTTCTCCTCTTGCAGCTTCGGATGCGGCATCGACTGTCACGCCGGGGTTTGATGCGTTCGTACCAGAAACCAACTTGGCGGCGGTCACCAATAACGTTCAGTGGTACGTCGCCATAAAGGTGTCAGCAACAGCTCCAGACGCTCAATTGGGAAGTACCAGCGCAGTATTAACAAGAAAGCGTGCTGCTGGAACGTGGGCTGTCGTGAAGCGCGCGCTCGGCGTCGATAATGGAGAAGACAAGTACTCGTTCGTGCTGTCGATTTCCGCAGCAGGTGTAAGCCTGCCTCCGATGACCGCGCTACAACTGGATCACGTGGAGGACGGTGGTATTTTTTCAAGTCAGGTAGAAACTGTTACAGTCAGTACTGCTCAAAACGAATATTCCGCATGGGTGCCGATCGACAAGAGTTCGAAGCTGAGCATAACGATTCACCATATAGGTTCATCAAAACCAAATTTCGATCTACTAAACCAATCGACCTCGCTCGCCAATGAAATTGGAACTGTGACGGGGCTCGCGGTAACGCCTCCGGTCCAAGCGATTCTATCGCAGTTGGCGAGTGGGGTTACCAACGTGATCAACGGCTCCCAAGTTACGAACGATAGCACTCTTTTCATCGATACATTTCCGCTCAATGGCGATCCAGCAGGGTACTCCACGACGATGAGGGACGTTGATGGAAATCCAATCGCAAAAGTTACCATTGACTTAGCGTTTCGCCGTTCTCTGAGAAACGGTCCGGAGTTCTCTTTCCGCCATCGGATATCCCAACCTCGGTGCAATAGCCCTTGACGACAACGCATTTCAGATGCTCGATCCTTCTATAAGCATTCAAACCGTGGCCAAGAATCTTGCTGCGCAGTCTCTTCTTGTTTCGAGTCTAAAAACACCGGGAACAGGATCAGGCGGGCTGACCACATTCAATACCGCTTGCGGTCAGCTACTGTCGTTCTTGGAAACCGCGGGCTTGAACGAGAATGATCGAGTATACTTTGCCGTCAAATACCTTGCACCAACGGTCAGTTCGCGTGCCGATTTGGCCGCTTCATTTTGGAGTAACTGTCTATCGAATGAAAAAAACGTCGCAGATGGGATAGGCGTTAGCGGAGATATCCCTTCGTCGTCGCCCGATTTCACACCACAAGTTGCGGACACTATAGGCGCTTACATTATGCGCAAAGGGGTCGATACGGCCGATTCTGATCCAACAAGTGACGCACAGGTACTGCAGGCGTTCGGAAGTGCAATTACTTGGCGAGGAGAACCTGACGCCCTCACGCCATCCGATGCTATGAAGAAACTGGCTGGATTAGCGCCAACCAATTATCACTGCATAGCACGAAAGCAAATCTCCGATCCGGCAACTGATCGAACAGGTATCACAATGCTTTTACGCAATGGCGCTTCGCCCGATAAAGTGCTCGAATTGAGTCAAGCGCTGGGTGCTACCGATAATCAACCGGTCGTTTGGATCGACTATCGGGATCCAAGTCCAAGCGAATTCCAGTATTGCGTCAAATATGAAGCTGCCCGGAAGCCTCCAGGGGCACCGCCGACGCCGGTGAAGGCCGCAGCAGTAAGCCCCTAATCCTCCAATTAGAAGAAACGAGCCAGAGTTGTTTTTTCATTAGGCGGGTGATTAAGCAAGGCGTCGCCGAATTCCAAGAGATCACCGAAGTCGCGCAACGCCGCGCAGAACCTTTGCCGAAAGGACCTCGTCCAGCAGCTGCGGTAGACGAACAGCAGATGAAGCTGCTGTAAATGGAATGGGTAGATTTTACTCCGACATGAGGTAATCGCGGCTGGCTGCTCTCCATCCTAAGCTTTGGGATCAGTTGCAATGACCCAACACGAAGGGATGAGGAGAGCAGCCATGAGCCAGTATGTTGGATTGGACGTTTCGATGGAAGAGACTTCTGTGTGCATCATCGATACGGCGGGGGTGATGGTTTGGGAAGGAAGCGTTGCTTCGGACCCTGTCGAGATTACGCGGATGCTGCATCGCAGAGCGCCGGATGCACAACGCGTTGGCCTGGAAACGGGGCCGACTTCGACATGGCTTTGGCACGAGCTGCGGGCGGCTGAGGTTCCGGTGATTTGCATCGATGCACGCCACGCCCAAGCGGCATTATCGATGCGCTTGAACAAGACCGACCGCAACGATGCGGCGGGTCTGGCGCAGTTGATGCGCATGGGCTGGTACCGGGAAGTACAAGTCAAACAATTGGCGGCGCACGGCGACGCAGCGCTGCTTGCGAGCCGGGCCTTGCTTGTGCGTCAGCGCTGCGAGATCGAGAACCAGATCCGTGGTCTTTTGAAGAATGTCGGGTTGCGTACGAAAGTAACGAAGGGACGCGCGTTCGAACAAAGCGTAGAAGCCTTGGCTTCCCGCAGTTTGATCTTAAAGAACGTCATCCGCCCTTTGCTGACTGCCTGGTCGGCGCTTCGCAGGCAAATTGCCGTGCTCTCTGCCGGCGTCCAGGAACGCACGAAGGACAGTGCCGTGTGCCAACGCTTGATGACGATGCCGGGCGTTGGCCCGTTGACAGCACTCGCCTTCTCGGCGGCGATCGACGATCCGTCGCGGTTCAAGCATTCGAGTTGCGTGGGAGCTTATATCGGCCTGACGCCGCGCCGTTACGCCTCCGGCGAGATCGACCGGATGGGAAGAATCTCGCGCTGCGGCGATGCGTTGATGCGCAGTTATCTCTACGAAGCCGCCAACATCATGTTGGTGCGCTCGCGCAGCACCAATCCGCTCAAAAGCTGGGCTGCCAAGTTGGCCAAACGCGCAGGCTACAAGAAGGCGCGCGTCGCGCTGGCGCGCAAGATGGCTGTCGTGCTGCATCGCATGTGGCTCGATGGAACAGACTTTGGAGAACAAAGAGCCGCCGCATGACGGCAGAAAGAAAGAGGGCTTAGGAACGGAGTTCTCGCACGACCAGATACACCGTGCGAAACAAGCTGTCCCTGTCGGGACGGAGGCAACGGCGAGTTCGCGTTTGGGGTTGTCGGCCGGAGCATTGCTCATCGGTTACGACGTCTCTGACATTGATCCGCCGGCTGCTTAGCGAACGCCATAATGTGACGGACCGATCACGAAGAGAACCATGGCCCCGGCAGCGATAGACCAAAGGATGGTGTTGACAGTTCAGTCGCGATTAGAGAACCCCGTACCTACTTTGTTTTCCATACGGCACACGCCGTCGAGATGAAGGGTCCCCGCAATGGCGGTTATACAAGGCGCCCGTATTTGGACGGCCTCCCCTTCCACCTCGACCGACATTTCCCCGCCTCTTGCACTGAGGTATTTAAGGCAAAGCGATCTTCGCCCCAGTAATTTCGCCATCAACGGCGCGACGTAGGACTGACAAGCGCCGTTTGCAATGTCTTCGGCGCCGGGTTTATCGGACTTGAAGAAGCGGCATACGTAGTCGCAGTCCGGTCCGTCCGAAGGCGCGACGGCAACCAAAGCGTAGGCGTCGAGCGCATCCAATCGACTCGCCACGGGCGTAAGCGCCTTCACCTGTTCCAGAGAGGCGAAGAGGGCGATGTAGTCGCGCCCCTTATAGAGCGCGGCGAATTGAGCGTCATTTGCCAATGCCGCGCGCACAAGCGGCGTGTCGGTCGCGACTTTTGCGACCGCCCGCAGAGGAAGCGACAGTTGGATAGACCCGTCGGGCATTTTGCCCACAAACACCTCGTTCGACGGCGCACGCAATGTGAGGCGATCGGGAAACTCCGGAAACAATTCGTAGAGGCGATGGGTCGCCGCGATCGCTCCGTGGCCGCACAACGCTATTTCGCGTCCCGTCGGTGTGAACCAGCGAACGCGAATTTCCCCCTCCCGCCTAACCACAAAACTCGTCGCGGGGCAGCCTATCTCTGCCGCGATCGCGTGCATTAAGCTGTCATCCAATGGCGCTTCGGTGAGGATTGTCGCCGCGGGATTGCCGGAGAACGGCACTCTGGAGAACGCGTTTTGCACGCCGAATGCGATCTTGCTCATTTTGTTGCGTAGCGGTTCGCGCCGATCATGTGGAGGGAAACATACGGCTCGTCGCCGATAACCCAACTGTCGTGCGGTTCGGGCGATATATAAAAGAGGTTGCCCGCTCGCAGTTCGAAGACGCGACCGTCATCGAACGCAGCCGTGGCCGCTCCGCTCAGCACGTAACCAAGATGCTCGACCCGACACCGACGCTGGCCGAGCTTCGCGCCGATATGTTCGGACCAGCGCCATCCCGGTTCGTAGATTGCGCGGCCGATCGACATGCCGCCCAAATGAACGATTTCGTATCTTCCCTTTTCGAGGGCGCGCACTTCGTCGGGCTGCTCGAAGCGGCGCAAAATCGTGGGATCGCCGAGAATCGTCAATGGGACCTCCGGTATGCATCGCGGCCGCGATCTTGCGGCGGCAAATCTGCATCGTGGTATAGCCGGAGCGCGGAGGACGCTATTGTAGTTTTGTGCGCCGACCGGACTGAAACATACCCGGCGTTACGCCAAAGCAAGCCCTAAAGCTTCGCGTAAGGTGACTTTGATCGACAAAGCCGACGCTTGTCGCCACCTCGGCGATCGGCTCGCCGGCCTCCAACATGGTCCGTGCCATCCGCAATCGAAGCTGCGTGAGATAGGCGTGCGGCGGCAACCCGAACGTCTTCAAAAAACAGGCGTTGAGACGAAAGCGACTCATGCCGGCCGTTGATGCGATATCCTGGAGAGATACGCGGGAAGCATAATAGGCATGCAGATACTCCTTTACGCGTTGGAGGCGCGGGCCGGGACTATCGGCATTCGCCGCGGGTTGTATCTTCGTGTCAATGTACCGACGCGACAGGCTCCACAGAAGATCGTCGCGTGCCGTCTCCTGCTCCAGCGTGTCGGCGGGCGCCTGCAAAATGAGGCGAAGCTGGTGGGCCTTTGCGGAAACATGTGCGTCGGCGAGCAATGGTGAGACGAAACTTGGCGATCCAACCGGGCGCCCGATTAAATCTTCCAAAGCGCCAATGAACGTGGTTGGGCTAACGTAAAACATAAAGTAAGCGTAATCGCCGCCGGTTCCGGATTGGCCGTCATGGACCTCGCCGGGATTGATCGCGAGAACCGAGCCGGGCACGCCATGGCGCGCCTGACCTCGGCACCAAAAGCTCTGTACGCCTTCTTCGGTCACACCGATGGCATAGCTATCGTGGCTGTGCCGAATGTAGCGGTGCGAACGAAATCTCGCTTGGAGAAGCTCCAAGCCGAGATCGGGAAAGGCGGTATAATCCGCAGTTTCGAGCGAATTTCGCATGGCCTCTGGCCGCCTACGGGCCGCACAAACATACTATCGTGGACGATCCCATTATCGTTGCATTCGGTATTAATATCAAACCTGGCACGCGGATCGTGACGGATAGATCGCAATCTCTATTAACGCCCGGAGAGAGGCCGAGGCCGGTGTTGTTAAAAGGCGAGCGTGTGGCAGCCCTGCCTTTGGACGTTGAAGCACATGGGGAAGAATTGTTCGCTGCCTCGCATGGCGAGGCGGCAAGCGATATGTTTTTCCATCTCCCCTTTGGTCCGTTCAATTCGCTGCCGAATTACAAAACGCATTTGGAAGAATGGAGAGGGGACGGCGATATCGTGGCCCATGTATTTGAGGACCGCAAACATGCCGCCTTGTTCGGATCGGCGAGCTTCATGCGCATCCGTTCTGCGCATCGCAGTCTCGAAATAGGTTACGTCTGGTTCACACCCGCTTACAGACGCTCGGTGTTCGCGACCGAAGCGATATTTCTATTGCTCGACCACGTCTTCGAGGGTCTCGGATACCGGCGCTGCGAATGGAAATGCGATATTCGGAACACGGCTTCCCGTTCGGCCGCAGAGCGGCTTGGTTTCCAGGTCGAGGGCATCTTCCGCAATGACATGATCGTGAAGGGTCGCAATCGCGATACGGCGTGGTATTCGATCACCGACGATCGATGGCCGCCCCTCCGGTTGGCACTGAGGCGATGGCTTTCTTCGGAAAATTTTGACACCGAGGGTCGGCAGCGCCGCAGACTCGCCGACCTCAGATAAGGCCGAACCGACATAGCGGGGTATCGTCCTAAGCTCCGGCGTTAAGGGGCGGAATCGATGGTGAGAAAAAAATTAGAAGAAACGAGCCAGAGTCGTTTTTTCATTAGGCGGGTGATTAAGCAAGGCGTCGCCGAATTCCAAGAGATCACCGAAGTCGCGCAACGCCGCGCAGAACCTTTGCCGAAAGGACCTCGTCCAGCAGCTGCGGTAGACGAACAGCAGATGAAGCTGCTGTAAATGGAATCGATAGATTTTACTCTGAGCTAGCCCGGATTGTCCGGACAGTTTTGAAGAGCCACACGGCTCAGGTTTTCGAACTCCACAGGGCTTAGGAACCGAAGCGTAGCATGAGCTCGCTGGCGGTTGTAGAACACTTCGATGTAATCGAAGATCTCTGCGCGAGCTTCTTCTCTGCTGGCGAACCGGCGATGATGGACGAGTTCGTTCTTCAGATTGCCGAAGAAGCTTTCGACCACGGCGTTGTCGTAGCAGTTCCCCTTGCGGCTCATGCTGATTGCGGCGCCGATCTGTTGAAGCCGAGCCTGATAGACGACGCCCACATAGGCCGTGCCGCGGTCGCTGTGATGGATCAGCCCGGCATTTGGTTGGCGCTGATCAAGTGCCATCTGAAGCGCGTTCAGGCTTAAGACTTGATTGCGCTGGTTGCCCATGGCCCAGCCCACGACGCGCCGCGAGAACAAGTCGAGCAGCACAGCGAGATGCAACCAGCCTGTACCGGTCGCGATGAGCGTCATGTCGCCTGCCCAGACGCGATCGGGTTGGGAGACCGAGAAGTTCTGCTCGAGACGGTTCGGTGCTGGAGGTGCGAGCTTGTGATGCTCCACCATGATGCGGAAACGTCGCTTGCGCAGCGCTTCTATGCCGTTTTGGCGTCGAAGCCGGGCGACCCGGTGACGTCCGCAAGCAATGCCTCGCGCGCAGAGAACCTTCCACGTCTTGTAGGCGCCATAGGCCTGCCGCGCGTGCATGTGCAGATCGCGGATGTTCTGCAGAAGCTGGCGGTCTTCCGCAGCCCGCCGGCTCTCTGGTCGATCCAGCCATTCGTAATAGCCGCTGCGCGAAACGCCCAAAGCACTACACAAGCGGGCTATCTTGTAGCGGGAGCAATGCCGCCTAATGAATGCGTACTTCACGGCAGCTCTCGCGCAAAGTACGCCACGGCTTTTTTTAAAAGATCGCGCTCCTCGGTGACCTTGGCCAGTTCGCGTTTGAGCCGCGACACCTCGCTCTCCTGCGCCACCGGCTTGCGCCCAGGACCGCGGAAAGCCTTCTCCCCTTTGCTTCCCAGCTGTTCCTTCCATTTGTAAAGTTGATTGCGCCGAACGCCGAGCTCCAGAGCGAGCTGAACCGCCGACTTCTGTCCAAGATCAAGCAGGCGAACCGCTTCCAGCTTGAACTCTTTGCTGAACCTTACACGTCTTCCCATCCGACACCTCCTTGGGGATATTATCCCCGTTTAGAAGTGTCCGGAAAACCCGGGCTAGCTCACTCCGACCCCGTACCTACTCGTACCTACTGACCCCGTACCTACAGCACTAATTTGAATTTTTGCGATCATCTGGCGCCTTGCTAGCGGGCGCCCCTATCTTCGGAACTTGGAATATCGCGAAGAGCAAGACGAACAGCGTTCTGGCAATCAAAATTAGAAGAACGAACGGCCATGTAATGAGCGCACCGACTAGCAGAACACCGGAAGCCTCTTTGCTGACCGCAGCCCTTGTGAACCCGATTCCAATGCACGCGTAGATGATCGTGCCGACGACAACATAGATAAGGATCATTTTGCCCTCTGTTCCGCCGCTATTTCCGCCCGTACCGCGGTGTGCGGTCCCGTAATCGGCGGCTTACCGCCGCTTGCCTGTTTCAGTGGGTGACGGCAATCGGAGTCCAGATGATCCACCTGCACGGTCCAGAAAATAGCGCAGAGCATCTTGCTCCTGTTTGAGCGTCCTATTTTCAAACTCTAATTCGCTTACACGATTCCTAATGGCCTGAAAAGACTTATCAATTCTCTTTCGCGTTCGGACCATAATAGAGACCGTTATCACGAGGACTATCCCCGCAATAAAGCCTACTGCGATCTGGGCAATGATGGTCGCGGCACCTGGTAGTGATATTGTTTTTAGGCCGGCGAGATAGGATTTCGTTGCAACCACTACGTCCGCTAACGGTACCAAAATAGTGTCGTAGATCGAATGCAGCGCAAGTCCAGCTACGCCTAAACCCACAAGCGCCAGAAGAACAGTTGATAACGGGCGACCGAACCTTTGCTCAAACATTTCGATGAGCCGGTCTATCCCAAGGTCCATGTGAGCCCCCATCTGAGATTGAGGGTTTAGCACGGTTAACTTGGCTGGTCTGTTTGCCACTTAACACCACTTAAGGATGGCTAATGCCGGTCATAAGGCTGAACGCCAGAGGGATACTCATTTGGCAGCCATTTGGGGGACTTGGGCGGAATTGAGGGGTAGCCTGTTCATACCGACACCACGGCTGGGACAAAAACGGGGCCACCCAGAAGTGGACGATTTTCCACTTGAAAAGCATTGTCGTCCATGCAATAAAAAACATCATTATATAACAGTAAGTTAGCAAGGCTCTAATGATGGACGAAAAGTACAACTATCTCAAAGACATCGTGCAGTTGGCCCGGCTCGGGCTTACCGGGGAACGCCGAGATGTGGAGGCATATGCGCGCCGCCTTATTAGGCGAGCCCGGCATGACGAACCAGCCCTGGCCGACGAACTCAGTACTCTTTTGTCGGATGCTATGACTGCCACATCACCAATGCGGGATGCAGCTCCAACTTTCATGCCAGTTGACCGCGATTTGCGACTTCAACTTCTTCGCGTCGAAAACCCCATCGTAATTGATCACAGTCCAATCCTTGCGCCACCGATTGCATCAGCACTCGAACTTGTTGTTGCCGAGCGCGCGTCTCTGGAAGAGCTTACAAGGAACGATTTAAAGCCAACACGGACACTTCTATTCACTGGTAAACCCGGTGTGGGAAAAACGCTTTCCGCTCGTTGGCTGGCTGCTCGACTAAATCGCCCGATACTCACACTCGATCTCTCCACAGTCGTTAGTAGTTTTTTGGGGCGAACGGGTGCGAATATTCGCCACGTGCTCGATTATGCTAAGAACGTAGATTCCGTCTTGTTGTTGGATGAATTCGACGCAATCGCAAAACGCCGTGGAGATGAAACAGAGCTCGGCGAATTGAAACGACTAGTTACCGTCCTCTTACAAGAAATTGATCTCTGGCCAAGCAATAGATTGCTTGTTGCGGCAACAAATCACGCCGAGTTGCTGGATCGCGCGGTCTGGCGCCGCTTCGACATGGTTCTGGAATTTCCGCTACCAAATCAGTCAGACTTGGAAAAGACAATTACAATCGTCTTCGGCGAACATGCTGGATCACTCGGGGCATGGCGCGATCATCTTGTCGAGTTGAGTCGTGGAAAGTCATTTAGCGACATAGAACACCTCGCAAATAACATCAGACGCAGGGCAATCGTGAATGGCGTGTCGCTTGAAGACTCGATAATCGAAACTCTCTCTACCGAATGGGAGCCTCTTCCATTGAAGCAGCGCAAGCAGCTTGGTGAAAAACTGCGGCAACAAGGGCTCTCCGACCGCAAAATAAATTTGGCGCTTGGAGTTGCGCGAGACACCTTGCGGAAGATGCCTAAGCAACGAAGCGCAGGCTGAGCCCAGAAGGAGGGCAAAATGGCGGGACCAAACTATCTGATTGGATTTGGACAACGGTTAGCGCGTCCGATTTCAATAAAATCTGGTGGTGGAGACAAGACGTTTCCTTGGACGTTTGACGATGCACGGAAGCGATTGGCACCCCGTTGGAAAGTTATGGGTGCTGGTATCGCCGAGCTCCCCGAACTTGCCTGTCCCGCGGGTGAGTCGGTCGTCGCGCTAACACTGCATCCGA
This sequence comes from uncultured Alphaproteobacteria bacterium, assembly GCA_963822275.1. GTDB lineage: Bacteria > Pseudomonadota > Alphaproteobacteria > Micropepsales > Micropepsaceae > Rhizomicrobium. The sequence goes on from CAWGHR010000029.1 coordinate 28,540, forward strand.
GTTTTCTTGCCCGCAGCTATTATCCTACGAACCTTCTTCGAGATCTGAATTTACGGTCTATGGGAAGCAGGGCTCAAAAAGTCTTGTTGGACAATTCGAGGAATCCGGCGCCCTTGAAGGACGCGCGTCCGGCTTCAGCGCCAGAACTGTTCATTGCAGGGGACCGCAAAAAGCTGTCAGCCTTTGCCGATGTATTACCTCGGTGGCGTCCGTCTTCGCAAACCCAAGACGATCTTCGGAAAATCCTCGACATCGCAAGTCTTGATCTTTCACGCCTGAAGCCGATATCAGATGGCAATAGCGAGGTTCCGCTTGAAGTGGTTCTCCATGCGAGCGACAGCGAAGTTGACGACTACATCGTCGATGGGTTTCGCGAATACGTGGAAGACCTTGGCCTGGATGTCGACTTGGATCGACGACTGCACGCAGGCGGCCTTTGTTTTATTCCGATGCGGGCTCCGCATAAGATGTTGGAAGCCCTGACGCTGTATTCATTCGTTCGCGTAATTCGTCGGATGCCTTCAATTTCACTGAACGAAAGCGTCCTGCGAACGGCTGGCATGCCGGGATCATTTTCTGTCAAACTTCCGAAAGCGGCCGCGCTTAACTCCGATGTCCAAGTTGCGGTCTTCGATGGTGGCCTTTCGCCAAAAAACCCTTTGAGCGAATGGGTGCAAACGCACGATGCACATGGCATCGGCGCGCCGGCAGATACTCTCAATGCTCACGGATTAGCCGTTACTTCGGCTTTATTGTTTGGGCCCCTTGAAGCGAAGAAGGAGCCGGCCGCTCCCTATTCGCGCGTGGATCATTGGCGAGTTCTGGATAACAATACGCAAGGCGACGATTTTGAATTGATGGATGTTCTACGGCGCATCTTAGATGTGTTGAGACAGCGGAGGTACGACTTTGTTAGTCTATCAATTGGGCCAGACCTCCCGATAGAAGATGATGAAGTGCACGTCTGGACATCAACTCTCGATGCATACCTTTCTGGGGCAAACACCGTTTTGGTTTCCGCCTGTGGTAATTCAGGTGAGCTCGATTGGGATTCCGGAAATGCACGAATCCAGCCGTCATCGGATGGCGTAAATTCCATCGGAGTCGGCGCCGCGTCGACGCGGGGCCCGAAATGGACGCGCGCACCCTACAGCTCAGTTGGACCCGGAAGAAGTCCGGGGTTCATCAAGCCCGACCTACTCGCTTTCGGGGGTAGTGAAGCAGAGCCATTTTGGCTTTTGGATCACCACAAGCCAGGCTTTAGCGCCGCGCGTATGGGAACAAGTTACGCTGCGCCCTATGCGCTTCGTTCTGGCGTAGCAATTCGATCTCATTTCGGCAATAAGCTATCCTCCGCTGCGATCAAAGCACTGATGGTTCATCACTCGACGCGTGAGAAGCAAACACAACGAGAAGTTGGTTGGGGTCGAATGCCGTCAAATGTCAGCGAATTGGTGGTTTGTCCCGAGGGTGAGGTAACAGTCGTATACCAAGGAAACCTCGAACCGAGCCAATTTGTTCGGTTTCAAATTCCGGTTCCTCTCGATCCATTTAAGACATCCATTAAGATCAAGGCGACGTTCTGTATCTTTGCGCCAGTCGATCCGGAAGATGCATTGAATTATACCCGGGCTGGGTTGGGCGTTGTATTCCGACCGTCAACAGTTGGCCCGACTGGACGAAACAAAGAAGGCAAGATGCGGGGGGTTCACGAAAGCGAGCCATTCTTCCGTTCACAGGCGTATTCATCGACCGAAATTCAGCAGAGACGCGACGCTCACAAATGGGAAACCATCCTGCGCGACGAGCACACGTTCAAGTCGGGAACGCTCAACAAACCTGTATTTGACGTTGAACACCATGCCCGAATGCACGGCCACCCAGCAAAGAGGCGAACCGATATCGCGTACGCGTTGATCGTGACGCTTTCGTCCAAGAGCGAACCGGAATTGTACAATCGGACCCTAGCTGCTTACCCCAACGTGTTGGAAATTCTACATCCGAATATCGAGGTTCCGGTAACAATTGGACATGGAGGTGGAGGCAACTAACTTTGTCTATGCACCCTTCTCCCATCGCTTCTCTGCCGCGCGTTTTGCAAATACTTTGCTGTGGGCTGTGCTAAGATTGCGCGCGCTTTACCACTCTTGAGGCCGCCTTGCGGTTGGCTTTGGTCCCAGCGTTGTGGAGCACTTTGAGGCCAATTCCACGCAATATGACCACCACTCTCCTCCTCACAGTTCCTGCGCCCAGCCTTGGATGCGGTCGGCTTTGGCGGCGAGAGCGCGGCAAATCTTTCCGCAAAATCGTGCGGGCGGCTGAGTGGCTCCGTTAGTCCAATTCCAAACCGTGCGCGGGGTGCAGCCGATATCTTTTGCGGAATCCTTGAGCCAGTTGTGGCCATAGAGCTCGCGCAGGATCAGTTCCAGATTTTTGCCGGTGAGGATCATACGCTGCTCCGTTTCACGGCTGCTCCGCGCCGCTCCTCGCCACTCCGTCTCATGCGCCGCTCCGCTTCATGGATTGCGAATTCATCGCCTGCCCCTTCACCGGAAGCGGTGCCGGGGCGATGTCGTTCTCCGGCACTTTGATGATGCCGCGGTCGTGGTCGAGAATGGCGAGGCCGCCGCTGACGCCCACCAATTTGCCGACTTGGCCTTTGAACAATTCGTGGCGCACGATCACATAAGGATTGAGCAGCACCAGATCGTGGCGGCCCTTGGCGCGGGGCACCGCCAAATTGGCGCGCTCGGCGTTCTCGCGCGTGCAATGCTCGGCAATCAGCGCGGCGGGAATGACGCCGGGAATTTCCGGCCTGGTTTCCAGAACATGCGAAACCCCGCGCAGCTGCTTGACCAAGGCATATTGCTCCTTATCGGAAAGATCGAATTGCAAAAAGAAATAGGGGCTCAGCAGCAGATCGTAGGTGGTTTTCATCTTGCCGCGCAGCGTGCGCTCGCGCTGCCATTGGCGCGGGCAATGAACGCCAAAGCCGCGCGCCAAAAGTTCGTTCTCGGCCAGCTCGTCGCGGCGATGCTCGGCCACGCCCACCGCCCAATTCACTCCGCCGCGATCGCGATTCAAAGCGCACCCCTTTGCGGATCGCGGAATTTGCCGCCGCGAACGTCCTGCACTTTTTGGCCCGATGGGACTTCGCATTCGCGCCAATGCGCCTTCCAATCGGTTTTCGGAAAGGTCCACCACATGAGCGCGCGCGTGTCTCCAAACTCCGGCTTGAGTGGTTTTGTCGTGGCGTGGCGCTGCGATCGCACTGTCGACGCCAGTTTGTCGAGTACCCCCGGCTTTGGGAAAAACTCCGCGCCGCTTTTACGGTACTGACGAACCGCCTCTTCAACGTCGCTGACGTCAAATTCCGCCAGATCCAAAATGTAATCAGCGATCATCGCCGTCGCTTGGTTTGGCGTGAAGTCCGGCCGGTAATAGGCCACCGCTAGCCGGCGGAGTAATGTCGAGAATTGCTCCGCTTTGGAGCGATCGATCTTCGGGCCCGCAGATAAGATCAACGGCTGCGTCGCCTGCGCGAACGAAGACGTCGAGAGAGGTTTGCTTTCGCTCATTTCCGCTCCTGGGTTTGGGGTTGAATCGCATCGCGTTCTTGATCCATTTGCTCCACGCGGCCCCCCAATCGGCCATCGTGTTGGCGTGCGAAACGTGGTGGTCGCGAAAGCCTCGGACTTCGGCGTCGAGCTTTGCGATCAGGTCGAGCCGGCCGTCTTGCGTCCAGCGTTCGGTGGCGGCGTCGCGTTCCGCTTGACCCGGAAAATGCTCCGGGATTGACGTAAAATTTTTCGACGCCGCTATGTGTGAGGATTCTGGTGGTGATGGTGATGGTGAAGGTGCATCGCGCGCGAGCTTTTCGGAATTCAAACCGTCCGCTTCTGACAAGTCCTTGGATTCACGGATTGGCCTACCACCCGTGCGACCGTGCTGAACGGCATTTGAAACCCGCGTGATGGCTTCTTGCAGCGGTGCTTCACACCCCTTGGCCATCACATGACCATCGCTTACCTCGATCTTGCCGAGCTGTTGCAGGCGTTGTGAGGCCGCTCTGATGTTGCGCCAATGCGTGCCCGGCAGCAGTTTGACGAGGCGCTGCTCGTCGTATTCGATCTCGCCGCAATGGCTGTAGATCAACAGGCAGATCAGCCAGTAGACGCCGAGCTCCTCGGCGCTCAACTGCCCGGCCACGCCGGCGATGAAATTGTCCGGCGAAAGATCGAAGCGGCGCGGCTTATGGGTCACGGTGAGCTCCGGAGTTGTCATGCCCGGCGAGCGCGAAGCGCGCCATGGCGTGTTTTTTGGAAGGAGGCACAGGATGCGAGAGCGCGAACGAGGGGAGATCCGGCCCTCGCATCCTGGCTTCCGCATTCCCTTTTCAAGAACGCGGAGTCTGAAAAAACAACGAGAGACGCGCCGGCCTTCTTGCGTGGAGGGGGGGCCAACGCGTCTCTCGCGCCCGTTCGCGAGAACAGGAACGGTTGCGGAGCGATCATGGCGCGCCCCGCGAAAGGACACTTGCTTCAGAACGGATCGGCACGATGCCGGCGTAACGCAGTGCGCCCGGCACGCCGCGGCGCGCTGCGTTGAAGGCGCGCACCAGCACCAAATCGCGTTCGTAGCGCTCGGCTTGCGTCTGAGGAACGCGCCGCAGAACTTCGATGGCGCGCGCGCGGCCGGACATTCGCCGAATGTAACCCTTCTCTTCCAGTGCGGAGAGAAGCCGGGCGACATGGGCTTTGGATTTAAGCCCGAGCGCAGCGATGATTTCGCCGAAGCTGGGGGCAATGCCGCGCTCTCGCAACATGGTCTCGATGAACTGCAGACATTCGGATTGGCGCGCGGTGGGCCTCATGCCGCGCTCTCCTGCCGGCAAGCCGCGCCGCTCTCGGCCATGAAATCGGCGCAGCCTTTCGATGGTGCGAAGATTGGGGGCGCGGCCGGCGCGCAAATCGGAGACGAAATTGGGATCGTTCAGCGCGTCGCGCCCGAAGCCCGAGGCTTCCATGCCTTGGGCCAGGAGAAACGCTTCGATCTCGCTGAGGAATTCGGCGCGTAGGGTCATGCCTACGAAATTGTAGGAAGTGCCCTATGAAGTCAAGCGGATATTTCCTACTCGCTTGTAGGAAAATTCCTAATATCCTAGGGCGATGGACAAAATTCGCGAATTGGTGCGCGCGCGCCTCTCAGCCCTCAACCTCTCCATGGCGGAAGTTTCCAAGGCCATGGGAAAGAATCACGCTTATCTGCAGCAATTCCTGGAACGAAACTCCCCGCAATCTCTGCCCGAAGAAGTGCGCGCCAAACTGGCGACGATCTTGGGGGTGTCCGAAGCGGTGCTGCGCGGCGCGCCGGCCGCCGTCAGCGCGCCGCCCAACCTTCCGCTGTCGGCTATGATGCGCCCGAACGATGTGTGGCAAGGCAGCGACCATATTCCGGTGGTGGGCACGGCCGAAGGCGGCCCCGATGGGCTGCTGGAATGGAATGGCGATGTCATCGATCGCATTTCGCGGCCGCCTTCGCTGGCCGGCGCCAAGGATGCCTACGCCCTGTTCGTCAACGGCACGAGTATGGAACCGCGTTATTTCCAGGGCGAATTGATTTACGTCCATCCCGGTCGGCCGGTGACGCCGGGATCGTTTGTCGTGGTGCAGATCTATCGCGAATCCGCCACGCCCGCCGCTTGGGTCAAGCAATTCATCCGGCGCGACCAAAAGCAGATCGTTCTGCGCCAATTCAATCCGGCGAAGGATTTAAAGCTGCCGGTGGCGGAGGTACGCTCCATCCACAAAATCGTTGCGAGCGGGGAAAGTTAGAGCGGCAGGTTTTACGCAATTAATCCACCCTCCCCTTCTACACAATTCCACCCTTCCTCAAGGGGAGGGTGGAATTGTGTAGCAGCCCCGTGGCGGCGACGCAGCCCTGCCTCGAACCACGTCTTCGTCATGGCCGGGCACTTGCCGCCGTCGCTAAAGCTATGGCGGCCGAGTGCGATCCATCTCGCCCGCCGAAGCCTCGGCGTAGGCGGGACCCGGCCATCCAGCAAAACAAGGACTCTTTCGCTGCGCGGACGCGTAACGACTGGATGGCGTCGCCACGCTGGCGCTGGCGACCAAGAGGGCGGCCATGACGAAAAAATGAATCGGCGATCAGCGCTTACGCCGGGTTCCCCGTCTTCAGTTTTTCGGCCTAAAGCGCCAAGCCCCTCAAGCCGTCTTGCGGACCATATCCCTATCGCAATTGGGGCGTGTCGCCCTTCGCACGCGGTTGCGGCGCGCGGGCTGGATTGTTCGTTAAAATAGCTGTCTAATGGATTCAACCTAGAGTTCTCGGCCGAAGGGTTGAACGTGTCCGACGACCTTCGAAATTCGATATCGAGCTTATCGCCGCAGCAATTGCGGCAAGTGCTGGTGGCATTACAATTATTGCTCAATATGCGCATACGCGAGATTTACGCGGACGATGCGGAAGCCGCCGCGGAACTTCATCAACTCGCGAACCCAAGCGACACCGAAAGCGCGCTGGATGTCTTGGCTCCGGACATTCCCAAAGGCAGTTACGATGCGTCGGAGGACAAGCTGCGATCGTTTCTGCTCGCGCTCGCCGATATTCCCGCATTCGAGCCATTGGTTCGTCGCGCGACGGAGCGCCGGCTCCTCGCAAGCTTTCCCGGTGTCGATCCGATTCTCCTGGCGACAATTGTGACGCTCGCGCTATCGATAAAATGGCGGCTAAAAATCAGGCGCAAAGACGGGAAGCTCGACTTTACATTCGAGGCCGAAAAGGCGCCAACACCTGTTGCCTTTATCCGATCGATCTTAGGCCTGCCGGGCGCTGCACGATCCGACGATAAACCTTGATAACGAAGGCTTCGGCGAAAGATGCCTCAGACATTCGTCACCTTTCCTCCGAAATATGTGACACGCGTCGAGCAAATCGTTCCGCCGGCGCACAAGGTATTCAAATATTTACCGATCCGCATCGCGGAGTTGAATGAGACGGCAAGAAAACTCTTGGCCGAGATTCCCGGCGTATACGTCCACGAAAGCGCTATCGCGTCGTACATTCCCATCCTGCGGTCAATCGATGCGCTCGGCGATGCTCAATATCCGATGGTTGCCAATATCAGCTTGGCACCGGAACCGCGTCCCGCCGATCTTCGCGAGCCGATTCATGTGGCGACAAGGATTATGGCCGCGGGTGGTCACGTCGTCGTGTTTGCGGCCGGAAACGCGGGTCCGCAAGTCGACACCCTAAGTCCGTGGTCCGTCGCGCCGTGGACGATTTGCGTCGGAGCGACCGACGAGCTCGGCAGCAAACTTTGGCCCAACTCCTCGGTGGGCGTCCCGGGCCGCACAGGGCCCGATGTGGTCGCCATCGGGAAAACCGTGGTGCCCCTGCACGAGTTTCGCGACGACGACCACGGCACTATGGTCGGATTGGTACTCGCCGGCAAAGAAGGGGGCGGTCGTATTCGACCCGGTCTCAAAGACAAGGCATTCGAGGGAACGAGTGTCAGCGCACCGAGAGTGACGCGAATATGCCACATCTTACTGGCCGTGTTACGCGCCGCTCTCTGCACAAGAATTCTATTGCTGAATTGCACCGCCGGCGATTTAAGTTCTGCGACGTTCCAAACAATCTCTGCGCGCCTCTTTCGCGACGCGAAAATCGAGACGCCCGAAATTCCATTCCTCGATAAGCTGGAAAGCATAGCGATCAAGCCGTTGCTCGATATGGCGTATCAGCTCGAATTGCGGGGCGTTCCTCTGGAGCCGGAGTCCTTCGAGAGAAGTGCAGAGAGTCCGTTTCCGGTATCCGTGGTGAAGAAACTCCTTGGGCGCATGGCGCAGCCCATGCCTGAATATGCACGCCATGAAGTGGGATCCGGTTTTGTCAGCGAAAAATCGGCACTCGACTATCTCGGCAAATTAACCTTGGACGAATTCGCATCGCTGGCGCTGCGCCGCTCGCTACAATCGTGCCTTCGAGATTGTGTCGGTGCGGACCAACCGATCTTTCACAGCCGGCTTCTGCAGCACATTGTGGACCAACTGGCGACGTCTGTCGGACTGACGTCTTATAAGGTTCTGTGAGGTCGTCCGATCGAAGGTCCGAGAGAGATCGATCTGGCCATTGCGTTTGCATCACAGGGCGTTGGTTACGCCGGCGCGAACGACCGACAGGACGGCCGTGACGAAAACATAATCACCACCGCAGCGCTTACGCCGTTTTGCCCAGCTTCGGCTTTTCGGCCTTCAGTGCCAAGGCGACCAAACGGCGAATGGCTTCGGCGCGGGACGGCAGGTCAGGCTGATTTCGCCGCCAATCATCGACCTCGTGAATGAACCGGCTGCTTAAACGCATATGAAACGCGTGGGTGTCTGACCCAGTCATGATACCGCCAATACCACAGGCCCAAGCGGGCGCGCTGGTGCATAGGATTCACGCTTAAATTGTGCTTACGTTCAGCAAATGAGCGGTAACCATCGAAAAGCGCTACAGCCCGCGGTTGCTTCGCGATCCCCAAAGATAGAGGGAAATGGGCGGCGCGTTTTGGAAGTTCTGGTCGATGTTCTGATCGAGATTCTGGACCAATCGAGCGAGGAAGCGGACCAGGAAGACGACGGCAATGCCGAACCCAGTTTGGGAAGTCTGGACGGGGCGATCAATCAGGTGATGTGGGCGAGCGGCGGAGACGACGACCGGGAATTGGCACCAACGCCCTACCCTCGCCGCGGCCGGCATGCGCGGGGGGGCTCACAGAAAGTTTTCCGCCGGCGGGACAGATGAGGGGCAACATGGAGGAGTTTTCACCCTGACCCCAAATGTTCAAGGAAATTGGGTTCGACAATAATTTGGTCTATAATGGTATGTAGAGAGAGGAACTATGCTTCACCATCTCAGGCACAATGTAGACGAAACTTCGCCATCTATTGCGGTCGGCACGCTCGTCGGTATTGCTGCATGGCTATTTTTGGTTTGGTTTGAAATGCACAAAGCCTGCGGAACCTACTATTCGACACCCGATTTGGATGGCTGGCCTAGTGTTTCTCTCGCGCCCTTCATAAGTAGGGCTCTAACCGGGGGGCCAGCAAAGACTTACATTCTTTTCAATTTTCCCGTGGTTCTGTTTTTCATCGGTCTTTTCGCTCTAATTCCAAGCGAGGAATGGCTTGACAGGCATGTGTCGGAACGTATGCAACTACTGAGTCCACGGTCACATCGGGCAATTGCAGTGGTTGTTTTGGCGATGATGATAACCTTCGGCGAGACAATGCGTGACTTCGAAGCACTTGAGGCTGCTAAGCAGGCAGGTTGGCACGGCGGTTTGGCTCCAAATGCTTTGGTCGATAACACATGTGCCGTGCTGGATTTCCACGTAATGAGATAATCGTTCACCGACCCAAAGGAAAGGAGTTTGAAGAGTTTGGGGCCAGAGTAAAAACCTACTCATCTGCGCGCGGGCCGCGTCCGGCGGCAGACGATGGGCAAATGAAGTTGTTGTGAGGCATAGTTTTTACTCTGACATGAGGTAATCGCGGCTGGCTGCTCTCCATCCTAAGCTTTGGGATCAGTTGCAATGACCCAACACGAAGGGATGAGGAGAGCAGCCATGAGCCAGTATGTTGGATTGGACGTTTCGATGGAAGAGACTTCTGTGTGCATCATCGATACGGCGGGGGTGATGGTTTGGGAAGGAAGCGTTGCTTCGGACCCTGTCGAGATTACGCGGATGCTGCATCGCAGAGCGCCGGATGCACAACGCGTTGGCCTGGAAACGGGGCCGACTTCGACATGGCTTTGGCACGAGCTGCGGGCGGCTGAGGTTCCGGTGATTTGCATCGATGCACGCCACGCCCAAGCGGCATTATCGATGCGCTTGAACAAGACCGACCGCAACGATGCGGCGGGTCTGGCGCAGTTGATGCGCATGGGCTGGTACCGGGAAGTACAAGTCAAACAATTGGCGGCGCACGGCGACGCAGCGCTGCTTGCGAGCCGGGCCTTGCTTGTGCGTCAGCGCTGCGAGATCGAGAACCAGATCCGTGGTCTTTTGAAGAATGTCGGGTTGCGTACGAAAGTAACGAAGGGACGCGCGTTCGAACAAAGCGTAGAAGCCTTGGCTTCCCGCAGTTTGATCTTAAAGAACGTCATCCGCCCTTTGCTGACTGCCTGGTCGGCGCTTCGCAGGCAAATTGCCGTGCTCTCTGCCGGCGTCCAGGAACGCACGAAGGACAGTGCCGTGTGCCAACGCTTGATGACGATGCCGGGCGTTGGCCCGTTGACAGCACTCGCCTTCTCGGCGGCGATCGACGATCCGTCGCGGTTCAAGCATTCGAGTTGCGTGGGAGCTTATATCGGCCTGACGCCGCGCCGTTACGCCTCCGGCGAGATCGACCGGATGGGAAGAATCTCGCGCTGCGGCGATGCGTTGATGCGCAGTTATCTCTACGAAGCCGCCAACATCATGTTGGTGCGCTCGCGCAGCACCAATCCGCTCAAAAGCTGGGCTGCCAAGTTGGCCAAACGCGCAGGCTACAAGAAGGCGCGCGTCGCGCTGGCGCGCAAGATGGCTGTCGTGCTGCATCGCATGTGGCTCGATGGAACAGACTTTGGAGAACAAAGAGCCGCCGCATGACGGCAGAAAGAAAGAGGGCTTAGGAACGGAGTTCTCGCACGACCAGATACACCGTGCGAAACAAGCTGTCCCTGTCGGGACGGAGGCAACGGCGAGTTCGCGTTTGGGGTTGTCGGCCGGAGCATTGCTCATCGGTTACGACGTCTCTGACATTGATCCGCCGGCTGCTTAGCGAACGCCATAATGTGACGGACCGATCACGAAGAGAACCATGGCCCCGGCAGCGATAGACCAAAGGATGGTGTTGACAGTTCAGTCGCGATTAGAGAACCCTAAATGGTACACTTCTCAATGGAATCCACTCAATGGAATCCACCGCTAACTGCTGCGGTGAGTGATGCTCCCGTCACCACTAATCCCGATCGCAGCCGAGTGAATGCTCCTGTCTCCGCATTCTTGTCTCTGCATTCTCTGCCCGACCCCTTAGGGCTGTGCCGTGGAGAGCCACCAACCGCGGCCGCGCAACCAGGCGCTGGCGTCGGGCGCATCGTTCCTCACCAGGGAGCGGGATAATTCTGCGACGCCTTACCTAATTACCAGCATGTCAGCCTAAGCCGACCTGCGCAAAGCACCTTCTTCTTTGATGCAAGCTTCCGGTTTATATGGTGCTCTCATTCCGCAAGCAGTTTGTGAATCGCAGAGAGAGAAAAATGCCGAGTCCGAAATACGCCGCCTACAGGCCCGCCGCCCCTTACTTCAATCTGGTCAGAGGAGCGCTGGGCGAGCTTGTCGATGGCGACCACTTCTTCGACATCGTCACCGACGACGTCGTCTACGAGGTTCTTTACGAGGTTCCCGGCTGGCCCCGTGTCATCCAAGGGCGAACCAGCTTGATGGCCGCGTTCCGGGGCTATGTCGATGCCATCGCGCTTCAATCTGCCGATAAGGCGATTGTCCACAAGACAGACAACGCAAGTGTCGTCGTCATCGAATACGAGGTGCATGGAACGATCCTCGCAACGGGCGTTAAATACGACAATCGGTTCTGCTCGATCATCAAGCTCGAAAACCGAAAGATCGCACATTGGAGAGACTATATGGACTCTCTCTCGGCATGGAACGCATTGACGGCGAAGGCTCGCTGAGCGGCCAACCCGTAGGCGGCGGGAGGAGTTTCCACTCTGAGCTAGCCCGGGTTTTCCGGACACTTCTAAACGGGGATAATATCCCCAAGGAGGTGTCGGATGGGAAGACGTGTAAGGTTCAGCAAAGAGTTCAAGCTGGAAGCGGTTCGCCTGCTTGATCTTGGACAGAAGTCGGCGGTTCAGCTCGCTCTGGAGCTCGGCGTTCGGCGCAATCAACTTTACAAATGGAAGGAACAGCTGGGAAGCAAAGGGGAGAAGGCTTTCCGCGGTCCTGGGCGCAAGCCGGTGGCGCAGGAGAGCGAGGTGTCGCGGCTCAAACGCGAACTGGCCAAGGTCACCGAGGAGCGCGATCTTTTAAAAAAAGCCGTGGCGTACTTTGCGCGAGAGCTGCCGTGAAGTACGCATTCATTAGGCGGCATTGCTCCCGCTACAAGATAGCCCGCTTGTGTAGTGCTTTGGGCGTTTCGCGCAGCGGCTATTACGAATGGCTGGATCGACCAGAGAGCCGGCGGGCTGCGGAAGACCGCCAGCTTCTGCAGAACATCCGCGATCTGCACATGCACGCGCGGCAGGCCTATGGCGCCTACAAGACGTGGAAGGTTCTCTGCGCGCGAGGCATTGCTTGCGGACGTCACCGGGTCGCCCGGCTTCGACGCCAAAACGGCATAGAAGCGCTGCGCAAGCGACGTTTCCGCATCATGGTGGAGCATCACAAGCTCGCACCTCCAGCACCGAACCGTCTCGAGCAGAACTTCTCGGTCTCCCAACCCGATCGCGTCTGGGCAGGCGACATGACGCTCATCGCGACCGGTACAGGCTGGTTGCATCTCGCTGTGCTGCTCGACTTGTTCTCGCGGCGCGTCGTGGGCTGGGCCATGGGCAACCAGCGCAATCAAGTCTTAAGCCTGAACGCGCTTCAGATGGCACTTGATCAGCGCCAACCAAATGCCGGGCTGATCCATCACAGCGACCGCGGCACGGCCTATGTGGGCGTCGTCTATCAGGCTCGGCTTCAACAGATCGGCGCCGCAATCAGCATGAGCCGCAAGGGGAACTGCTACGACAACGCCGTGGTCGAAAGCTTCTTCGGCAATCTGAAGAACGAACTCGTCCATCATCGCCGGTTCGCCAGCAGAGAAGAAGCTCGCGCAGAGATCTTCGATTACATCGAAGTGTTCTACAACCGCCAGCGAGCTCATGCTACGCTTCGGTTCCTAAGCCCTGTGGAGTTCGAAAACCTGAGCCGTGTGGCTCTTCAAAACTGTCCGGACAATCCGGGCTAGCTCACTCTGACCCCAAATAGCCGGCAGTGCGAGCTCCGTTGCGCGATCCAAGAGATGTTGTGAGTCACCCTCGTTGGGGGTAGACAACGGATATGAAAGGTACACGGGCTACATTTAATCTGCGATTTGGCGCATGGGCCGGCGTCGTTGGGCCGCTGCTCTTCGTCATGACCTTCACGATCGAAGGCTGGTTACGGCCCGCTTACGATCCGCGTAGCATGCTTGTGAGCGCCCTCTCCCTTGGTCCGCGCGGCGGCATACAGATCGCCAACTTTATAATTAGCGGAGCGTTGATTGCCCTATTTGCACACCACGTCGCATCGGCATTCGATCGGGGCAGGCTCTGGCGGATCGGAGCCGGGCTTTTGAGCATAATAGGCTTCAGTATTTTGGCATCCGGTCCATTCGTGATGGATCCGGTCGGCGTGCCGTTTTTTGAAATGAGCTGGCACAGCTTTCTTCACTATGCATTCGGCATCCTGGTCTTTTCGCTGGCGCCGGTTAGCTGCTTCATCTTCTTTGGCTATTTCCGCACGAATAGACGATGGCAATGGTTTTGCTGGTGGACGCTCGCGGCGGGCGTGATTATGACGGCGTCGGTCGTCGCCTTGAAGGGCGCAATGCTACCCGGATCCCTACATTCTTATGCCGGCATAATTCAGCGCGTCGCACTGATCGACTACATGGTCTGGTTGGCATGCTTTGGGTTGGCCGTCGCGTTCGAGCGAGCTGCCGAGCCGACTTAGCTCCGCATTGCTAGGCCCTGTTTACATAGTCGTCACGGCCGCGACGCTGCCGATTTTGCCCGTTTCCGGCAGAGTCCGTAGCAACCGCGTACGGACGCGCGTAGCGCGATGTGGGACATCGGGCAAGCGCGGGCAAAATCGGCGCGTCCCGAAGGGTTTCGGCGAAAATCGCCGGCTGGTGCGTCGAAGCCCTCGACCGTATTGCCCGATACGCTCTTCGGGCGGTCGCGGCTGTCGCCGCTCCATCTGCCATGCGTTCGCTGTCCCGGCGGCAAATGAAGGCGTTGTGAGAGAGGTTTTTGCGCGGAGACGAATCCTCGGCTCATCCACCACCCTGCTTACAAGAATAACCCTCCGCCGTTCACTGCGAGTGTTTGACCGGTAATAAAGGCGTCTTGGACCAACAGCAGAACGGCTTGCGCGATTTCCTCGCCCGTCCCGACGCGGCCGACCGGGATGCGGGCGGTGACGCCCGCCTCGATCAGCGGCTTGCCCATCTCCGTATCGATGAGGCCCGGCGCAACGGCGTTGACGGTCACGCCTTCCGGCGCAAGGCGCGCCGCATAGCCTCGCGTCAAGCCTTCGAGGCCGGCCTTCGACGCGTTGTAGGCAACACTGATACCGCCCGCCGCGCGCGCTGCGATAGAGGAGATGTTGACGACCCGGCCCCAGCGCCGCCTGCGCATGCCGGGCAAAACTGCCTGGGTGCAGAGAAAGGCGGATTTCAAATTGGCGGCGATCGTGCGATCGAAATCCTCCTCCGTGATGTCGTCGAGGCCGCGCAACGCCGCCATGCCGGCGTTGTTGACCAGAATGTCGATCGGGCCAAGCTGTCGTTCAATCTCAGACACCATACCGTGGACGGCGCCGGCGACCCCAACATCGGCACAGACGGAAATCGCGCGGCCCCCGCCGCGACGGATCGTTTCGATCACAGAGGCCGCTTCTTGGCCGCGTTCGCGATAGTTCACGGCGACCGCGGCGCTCCCGCCGGCGAGCGCCAAAGCGATTGCCTTGCCGATGCCGCGCGAGGAGCCGGTGACCAGCGCGACGCGATTGCCGAGGTGTTCAGACATGCCAAATCTCCCGTTTCACTCGACACAGAGATAAGGAGGGAATGCCGTTTTTGAAGGCGGGAGAACGGTTTTTCACTGGCAGGAATGGCGAAATTTCGCCAATCGGTGGCGAAAATTGCCGAAATGAGGAACTTTCGCCTCACGCCATGGCAGCGGTGGAATTGGGCCGGGGAAAAAAACCTGCTCGCCGCTTGGCGGGGCCGCCGCGCAAGACCATGCCGGGCGGGCCGCGGCGCCCCGAGCGGCATTTCGGGCTCGGAAAAATTTTCCGGTATGACGATTTCGTCGCCCCATAACCCTATCGGGATCATGAATTCTCCGCGATTTCCGCAGCGTGGAAACGGCACAGCCTATGCAACGGTCTCCGGCCGAGGAGGGATTTCAGAAGTTACCGGGAAATGAATTTCCTTTTCGCGTCCGCCGCAACGATTGGCGGAAATCTGTCGCAACGCCCCCGGATGTTTCGATCGTCACGTCTTGAGGCGCCCCTTTTTGTTCGACTGAGTGAATCTCGATGGCTTTGTCGGTGTCGCCTTTTTCTGCGGTTCAGCTGAGGAGCCTGGCGCAAGCCGCTTCGGCGACTGTCGACGTATCGGCGCTGTCCGGAAGCCAAATTTCGGCGCTCTCCACGAAACAGGTGGCCAGCCTTACGACGGCGCAGATGAGTTCGATCTCCGTCGATCAAATACATTTCTTTACCCCGCAGCAGATGTCCGTGCTGATCAGTGCGCAAATAGACGCACTCGGGACGGACGAAATCGCAGCGTTGTCCCCCACGCAGTTGGCGACCTTCACGCCCGTCGAGTTGGGAACCTTAACGCCCGCGCAATTCGCAGCTTTGTCGCCGTCACAACTCGCCGGGTTGTCGACCGCCCAAATCAAGGGGCTCTCGACGACCGAATTGAACGCCCTGACCACGACGCAGCTCAGCGGTTTGAATGCAACCCAGATTGCCGCACTCACCGGCACCGAGATCAGATCGCTAAGCACGTCGGATATAGCGGCACTCTCGGCGACGCAGACCGCCGCACTGACGGCAACCCAGATCAAAGCGATGGCCGTCACACAGGTGGCGGCGTTGACGCAAACCCAGCTTGCCGCGTTGTCGACGTCGGATATTCGGGCAATGAGCGTCAGCCAGCTCCAGACGTTGACGCCAACCGACATCGCCGCTTTGACGACATCGCAGATCTCCGCATTGGCACCGAGTGAAGTATCGTCCCTTAACGCCACACAGATCGCGGGATTGACGGCGAACCAAGTCGGCGCACTTGCCGCAAACCAAATCGGCGGATTGACGGCCACGGAAGCAAACGCGCTTGACCAAACACAGCTGGCGGCGCTGACGTCTACCCAGGTATCGGCTTTCTCGGCGTCGGCAATCGGAAAGTTGAATGCCACGGCGTTGGCGTTCCTGGCGCCAAACCAGATCGGCGCCCTGACGGCGAGCCAACTCGCGGCGCTGTCGGGCACGCAAGCCGCCGGCTTGACCGAAACCCAACTCGGCGCCTTGAGCACCACACAAATCAAAGCGCTGTCCGCCGCCGCCATCGGCGCGCTGACGACGCCGCAGATCGCCGCGCTGGCAGCGACGCAAATTTCCGCGCTCACGGCGGCACAGGCGAAGGGCCTTAACGGCACGCAGCTTGCGGATTTGAGCGAAACCCAATTGCAGGCGTTTAGCGCAACGGCGATCGGTGCGCTGAGCTCGTCGCAAATCGATGCCCTGTCGGCGGAGCAAGTCGGTTCGCTGACGACGAAGCAGATCGGCGGCTTGACGCCGCTACAAGTGGCGTCCTTCGATGCCGCACAATTGGGCGCCCTGACGACGGGCCAGCTCGCGGCGTTTTCGCCGATGCAAATCGAAGCGCTGAGCGCCACCGACATCGAAGGTCTAAACCAGACCCAGTTCGCAGCCTTCTCGGCGACGCAGATTTCCGCCTTTTCGACATCGACGATTGGCGAACTGAGCCCGGCGGACGTGGCGGCACTGGCGACAACCCAATTGAGCGGATTGACCGCAGTCCAAATGGCGGCGCTGACCGGCGCGCAAGCCGCCGCGTTAACGACGGATCAGTTGGCTTCTTTGACCGCCATCCAATTCAAGGGTTTGTCGGCGAGCGCCGTCGGCGCCTTAACGGCATCGCAGCTTGCCAATCTGGCGACCACCCAGCTGGCCGCGCTGACCGCGACGCAGATCAAAGGCCTTAGCGGCGATCAGCTTGCGGCTTTGACGGAGTCTCAACTCAACACGCTTGCCGCGACCACGATCGGCGCACTGACTCCGGCCCAATTGGACGCACTAAACGCAACGCAGATCGCCTCTCTGACCTCGACGCAGATCATGGGCCTGACGGCTGCTCAGATCGCATCATTCGACGCCACACAGATAGGTGCGTTGACGACGGATCAGATTGCGGCCCTTTCCGAGACTCAGATTAGAGGCTTTACCGCCGGCGACATCGACGCTCTCAGCGCGACGCAGCTCGACACGCTGACATCCACGCAACTGTCGGCTCTGTCGACACCTTCTATCGAAGAGTTGAGCCCAGCGGAGCTGGCGTCCTTCGATACGTCTCAACTGAGCGGATTGAGCGCAGCGCAGATATCGGTCCTGACGAACGATCAAGCGGCCGCTTTAACAACCGACCAGCTGGCGTCGTTGACGACCACGCAAATGAAAGGATTATCCCCTGCCGCCATTAACGTTCTGACGCAAACGCAACTTGCCGCGCTGCAGCCGGCACAGATCGCAGCTCTGACGGCCGGGCAAGTTAACGGACTAAGCGACACCCAGCTTGCCGAGTTGAGTCAGGCCCAATTCAATGCGCTCGCAGCAACGTCGATCGGCGGGTTCGGTATCTCTCTGGTCAACACTTTGACCGCGACACAGATCGGTTCTCTGTCGACGACCCAGATCGGCGGGCTGACCGCTGCGCAGATCGCATCCTTCGACACCGACCAGATCGGCGCCTTGACGACGGATCAAATCGCCACACTGTCCGCAACCCAGATCAGGGGTTTGACTGCCGACGAAATCGGCGCGTTCAGCAACACGCAGCTTGCCGCGCTGACGCCGACACAGATGTCCGCCATCTCCAGCGTGGCGATTGCCGGACTTGACGAGACGGGCATCGCCTCCTTGTCCGTCGCCCAAACGGCGGGACTGACCGCGACGCAATTTGCCGCGATGGCCGGCACACAAATCGCAGCGCTGAACCCCAGCCAATTCGCGACGCTGACATCGACCGAGATCGGATCGCTGAGCGGCACCCAGCTCGATGCCTTATCGACGACACAACTGGCAGCACTGTCGACGAACCAGGTCAAAGGTCTGACCGTCGCGCAAATAGCAACGTTCGATGACAATCAGTTTCCCGCACTGACGACGACGCAACTCGGCGTGCTGACGGCGACCCAGATGAACGGATTGAGCGGCACGGCGGCGGCGGCCATGACCCCGACCCAGCTCGCCAGCCTCTCCGCAACGCAATTGGGAGGGCTCAGGGCGGGCACAATCGCCGCTATGACGACCGACGAAATCGCCTCTCTCAGCACCGCACAATTGCGCGGTCTGACACAGAATCAAATCGGCGCATTGACCCAATCGCAGCTTCAGGGCCTCGGCTCCAGCCAAATCGCCGCTTTGACCGCCACCCAGATCATGGGGCTGACGGCGACGGAGATCGGTGCGCTGAGCAGCACGCAAATCGCCGCCTTTTCGACCGCCCAGATCGCAGCGCTGTCGACGAAGAGCATTGCAGGCCTCAGTCAGACACAGCTCGTAGGCTTAAGCCAAACGCAGCTTGCAGCGCTGAGCGGTGCCGAGATCGGTGCACTCTCGGCAACGCAGATCGACGAGCTGACCACCGGCCAGGCCGCGCTTCTGACGGCCACCCAGATCAAAGGCCTGACGGCAACCCAAATGGCCGCCTTCGAAACGACCCAAGTCCAAGCCTTAAGCGCGAGTCAGATCGGCATGCTTTCGGCGGCGCAACTCGGCGCCCTGACCGGAAGCGAAATCGAGGCATTCACGCCAACGCAGACCGCCGCTCTGTCCACAGCGCAATTTGCGGCGTTGTCCGCCTCGGCTATCGGCGCGTTGACGAATACGCAAATCGCTTCCTTGTCCACGACACAGATCGGCGCTCTGACCTTCACGCAAATGAGCGCGCTCAGCAGTAACCAGGTCGCAGCATTGACCGGATCGCAGATCGCTGCGCTTTCCGCCGCGCAGATCAAAAAGCTGAACCCGAACGTCATCGGCGCGCTGTCAACCTCCCAATCGGCGGTGTTGTCGACAACCCAAATGGCGTCGTTGACCGCCCAACAGATCGCCAGCTTGACGCAAGCCGACATTGCATCGCTGGCAACAACCCAGATCGGCGCGTTGACGCCCGCGCAGATCGCTGCATTGTCGGCGACACAGATCGGCGCGATGAGTACCACGGAACTCGGCGTTCTGAGCACGACCCAGATCGCCGGATTGACCGTCAGCGCGATAGCGGGGCTTGTGCCGTCGCAGGTCGCGGCCTTGTCCGTAACACAGTTAAGCGCGTTGGCGCCCTCGCAGATAAGCGGGCTGACCGGCAACGGCCTGGCCGCGTTAACCGCCGCGCAGCTTGCCTCATTAACACAAAGCCAGTTGTCCGGCTTCAATCCCGCATCCATTTCGAGTTTGAGCGCGGCACAGATTGCGTCTCTCACGACCACACAAATTTCCGGACTCTCGGCCACGCAATTGGGAGCGATTGCCGACACCCAGATCGCCGCCCTGTCCGGCTCGCAAATAGCGTCGCTAACCACCAGCCAAATCGCGGGACTATCCAGTATCGCAACGGGCGCGCTGAGCCCAACACAGCTTGCTTCGCTTTCCGCGACACAAGTCGCGGCACTCAACGCGAACGCCATCGACGGGCTGTCCGACGATCAAATCGCGGCGCTGTCGCCTACCCAGATCGGCGCCTTGACCGCTACCGAAATCGGGACCTTGAGCTTCGATCAGCTTGGCGTGCTGACGCCGACGCAAGTCGGTGCCCTATCGACGACGCAAATTGCCGGCCTTACCGCTTCCCAGATCGGGGAAATGTCCGCCACCCAGCTGGGCGCCCTCACCCTCGCCCAGATCGCCGCGCTGTCGACAACCCAGATCGGCGGTTTCAGCGATGTCGAAATCGGTGCGCTGACCCCCACACAGCTCGGCAGCTTCACGGCGACACAATTATCCGCCGTCCCGTCGTCTGCCATTGATCGAATTCGACGCGACACAGATCGCCTCGCTGAGTGTCAGCCAATTGCAAGGCTTGTCGGCAACACAGATCGGCGCCTTCGAAGATTGGCAGGTCCAAGCGCTGTCTGCGACGCAATTGGCTGTTTTGACACCCACACAAATCTCCGGTTTCGGCGAATGGCAGATAGAAGCATTGACGCCCAGCCAATTCGCCCAACTGGCCACCACGCAGATCGCGGCATTCGGCACCGCCAGCATCGACGCAATGTCGGCCGACCAGATCGGTTCTCTTGCCACCACGCAACTGAGTGCGATGACTCCGACGCAGATCGCGGCGCTGACGCCGGACCAACTCCAAGCGTTGAGCGCCAGCCAACTCAATGGATTGACGTCCGCCCAGATCAAGGCGCTGACCGCTACCGAGACCAGCATACTGACGGCCACCCAGACGGCCGGCCTGGACACGACGCGTATCGGCGCGCTTTCCGCCACCGGCATTTCCGGCCTGACCCAATCGCAAGTGGCGGGGCTGAGCCAGACCCAGCTTGCCGCGCTTTCGACAACGCAGATCGCCGCGCTCTCCGACACACAGGTGGCCGCTATGTCGGCCACACAAATCGGGCAGTTGAGCAATGCCCAATTGAAAAACATGACGGCTGCCCAAATCGGCGCGCTGACATCCACGCAGATCGGGGCGTTGTCGGCCACGCAAATGGCGATGCTGACAACCAGCGAAATCGGCGGTTTGACGGACGCGCAAATTGCCGCCCTGACCGGCACGCAGTTTGCCGCCTTGAAGCCGGAACAAATCGCAGCCTTGTCCGCCACCGCCATCGGTGGATTGACGACAACCGAAATCGCCGCACTTTCGGGCGTGCAACTGGGCGCCTTAACGCCGACACAGATGAGCTGGTTGAGCGGCAGCCAAATCGGCGCCCTGACGGCCGGCCAAATGAGTGAATTGACGCCCGCCCAGATGGCCAGCTTGTCGAATGACGGATTGGAAGGCCTCGACGCGGATGCGATTGCGGCCTTGTCCAACGCCCAATTCCGCGCCTTGACCGCGACGCAACTCGGCTCCCTGGATGCGACGCAGATCGGTGCGTTGACCGCAGATCAGTTCGCCACGCTGGATACGGCGCAATTGAACGGGCTTACCCAGACCGAAGCCGCGGCGCTGACGACAACCGAAATCGGGGCGTTGCGGCCGGCGCAAATCGCAACCTTCTCGCCCGGTGCCGTTTCCGGGCTGACGCCAACCGTCCTTGGAGCGCTTAGCACCAGCCAGTTCGCCGCTCTGACCGCCGCCCAGATCGGCGGATTCACAAGCACACAAGTCGCCGCGCTTTCGGCAACGCAAATTCAGTCGTTGAGCGCAACACAGATCGGGGGCCTGTCGGATACCGCCATAGAGACGTTGAGCGCGTCCCAGATCGGCGCGCTAACACCCAACCAGATCGGCGCGCTCACAAGCGCCCAGATCGGCGATCTCAGCGGCACGCAAGTTGCCGCGCTGAGCGGCACGCAATTGGCGCAATTGGCGCCGGGCCAAATTACGGCTCTCTCGGCGACGGACATTGGCGGCTTGACGACCACACAGATCGGCGCGCTGACGAATACGCAACTTCGCGCGCTCACCGCCGCCGAGTTCGGCGAATTTGACGGAACCCAAATTTCGGCTCTCGGTACAGGCCAAATTGCCGCCCTCACAACCACCGCCTTAGCCGGCTTGACCGCGACGGAAGCGGCGGGCCTAACGGAAAGCCAGATCGCCGCGCTATCGACGACGCAGCTCGCGGCACTTACGCCGAACGCCATTGCGGGTCTGACGGGCAGCCAGATCGCGGATTTGACCGCCACCCAGCTAAGCAACTTTACGGCGGCGCAGCTCGGGGCGCTTTCATCGACGGCGGTCGGCGGACTGACCACCACGCAATTCGCGGCACTTTCCGCTACCCAGCTGGGCAACCTGTCGCCCACGACCATCGCCGGCTTGAACGCGAATCAGATTGCCGGTTTGACGCCGGCACAGATCGGGGCATTGACCGGCAGTGCGATATCGGGACTGACAGCGACCCAGGCCGGCGAATTGTCCGCCACGCAGATCGATGCCCTGGCGACAACGCAGATTGCGGCTCTCTCCGGCTCCGGAATTTCGGGCCTCATGAGTACGCAGATTGCCGCCCTCACAAGCAGTCAGCTCGCCGCTCTGACGCCGGCACAGATGGCCGCTCTTTCTGCCGCCGGGGTCGCAGGCTTGACGGCAGGCGAACTGGCAACGCTGACCGCAAAACAACTCGGCAGCTTATCGGCGACCGCGTTCGGCGCCCTTTCGCCGACCCAGATCGCGAGCCTCGCGACCACGCAAATCGCCTCGCTACCGTACGGCGAAGTGGGCGCATTCACGCCAACGCAAATATCGAGTTTGCCGATAAACCTATTCGGCGTTCTGTCCGCCCAACAGATCGGCGAGCTTTCGAGAAGCGCCCTCGGGGCCCTGACCGATACCCAAATCGAAAACATGACGATCACGCAGATGAGCGGCCTGAGCTTCGCGCAAATCGGCTCTCTAACCGCAGGAGAAGTCAGCGAATTGACGCCGACGCAGATTGCCTCATTGACCCCGGACCAACTCGCATCGCTGGTGCGGGTGCAGTTGCGGGCGCTGACGACGTCACAGCTGGATAGCCTATCGGACGACCAGATCGCATCTTTGAGCGCCGCTCAGATCGGCAATCTCACCGTCACCCAGATGCAGTCTCTGGATGCCTCGCAATTCGAAGCCTTGTCGGCCGACCAATTCGCCGGGATGACGGCAACGCAGCTTGACGGTCTGTCGTCCGACGAATTCGAAACACTCTCCGGCGCGCAGCTCGCCGAAATCGCACCGACAACCATGACAGAACTCGGCACGACCATGCTGAGCGCGCTTTCCGCAGATCAGTTGGACGGCTTCAGTGCCGATCAAATCGGGTCGATTTCGGAAAGCGTGTTCACGAGTCTTCCCGCCATGACCCAGGCGGCCTTGCTTGCCGCGATGAGCTGAGCGCCGGGAAAATCAATCGCCGAAGAGGGAGAATAGGTCGCGCGGGCGTTCCACCCGTCGCCGTTGGCGCCGGATGGCGCGCCCAGAGATCGATTAAATCTACTCTGACCCCGTTACGTTTGACGTACGTCTGCCTACTCTTGTGGTTCTGTGTTCGCCGCGTTTGATTGGCTCTCTGCATCAGCGTCAAAGCGGCGGACATCGATCTTGCATGCTGAAATAAATCTCTGGAATCCGCTGTCGCGCACATCGATTTTGAGAGTGTCTTCCAAACCACCGCCAAGCGGTAGTTCAATGCGAACCACGTTCGCGTGAAGGAATTTCCTCAGATCCTGCGGCGCAACACCAAGGAAGAGAGCCATGGCGACGCCCTCCAAGTATTGCGTCTCCGGACTATGTGAGGGCGGCCTCTCTTTGGAAATCTGAGGAACCGGATACACAAACAACAAGGTCGCTACGTTCTTGTATTTGCTTGAACTCACCGCTTCCAGAACATCATCCGAGTCGAGGCGATAGCGGATGTGAACAAATTGCCCAGTACCCTGCGTTTCATAGTAGGTATCCGCATCAGTTTTTGCGTGATATTCAAATTCGAGGGAGATCGAGTGGTAATCGCAGGTACCAGTAACATAGACACTGCCACCATCATCCGTGCGATGCTTCGCTGTTGCCGAGAGCGTAATTGCGTCCGTTAATTTGTTCTTCTCAGCTCGAACATCCCAATCCAATACTCCCGAAGGGGGTTCAGGTGGCTTAGCGCGTTGGGCAGACCCTGGGAGGTATGGAGTTGGTTTCGGCCGGAGCTTCAAGGGAGGTGTTGGCCCGGATCGTTGAGAAACAGTCACGCTCTGCGGGGTCTGTAGTAGCAAACGCACCACTTCGGATGCGCTTTTGCCGGGCAAAAAAATTGTAATTAGTCCGCTAACGAGACCAACAGCGCCGATGACCGTGCCAAGGGAAATCGAAACGATTTTGAACCACGAGCCTCTTCGGCGCTCGTCATCACCCGAAGACATCTTCGCCCCCTAACGCGCAACTGCCCCAATATCGCCGAAGTTCTCCGGCCAATTGATATTTTCTGTGTCATTCTGCGTCGATTTTGCTTTGCGGACAAGATTGACAGGTCGCTACCTCGCAAACTCGCCAGTATCGCATTTCGAGCCGGGGAAGAAACGGGGTCAGAGTCGATATAATCCCGCCAAACGAATGCCAAGGAAGTCGTCGTGAAAATGGGTTTACTCTGCCTCAATTTCTTCCCGGATCATCTCCGGCAAATTCAGACCTTCTGCCTGTTCAGCACCGTCGCATCGCTTGCCAGCGTATAAAGGTAGATCTCCCGGTCCGGAGTACCGTACGCTAGCGCTTCGAGCTGGGCGAGCTGTTGGGGTGTTAGGCGGAACCTACTATAGCCGAGCAAAATCAGGCAATGCTCGATCTCTTCCCGGCCCGACTGCCTCAACTGGGCATCGCTGTAGTCCTTATGGATAACGGCCTCAAGCGTATGGTGCCCGTGCATCGCCCAGGCCGGCGTTTTCAGCGCGTGCTGGAGAGCATAAAAGCCGCAATAGATTTTATCCTGATGGTATTGGGAGAAGCTGACGCCTGCCTTGCCCCAACTCACATCCTGATCGGCCGCTGGCGTAGGGTTCTTATTCACATAGTGTTCCCAGCTATGCGGGGGCGGAAGCTCGATCTTGCCCGCAGGCGTCACAAGCGTGTCCGCCAGCGCCGCAGAGCCGTACAGTAGAAGAATGATGGAACCGGTTAGGAGACGCATCTCAACCTCCGACAGACCAGCCGCTGCATCTTATTGTTATTAAGTGCGGCTATGATAGCAAGCCGGTGGGTTTCCCCAAAAACGACCATGTTCCATGTCGCGACGGGCGGATCGAGCGGCCGCGGCGACTATCGATGGCCTCCCCTCAACTCAGCAAGAGGCGCCGCACCTCTCCCTCGGGATCGTTCTCCATGCGGCAGCGATTGTCGAACACCATGGTCTGGCATTTCTCCGGATCGCTCGGCGTCCAGGCGAGTCCGGGCTGGCTGGGATCGCCGCTATGCGCAAAATTGGCCCAGGCGCGCGCCATGGTGGTCGCAAGCCCACGCGCCTGTGGCGTATCGCCGGTGCCGCGCTCGCAGCGCCGTGTGTTGTCGAAGCAGAAAGCGAGTTCGGCGGTATGCCAAGCGCCCGCCACGCCGTCCAATTGCGGCGACTGCCACTGGAACAGATATTGGAAAGCCGGTGCGCCATGTTGTTCGTATTTCAACTTCACCATGCGTTGAACGGCGTTGCGCATCCCCAGCCCGCCGATGCCGTATGAAAGCGTGCGGATCGCCTTTTCGGGATGAGCGGCTTTCATCGCATCCGCCAACGCATTGCCCTTTGCTTCGCCGAGCGACTTGGCCAGCCGCGCGCGCCATTCGGTTTCGCTCGGATTGTCGCCGAAACGCATACCCTCCTCGCTGACATTGCCGATGATCACCGGCACCTGTTTGGAAACCTCCGGCGCGACGTCATGGTAGGAGCGCACATCGATCAAACGGCCGTCCACCGTCGGCCCCCAACCGACGCGCGCGGTATCGAACATCCGCACAAACGCCATCATGTCGAAGCGGAACGGACCGTTGATGCGCTCGGCGGCTTTGTTGCCGGCGTCGAACAATTTCTGCCATTCCATCTTTTGCAGCGCGCGCAGATCCGCGCCGCCCAATTCCTTGATCAGCTGGCGCGAGAATTCGCGCGATTGTTCGGCGGAAGGCGGATTGCCCCCGCCGCCGGATTGAACGATGGCACGGTGGAAGAGACCTTTGGCCGATTTCATGCCCATCAGCGTCGTCACTTTCGAGCCGCCGCCCGATTGGCCGTAGATCAAGACCTTGTCGGGATCGCCGCCGAACGCGGCGATGTTGTCGCGCACCCATTTCAGCGCGAAGACCAAATCGCTCATGCTGACATTGACCGAATCCTCATAGGCCGAACCGCCCAGTTCGGCGAGGTCGAGGAACCCCAGCACGTTCAAGCGATAATTCACCGACACTTGAACGACATCGTGGTTGCGCGCCATTTGCGCGCCGTCATGGGAGGCCAATTCGTAGGACGAACCGAAACTAAAACCGCCGCCGTGGAAATACACCATCACCGGCCGGCTGCCCGAAAGCGACGGCGTCCAGATATTCAGCTTCAGCATATCTTCGCCGGGAAACCCGTCGGTCCATTGCTGCAGGAAAGTATGCTCGACGGCGCGGAAATCGTGCAGCGTCTGCGGGCAATTGGCGCCGTAAGCCAGTGCGGGATATTCGTCGTCCCAGCGCGCCGGCGCCTTGGCCGGCAGCCAGCGATTCTCGCCGCCCGTGTCGGCGCCATAAGGCACGCCTTTGAATTGGAAGACGTCGCCGGCGAGATAGCCGCGCACCTTGCCGTATTGGGTTTTCACCACAGCCGAGCGCGGCGTGGAGCAACCGCGCGCGCCGTCGCGCGAACTGTCCGTCAGAGGATAGGCTTGCGCCTGCCCCGCCAACACAGGCAGTGCGCCCGCCAAACCCGCTCCGATCAATGCGCTACGACGATTGACGCCCGTTTTGCGCGACGCGATATCCACCATGGTCTGCCCTCCCGGCAATGTTGCAAGATGATCTTCTTCCGAGACTTGGCGCGGGGATCGCCGCCGCCGTCACGGTTCCTCTTGCGGGCGATCTTACAGCCAATAGTCAGACAAATCATCCCCCAATTGTTTGCGGCGGCGATAGAGCGAAGGCGGAAGCAAAGCGGGGGGAAGACTCGCAGACGTTTTCTACCCCCACGAAGCGGCCGCCTTCGCTTAAGCTGCGGCGGCCAAGTCGTGGGGCAGAAAAAAACACTCGTGGGGGCAGAAAACAAACGAGCTTACACCCCCAAATGGTTTGCGGCGGCGACGCGGCCATACCAGCGGCCGGAATCCTTGATCGCGCGCTTTTGAGTCTTGAAATCGACATGCACCAGACCGAAGCGCCTGGTGAATCCGCTGCCCCATTCCAGATTGTCGAGCAGCGACCAGGCATGATAGGCGCGCACCCGGGCGCCGTCCTTGAGCGCACGCGACAGCACCGCCAAATGCTGGCGGTACCATTCGATCCTGGCGGCATCGTGCATCTGCTCGCCCATCGCCATCGTGTCCGGATAAGGCGTCCCGGTCTCGGTGATTTCGATGATGGGGTTGGCGTAGTCCCGCGATAGCGTCATCAGCATATCGTAGAATGCGTTGGGCCACATTTCCCAGCCGCTCGGCGATTTGGGTCCCTCGGAGGAGAGTTCGACGCCGATACCGGGCAGCGGATCAAGCCCGTTCGGATCGCCCTGCCCGGTCGCAGAAATCACCAGCCGCAGATAATAATGTACGCCGATCCAGTCGAGCGGCACGCGCATGATCTTCTCATCGTTCGGCTTGAAACCCATCGCCTCCATCTGCTGCGCCCCCACATACTCTTTGGGATACTCACCACGCAGGGCGGCGTTCATAAAGAACCTGTTGTGAAGCGCATCGTATCGCGCCGTCGCAGCGCGGTCGGCGTCGCTGTCCGTTTTGGCGACGAGCGGCTCTTGCTCCCAGGCGCTACCGACCGTCGCCTTGGTCGATGCCGCTTTGAGGGCGCGAAACGCCTCGCCATGGGCCAGTGCAATGGTGTGCGCCGCTTTCCAGAACAATGCGAAGTCTTTCTTGCAAGGCGGCGCACTGCCGGTGCCGTAGCCGGAATGCGCGATCTCCCATGGCATGTTGAACGGCGCCCATACGGTGATGCGGTCGCCGAGATGTTTGGCAAGCACGCCGGCGTAGTCGGCAAAATAACCGGCGAGATCGCGATTGGGCCAGCCGCCCTTGTCTTCCAGCGCTTGCGGCAAGTCCCAGTGATAGAGAGTGCAGAATGGGCGGACGCCCGCCTCCAGCAGCGCATCGGCGAAGCGGCTGTAATGATCCAGGCCTTTTTGGTTGACCGCTCCGCTTCCATCCGGCTGGATGCGCGGCCACGAAATCGAGAAGCGGTAGCTTTTCAAGTGCAGCCGCTTCATCAGCGCCGCGTCTTCTTTGTAGCGATGATATTGATCGCACGCGACGTCGCCGGTGGCGCCCTGCGCCAGCTTTCCGGCATGGGCATAACGATCCCAGATGGATTTGCCCTTGCCGTCTTCGTTCCAGGCGCCTTCGACTTGATAGGCGGAGGTTGCCGTGCCCCAGAGAAAATCCTTCGGGAAGCGCGCTTTGGCGATTTCAGACGGTGAAACGGCGCCCGGAATATTCTGTCGAGAAGAGAATGTTGCGGCAAAACCGGGATGCGCAAGCAACGCACCGCCGGTTACGGCAACTGAGCTTTTGAGGAAATTTCTGCGATCCATTTCGATGCCCCCTGTGGAACCGATCGCCCATCATAGTAGCGCGTGCAGCGTCTATCGGATCGGTCAAAAGCGTGGAACATCCGCGACATTATTGCCGCCGGCGTTCCTTGGAGAGAATCGGAATCAGAGTAGATGTAATCCCGGCAAACGAGCGGCAAAAGAAAGCTTTGCGATAAAGGGTTTTTGCTCGCTTCATGGGGAGCGTCGCGAATTTCGGTGACACAACTATCCCCAGATGAAATTTAAGCCAAAGGGTGATTGGTTGAAATTGAACCAAGTTTTCGTCATGGCCGGGCTTGCCACCTTCGCTAAAACTACGGCGGCCGAGTGCGCGTCTTCTTGCCCGCCGAAGCCTTGGCGTAGGCGGGACCCGGCCATGACGAAGAGATGATTTAGATTTATCCGATCAGGCTCTAGGTCCTGTTTACATAGTCCTCGCGAGCCGCGTTTCGAATTAAGGGGGCACGGAGTTTGAGCGCGAACCAGCCTCACTTGGTATCGCAGGAATATGAGTCCCTGGCGCAAAACTGCGCGCGGGCTTCGCCGGCCGTCGCCTTGCAATTGTTCATCGCTTGTTCGGTGGCCGATTCCAGAGTTGGGGCAACCGCCCAACCGACGCCCGGCGTACCGGCCGCGGGGTCTTCCGCCACGGCGACACATTGAAGATGGAATGTCGTCACCAGCGTGCACAATTTCTGCGCCGGACCGCTCGGCTGGGAATTGACCGTCGAGTTCGGGTTGGTTCCTTTGCAGTTGCTCAAAGCCGTGTCCCGAGCCACGTCTTCGCTCGGCGAATCCACATTCGTGCCGTAGGCAAAGCCATCGACCGCGACATTGGATGGAACTCCGACGGCGAGCGCGCCATAAGCCCACGCCGTTGCGGACGAAAAAATTATTGCCGAAGCGATCCCCGCAGTGAACAAAAGCCTCTTCATCGTCCCCTCCCGTCGAATTCCCAGGTAGGGCATAGTAGCGAAATACCGAAGCTTCACCAATGCCAAAACGCGACACTCTTCGCGGGCGCGCCGGACGTTCGGACGAAACCATCACGTCATCCCGGTGCGGGACCGCGCGTCATGGTGAGGTGCGCCGCCGTCCTTCGAGGCTCGCTTCGCTCGCGCCTCAGGGTCCGTAGCGCCAGCGTGCGGACGGCGGCGCCTCGAACCGCGCGCGGCCCTGCCCCGGAAATCCAGCGACGGGAACCCCATCCACCCCATAGTGCTCCCGTCGCTGCGTTGTTCTCGACGACAAGCCCGACGGACGATCCGGCATTGCCGGGATCGTTCAGATCCGTCGAATAACCCGCATGGAGAGAAGCAGTAAAATCGCGCCGATGGTTGCGGTGGCGATGACGGGGACAAGACCGATACCCATTTGGATATGGAGTTTCGGCAACAGCCAGCCGCCCAAAAAGGCGCCGAGGATTCCGACGACCATATCGCCGAGCAGACCGAAGCCGCCGCCTTTGACCACCATGCCGGCCAACAAACCCGCGATCGCGCCGATCACGAGCCAAATGATGAGTGTTTCGAGTTGCATATCGATGACCATTGTCTGTTGCTCCTATTGCGCAAAATGAATGCATTTTCAGCGGGGAACCGCCGCAGCGATTAGTTGAGTTTCTTGATCCATTGATCGATTTCGTTCTCGGCCTGCTCGGTGCCGCGGCCGTAATGCTTCTGAAGAAGACCGATGAGTTCGCTTCGCTTGCCCTTGATTGTTTCGATATCGTCGTCGCTCAGCTTTCCCCAGCGCGACATGATCTTGCCTTTGTGCTGATTCCAATTTCCTTCGACTTGATCCCAATTCATGATGTTCGCCTTGGCTGTGGGCCGAGCAGCGGATTTGTCCGCTCGCTTCGAGGCGTTAATCATAGGTGCAGGCCATGAAGCGGGTCAGCCTCGGATTCTACTCAAGGCAGGCGATTTGGCGGTGAGGCGCAATGGGGAGCGGCGGATAGATCCTGTGACAAACGCACCATTCACCCATTGGGGCATCGCGCTCCTGCACGGGATTCCTATTTTTTGACCGGTTTGGATTCTTCCTGCTTGAGACGTTTGGCCAAGGCCTTTCGGGCGGATGCGGCATAGGCGCGGCAGGCATTGGGATCGACGAAGGCGTCCGCTTGACCGGCGTCGTGCGCTTTCAGCCGCTGGGCCATGTTTGAAAATTCCGGGTGCGGCGTCAGCAAAATATCGCAGGGCAATGAATCCAATAGAGCAAAGCTTTTCTCGAATCCGGCCAACAGCGCAGGATGATCGCGGAAGCGATATTTGTCAGCCGATACGGGCGTCAGACTGTCGGCGTAAACGACTTGAAGACAACGGCTTTTTTCGCAGGATTGCCAAGTCCAACTGGTTCCGCCGGGCGTATGACCGGGCGTGAAATGAGCCGTGATCGCCAGGCTGCCGATCTGCAGGCTCTGCCCGTCCCCAACGGTCTCGACGCGGGAAACGGGAGCAATGCCAGGCGCAGATTCATATTGAGGATCGTCTCGCCCGGTGCCGCCTGTGCGCAAAACCTCGGCGCTCCACGGACTGGCGCCCACACGCGCGCCGCTCAAAGATTGAAGCTTGGCGATGCCGCCGGCATGATCGAAATGCGTATGAGAATTTAGAATGAGCCGGATGTCTTTCAGCCGGAAGCCAAGGGTGCGAATATGGTCCGCGATCTGCGGCGCGGATTGGGGAAGATCGCCGTCGATCAAGATCAGCCCTTGGTCGGACGCGATCAAGATCGCGCTCAGTTCCTTGGTGCCGACATAATAGGTATTGCCGTAGACCCGATAGGGCTGCTGCGGCGCATTCCACGCCGCGCAAGAGGCACAGGCGGTCGTCCCGTTTTGCGCCATCCCCGGCGATGCCGCCAATAGAATGGCCGCGATAATCAGCCTTTTCATTATTTGTCTCCGTTGCGGCTTGCCCGGGTTGCCCCATTAGCAAAACTCATTCGTGATCTCGATATTTCGGCAAGATGCTTGGGGTTGAGCCTCGCTTCAAGCGATGATAATTTAGGCTCGTCCATACTTTTTATATGGAGCGAGCCGTGTCCCTCAGCGAGATTTCGCTCAATCCCCTACGGGCTTTCGAAGCCGCCGCGCGCCATCTCAGCTTTACGCGCGCTGCCGATGAGCTGTGTGTGACCCAGGCCGCGGTGAGCCATCAGGTGAAAGCGCTTGAAGATCATCTGGGCGCCGTTCTTTTCCGCCGCACGACACGCGGACTCGTTCTGACCGATGAAGGTGCTGCGCTCGCACCGACCGTCGAAGATGCGTTTGCGCGCATCGAGCGGGCGCTCGGTGCGATCAGCGAAGGGGGATCGCGCGAAGTTCTGACGGTCGGCGTGGTGGGAACCTTCGCCATCGGCTTTCTGGTCGAGCGGCTCGCCGATTTTCGCGCGCAAAATCCGTTTGTCGATCTTCGCCTTATGACCAACAACAACAAGGTCGATCTGTGGACCGAAAGTCTCGACTACGCGATCCGCTTCGGCGAGGGCGCTTGGCATGGCGTGCATGCCGATCGGTTGATGGGCGCTGCGATATCGCCTCTCTGTTCGGCGGCGATCGCCGCGCAGCTGCGCCAATTCGGCGATCTTGGGAAATTCACATTGCTGCGATCTTATCGAACACAGGATTGGCCGAGCTGGCTCGAAGCGGCCAACGTGCCCAACGTTGTCGCGCGGGGAGCGATATTCGATACCTCCGCCGTTATGGTTCAGGCGGCGATCCTTGGCGAAGGCGTGGCGCTCGCACCGCCCTGCATGTTTCAGCGCGAATTGAATGTGGGTTCTTTGGTGCAACCGTTTTCTCTGGAGATCGATGTGGGGGCGTATTGGCTCACCCGACTGATATCGAAACCTCCGACGCCGGCCATGAATGCATTCAAGACGTGGCTGGCCGCACGTTGCCGCGAAGCCAAACAACAATAGGCGATCGCAACACAAGCCAAACGACCGCAGGGGGCGAGCGTCAATACCTTCTCGGCTAGGATAGCACGGGGGAGCACTTACGACGGATACGTGCTCCCGGAACGGATTGCACGCGCGCCTTCCCGTTCGCAGTTGGCTGCAGAAGCGCCGGAACTTAGCATTGCCGAACTCAATAATAGGAACGTCCGTATTTGTTGAGACGCACTTCTGATTGATCGCGCAGGTCGGGGTACTGGGCAAAACATTGCTCCATGATCTGCCCTCCTTCGTACACCGCCGACGCGATCGCCTGTCTTACCGCATCATCCTTTTCAACTTCCCCGTGCTCCTTTAGCAACGGCATCAAGTTGCCAATTTCCGTGGTCGCTCGGGCGGCCGTCATCACAATCATTTGTGCGATTTCGCGATCCATTGTTTCCTCAAAAAATGGCCTTACGGAACTTTGCGGTGCTTAGTATACCCTGCGCGATCAGACCGCGTGAATGCCACTACCCCATGAAGGTAGAGTGCTTGACCGCGTATTTCCTCTGGGTTCAGCGCGTCGGCGGCGCGATCGTCAGACTGTATGGAATGTAGAGCGCGAGATCGAGCGGTCCCTTTTGATACCAAGCTACGGGATGCTGCAGCCCTTCAACGTGCACGATATAATCCGGTCCGAATAACTTTGCTGTCTGCTTGGCGTCCTCGGCCACTTTGGCAATCAGCCCGGCGCGATATTGTTCCGGCCCGACAATCGTCAAGTCCCAACGGTTCTCCCGGAGAATTTCCGTGCGACCGGCTTTGGGTGTCGTCTCGATGAAGCGTTCGATCCGCCCCGTCGCATCGTCGAACATGTCTTCCTTTGTTACGCGTGTTTTGATGACGACGACGGCGACGCTGGTGTCCGCTTTCGCGTCAGGCTCAATGACCTTGTCGAGCATCTTCTCTGTTAGGTCCGCGACAATCTCGTCGCCTACGCCGAGTGAGATCGTGCCGCTCCTTGACGCTTCGCCAATCATGCTGCGTAACGTGTCCTTTAACTCCTGTCGGCGCTTGCTCAACTCTCGCGTATCGCAGACCACGCGCACCTTGGTGATTACGTGATCGGCGCGCCGCAGCAGAATAACGTGGGGCACAGTCTGCGGGTCATATTCCCCTCTTGCGCCAGTGACCACGACGGTTTCGAGGCCGCCGGCCTCTTGCGCAAGGATGGATGTTGTCAGAAGTGCCGTGACGACCAGCGCCACAGCTGCGACACCGAAACGTGCCATAGTGTTCCCCCGTGACAGTGCGAACCTGCCTCTACCAAACAGTCTAGGCCCTGCTTACATATTCCGGCAAGCATGCCGAAGCGCTATACTGTGATCGCGATCAATTCGGGGTAGGCGCACTAAGATCGCCGCCGGGGGGACATCATGAGCAACGACCAGGACGGGCGGCAATCGCTGCGCGACTTCAAGCCAATTGAGCACAAGCGAGGTGGCGCGCCGCTGATCGTGTTGGGCTTATTGGTAATCTGTGCGGGAGCCGGGGCGCTCACTTTCAAGAAAGCGCTTTTGGATATGTGGACGTCAACGCAGCAGAACCAAACAAACAACACATGGGTCCTGCCGGAGGGCACGCCGAGCATGGGCGACGCGGAGCTCTGTCTGCGCGGCGACAACCTGCCCTGCGCCGAGGCCGACATGCTTGCCTATCTCAAGCAATATCCCAAAGATTCACACGCCACGGCGTTGCTCGCGATCACCTTGACGCGAGACGGCCGCCACAAAGAGGCGCTGTACTACTACAAGAAAGCAGAAACCATGGGCGTCGCAACCTATGACTTCTACGCCGGCTACGCCAAAACGCTCGACACGCTCGGCGACACGGATGGCGCAATAGCGAAGAACCAAGCCGCGCTCAGACTGGTGCCGAGTCTGGTGGATGTTCGCGGCGACTTGGCCGACGAGCTGGTACGCAAGGGCCGTGCGAAAGAGGCGCTCGAACTTCTCACGAGCTTCGACGACCAGTTGGTATCCAAAGGATATAAGCCGTATTTCACCGAACAGATTCGCCGCATCCAACTGAGCATGGGCGGAGAATATGCGAAGGAGGCTGCAAGCCAGAACGCATCGGTTTCGCCGAGCAATCCGCACCAGACGTTGGTAACCGGCGAGCCCGATGGAGGATCCTTGGCGGTATCGAGTTCGATCGATGGCACCGAGGCGCAATTGTTTACGGTCGACAGCGGCGCGTCCTTGGTGGCGATGCCGAATGCGGACGCCGAACGTCTGCGCAAGCGCGGTCTGATCCGCCAAGGCGACGATCGCGGTTATCGGCAAATCCAGCTCGCCAACGGAACCGTCACGATGGCGCATGTCTACAATTTGCAGTCCGTAAAGGTGGGCGATAGTGAAATCGACGATGTGGAAGCGGCTGTCTATCCCGGCGACGGCCCGCGTCTGTTGGGCCAAAGCTTTCTCAAGCGCTTCAAGTCATGGTCGATCGACAATCGCAAACGCACCCTTACTCTGAACAATTAAGGCGCCGACCGACCGAGCCGACCGTCAAGAATATGGCGACCCGATCGTCGTGGTTGCATGGCCCGCGCCGGGGAACAAAAAGTGGATGGCGCGGCCATCACGTTATTCGCACCTTATATATAGCGGTAGATACGGCGCTGCGCGGACGGCACTGAGTAAATTCCGAACCTCTTCAACGCGACCCCTACGTGTCAAAACGCTTGACGCCTTGGTCTCATCCCCATGGGCCCAGGCGGTGTGATCGAAGCCCTCGGCCGCGACTTCGTCCCATTTGTCCGCAGGCCGGGGGCTTCGAGTTCTTTTGGCTGTCTAAGACGAAGGCCCGGTTTGCCGGGCGGAATGGGCGGGCGGAATGGGGCCAGAGTAAAAACCTTCTCGCTTTCATGCGAGAGCCGCGTGCTCGCCGGGCATGACAAAACGATTCAATTCAATCCGAAACTGTTCCAGCCTCAAAGCTGCTATGCGCAAAATGGCCCGGGAGCGGATATGCCCGGGTGCAATAATGTAGGATGATTTCCGACGAATATTTCCCCGAGGCAATCCGATGACCGACGTTCCTCCTATCGCGATCGAGGCTCAATCCGTCCCGCCGCGGCCGCCTTTGTTTGCGTTTCCCGAACCGCTGGTCTCCTTGATGGCAAAGCGCGAAAGAAGGGCTTTGGGCAATCCGTTCGGACTGACGAATTTTGGTGTCAATTTGACACGCTTGGCTCCAGGCGGCATTTCGGCACCACGACATTATCATTCGGAGCAAGACGAATTCGTCTTTGTTCTGGAAGGTACGCCGACCCTGATCACGAATGGCGGCGAGACGCAATTGAAGCCGGGCATGTGTGCGGGTTTCAAGGCCGGAAGTGCCGATGCTCATCATCTCGTCAACAAAGGTGAAATCGATGTCGTTTATTTGGAGATCGGCGATCGCAGCTTAAACGATGTCGTGACCTACCCGGATGACGATATCAAGCTGGCGAAGACCGCGGAGGGCAAGATGGAGGTCGTACACAAAGACGGATCGCCTTACCAAATTTAGGTCGATAAAGAGAGCGGCTGTCGTGGCGGAGCAGAGGGCAGCAAAATGATCGGCGCAGAACGTCCATCGTCCATCAAGTTGCGTCTGCTCGAATGGTGGTGGGAGCCGTCTGCGAAGATCGTCACGGGCTTTGTTCTGGTGGTGATTATTGCGGTTGGTCTGTATGCCTTTGGTCCGACGCGAAAACATTGGGATTTCTGGAGCAGTCGTGGGCTGGGAGCCGGGTGGGAATGCACGTCCGCCGGCAGAGGGGGCATCTGTCGGCTTTCGGGATGTACACCCGGAACTTCGGAAGCGAAAATCAAATTAGAACCCCACCACTTTTCCCCTTCTCTTGACCTTTGGTAATTTCCGAATATTCTGTTCTCACGTGTGAGGTTCCCGCAAGGGATTTGAATGGGAACGCGGTTTGATACCGCGGCTGCCCCCGCAACTGTAACCGGCGAGCGATCGTCCGAGTACGCCACTGAGGCTCAGGCCTTGGGAAGGTGGACGGAAGCAGAGACCCGGGAGCCAGGAGACCTGCCTCGCGCTGTCGTCCTGTTTCCGGCCGGGGTGCGCTGGGGACTGCGGGGGAAACCGTCGCGACGACAGTGTTGGAGTCGTCGTCGCGGGGCCTGGTGTGAATGGAGTTTTCTCAAAGCTGAAGCCTTCGCGTGCCGGCTCCTGGATCAAAACCAGGAGAACGTCATGCTCTAAATCTACTTTGCTTGCCACAGTCGGACTGATCGCACTTGCCTCCGCCACGCAGGCGCGCGCGGAGGATATCGCCGGAAACGGTGGTCGTCAGCGCTACCCGCATTCCCACGCTGGAATCGCAGGTCGCGAGCAGCATCACCGTCGTCACGGCCGACGATATCGCGGCCAAAGAATTGCTCACACTGCCGGACCTCCTTCAGGAGGTGCCGGGCTTGAACGTCGTGCAGACCGGCGGCCCGGGCGGCCAAACATCGGTGTTCATGCGCGGGACGAACTCCAACCACGTCAAAGTGCTGGTCGACGGCATCGACGTCAGCGATCCCAGCAGTGCCAACGATACGTTCGATTTCGGGCAATTTCTCACAGCCCGATATCGCGCAGGATCGAAGTCCTGCGCGGACCGCAGAGCGGTCTTTACGGCTCCGATGCGATCGGCGGCGTGATCAACATCATCACCAAAAAGCGGCGAGGGGCCGGCGCAGTTCACAGCCAGCGTCGAAGGCGGATCGTTCGACACGTTCAACCAGAGCGGCGGCGTGAGCGGCTCCGAAGGACGGCTTTCACTACGTGGCCGAACATTGCGACATCTGCATGCCGGTGCGACGCCGGTGACGCCGCTCGATCTGCTGCGCACCAGGCGAGAAGCGTATCGACGACATTACAACAATGTCACGCATCGACCAAGCTCGGCTATGACGTGACCGAGAATTTCGATCTCGGCTTCGTCGCGCGCTATACCGATACGCGCTTGCGCTTTACCGGCGAGGATTTCAACACCTTTCCGGCTTTCCCGGCCGCGCAACAAAGCCAAAGCGACGTGCTGCAATATTATACGCGCGCAACCGCGCATGCGGCACTTTTCGGGGGCCGTTTCGAGCAGACATTCGGCTTGGCTTATACCAGCGACAAATCGCTCGAATCTGATCCCCGATGGACCGCCCAGCACCAATTCCGGCGATCGCGTCAAATTCGATTGGCAGGGAAATATAACGCTGTCGGCCGACGAGATTCTCGTTCTCGGCGCCGAACACGAACGGGATGAGATCGGAACTCCGATTGTTGCGCACACCACGATCAATTCCGGTTATGCCGAATTGCGCTCCAGCTTTACTCCCAACTTCTTCAATACGATCAGCTTGCGCTATGACGACAATAACCGCTTCGGCGCAAAGCCCACCTTCCGCGTCGCACCCACCTATCTCGTCGAGGAAACCGGCACCAAGTTCAAAGCCAGTATCGGGACGGGCTTCAAGGCTCCATCGCTGAGCCAGATGTTCCAAAGCTTTCCGGCCTTCGGTTTTTTTCCCAATCCCGATCTCAAGCCCGAAACGAGCTTGGGCTATGATTTCGGCGTCGAGCAGGCGTTGCTGGGCGATAAGCTGCAGACCGGCATCACCTATTTCCACAACGACATCAGAAACCTGATCACCGACAACGCGACGTTCACCTCCTATGCCAATATCGGACGCGTCACCACCGACGGCTTCGAGAGTTTCGTATCCTATCGCCCGGTGGACGCCTTGACGGTGCGGGCCGATTACACCTTCACCGAGGCCAATGACGACATCGCCC
Organism: uncultured Alphaproteobacteria bacterium; assembly: GCA_963822275.1. Lineage (GTDB taxonomy): Bacteria > Pseudomonadota > Alphaproteobacteria > Micropepsales > Micropepsaceae > Rhizomicrobium. The sequence continues at coordinate 66,766 of CAWGHR010000029.1, forward strand.
ATCAAGAGCTGCTGCGCCGGCCGAAGAATAAGGTCAGCCTGAATGCGGCTTGGCAGGCGACCTCCGATCTCTCCCTCAATGCGACCGTGCTTTATGTGGGATCGTGGATCGACGGCAATCGCGATTTCTCAATTCCGCGATTGAACGCCCCCGACTACACCACCGTGAACCTTGCGGCGAGTTACGACATCACCGATCGGCTGACATTGTTCGGGCGCGTCAACAATCTTCTCGACCGGCGCTACGAGGATCCGGTGGGCTATTTGCAGCCGAGCCGAGGCTTCTATGTCGGGATCAAAGCGAAGCTCTGATCATCGCTTTGACGTGAGAAACCTGCATCCGCGTGGCGCCGCGCATTGTGGCGCCACGCGGGCCTGGCGCGCCTGAACGGCAGCGAAGTGTCTCCGTCGCGTTTTGACGCTTGCGGGAGTCATGGCAAAGTTTTGGAAATTGATTGGACGTCCCAGAATTTCAAAATTTCCCTAAGACGCGGATGCCTGCTTGCTCGGCTGCAGGGCCGGCACGCGCTGCGCCAGGGCAGCGAAGACCATGATCACCACGAAACACGGAACCACGCACAGGATCACATAGCGGATGGGTATCGTGCCGCGTAATGTGTTCACCACCAGCAATTCGAATGCCGAGCCCATTCCGGCAGCCGTCACCAGCAGTCCCGATGCGGTCTTCCTGAGCGGCCCCAAGTCTCGGATCACGCTGCCGAAAATGATCGGGTAGGCAACCGCCATAAAAAGGCTGGTGCTTATGAGCAGACAAAATCCGGTCGCGCCGCCGAACGTCGCCGAAGAAACGATCAGCATGATGCCGACGAGCATCGCCATGCCGAGAAGCGCCATGGGCTCGATCCTGCGCATCAGCGCGACGCCGGCGAAGCGACCAATCCCGGCAAGAATGCCGCAGACCAGGAGCATGTCGACGCCGTAGCTGGTTTGCGCGCCTCGAATTTCCTCCGGGGCGTAATACATCAACGTGCCCCAGGTCGTCGCCTGCGCCAATTGGCAGCAGAATATCATCGCTAGCCCGATCAAAATATCTTTTCGCAAGAGCAGCGAACGCAACTCGTCGCGCATGCGACCGGTGTTTTTCTCCGACGCAATGGCGGGGAAGCGTATTTTGTCTATGGCAAGTGCAAGCAACAGGACCGCGATGCCGACGACGATGAAAGGCTGCGCCGTGGCTTCGGCCAAACCGAGTGCCGAAGGCTTCAGGTTGAACTGAAGCAGCCAGCGCGCGACGAAAACCCCGATCACCATTCCCACGGGATAGAACGACTGCACCAGCGTGAGGCGGCGAACGGAGGATTCCGGGGAACCGAGTTCGCTGGCAAGCGGATTGAGGCAGGTCTCGAGGAACGGCCAGCCGACGGTCATCACCATGACCGAGGTTGCGAAGAAGATATAGTCGTGGTGGGCCATTGCGGGATAAAGCAGAAAGGGACCGAACGAGGACGCGCTAAGCCCGACGATGATGCCCAGCTTGTAGCCGAAGCGCCGGTGAAACATCGCAGCGGGAATGGCGACCAGAAAATAAGTGACGTTAAGGACCGTCGGGATCAGGTTAATCTGTGCCTGATTCAGGGTGAAGAACGCGGTGAGCTTGTAGAGCACATTGGTGAAATCCCACTGCGCAAAGCCCCACATCGCGATCAGCAGAGCGACGACGGCGAGCGCAGGCGCGCGCCTTTTTGCGTCGTCGGGCGCGGTGTCCACCATTTGATCGGTCATACCTGTCCCGGTCCAGCTTCGTACGAACCAGACTAATCGGAATTTCTTAAATGCTTACAAACGCGGAGTTGTGCCGATCGGGGAATGTCCGCAATGAGGCCGTGCCGGCGCCAAACCGTTGGCATCACTATCGGCGGTAGAAGGCGTGGGTTGGATGCGAAACGGTAACCTATTTTCGGGCCTCTTTCCCGTTTTCGGGGGCGTTTGCGACAAGGCTTGTTAACGGATTTTGGGAATACTGAGAGGTGAAAGTCGGGTTAAGGCCAGAGCCGCGATGTTGGGAGAGCCTCGGCATAACAGGCGAACGTATAGCTTGGCGGTCGCCATCACGATCGGCCTATTCGCGGTTTGGGGAATGGCGCACGGTCTCTACGGACGCATCGCCGTACCGTTCGATCGCTACTTCGAACTTTCCCCGTTGCAACGCTATCTGGCGAGTGCGAGTTTTGACGTCACTTATGTGATCGCGGCCATTCCGGCGGTACTGCTGCTGCGCAAACTCGGCTACAAACTGGTGATCGTCTTCGGTCTTGTCGCGTTTTCGGCCGGCGCATTCCTGCTTTATCCGGCGATCGCGCAGCATTACGCGTTGTACTATGTCGCGGCGGTGATCATCACCAGCACCGGCTGGTGCCTTCTCGAAGCCAGCGCGAACCCCTTGATCTGCAAAATGGGATCGCCGCATACCGCCGTGCCGCGCCTCAATTTCGCGCAGGCCTTTTATCCATTGGGTTTCGTGGCGGCCGTCCATTTCAGCCGCGGAATTGCGGTCCCCCGCAGCGGAACGCTGGACGCCTTCACCGTTGAGACGCTGGCGCATCCCTACATTTTCGTCGGGCTCGTGGTCGTCTTCGTGGCGTTCTTGATCGAAAATGTGGAGTTCCCTCTGGCGGCCGTGGCGCCCGTCCCGGCCGGCGCGAAACTTCGCCAGGAATTTCGCACGCTTCTTTTGCGGCGGGAATTCCAATTTGCGATGGTGGCAATGGGAACGACCATGATCGGGCTGGTCGCGGTCAGCAGTCTGGCCGCCACCTACATCGCCCAAACCTGGCCGGACGCGGCGGGCCAATTGGTGCCCAACGCGTCGATGCTATTCTGGACCGTTGTCGGGATCGGTCGCAGTTCGGGTGCCGCCATGATGCTTCGTTGGGATCCCTTGCGCGTGCTGGCGGCCGCGCTCGCGGCGTGCATTCTGATGCTTGGACTGGCAGAGCTTTTCCAAGGCTTCGCCGGGGTGGCCAGCTTGTTCGGCACTGCGTTGTTCCTGTCGATAACCTTTCCCACCGTGTTTGGCGAAGCAATCCGCAACACCGGCGAACTGACCAAGTCGGCGTCGGGTCTTCTGGTCGTTGCGGCCGGGTTTGGCACCGTTTTGGGTTCCAATTTCACCGCCTGGACGTTGCGCGCGGGATACATGCACTTGGCGCTGACGGCGACCGCGCTGTGTTACCTCATCGCCTTGGCTGCCGCGCTCGCCATAAGTCGGCTGCGCAACGAAACTTCGGTGCTGCCGCAGGACTGGACGATCGCGTCGGCCTGATCGGCTTGATCCGGATCATCGCCCCGAGTTCAATCTTCGGGCGTGCCACGAATGTCTCCCGCTGGCGCTATCGCGAACTGGAATGAATTTCCGCTAGCGGACCGACTTTCGCCATTCGAACCAGGACTGCGTTGGGCCAATTCCCGCCGCCATTTGGCAGGCACCCCCTTCGGCTGTCTCGCTGACGCCCCTCGCTTCCGCCTTCGCTCTTCGAGCTACGGCGGACAAGCTCGGGGGCAGAGTACCGCCAAAGAGATAGGCTCTACCATATATAAGGAATGAGCCGCTTGGTCTTCGCCCTGTAGGCACGATACTGGTCGCCAAATTTATCGACCATCATTCGCTCTTCCACTTTAACTCTCATCGCGAACAGCACCAGAAAAGCGACGAGGTTGGCAGGCCCGGCAATCCCATTTGGAACAACCAGGGCCTGTCCAAGGGCGTACAAAAAAATTGCCGTGTACATGGGGTGCCGTACATATCGGTAGATTCCGGAGGTCACAAGCTCGTGCTCTTGGCGTAACGCGAGCGATATGGACCAATTCTTCCCAAGTGCGACGTGCGACCGACGCAAAAGCCATAGACCCAAAGCGGCGAGCAGAACACCGGCAGCGAAAACCGCCGGGTTGAGCGGATACTCCGCACCGGCGAATAGTGGAGAAAAGACCCAAAGCAGCGGAAGGATCATGCTTCCAAGCCAAGCGAGCGCAAGGACAAAAATTTCGCGCACGCCGCGATGGTTCGCCGCGATCGGAGTTTTGCGGCTTTGACGTCCAAAGGGTGCGCGGATCACCATGATGGCGGCAATGATGACGAGTATCGCGGCTTTGCCAAACCAGGGATTTAGCGGTTCCATAAATTCTCCCGAACAAAAGCGGATCCCGAACCGGCGTCTCTATAGCTATTCCGATCAAGCTCTCCGACGGCGGAAAATCGATCGAAATCGCATAGCAATATGGGCGGGAAACCGGCGCCGTGGACAATCTCCCGCCCGCTCGTTCAACGAGGAGGCTGGTGTGCAGGATCGAGATGGGCAAGGACGGATATGCGCACTCCGTTGGGATCGAGCAGCGAGAAGCGGCGAATGCCCATTGGCTTATCCGCCAACGGCTCAACGATGATGCAGCCTCGCTCCACGGCTCGTGCATGGAGTTCGTTGACGCTTTCGGGAAAACCAACGTCCATGGCAAAGCCTGGAGGCAGCGCCACAGATTCTGCGGCGTCACCGTTCAGTGTCACTTGCTGCTTAGGCTCCGTCGGCGAGGCGAACATCAGCATACCCGCTTGGTCCATAACGACTTTAAATCCAAGCAAGTCCTCGTAAAAGGAGCGGCTGACGGACAAATCCAGGGCTCTAATATCCGGAACGGTTCTTACGATCGTCATTGGGAGTTTCTCCTTTGACGGCCCTCGGCCGTCGGTTCGGCA
>CAWGHR010000030.1:0-99161 GCA_963822275.1 uncultured Alphaproteobacteria bacterium
CTCGAGATCCGGGATGATCCCATAGGTCAGCTCGCCGGCGCGGGCGAAATCGCCTTTGCGTTGCGCAATTTCGACATCCTGACGCGCCTTGTCGAGCCGTTCCTTGAGACCTTGCACATCCTGGACAGACTTTTTCTCTTCCTGCCATTTGGCGGAGAGCGTGGTCGCCTTTTCTTCCAGTTCGGTGAGTTCCGTCTCCAGCGCTTTAAGGCGGTCCTTGGACCCCTTATCGCTTTCTTTCTTCAGGGCCTCGCGCTCGATCTTCAATTGAACAACGCGGCGGTCGAGTTCGTCCAGCTCTTCCGGTTTGGAATCGACCTGCATGCGCAAGCGGCTGGCCGCCTCGTCCATCAGATCGATGGCTTTGTCGGGCAGGAAGCGGTCGGTAATGTAGCGATTGGAAAGCTGAGCGGCCGCCACAATGGCGGAATCGGTAATCCGAACGCCGTGATGGACTTCGTATTTTTCCTTCAAGCCGCGCAGAATCGAGATCGTGTCTTCGACAGTCGGTTCGGAAACGAAGACGGGCTGAAAGCGCCGCGCCAGCGCCGCGTCTTTTTCAATGTATTTGCGGTATTCGTTCAGCGTCGTGGCGCCGACACAATGAAGTTCGCCACGCGCCAGCGACGGCTTGAGAAGGTTGGAGGCGTCCATGGCGCCTTCGCCCGCGCCCGCGCCAACCAGCGTATGCATCTCGTCGATGAACAGGATCACCTGCCCCGCCGCCGCAATGATCTCGTTGAGAACGGCCTTCAGTCGCTCTTCGAATTCGCCGCGAAATTTGCACCCGCGATCAAAGCGCCCATATCTAGCGCCATCAGCCGCTTGTCGCGCAGGCTTTCGGGCACATCGCCATTGACGATGCGCAGCGCAAGCCCTTCGGCGATGGCCGTTTTGCCGACGCCGGGCTCGCCGATCAGGACCGGATTGTTTTTGGTTCGCCGCGACAGAACCTGGATGGTACGGCGAATTTCTTCGTCGCGGCCGATGACCGGATCAAGTTTGCCGGTGCGGGCAAGTTCGGTGAGATCGCGCGCATATTTCTTTAAGGCATCGTATTGGTTTTCCGCCGTGGCGCTGTCGGCGCTACCGCCTTTGCGCAGATCGGAAATTGCCTTGTTCAAATTCTGCGGTGTAACGCCCGCATCTTTGAGAATCTTCGCAGATGGCGTGCCGGTAGCCATGGTCAGAGCCAGCAGCAAATATTCGGCGGTAACGAAACTATCGCCTGCCTTCTTGGCGGCTTGCTCGGCTCCGTCCAGCAAGCGCGCCGTTTCCGGCGAAAGATAGACTTGGCCCGATCCCGAGCCTTCTACCTTGGCCAGTTTGTCGAGCGCGCGCGCAACGCCATCGCGCACCTGCTCCGGGTTGCCGCCGGCGGCAGCGATCAATCGCGCGGCCAGGCCTTCCTCATCGTCGATGAGGACCTTGAGCAGATGCTCCGGCGTGAAATATTGGTGGTTGGAACGCAGCGCCAATCCCTGCGCCGATTGAATGAAACCGCGCGACCGCTCGGTGAATTTTTCGATGTCCATGTCTGCCTCTCAAGCCCAAGTCCAGGCTCTGTGATGCAGCCTAGGACAAGTCTCACAAATCCAGGCTACGGCCCAGCCCTGGCGCCGTACCCTTGAGACATAATTGGGAAGCATAAGGCAAAAGGACAAGCCCCTGCTGCGGCAAACGCCAGATTGCGAAGCGAAATCGCAGCTTATTCCTGCGCGTCGCCCGCCTCGCCCTCGTCACCCTCGTCGTCATCCTCATTATCTTGGTCTTGGTCTTGGCCTTCGGCCAAGGAGAAGGAGGGCGCACTGGTCGACTGGCCGGGTTGCTGGACGTATGGCTGATCGCCCGCGCCGTTCGGCGGACGCTGCTGGGTGTTGCCGTTGGCCTGAGGATTCTGCTGCTGATATTGCAGCTGCTGGGCCTGGGCGGCTGCCAAGATGCGGAAATAGTGCTCGGCATGTTGAAGATAGTTCTCCGCCATGATCCGGTCGCCTGCCGCATTCGCGTCACGGGCAAGCTGCAGATACTTCTCGTAGACATGCGAAGCCGAACCGCGAATTTTGATCTCCGGACCATTGGAATCGAAGGTGCGGTTCGGATTGCCGCCGCCGCCGCCCCCGCCGCTGATATGGCCGTTGTGTCCGCTATGGCCGTTCTGCGGCCTGCGGCCGCCTCGTCTCGAGCGCTTCACTGGTGCCCCTTTGAGTTCTGACGGATCGAATCCGTCGTACGGTTTGTCATCATTGCCGTTGTCCTGCGCGCCATAATGCACGCAGACAGCGTCGCATTTGGAACATGCAGTGTTCGTCTTTCGCTTTGTCCAAGGCTCGACGCATACCCGCGTCTGCCACCGCCTCGGCCATAATATTTTTGGCCGTCCGGCAGGTCCCTGTCCCCAGGCCCGGACGCTAGCGGTTTAGTCCTGCTTTTCCAACATTTTTTTCGCCGCAAGGAAGGCTCATTCCTTGGGTTTCGCCGTCAGGACCCGCGGATTTCCAGCCAAATCGGGGGTTAATGCCACCGGTTCCATGCCTGCTGCAGCAAACAGCGCGGGCACGGTCTTATCTTGGCCGACCCCAATTTCGAGAAACGCATACCCTCCTGGGCGCAAAAGGCGGGTGATTTCGGGCGCCAAGGCGCGATAGGCGGTAAGCCCATCCTCCCCGCCATCCAAGGCCATTACGGGCTCATAACGGCAGACTTCCGGTGCCAGGCTGTTAATGTCCTGCGACCGAATATAGGGAGGATTGGAGAGGACCACGTCATAGGTCCCCTCCGGTATTTCCGGCCAGCCTCCCTCGCGAATTTCGCAGCGCTTCGCCATTCCATGGCGAGCCACATTGCGCAGTGCGAAGCGGCGGGTTTCTTCCGATTTTTCAAGGCCTAATCCGTAGAGCTTCGGATATTCGTTTAAGAGTGCAATCAGCAAACAGCCCGAACCCGTGCCCAGATCGAGGACCTGTAACTGGCGCGGTGCGATCGGGAAACTCGCCGAGCACACACTCGATAACAGTCTCCGTCTCCGGTCGCGGGATCAGGACGCCCGGGCCGACTTCGAAGTCCATGCTCCAGAATTCCTTATGGCCGGTAATATAGGCCAGCGGCTCGCGCGCGGCGCGCCGGGCGATGAACGATTCGAAGAGCACCGGATCATTTTTTGCGTGGGCCAGCAGCAATCGGGCATCCAGACGGGGATTGTCGACACCGGCGGCGGCCAGGCGATGTCGCAGCATCGCCGCTCACGTTTCTTCCGCTTCGAGTTCCGCCAGGCGGCCCGGCTTGATCTTCCGTGATCAGGGCATCGATGATCTCACCCAAATCGTCGCCCGAAATGATGCGGTCCAATTTGTAGAGCGTCAGATTGATTCGGTGGTCGGTGACGCGCCCTTGCGGGAAATTGTAGGTGCGAATGCGCTCGGAGCGGTCGCCGGAGCCCACCATGCTTTTGCGTTCGGCGGCGCGGGCGCTGTCGACGCGATGGCGCTCCATCTCATAGAGCTTTGCCTTCAGCATTTTCATCGCCTGGGCTTTGTTCTTGTGCTGAGACTTTTCCGTTTGCTGGGCGATCGCGATACCGGTGGGCAGATGGGTGATACGCACCGCACTTTCCGTCTTGTTGACGTGCTGGCCGCCTGCCCCTTGCGCGCGATAGACGTCGATCCGCAAATCCTTGTCGTTGATGACGACGTCGACATCTTCCGGTTCCGGGAGCACGGCGACGGTGGCGGCCGATGTGTGAACGCGTCCGTTCGCCTCGGTAACCGGCACGCGCTGCACGCGATGGACGCCGCTTTCGAATTTCAGCTTGGCGTAGACGCCGGTGCCGACCACGTCGAGCGTCGCATCCTTGATGCCGCCAAGATCGCTTTCGCTCATCGACATCAATTCGGTGCGCCAGCCCTGAAGCTGGCAATAACGCTGATACATTCCGAGCAAGTCGGCGGCGAACAGCGCCGCCTCGTCGCCGCCCGTGCCGGCGCGGATTTCGACGATGGCCGAGGAATTGTCTGCCGCATCCTTGGGTAAAAGCTGCAACTTCAATTCGCGTTCGAGGGTTTCGAGTTGCGCTTTTAAATCCGCGCGTTCCTGCTCGGCGAGCGATCGCATCTCGGAATTGGTGGCAGGGTCTGTGACCAGCGCATCCGCCTCGGCAAATTGTTTTTCCGCCGAGCGGTAGGCTTCCACGGCTCCAATCACCGGTGCAAGTTCGGCATGCTCCTTCGAGAGCTTCACAAAAGTCGAGCCGGATATCCCGGAAGAAAGCTCCGCCTCTACCGCATGAAAGCGGTCCAGCAGGCGTTCGAGTTTATTGGTGGGAATCATGATGGGACCTTGGTCAACCACTTGCTGGTAATTAGGCAGATCCCTTGTGTGCGGGACGGCGTTTTGGCCGAGACCGTCTGATCCATTCTATTCGATTTGGCTTCTTACCTTGCAGCAGCCGCGCGCCATTCTTGATCAACTGTGTACTGATCACGACCGCATAAGCCATACCTACAAAAGCCGCGGTCAACACTAGAATCCTCGGAACAGTACCGGCATCTTGGAAATACGACTTAAGGACGAGTTTTGCCAGGGTTTCCGCAAAACCAATAGCCCCCGCATACACCAGGAGTATTCCGATAACCCCGAATGCTGGAACAACCCAGCGCCACGCCGTTTCCTTCTTGTCCGGCAAAAGCCAGCCAAGAAATAACAGCAAGGAGCCAAACACCATTCCAAAAGCGGTGCGGAGCAGAATTAGTCCGGGCGACATTGCCACCGCGTGCAAGATCACTCCTGACGACATCGCTACTGTGCGGCTTCGAGTTTGCCGCGCGAAGCTTCGATCTCGGCGGCTTTTTTCTCGCAAAGCGCGACGACGTGTTCGATGAGATCGGGATTTTCGATGCGATAGGCCGGCTCGCCGTTGAGATACACTTGGCCGTGGCCCTTGCCCGCGCCGCCGCCGGTGAAGCCCAGATCGGTCTCGCGCGCTTCGCCCGGTCCGTTCACCACGCAGCCGATGATCGACAACGACATAGGTGTGGTGATGTGTTTCAACCGGTCTTCCAATTGCTTCACCGTGTCGATCACATTGAAGCCCTGACGCGCGCAGGACGGACACGAAATGATGTTCACGCCGCGGTGGCGGAGATTTAGCGATTTCAGGATGTCGAAGCCGACGCGCACTTCTTCCACCGGATCGGCCGAGAGCGAGACGCGGATGGTGTCGCCGATGCCGCTCCACAGAAGCATACCCATGCCGATAGAAGATTTCACCGTACCGGAGATCATCCCGCCGGCCTCGGTGATGCCTAGATGCAGCGGGCAATCGATGGCTTCCGACAGCGCCTGATAAGCGGCGACCGCAAGGAACGGATCGGACGCTTTGACCGAGATTTTGAATTCGTGGAAGTCGTTGTCCTGAAGAATTTTTGCGTGACTGAGCGCGCTTTCGACCATCGCTTCGGGGCAAGGCTCGCCGTAACGCTCCAGCAATTCCTTTTCCAGCGAACCGGCATTGACGCCGATGCGCATCGAACAGCCATGGTCCTTGGCGGCCTTCACGACGTCTTTGACGCGCTGCGCGCTGCCAATGTTGCCGGGATTGATCCGTAGGCACGCGGCGCCCGCGACGGCCGCTTCGATGGCGCGCTTGTAGTGAAAATGGATGTCGGCCACGACGGGAATCTTGGCGGCCTTGCAGATCGCCTTCATAGCCGCGGTGGATTCCTCGTCCGGACAGGAAACCCGCACAATGTCGGCGCCGGCTTCCTCAATCCCGCGAATTTGCTCGATCGTGGCGCGGGCGTCCGATGTGAGCGTATTCGTCATGGTTTGGACGCTGATCGGCGCATCGCCGCCGACCGGCACGGAGCCGACGTGAATTTGGCGCGACTTGCGCCGATGAATGTCGCGATAGGCACGAACGCTCATGACAACCTTTCGCCGACGGACATTACCTGCCGGACCGGCCGCTGCTATACCGATCCATAACCGCCTGAGGATCAAGCGACAAGCCTTCGGCCGTTTCTTGGTTTTTGCCTACAAGACCGATAGCCGTGCCGTCTAGATCAAGTTCCACTGCCCCTGCGTTCGATGTGGTTAATGTCATGCCGACGAAATTGGGAACCTTGTAGGAATCGCCCGCTTTTAGCGTGCGGTTTATGAACAATGTGCCATCCGGCCCTTGAACCAGAATTCTGGCCGCTTGGCGCAAATGCAGCACAACCCGGGCGTTCTTGTTCTGCTCGCCATAGACCTGGCCCTGCGGGATCGGTGCATCTGCCTGCGTCTCCCCCGAGCCGGAGGGCAGCAAGCCGTTGGGGGCTGAAGGTTGGGCTGTCGTGGTCGGAGTGCTCGTTGTCTGAGACAACGGAGCGACAACGGTGTTCTCGCCAAGATTGGTCTGCGTGGCCGATTGCGGCAATGTCTGGGGCAGCGTGAGCGCGGGCTGCGCCATGGCCACCGGCGCTGGCTTCGGCGCGACGGCGACAGGGCGCGGCGTATATTGCGGCGGCGGTGCCGTTACCGGTTCGTTCAACGTACGGTCGACGGACGCGGCAAGCTGATAAGCTCCATAAAGCACAAGCAGGAGCACGACACCGGCGATGATCTTCCAGCCTTGCGGAAGTTTGCGATGATCGTCTTCGTCAATGACCGTGACGGGCGGCTGCGCCTCATCGCTACGGCCCGCGATTTCCGCCTTAAAACGCTCGACGCATTGCACGGAATCCAAACCTAGATAGTCCGAATACGATCGCACAAATCCCACCGCGTAGGTACGTCCCGGCAGGGCATCGATGCGGTCTTCCTCGAGCGCTTCGAGATGGTCCTTACGGATTTTGAGAACCTTAGAAACCGTCGCGAGATCGTCACCGCGCCGTAGCCGTCCGGCACGCAAATCCTGTCCAACGGTCTCCAATGGGGTGTCAAGGTCCCCAGAAATTTCGCGCAAATGAATACGCCGGCAATTCAATCCGCCGTCTTCGTCCAACGTCAGCCGCGTGACTTTTGTCATGGATATCCAAAATACTGCTTCGCTGCGGCCGGGCGGCAGCGGATTCAAGCGATTATATAGATTTAATCCTAAACGAAAGAATACGCATAAACCACAGCGAAACTGCAGTTACGCACTTCAAAAAATGACGGCGAATTTAGAGACTATTCGCCCGGTCTCTGACCCATTGTGGCTTGGTCCTGCTGGTACTGCTGCAGGTTCTGCATCGTCTCGTATGTGACCTGCTGGTCGTGCAGCCATTGTGCGGCCGTCTTGCAGACACGACGTGCGCCGATCCGGGAGCCGGTTGTCGCGTCGAGCCTCTTGCAAATAACTTCGTTGCCCCCGGGAGAGGCAGCGGGGGCAGCCGCGGGCGCTGGAGCAGCAGCGGGCGCCGGAGCCGCCGCTTGGCCTCCATCGGCGTAAGCCACCGCCAAAGGCGACGTGCAAAGGAGAAAACACAAAGAAAACAATGATTTTCGCACGGCTGCAGCCTCCAGATCATGTCCAGAGTGATAATAATCATCATTATCGCCGTCCGCAACTCAGAGTTCGGCTGTATCCCTGTGAAACTATTTGATGATCACGCCGCGTTCTGCGGCAAAAGCCGCAAGCCTGGTGCGGAGCGAGTGATCCGTACGTCCGCACAATTTATCCACGAACAGAGCGATTTCTCCGCAGTGAAGGCTGCGAATCATCATTTTCACCGGGCCGACATTGGCCGGCGCCATGGAAAGGGTCCGAAGTCCCAAACCGATCAACGCCATGGCGTCCAGCGGATGACCCGCCATTTCGCCGCAAAGCGAAACTTCGCCGCCCGCTTCGGCCGCACTTTTCACGATCTGCCGGATCAGCGTCAGGGCTGCGGGATTGAGCGAATCATAGCGGCGCGAGACGCGCGGATTGGTGCGGTCCACCGCGAACACCAGGGCCAACAGATCGTTTGAACCGATGGACACAAAATCCGCACTGCGCATGAGCTGCGGCAGCATAAAGGCGAGCGCGGGGACCTCCAGCATCGCTCCGACCAGAACCTGCCGGGGCGACGAATGGGACATCAGCCGGGCGCGCTCCATCTCGCGGTCCACCAGCGCGCGCGCCGCATTGAACTCCGCAACATTGCTGACCATGGGGAGCAGGATGCGCAGCACCTTGCCGGCCGAGGCCGCCAACAATGCTCGAACCTGATAGCGAAGCAGCGCCGGGCGATCGAGCGCGATTCGGATGGCGCGCCAACCGAGCGCCGGATTCTCCTCCCGTTCCCATCGTGCATAAGGCAACACCTTGTCGCCGCCGAGATCGAGAGTGCGGAACACGACAGGCCGGTCCTCCGCGGCATCGATGACTTCCTTGTAAAAAGCGATCTGATCGGCCAGACGCGGCATCGTCTCGCCGATCATGAACTGCAGCTCCGTCCGGAACAGTCCGATGCCATCGGCGCCGGATTCTTCCAGGTGCGGCATATCGAGCAGCAGTCCCGCATTCATCATCAATTTGATATGCACGCCGTCGCGTGTGACAGCCGGAAGTTCGCGGATAGTGGCAAAATGCGCGACGCGATTGGCCCTTAAGGTGCGCTTCTCTTCAAAGGCGGAAATGATTTCCGCCGAGGGACGCAGATGCGTTTCGCCGGTTTCCCCATCTACGGCAATGGAATCGCCCGCGCGTGCGACATCGGTGATTCCTTCGATGGAGCCCACCAGCGGAAGTGCCATGGAGCGGGCCACGATCGCGACATGCGAAGTCGATGCGCCCTCCTCCAACACCAGTCCGAGCAACCGGTCGCGGCCGTAATCGAGCAATTCTGCCGGACCCATTTGGCGAGCCACCAGTACCGCATCGCGCGGAATGTCCTGAAGCGAGGCATCGCCGGTTAGGTGGCGCAACAGCCGCCGTGCGAGATCGTCGAGGTCGTGGGCGCGCTCGCGCATCACCGCGTCGCCAGTACGGATAACGCGAATGCGCATTTCGTCTTGCACGCGTTCCACGGCTGCTTCCGCCGTAAGGCCGGTGCGTACCGCATCGCGCATGCGCTGGCGCCACCCCTGATCATGGGCGAACAGCCGATAGGTCTCGATCACTTCGCGGCCTTCGCCTGTCAGATCCAGTTCGCTCGAATCCAGCATTCCATCGACGGACTCGCGCAGGCCGCCGATGGCCTCTTCGAGACGCAGCAGCTCGTCCTGCACATTGTCGGCGATCATCCGCTCGACCTTGACGCGCGGCTCATGCAGCACCACGCGACCGACGGCAACGCCCTCGGACAAGCCCTCGCCGCGGAATTTGCGCGGCCGATCACTGCTCAATTCCGGCTCGTCCAGCTCGGCGACATTGAACAGACCGCCCTGTGCTACGACTTCGGCCAGCACCATGGCGACGGTCTGCAGTGCTTCGACTTCTTCTTCGCTGTATTGGCGCGCGACGCGGTTTTGAACGGTGAGAACACCGAACACCTGCCCACCGCGCACGATCGGCACGCCGAGGAAAGAATGATAAGGATCTTCGCCGGTTTCCGGACGATAGGAGAAATGCGGATCGTTGGGCGCGTCGCTGAGATTTACCGCCTCGGCGGTGTCGGCGACCAGTCCGACGAGACCTTCGCCCGCCTTCATCCGCGTTCGGTGGACGGCGCCGGGGTTCAAGCCTTCGGTCGCGAACAGTTCCAGCACCTTGCCGGCGCGGCGAAGATAGATCGAGCAAACCTCCGCCACCATATTGGCGGCGATGACGGTGACGAGCTTATCGAGACGGCTTTGCGCGCTTCCCTGCTCGGCCATGATCTCGCGCAACCGGCGCAAGAGAGTCCGTGGGCCGCCACCGGCGACCGGGGGCATTAGTATTCTCCTAGGATACGACGCGTGCAGCCCATACTATGCCACGTCCAGTTCGTAGGCCGAGTGGAGCGCACGCACCGCAAGCTCCACATATTCTTCAGACATCAGCACGCTCACCTTGATTTCCGATGTCGAAATCACTTGAATATTGATGCCTTTTTCCGACAGCGTGCGGAACATCGTCTGCGCCACGCCGGGATGCGCGCGCATACCGATACCGATGATCGACACCTTGGCAACATTGGCGTCGGAGGTAATCTCTCGATAACCGATCGCCGGTCCCGCCTTCTCCAAGGAATCCAGGGCACGGGCCAATTCGCTGCGGCTGCAGGTGAAGGTCAAATCGGTCTTGCGCCCGTCTTCCGAGACGTTCTGGACGATCATATCGACATTGACGCCGGCATCGGCGAGCGGCCCGAAGATCGCCGCGGCGATGCCCGGGCGATCCGGAATCTTCATCAACGAAATTTTGGCTTCATCGCGCGAATAAGCGATGCCG
Source organism: uncultured Alphaproteobacteria bacterium (assembly GCA_963822275.1). GTDB lineage: Bacteria > Pseudomonadota > Alphaproteobacteria > Micropepsales > Micropepsaceae > Rhizomicrobium. Next base: position 10,319 of record CAWGHR010000030.1, read on the forward strand.
GTTACGGGTTTCTTTTCCACGATATCTTCCTCATCGCACAGAAGCGTGCCGCCCGCATCGGGATCGAAGGTCGACAGGACGCGGACGGGCACGCGATAGAGCATAGCAATCTCGACCGAGCGCGTCTGGAGCACTTTCGCCCCCAACGACGCCATTTCGAGCATTTCTTCGAAGGCGATTTTTTCCAGCCGCCGCGCTTTGGGCACGATGCGCGGATCGGTGGTGTAGACACCGTCGACGTCCGTATAGATGTCGCAACGGTCGGCCTTGATGCGCCGCGGCAACCGCAACCGCGCTGGTGTCCGAGCCGCCGCGGCCGAGCGTGGAGATGCGATTGTCGGGCGCGATGCCCTGGAAGCCGGCAATGACGGCCACTTGGCCTTGCGCCAAGCGCTCGTTCAGAAATGCGGGATCGATGCCTTCGATACGCGCCGAGCCGTGCATGGCCGAGGTGCGAACGGGAATCTGCCAGCCGGTCCAGGAACGCGCCGAAACGCCGATCGCACCCAAGGCAACCGCCAGCAGCCCCGCGGTCACTTGTTCGCCCGAGGCGACCACCGCGTCGTATTCGCGCGCGTCGTGCAGGGGGGAGATCGCGTTGATCCAGCCGACCAGCTTGTTGGTCTCTCCCGCCATGGCGGAAACCACGACGGCCACCTGGTGCCCGCGTTCGACCTCCTTGGCCACCAGACCGGCGACATGGCGGATACGATCCAGGTCGGCCACCGAAGTCCCGCCGAATTTCATCGCTATCTTCGCCATAGGATCCGCCCGTTTGCGCGCCTGCCGTTCCGGTCATACATAGACGGCACCAGCCCCCTGCTCAACGGCGAAAACCACGCATGACCGAAGCTCCTTCCATCGATCCCGCCGAAGTCGCGAAGTTCACGGCCATGGCCGCCGAATGGTGGGACCCGACCGGCAAATTCGCCCCCCTTCACAAATTCAATCCGATCCGGCTTGGATTTATCCGTGAGACCGCGGCAAAGCATTTCGGGCGCCAGGGGCTAAAACCGTTCCAAGGTCTTAGCCTCTTGGATATCGGCTGCGGCGGCGGTCTGCTCTCGGAGCCGATGGCCCGTTTGGGATTCGACGTGCTGGGGGCCGATGCATCGGAAAGAAACATCAAAACGGCGGCCACACACGCGGCCGCGTCGGGGCTCGCCGTCGACTATCGCGCAACCTCGGCCGAATCACTGGCCGAAGAGGGCCGCGCCTTTGATGTGGTCCTGAATATGGAAGTCGTCGAGCATGTCGCCGATCTGCGTGGCTATCTCGGCGCCTGTTCAAAGTTGATGAAGCCCGGCGGATTGATGTTCGTCGCAACGCTGAACAAGACGCTTAAATCGCTGGCGCTTGCCAAGATCGGTGCGGAATATGTGCTGCGCTGGCTGCCGCGCGGCACCCATGACTGGAGCCGCTTCGTCGAACCGCGCCGGCTTCGGGAACTGCTCGAAGACGCGGGACTGCAGGTCTTGAAGACGCAAGGCGTGAGCTTCGATCCCTTGGCATGGGAGTGGAAACTCTCTAGCGATACCGACGTGAATTACATGGTGGTGGCAGGGAAGTAATCAAAAGTGGTGGTGGGAAGTAGTTCAGAAAATCTCCCTCGCCCCCGAAGGGGGAGAGGATGTTGCCAACGCGGGCGGACTTTACTTTTTGACCACCCAGATAAACCGAACTGAGTGGAGGACGCCGAAATTAATTTCATCGTGGGGCGAACATTTGCGACGCCTGCCCTCTTGATGCGCCGATCAATAATCGGTTTTGGCGAATTTTTCAGGTGCGAGGACCACAATGTGTGAGCCCTCTAGTTTGAAACGCACAATGCCTTTAGTCTGCCGCACATTGGCAAAGCTTTTGCGTTGGCAGGCGGCATCTGCGTCGCGCGCCTTAGCGTAAACAATATCGGCTTCGGCGAGAATTTCGGAATTGCCGGAACGCCTGGGTCTGTCCACTGATAGCAGGATGCCTTCGCTGTGACGCCGGGCGAGCGAGCACTGGTAGTTGCCCATGTCATCGCCATCACCCGCTTCTGTGTCATCCTGAGCTTTAAGGACGGGGGCTTGCCGAACCTCTCCCGACGGTGAAGTCGGCACCTGCATAATCCAGAGAGAACTGTCCGTTTCACCCTGACCATTCCACACCGCGAGGCATAGCATACGTTGCTGCCGTTCAAGCGGAAGAGCGACGCAACGGTCCATTTGCGCGCCGGAGAACCAGTGGACCAGGCGCCAGCTGCCATTTGAGCGTTCGAACAGAATACCGCCGCCGTACCCAGCCAGGTGAGGTTCAAAATCGCCGGAATATGTGACATAGGCTTGATCGGCGTCCAGGCGCGTAAAACTTCCATAAGCTATGGCTTCAAACTCAAGACGGACCGGGATTTTGGCCTGCCCTTCACGGGGATAGCTACGAAGCAATGCGCAGTTCTCGTCCTTGTCCTTTGGTAGGGGTCGGGCACAGGTAACACGAAAAAAAGTGCGGTCCTCGCTTGATGTGAGCGGCCTCGGGTCTTGCGGCGCGTTATCTCTGCCCAATGCAGGGAGCATTACTCCACACGCCGCCACCCCGCACACCAGCAATTCCCGAAACATCATGTTCTCCCATCCCGAACAATAACCTAGCAGAATTCACAGTTGTTGGCAGGATGACGTCTTAAGAACGGCTGTCCAGTGGATGTCCGCTACTGTGCGGCAGGCACACTCGAACGTCACGTGTCAGCCCAAAAGCAGTAATTCATTGTTGTTCGCAAATGCCCCATCTAAGCACGTCGACCGCGGCGGCGGTCTTTCCACGCAAGCGCATCTTCCCCAAATTCATGCCATCTTCCGGTGTTCTAAATAGCTCGAAACCTCCCTCTCCCCCTACGGGGGAGAGGGCCGGGGTGAGGGGGATGATAGGAATACGACGCGGCCCGTGATGCCTTTCTAGGGGCTCGAGGGTTCCGCGTATTGCGCTTTCCAAATGATTATGCCGCGGACGACATCGATATCGTGCTCGTGACCGTAAAAAACGCACTCGATACCAGCACCCCCTCACCCTACCGCACTTCGCTGCCGCTCAGTGCCCCCCTCCGGGGGCGAGGGAAGCTTCAATTCCTTGGCGTGGAAGTGGAAATTATCCTGAGATACAGATGTGAATTACATGGCGGCGGCGGGGAAGTAGCGCAAAATGGTGGTGGGGAAGTAGTTCGAGAATCTCCCTCTCCCCCATCGGGGGAGAGGGTTGGGGTGAGGGGGATGATCAGCGATAGGATCGCAAAGGGGCGAAGATCGCTCGCAGAAAATCGCGTGCGGGCGCGAAAGATGCGTCACAAACCGGTGACGATGGAAAAATTATTCTGGTCCGAAGTTCGCAATCGCAAACTCGGCGGATACAAGTTCAAGCGTCAATTCCCCATTGGCCATTACATCGTCGATTTCGTGTGTGCCGAACACAAGCTGATCGTGGAACTGGATGGGCCGTTTCATGCATCCCGGGCGGAGTACGACGCGGCCCGCGATGCATTTCTAGAGGCTCAAGGATTTCGCGTATTGCGCTTTCCGAATGACTATGCCGCGGACGACATCGCCATCGTGCTCGTGACCGTAAAGAACGCACTCGATACCAGCGCCCCCTCACCCTAACCCTCTCCCCCTGCGGGGGCGAGGGAATCGCTGCGGAGGGAGCGGGAATTGATTTCTATGTGTGCGGATCATTTGGGGCCAACGATACTCGGCCGCGACGGCAGGATATGGCCCAAGGGCGGACCTACCGCCGAGCGTCAGAACTGCTAAATGCGCCAAATGTGACGTTAGTGATGCCACACTATTTGTGGGCTCCATGCTGCCGCAAGAGCTTCGCGACTCCTATTGTGTCGCATTCATCGCACTCTTCGTTGAGCGCACTTTCGGCGGCGCTAAGAGGTGTTCGTCCGTTGTTGTCGCGTGCGTTTACGTCCGCTCCGCGAGCAAGCAGAAGTTCGACGAGCCTCTTGTTCCCATCTTCTGCGGCCTCCAACAAAATGGTCTCACCAAGATTGGACTTGGCGTTAATATCCGCACCGTGGTTCAACAGAATGAGGACGATGTCCTTGTGCGCGACGGAAAGGTGCAGCGGAGTGCGGCCGTTATTATCGCGTGCCCCAATGTCCGCGCCTGCCGCGATTAACAGCTTGACGACGTCTCGTTGCCCGGCCTCGGCCGCGGCATGCAAAGGTGTATAGCCGCTACTGTCGAGGCTCGATACCAGCTTGGGATCATCATGCAGCAGCGCAGTGACGCGGCGCACGTCCCCCAGTTCGGCCACTTGATGGATCGTGTAAGCGGCGTGATGCTCGACAAGGAACTTTGCCATCTTCGTGTCGTTGGCGTCCAGGGCGTACTGCAATGCCGTCTTGCCGTTCGCGTCCTTGGCATTGATATCAACGCCCGCGGCAAGCTGCCTTTGGGCCTCAGAATAGTCATTGGACACTACAGCCTGTAAAAACTCGTCCGCGTTCGCGTACGCCGATACGTTTGATATGCAGAGCACCGCAATTGGCAGATAGACGATACTAAGAAAATGCCTCAATGACGGCATTGCCACCCCCCATTTTTGGCTTCTGCTTGCTACGACAGCATAGCTGGTCAGCACCTATTCGCCTGAAGTACTTTGTCGCCCGGGGGATGGCAAGTTGCGGCGCGAGGTGGACGTCGGTCGAACGGAAAGAGTTGACCGGACAGCGGTAATTCGTTCTCCTTCGCAAGAGCGCGAGAACGCGCCGTTTCGCAGTGGTCTTAGACCAAAGCGAAACGCTTCGTCTTATGGGACGGAAGATGAAAACCTGGATCCCCTTCCCTCGCGCGCTTTGGCGCGCTCGCCGGGGATGACTTCGCTGTCGCGAAGTCAATTCGCCGTTTCGTCCAAATCGGGCGGAAGGGGCGCGATGTCGACGCCCTCCTCGATCAATTCCTTGGCTTCCTTGAGCGTGGCTTCGCCATAGATGTGACGCTCTTCGCTTTCGCCATAATGGATTTTGCGCGCTTCTTCGGGAAACTTCGGACCGACATAGTCGGCATTCTCTTCGACGTATTTGCGCATGCCCGTTACGAATTGGCGCATCTTGGTCAACTCGTCATTGGCGGATTTCTTTTTGTTCCGGCCACGGCAGGCGCCATGATCGCTTTTTCGACGTTGTGCGTATCGCATATCGGACAGAGAAGCTTGCGCTGCGCACATTGCACGTCGAATGCTTCGCCGCTTTGGAACCAGCCCTCGAATTCGTGGCCATTTGTGCATTTGAGATTGTAAACGATCACGCGAATGCGCCAGCCTAATGGATCAACGCGAAATGATGGGCCGAAAAGCCAGGATTCGCAAGCCGTTAACCCTTCGCCACCGCAGCGAGAGATTTTTCAAAGCAGATGCTTTCAGGGTTGCCCACATACGGACCGAAGAGCGGAATCTCGGTCCATCCCCGCGAGCGATATAAGCCAAGTGCCTCTGTCATTTGGCGTCCTGTTTCCAAAACCGCGCGCCTAAAGCCTCTCTGGACGGCTTCCGCTTCCAAGAAGTCGAGCATTGTGCGCGCCAGCCCGCGACCGCGCAGCGCAGGTGCGACAAACATTCTTTTGATCTCGACATCGCCCTCGAACGGACGGAACGCACCGCAAGCGACCGGGATGTCATCGACATAGCACACGACAAACACCCCGCCGGACGCACCGAACTGCTCCGGGTCGATACCGTTCGTCGGTTCGCCGGGATAGCGGGACAGGATATCTTCATCGAGCGCGGCGATGAGTTGGCGCGCCGCGGGCGAAGCGGGACTTTCGATGCAAAATCTCATGATAGTTTGAACGGCCGATCGTGTTTGAGATTCGGTATGCGAGTCTCTGGCCTCTACCGACAGCGCAGGATCGATATCTGCGACGATAACGCAAGGATCGCTTACAGCCTCGGCCAATATCTCGCCCCATGGCGCGACAATCAGCGAGTGGCCATAGGTCTTGCGGCCATTGGCATGTGTTCCGCCCTGCGCCGGCGCGACCACGAAGGCGCCGTTCTCGATGGCGCGCGAGCGCAACAGCACATGCCAATGCGCCTTGCCGGTCGTTTCGGTAAACGCGGACGGCACCGTGAGAAGGAAGGCGCCCGATTGCGCCAGCGCGCGGTAAAGCTGCGGAAAGCGCATGTCGTAACAGATGCTGAGACCGATCTTGCCCCAGGGCAGATCGGCGGTGACCGCGAGGCTTCCGCCCTCGACCGTATTGGATTCGCGATATTTCTCGCCGGAGGGAAGATCGACATCGAACAAATGGATTTTGCTGTAGCGCGCGCCAATCGCTCCCTTCGGATCGATCAGAAAGGAACGATTGGCGGTTTTGCTTTCACTGACCTTGATCGCCAGCGATCCGATCAACAGCCACACGCCCAGTTCTTCCGCCAGCGCGCGAAACACCGGTAAAGCAGGATCCGCACCTTCGCTAAAGCTTTGCGCCAGTTTGGCGCCGCCATCCGCCGCCATCAGCGTGGTGTTCTCCGGCGTGGCGATGAATTGCGCGCCCTGTGCCGCGGCTTCGCGGATCAACGCGGACGCATTGCGGATATTTTCGGCAACATCGTCCGACGAACGCAACTGAACGCAGGCCGCTTTGAATGTCGTCATTGTGCCAACAGGGCGTCGAGTTCGCCAGCGCGGTCCAACTCGTAGAGATCATCGCACCCGCCGACATGGCGCTCGCCGATGAAAATCTGCGGCACGGTGCGGGCGCCGCAAGTTTGCGCTTCCATATCCTGGCGCGCATCGCCGTCCATATAGACGTCGATCTCATCGAAGGGCACGCCCTTCTTTGCGAATAGAGCTTTTGCCCGCATGCAATAGGGGCAGATCGGCGTGGTGTAGATGCGAACTTTGGACATCGGCGTCGACGCAACGAAGGTGACGGCTCTTTATACAGTGTCCGATAGCGGCCGGACAACGCGTGCCAAGGCCAGGACGTAAACATTTGCCGCCCCCGCCCGTTTCAGCGCCTTGGCACAGGCGTTAACCGTCGCGCCTGTGGTCATCACATCGTCGATCAAAAGGATTTGTCTTCCCTCCACCACGGATTTACGCCGTTCCGGCACGGCAAAAGCGCCGCGGACATTGCGGCGCCGGGCACTCGCCGACGGCATCTCGCCTTGACTTGGTGTCTGGCGGGTTCGGCTCAAGACGAAGGGATTGACCGGAACGCCGCCAATGCGCGACAGCGCGCGGGCAAGCTCGGCCGATTGATTGTAGCGCCGTGTCCATAGCCGCAAACGATGCAGCGGCACCGGCACGATGAGATCGGAGCCGGCGAGAAGCTCCCGACCCGACCGTTCCAGCCAGCGTCCGAACGCGGGAACCAGGTCCAGCCGGTCAGCATGTTTCAGCGCAAGGATGGGTTTTTTGCTGGCGTCGTCGTAGCGCATGATGGCCCGCGCCTTGTCGAAAGCCGGTGGGTGGGCAATGCAGGCAACGCACAGCGTTTCGCCGCCCGGATCGAACTCGAACGGCAAGCCGCATTGGGAACAGGCAGGGCCATCAAGAAAATGTAGCGTCTGCCAGCAATCGGGACAGAGACTACCCGATTCCGACACTTGCTCGCGGCACGCAATGCAGAGCGGGGGAAAGATCAAGTTCAGGGCCTTGCGCCCTGCCCTTTGCCAACCACTTTCCATTCCCAGGCCCATGTCGGCTAATCTAGCCCAATGGCCAATGGACCTCCTCTGCTATTCGATTCCCGTGCCCAGGCAATGCGTCGCGCCCGCGCTTTGCGAATAGAAGGCGATCGCTTTCTCCTGTGCGAAGCGGTCGAGGGAATAAAGGCCCGCCTCGCGCCGGTGAACCGGGCGTTCCTGTCTGCGCTGGCGGTCGACGGGCGCGCGGCCGAGATGCTGCAGAGCTCTGCGGCACAGTGGAACATCGCGACGTTCGACAGCGGCGAAAAGCTGGGCGTTGCAGACAATTCTTTCGATTTGGCCGTCAGCATCTTGTCGTTGCACGGGCTCAACGATCTTCCGGGGGCGCTGCTGCAAATTAGGCGCGCGCTCAAACCGGACGGATTGTTCGTGGCGGCATTGTTCGGCGGCGCAACGTTGAGCGAGTTGCGCGACGCCTTCGCGACCGCTGAGATCGAGACCCTCGGCGGGATCACGCCGCGCGTGGCGCCGTTTGCCGACGTGCGCGAGCTAGGCACTTTGCTACAACGGGCAGGCTTCGCCCTGCCTGTGGCCGACGTCGAACGCACGACCGTCCATTATCGCCAGTTCAAAACACTCGCCCATGATTTGCGGCTCTTGGGCGAAACCAATGCCCTCGTGGGGCGTGCCACAACGCTATCGCGAGCGACGCTTCAGGCGGCATTGGCGCATTACGCAGCGAAATATGCGGATGGGGATGGGCGGCTGCGGGCGACATTCGATATCGTGTATTTGACGGGCTGGTCGCCGCACGAAAGCCAACAAAAACCGCTAACGCCGGGAAGTGCGAAGACACGACTGGCGGAAGCGCTGGGAACCGTGGAATTCAACGCCGGCGACAAAGCGAAACCGAATAGTTAAATATATTGTCCCCTTTTAATTCCACAAAACCGGTTGAACGCGGTGGAGAGACGGACGAGGAAAAGAAGTAAATGATGAAGAATTGTGAATTAGCGTCTCTGTCCGACGATGATAAAGATAGGCTTCGTCAACACACAAAATTAGACGCAAAAAAAGTCGTTAGTTACCTTCCGCTCAACACGATAGAAAACGTGATGGGAATGTCTCTAGACACCTACACGTCAATTATAGAAAACAATGGCGGAAGCTACCTAATCTTTCGTGAGAATGAGTGCTGTATATGGTCCGGTGCAGTGTATGCATTCTTGCCGGGGGAGTTGAGCGGAATACTAAAAACAAACATGGATATTCTGGTTTTAGCCGGCATTCCAAGTGAGCCAATAGGATTTATTCGTGCAATTGCTGGTACGTGGTTTGAAGGCGAGACAAGTATCACACCTCTTCTAAAGCGGTTGTTTGGCGACATCTAACAGCTGCTCAAATCGAGGTGCGGCCGCATGTGGTGGCGTCGATCTCTGGCGCACTTCTCAACGGAATCCATGTCCCAAGCAAAACCGGACGAATTCGGCGACGCCTTACTCCGTCACCCGACGGAAATTCGGGCTGTAGCGACTTGGCGCGGCGAAGAATTGTTGAATTGGGTACGGTGTCGCCGATTTCCACATTCGCCAGCGCGTTTGTTCACAGCCAGCGCCGCACCTTTTGGCGATAGACTTCGTATTCTGCGCCGAACCTGCGTCCCAAATACTTCTCTTCACGCCGGATCACGTAGCCGTGGAGATAGAGAAACATCGGAACGGCGCTTAAGACCATCGGGATGCTTCCTGCCGCGGTCCCAATGCCCAGAAGCGCCAAAACAAAGCCGACATACATCGGGTTTCTGGTGATGCGGTATATGCCGCCGGTGACCAGTTGAGAGGCCGGGAGATTGGGCTTCACAGGGACACCCAAGGACCTGAACTTCGCGTTTCCCAGGAGCCCGAAGAAAAGACCGATCAATGCAATCGCCACACCCGCATAATGGCAAATCGGTTGGTGCAATAACGGAACGAACCAATGCAGCCAAAACTCCATCAAGTAGCCGCCAGCAAGGCAGATGAAAAAAAAGACCGGCGGCATAAAATTCACGCCGGCAGAGTCCGCTTTTTGCAATGTGGCGTTGGATTGAGACATGGCTGCTGCCCCTTCGAATTTTCGAGAGAGTTGACGACATCGCCTTCGCGGCGGATGGGCGAATATTCCGGTCCCGCGGCGCGGGCGCATCAGACAACAGATTCCGGGCGTCGCAATCAGCGTGTTTTGTCGCATGCCGCCGTTTTCACCGCAAAGTGAACTTCGGGGAAATGAGTGCCGACGAATTCGGCGACGCCTTACTTAATCGCCAGGCAGAATCAAAACGGCATGCATGTGCTCGTGCCGTCCGAACGAGGGCCGCCTGGCGCCATTAGCGGTCGTTCCTGGACGTATCCGTTGCCTCGCCTATTTCAGAACGGTACCCCGTTGTTGGCGGTGAAGTAGAGTTTCCTATCCGCCCGCGACTGGTAAATGTGATGGGATCGAAAGAAGTTGAAGCCGAGAATGATGTCGGCATTGGCTTTCGGCTTGTCGGTGAACGTCAGACGGACATTACGGATGGTCTCGCTGCCGATTTCCAACTTTTCGAATGTACCGGTCCAGCTTTTGAGTGGAACCGAACCGTTCAGACCATAGGACGGGTCGGTCGGCGTGCTACCGGGGCTCGTAGGTTCAACCCCAGCGCGGCGTGCGGCATTTGACTGGAGACTGGTTTCCGGCATGCCGGTGTCAAACAATGTGCGCATAAATACACCGTTCACTCTGACGATGCCGAAGGTCCGCGGCTGGCGCGGCGACGTTTCTTCAAGATCGACTGCGTACACGGGATACTGCCCCGCCCAATAAGCATAGTTGACCTTGGTGCATCCGGTCGGAGCGTAGAGGCGGATTACACCGGCTGCAAAATCGTACTCGACATCGGCATTGCGCAGATGGTTCTGTCCGATCCAACCATCGTGTTCGCCTTCGCCGTTTAGTACGGTCAGAACCTCATCGGTGTACCGAACGCCGGCGAAGTCGAAAGTTTTCACATCGGTCAAGGAAATATCCAGCGGAACACCCGCAGAAGTGACATTCTCACCCTCGGGCAGCGGCTTGGGGGTCAGCGCGAATTTCTCCAGCGCGCCGCGGTAAAGCAAAGTGCGGTCGGCGCCGCTATCCAAAATAAACTTGCCCTCTATTCCATTGATTGTCGCGGAAACCACGGCGCGATGGCCCTTAATCGTGATTGGTATCTCAGCCAAGCGATGCATGTCGCAACCGGCCAATGCTTCTTCGCTTAGCGTTGTCGCCAGCAGCAAAAACAAAAATAATACGTAACGCATCCTCGCACCCCCAGTCTCCCAATAAACTATAACTCGGTTCCGCACGCGCGCAATTCCAACTCTTCGCCCAACACAAATGGACTCTCCGAGTTTTTGAAGGTACGGCAGGTTGTGGCGCATCTTTGCCGTCCCGATGTTGGGCGGTACGTCCGCTTTTGGATCAGATTCCGTCCAAGCGAACCAATCACGCGCTAGTCGTTCTTGAGAAACGCCGCGATCTTCGGATCGGACTCAAGCGCTTGGCGTTCTTCATCGCTGGGCTGCACCGGCTTGTCGCGCTCGACATTGACCATGCAGAGAAACCCAAGCGGCGCGTCCGTATTGGCGCGAAACTGATGCCAGGTCCAAGGCGCAATCGTGACCAGATCGTTGGTGTCGATCTTGCGCACTTCGTCGCCGATGAGGCATTCGCCGCGGCCGCGCAGGATCAACACGGCATGCATGTGCTCGTGACGCTCGAGCGTCGAATAACCGCCCGGCGAGACTTCGAAATAGCGCAGTTCGGCGCGCAAAGCCGGGTCGCGGAATAGGGTTTGACGCGTGATTGCCTTGAACGGCGCACTTCCCTCTTCCTTATAGGCAAGCAAATCGGTGTCGTCCCAGCGATAATCGCGGAACCGGCGCACCGGATTCATTTCTTTCGCTTCAGGCTTGTCCATTTCACTCACTGCGTTTTGTACGCTCGAACCGCTTCGACATAGCGGGCGGTTTCTTGCGTCACCCGTTCGCGCGTCGCCAAAAGGCTGCCGCCGATCAGCAGCATGACATCTGCGCCGTAGAAATCCAGGATTTCGCCGATACGTTCGAGGCTCATGCCGCCTGCGGGAACCGGCACGCAGGATTTGACGCCCCTCCAATCCTGCAGCGCAAAGCCCGCGAGGCGCCGGCACTCTTCTTGGGTATAGCCGAAACGGCCGCCGTAATTGGGGAAGATGGTTCCGTCCGAACCCAGCAACCGGAACAGCTTTCCCATGAGAAAGGCCGGCACGATCCGCGCCGCGCCCGCCATCGTGGGATGCGCGAGAAAAGCAATATCGGAGCTTTCCTTCACCAAAGTGTGGAATTGCGCCAACCCTATGATCATCGGTGCAACCAACACGGTATCAAGTCCGCAGGAACGGCACAGCTTCACTTGCCCACGCAAGGAATCCAGATTGCCGTTGAGGCTTGGCAGATAACGGGTCGGCGTGCCCGTCCGCGCTGCAGCCTTGGACACAGCCTCGGCAATCGCCGGGACCCGCTCGACGAAGGGGCTGTAGCTTTGGTTGGCAAGGCCGTGATCGTCCTTGATGTAATCGATCCCGCCGGCCGCCATTTGCCCCGCAATTTTGGCCAAAGCGGCCGATGTCGAACCTTGCGGCTTCAGCGCCGAACAGGAAAGCGCACCTTTGGCACGCACCCGCGCCCGCAATCCTCCAAGACCATGATTGGGGCCGCCAAAGACGGCCGACGAATTCCGCGGGAAAATCCGCATCGACGAGTGTCGCGTCATCCTGCATCGAGGTGTTGCCGAACAGCATGTTGAGGAGCTGCCCGGGCTCAAAGCCGGTCGTAATGGCGGCGAGCCCGATGCGTACTTCGAACCGTCCGCCACCGAGATCGGTGATGTCTTCAACTTTTCCCAATGTCTCATTCAGCACGAACGGATCGTCGATGGCGCTGACGGGCATCTCGACGCTTTGCTCGACGGCAATGCCTTCGGCGCGCGCGGCGATGGACTTGGCGTCGCTGCGGACGTGATAAACGGCTTGGATTCTGCTCGCGGTCATACGGGGCAATATAAGGCAAGCGCTCGCCGCGCCAAGCCCAGAGCATGATCTTCTGGGATAAAATCGCTTGCGCTGTTTTCGGACATATAGCCCCCCACCCGCCCTCCTACGCTGCTGCGCAGCTTCGGAGGTCGACCTCACCGCGTAGGGGGAGGTGAAAGGGACAATTAAGAATCTTTCCCTCCCCCAACGCGGGGGGAGGGACGACATGCGAGCGAGAGCGAGCATGTCAGGGTGGGGGGATGCATGTCGAAAAAACCAGTGCGGAGGGATCTTCCCCAGAAGATCATGCTCTAAAAATGTATCCCGGCCAGCATTGTGTTTATCGACGTGCCGATGATTTGCAGCGAGGCAACGGCCACAATCGATATGATGGCGGCGATCAGGGCATATTCGATGGCCGTCGCGCCATCTTCTCCGACGACAAATGTCTTCACAGGAGATCTCGCAACATCGGAACCAGCGGAATATCCGCCGGCGTCAAGGGCAATTGCGCCATGTCCTTCGGCATCAGCCATTTGATCGCTTGGTGTTCCAACGCTTGGGGCATGCCTTCCCATCGGCGGCAAATGTAAAGCGGCATGAGCAAATGAAAGTCCGCGTAACTGTGCGATGCAAAGCTGAACGGTGCCAGACATGGCTCTTTCACCTCGATCCCCAGTTCCTCGCGCAATTCGCGGATCAGCGTATCCTCCGGGCGTTCGCCCGCTTCCATCTTGCCGCCCGGAAATTCCCATAGACCCGCCAAATTCTTGCCGGCGGGCCTTTGCGCCATCAACACGCGCCCGTCGGGATCGATCAAGGCACAAGCGATCACCAGAACTAGCTTCGCCATGCGATCGGCTCCATCATGCATCCCGTCGCTTACGGCCCTGTTAAGAAATTGGCAAGCGGAGGCCCGACGAAATTATCCAGTCGAAAACCATAATTCACATTGGGGCGGTTGCGGCTGTGTCATGAGATGTGCAGAACTTGCGGAAAGCATAGTAAACGAGCAAATTAGGAGCCGGAAAGCCATGGTTCACGACCCCGCTCTCGACGCACATGAGCATACCGAGCATGCGGAACATGCGGCACACGATCCCTTCATTGCGCGCATCGCCATCACGGTTGCCGTTCTCGCCGTACTGGCGGCCGGTGCCGGAAGCCTCGAAACGGTGGAAGGCGGGCGCGCCTTGGGTGCGTCGAGCGAAGCGGTTCTCGCACAGGACAAGGCGACGGATGCGTGGAGCGAATACCAAGCCGAGAGTTTGAAGAAACATCTCTACGGAATTGCCGCCGACAGCCCAGGACCCAAGAGCGCGGAATATCGGCAGATCGCGCGCGACGAAGTCATCAAACAGGCGCAAATCAGAGCGATCGCGATCGGCGAGGAAAAGAAGCGCGACGATCTCCTCGCCGAAAGTGCCGCGCACGAAAGCCGGCATCATTGGCTGACCGGTGCCGCCACGCTGTTCGAAATCGGTATCGCGATGTCAACGGTCGCGATCATCACGCGCCGCAAATGGCTGTGGCTGGGCGCAACAAGCTTTGGAGCTTTAGGCGCCGTGTTGCTGGCTCTGGCCTATTTCGCCTAGCTTCTATAGCTGCCATTGATGTCGATATAGCCGTGCGTCAGATCGCAGGTCCAAACGCGCGCGTGGCCTTTGCCGAGTGCCAGATCGACGCTGATTTCCACTTCGCGGCCCGAGACCGCTTTGGTGGCTGCGGCTTCGTTATACTTCGCGGCGCGGTCGCCTTTTTCCGCAACCAACTCCTTGCCGAAGCGGATCGACAAGCGTGTCGCGGTCGGCCTTTTCGCCCGCTTTGCCGACGGCCATCACCACGCGGCCCCAATTGGCGTCTTTGCCGGCGATGGCGGTTTTCACCAGCGGCGAATTGGCGATGGAGAGCGCGATGCGCTTGGCGGCGGCGTCGGACTCCGCGCCGGTCACGTCGATGCGGATGAGTTTCTGCGCGCCTTCGCCGTCGCGCACGACCTGCAGCGCGAGATCGAGCAGACACGGCATCGAGCTTGGCGCGGAAATCGCCGAGCCGCTTGTCGCTCGCTTTGGCGATCGCGTGGATGCGCGCCTTTGCCGGTCGCGAACAGCAGCAGCGTGTCGCTGGTGGACGTGTCGCTGTCGACCGTGATGGCATTGAACGATGGCTTCACGCCGGCCGACAGCAATTCCTGCAGAACGGCGGCCGGCAGGTTGGCGTCGGTGAACACAAACGCCAGCATCGTCGCCATGTCCGGCGCGATCATGCCCGAACCCTTGGCGATGCCGTTGATGGTGACTTTGTTGCCGTCGATGACGGCCGTCGCTGTGGCGAGCTTCGGGAACGTGTCGGTCGTCATGATCGCTTCGGCGGCGGCGCGCCAGCCCGCAGCGGATGTCTGTTGCACCAGGCTTGCGAGGACTTGGTGATGTTCTCGGCCGGCAGCGGTTCGCCGATGACGCCGGTCGACGCCATAAAAACTTCAATCGCCGTGCAGCCGACAAGGCCGCGGCCGATTCGGCGACGCGCGCGCGCGCCATCGAACCCCGCTTTTCCGGTAAAGGCGTTGGCGTTGCCGCTGTTGACCACCAGCGCGCGGGCCTGTCCGCTTTCAGGCTGCTCTTGCACCAATCGAACCGGCGCGGACGCGGTCTTGGACTTGGTAAAGACGCCGGCGACCTGGGTGCCCGGCGCAAACACCGCCAGCAGCACATCGGTGCGATTCTTGATAGCGAACGCCGGCCTCACCGGCGGCCAGCTGGACGCCCGCCAGTGGCGGAAGTTTTGCGAAAGTTTTGGGCGCCAAAGGCGAGACCAAATGCGCTGCCGTTGCTTGGCGCGTCGTGACAGATGGCCTCCGGCTTTACATTCGCCATCTTGCGAGCCTGCGTCATAATTGTGTCTCCCGGCTGGCCGCGGGGTTTGGCCGGAATCGTCTGATTTGACAAGGGGGTGGGCCGTTCTTATCTCTCCGGCGCGGCGCATAGCCGGGAGCCCGTCCCGGCCACGCCGGATTCAGGCCGGACAGAGGATTTCATGCAGGGTTTAGGCGCGATTGCGCAACGTTTCTTCGGTTCGGCCAACGAGCGGAAAGCTGAGGCGGTACTGTCCAGTGGCCGAGATCAACGCGCTCGAGCCGGCGTTCAAGGCCAAGTCCGACGACGAACTGGCGGCCATGACCCCCGCCTTCAAGGAGCGCCTGGCCGAGGGCGAGACCTGGAAGACATCCTGCCGGAAGCTTTTGCGACCGTCCGCGAGGCGGCCAAGCGGACGCTCGGCCAGCGCCATTTCGACGTCCAGCTGGTCGGCGGCATGGTGCTGCACGACGGCAACATCGCCGAGATGAAGACCGGCGAAGGCAAAACACTCGTCGCCACGCTGCCCGTCTATCTGAATGCGCTGGCCGGCGAAGGCGTCCATGTCGTCACCGTCAACGACTATCTCGCCAAGCGCGACGCCGACTGGATGGGCCAGATCTATCGCTTTCTGGGCCTGACCGTCGGCTGCATCGTGCATGGGCTGACCGACGAAGAGCGACGCCAAGCCTATGCCTCGCGACGTGACCTACGGCACCAACAACGAATTCGGCTTCGACTATCTGCGCGACAACATGAAGTATTCGATCGCGACGATGGCCCAGCGCCGCCACGACTACGCCATCGTCGACGAAGTGGACTCCATCCTGGTCGACGAAGCGCGCACGCCGCTGATCATTTCGGGCCCGACCGAAGACCAGACGGAGATGTATCGCAAGGTCGACGCGCTGATACCGAGGCTCGACAAGGACGATTTCGAACTCGACGAGAAGCAGCGCCAGGTGACGCTCACCGAAGCCGGCAACGAGCACATGGTGGAACATCTGCGCACAGCCGGTCTGCTGGAGACCGGCGATCTCTACGACATCGAAAACATCTCGGTCGTCCATCACGTCAACCAGGCGCTGAAGGCGCACAAGCTGTTCCAGAAGGACCGCGACTACATCGTCAAGAACGACCAGGTCGTCATCATCGACGAATTCACCGGCCGCATGATGGAAGGCCGCCGCTATTCCGAAGGCCTGCATCAGGCGCTGGAGGCGAAGGAAAACGTCACCGTCCAGCCGGAGAACGTCACGCTCGCCTCGATCACCTTCCAGAATTATTTCCGGCTTTACGACAAGCTGGCGGGCATGACCGGCACGGCCATGACCGAAGCGGCCGAGTTCATGGACATCTACAAACTCGATGTCATCGACATTCCGACCAATCTGCCGGTCAAGCGCTCGACGCCGACGACGAGGTCTATCGCACCGACGACGAGAAGAACGAAGCGATCATCGAGCTGGTCAAGGACTGCCACAAGCGCGGCCAGCCCGTGCTGGTCGGCACGACATCGATCGAAAAGTCCGAGCAACTTTCGGATCTGCTGAAGAAGCGCAAGATCAAGCACAACGTGCTGAACGCGCGCTATCACGAGCAGGAAGCGGCCATCGTGGCGCAGGCCGGCGTCTCCGGGACCGTCACCATCGCCACCAACATGGCCGGCCGCGGCACCGACATTCAGCTCGGCGGCAACGCCGATATGCGCATCCGCAACGAGCTCGGCGGCATCATCGACCAAGACGAGCTGGCACGGCGCGCCGCGGAAATCCGCGCCGAAGTCGCCGCCGACAAGCAAAAGGTCATCGCGGCCGGCGGGCTCTATATCGTCGGCACCGAGCGCCACGAAAGCCGGCGCATCGACAATCAGCTGCGCGGCCGTTCGGGCCGCCAGGGCGATCCCGGCGCCTCGAAATTCTTCCTGAGCCTGCAGGACGATCTGATGCGCATCTTCGGCTCGGAGCGCATGGATTCGGTTCTGACAAGGCTTGGCCTGGAAAAGGGCGAAGCGATTACGCATCCCTGGGTGAACAAGGCGCTGGAAAAGGCGCAGCAGAAGGTCGAAGCGCGCAATTTCGAAATCCGCAAGAACATCCTGAAATACGACAACGTGCTCAACGACCAGCGCAAGGTGATTTTCGAGCAGCGCAAGGAGATCATGTCGGCCGACGATGTCAGCGATCAGATCGCCGATTACCGCGCCGAAGTCGTCGACGAACTGGTTGCCCGCCACATCCCGCCCAAAGCCTATGCCGAGCAGTGGGACGCTGCGGGACTGAAGGACGAGATCGAAAAGATCTTCGACCTCGACCTTCCGATCGTCGATTGGACGCAGGAAGAAGGCATCGCCGACGAAGAAGTGCGCGAGCGCATCATCAAGGCGGTCGAAAGCCGCGCCGCCGAACGCGCCGCGAATTTCGGCCCCGAGATGATGCGATACGCGGAAAAGGCGATCCTGCTGCAGACGCTCGATCACGATTGGCGCGAGCACATCGTCAATCTCGATCACCTTCGCCAATATGTCGGCCTGCGCGGCTATGGCCAGCGCGATCCGCTCAACGAATACAAGAGCGAATCGTTCGAGTTGTTCGAAAATCTACTCAGCAAGATGCGCTTCGATGTCGTTCGGCAGTTGATGCATATACACATCCGGGAAGAAGAACCGGAACCTCTGCCGGCGCCGCCTCGGCTGCAAATGCAAGAGACCAAAATCGATCCGCTGACCGGCGAGGACGAGATGCAGCCCGGATCGAACACCCGCCCCGGTCAGCCGGTCTTGTCGCGGCCGCGCGATCTGCCGGTGGACCCCAACAATCCGGCAACGTGGGGAAAGGTGCAACGCAACGCGCCCTGCCCTTGCGGCTCCGGACGCAAGTTCAAACATTGCCACGGAGCGTTGGTATAGACGGAATTTCTTATTCGCTATGATCGCTTAGAGCGATTGCAGCGAAGCCGTTCGGAGAGTTTTCATCGACCTACGATTTGTCCGGCGCTCTTGTATACGACGCCGCCCTTCATCACGAATTGCACGCGTTCGAGCAAAGTGATGTCCGTCAACGGATCGCCGTCGACGGCAACAAGGTCGGCATAGCGGCCGGGCCGTACACTTCCGATATCCTCAGTGTCGCCGATCAGATCGGCCGCCGAACCGGTGGCCGCGATAATGGCGTCCATCGGCATCATGCCTGCCTTCACCATGAAGGCGAATTCGCGTGCATTGTCGCCATGCGGCACCAAGCTCTCATCCGTGCCGAACGCAATCTTGACGCCGGCGTGATAGGCATCGTGCAAGTTCTGCAGCATCCGCGGCGCGGTTTAAATCGCCTTTTCCGCCGACGACGGATTGAGCTGCTCCGGATGCGTCTTGGCGATATCATAAACCGCTTGACCGATGAGAAGCGTGGGCACGAGATATGTGCCGTGTTCCTTCATCAGCTTGTAGCTTTCCTTGCTGGCGAACGTCCCGTGCTCGATGGAATCCACGCCGTCACGCACCGCCGCGTTGATAGCGTCCTCGCCATGGGCGTGCGCGGCCACTTTTAGGCCCAAACTGTGGGCGGTTTTTACGACCTCGCTGATTTCGTCGTCGGCCATCAACTGACGCCGCGGATCATCGCCGATCGATAGCACGCCACCACTCGGCATGATTTTGATGAGGTCAACGCCTTTGCGATGGAGCTCGCGGACTATTCGCCGTGCATCGGCCGGACTGTCGATGATGCTTTTGGTCCAAGTCGGATTCGACAATTCGGGATCCAAGCCATCGGCATCGTCGCCGTGGCCACCTGTCGGCCCAAGTGGTGGACCGGCCACCCACATGCGCGGCCCTACCACGACACCTTTTGCGATCGCCTTCTTCAAGGCAATGACCACATCTGCGTCGGCGCCAACGTCGCGAACCGAGGTAAATCCCGCGAGCAGCGTGTTGCGCGCGTAAGTGGTGGATTTTACCGCATGATCGAAACGCGTGTCCGTTACAGCTTCTGCTATCGGATTGCCGCCGTCAAATTGCCCGGTGATATGGACATGGCAATCGATAAGGCCGGGCAGGACCGTGGAATGGCTGAGGTCTATGATGTCGACGCCGGGAGACGTCACGAAACCATCCTGCACCGCCGCTATGCGCCCGTCATGGATGAGAATTGAAACGTTTACGCGCGGTATCTTCGAAACGCCGTCGATCAAACGCCCCACGTGAATGACGGTGTCCTGCGCCGCGGCCGAGGCAAGGCTGACAACGATAGCGACGGCCGCCGCCACACTGCGAATACCCATCTTCGAAATCCCCTCTTGAGTCGCAAATAGCACTTTAGAGCCCGTTGAAGTTATAGCTTGGTGCGGCTTCATACCAACACAGCTTTGTGATCGCACGAGAGCCCAAGTACCGCACCCGACGTTGCGGAATGTAGAATAACCGCTAAGCTTAAATTACGCAGGATGGGGGACGTCATGGATGCCGGCGATTGCGATATCTTCAAACAGGCCGATCGTTGGAAAAAGCGCGGCTTCGCGTTTTTGCAGTTCGTCTCATTTGCTCTGCTGGTTGCTGGAATTGTCGCCGGCGTTGGACTTACGATCCACCATTTCTTCCCCGGACACAGATCGACAATCGTCACGGAGCAGATCGGCGAAGCGTTATTGGTGACCAGCGCGCTCCTCGCCACATTCGTCATGGCGATAGCCACCGGTAGACCTTTTTTTGAATTTGGCTTCGGCGGTAGACATCGCATTCGCAATTTTTTGCTCGGCATTGTCTGCGGGCTTGCGTTTCTAGCAGCCCTGCTTGGTGGATTGAATTTGGTGGGTGTCTTCACCTTCGGCAAGCCAACCATCGACCTACCATCGACCGGCTCTTATGCGGCTTCGTATGTGATACTTTTTTTGGCGGTCGCCGTCGGCGAGGAGACTTTGTTTCGCGGTTATGCCCAGGTGTCCTTGTCGCGGGCGCTTTCATTTTGGCCGGCAGCCATTCTTTTGGGTTTGTTGTTTGGAGCGGCTCACCTCGGGAACGGCGCAACCGAGAGTTATATCGGCGCGGCGGCAGCGGGACTGTTTGGCATTGTTCTAGCCTATTCCTTTTTGAAGACCGGCTCTTTGTGGCTGGCTATCGGAATCCATGCCGGATGGGACTACGCGGAAAGCTTTGTCTTTGGCGTATCCGACAGCGGAACGCCGGCTTTGCCCGGCGCCATCTTTCATCCCACGATTCAGGGGGCCGATTGGCTGACCGGAGGCACGGTTGGCCCCGAAGGCAGCGTGCTTGTCATTGTGCCCTTAATTGCGATTGCGATCCTGAGCTTTGCATTGCGCCGCAGGGAAAACTCTTCGCAATCTTGATTGCTCGCTCAGGGCGTCGATGCGCCGGACCAACGAAACTGGGCCTCTCCGTCAGACCCTCTGTTTCGTGGAATCTGCCAGCACATACAACACCGCCGCCAGCGCCGACAGATCGAGCAAGAAAAGATAGCGATAATCGCAGGCGATCGAGATGACAAAGAAGCTGAGCGAAAACAGCAGCGCCCCCGCAAGAAGACCGACGAACGCCCAATCTTCCGGGCGTCGGCGGCGCAACAGAAACACCAGCGCGGCGATGGCGATCAGCGCATAAGTCGGGTGCGCGAAGACCGGCGTACCGATGAAGACTTTGCCGTATTCTCGCAGTGCGACGTCACGGCGATCCATCCGTGTCGTCACGCCGAGGTCTTTTAAGTCTTCGGCATCGCCTTCATTCCCCACATGATAGGGATGACACAACCCGACGTCGGGCGGGAAAAAAACCCAGCGGAACAATTGGGCACGCAGAGCCAGATAAGCGCCCGGGTGACTTATAATCAACGAACGCCATTGATGCCCCAGCACCGATGCCGGCGTATGATGCAAAGCCGCCACCAATGCCGCATCGTATTCGAGCGTGTCGTTCTTTATCGGGGAGAACAGACCTACGCCGTCGCTGCGTATGATACGCGCGAAATTAGGGGCGGATTTTTCCAGAACCGGCAGATCGATGCCGGGATCGGCCTTCACCATGCCGGTAATGTCATACATCTGCAGGATTTTAATCTGCTCGGTGCGGCTGGGCGAACCGTCGCTGCGCAAAGAAAGCGCGGCGCTGGCCAAGAGAACGACGGCGATAGAGCCAAACAGCAGGGCCGTGCCGTAAGCCAGACCTGTCCGCCAATCCTCTTCCTGCAGCGCGGCGATGATCGCGAGCGCGACGATCGCACAAGGCAAAATTACAAATCCGTTTTGCCGCGCCAGAACGGCGAGCGCCAGAAACACGGTCGCGCCGGCGATCATCGCAATGCGGAGGCGCGGCCTCTGCCAGCGTACGGCCGCATGCGCCAGACAGACAAACCCTGCCAGCGCCGCATCGGCAAACAATGCGTCTTTCCAAACGATGGCCTGGAATATGAAAAATTGCGGCAGACACACAACGATCGCCGCGGCTGCGACGGCAGCCCAGGACACGCGCCGCGGCAGCCAGAACAAAGAGACCAGCGCCACAAAGGCCATTAGTTCTTGGAAAAGAACGAAGGCGCCGGCGCCCGGACTGATCGCATCCGAGATCCCAAGCATCCACGACATGATCGGGGGATGCCAGCCGCTGTAGAACCCTTCTCGTCCCTCTACCAGTTGAACATAGGAATCGTCTTCCATCGAGCCGGGAAAGGTCACCACGGCGGATATCAGCCCGCCTGCTCCTATGATCGAAGCGGCAACGATGCGTGGGGAGAGCGGCGGAACGGAGAGGCGCATAGAGGGTAAAACTTATAGTCGCTTTTGCCCGAAAACATGCATTGTCATTCTGGGCGAGCTGCTCAGCGTTTTCTGCCCCCGCTTTAGCCGGGGAAGTGCCCACCGAAGCCTTGCCTGAGGTGGGCGAAGGGGGGATGCGCCGTCCTAGCCCCCTCCGCTTCGCTCGCAAGTGCTCGCTCAGCACCTCCCCCCGTCTACGCCAAGGCTTCGCCGGGCGGATGAGAGTCACAAGGCCGCCGTAGCTTTTAGCGTAGGCGGCCGCTGCGCGGGGGCGGAAAGTTCGCTCGACGGGAATGACAATTTTGCCGAGTTATTTCGTGAGGTCGCGCCCCATGGCGAGGAATTTCTGCCGGCGCTGGGCACGCAATTCGTCAGGGGAAAGTCCCGAAAGTTCGGCCAAGGCGCGGGCGATAGTCTCTCCCACAGCCGTGATGGTCTCATCGGGGCCGCGATGGGCGCCCCCCACCGGCTCGGGAATAATGGCGTCGATCACACCCAAGCCGAGAAGATCTTGCGCGGTCATGCGCAGCGCCGCGGCGGCGTCCTGCGTCTTCTCGGGCTTGCGCCACAGGATCGAGGCACAACCTTCCGGCGAGATCACCGAATAAACCGAGTTCTCCAGCATGTAGATGCGATTGGCGGTGGATAGCGCCAAGGCGCCGCCGGAGCCCCCTTCGCCGATGATGGTGGCGACAAACGGCACGCGCAGATCGAGACCGGCTTGGGTGGACCGCGCAATGGCTTCCGCTTGTCCGCGCTCTTCGGCAGCGACGCCGCTGAACGCCCCGGACGTGTCGACCAGCGAAATCACCGGAAGGCCAAAACGCTCCGCCAGTGCGAAAATACGCTGCGCTTTGCGGTAGCCTTCGGGATGGGCCATGCCGAAATTGTGTTGCAGGCGCGACTTGGTGTCGTTGCCCTTTTCGTGACCGATCACGGCCACGGCGCGGCCACGGAAGCGTGCCAGCGCCGCGATCACCGCTTGGTCTTCGCCATAGAGGCGGTCGCCCGCCAGCGGCGTGAATTCGTCGAATAGCGAGGAAGCATAATCGGAGAAATGCGGCCGGCCGGGATGGCGCGCCACCTGGACCTTCTGCCAGGGTGTCAGCTTGGCATAGGTGTCTTTGACCAGCTGATCCGCTTTGGCTTGCAAGCGCGAGACGTCGGAATCAATTTGCATCGCCGGGTCCTGCGCCGCAAGCTGGCGCAGCTCGACGATTTTGCCTTCCAGTTCGGCGATGGGACGTTCGAAATCGAGATAGGCGTGCATGGCGTCTCGGTTGGGGCGGCGATCAATACACTCGGCCCGAAAAGGGCCGGGAAAGTGGCAATGTCGCTTAGCCGTGTCAATCTGAGGTAAAGGGCGCGACCGGGGCCAGGCCGAATTAGCACCCGATATAGATATTATCGCTGATAATTCAGGTAGTTATTACGATATTCCGCAGAATTCAGGTCCGCTTGCCAAGGCGCTTTACCGCAGCCTAATGGCCGTTAAATCCGCATAAGGAAGGTTCCGCTCGAGCACCTGACCGTCGATATAGTAACTTTGGCGCGGTCCGCGGCGAAGTGCCGGCAGGCCGCAAAAGAACCCGTTACTCCATCTAACGGAAGCCACCCCGCCCCGCTCGATGATCGCACCAATAGGGCCGCGACGGACCCGAGCAGATGCCCGGGTGGCGCGATTCATAGGCAGCAAAAAGCGCAATCAAAAACAGGACAAAAAGCAGAAGTGCCCACTGCAAATGCGGATGCCTCAGAATATGCCCTCCAAATTCTGAGATGATGGGATTTTGACGGTTGGGTTTTGTGGCCCACTCCTCCTTCGTCACCTATCATCGCGCGTATTTTCGTCTTCAGAACGGATTAATCCACTCTGACCCACTGCTGTCCCATAACGAGTGAAGTAAAGACGGCTTGGTTCGCACGTTGAGTGATGCAATGGAGTTGCGACACACCATTGATTCACAACGGAGAACCAAGCCTTGAGCCATCATAGCACAGTTTTCGGCCAATTCTTGCGCCTTGTTTCGAGACATGAGTTCGACGCGCTCGCAAATTGGCACCATGAGGGCGCGCCGCTGCGTCGGATGACGCGGTTTTCGCAGTTCGTGGCGCTGTGCACGGCTCATCTGGCGGAGCGACATAGCCTGCGCGATGTGGTGGCAAACCTGTCGGCACAAGGGCCGCGGCTTTATCACTTGGGCGCAAGGCCGGTGACACGTTCATCGCTGGCGCGCGTGAACGAAGAGCAGCCCTACGCTCTGTACGAAGAGCTGTTCGGCAAGTTGTACGAACGCTGCCGGCGGATCGCGCCGCGCCACGGCTTCCGCTTCAAGAACAAGCTTTATTCGCTCAGAAGAATCGGGGTCAGAGTGAGCTAGCCCGGATTGTCCGGACAGTTTTGAAGAGCCACACGGCTCAGGTTTTCGAACTCCACAGGGCTTAGGAACCGAAGCGTAGCATGAGCTCGCTGGCGGTTGTAGA
This sequence comes from uncultured Alphaproteobacteria bacterium, assembly GCA_963822275.1. GTDB lineage: Bacteria > Pseudomonadota > Alphaproteobacteria > Micropepsales > Micropepsaceae > Rhizomicrobium. The sequence goes on from CAWGHR010000030.1 coordinate 35,117, forward strand.
ACACTTCGATGTAATCGAAGATCTCTGCGCGAGCTTCTTCTCTGCTGGCGAACCGGCGATGATGGACGAGTTCGTTCTTCAGATTGCCGAAGAAGCTTTCGACCACGGCGTTGTCGTAGCAGTTCCCCTTGCGGCTCATGCTGATTGCGGCGCCGATCTGTTGAAGCCGAGCCTGATAGACGACGCCCACATAGGCCGTGCCGCGGTCGCTGTGATGGATCAGCCCGGCATTTGGTTGGCGCTGATCAAGTGCCATCTGAAGCGCGTTCAGGCTTAAGACTTGATTGCGCTGGTTGCCCATGGCCCAGCCCACGACGCGCCGCGAGAACAAGTCGAGCAGCACAGCGAGATGCAACCAGCCTGTACCGGTCGCGATGAGCGTCATGTCGCCTGCCCAGACGCGATCGGGTTGGGAGACCGAGAAGTTCTGCTCGAGACGGTTCGGTGCTGGAGGTGCGAGCTTGTGATGCTCCACCATGATGCGGAAACGTCGCTTGCGCAGCGCTTCTATGCCGTTTTGGCGTCGAAGCCGGGCGACCCGGTGACGTCCGCAAGCAATGCCTCGCGCGCAGAGAACCTTCCACGTCTTGTAGGCGCCATAGGCCTGCCGCGCGTGCATGTGCAGATCGCGGATGTTCTGCAGAAGCTGGCGGTCTTCCGCAGCCCGCCGGCTCTCTGGTCGATCCAGCCATTCGTAATAGCCGCTGCGCGAAACGCCCAAAGCACTACACAAGCGGGCTATCTTGTAGCGGGAGCAATGCCGCCTAATGAATGCGTACTTCACGGCAGCTCTCGCGCAAAGTACGCCACGGCTTTTTTTAAAAGATCGCGCTCCTCGGTGACCTTGGCCAGTTCGCGTTTGAGCCGCGACACCTCGCTCTCCTGCGCCACCGGCTTGCGCCCAGGACCGCGGAAAGCCTTCTCCCCTTTGCTTCCCAGCTGTTCCTTCCATTTGTAAAGTTGATTGCGCCGAACGCCGAGCTCCAGAGCGAGCTGAACCGCCGACTTCTGTCCAAGATCAAGCAGGCGAACCGCTTCCAGCTTGAACTCTTTGCTGAACCTTACACGTCTTCCCATCCGACACCTCCTTGGGGATATTATCCCCGTTTAGAAGTGTCCGGAAAACCCGGGCTAGCTCAGAGTAGATTTAATTTGCGCCATAGCTTATTCTAAGTCCGCAACCCTGCGATGAGAAGCATATGGCGCGTCTGGGACGTTACTTCGTCGCCGATCAGCCGCTGCATGTGATCCAGCGCGGCAACAACCACCAGGCCATTTTCTTCGAAGATGAGAATTACCTGCGCTATCGCGGTTGGCTCGCCGAGGCGGCGGCCGAATATGGCTGCGCCATTCACGCCTATGTGCTGATGACCAACCATGTGCATTTGCTGGCGACGCCGGAAAAGAAGGAGAGCCTGCCCCGGCTGATGCAATCGTTGGGACGGCGCTATGTGCGCTACGTCAATGGCGAAAAGGGGCGGACGGGGACCTTGTGGGAGGGCGCTACCGCGCGGCCCCCATCGACAGCGACGAATACCTTCTTGGCTGTTGGCGCTATATCGAACTCAATCCCGTCCGTGCGGGTTTGGTGGACCATCCGCGCGATTATCCTTGGTCAAGCTATCCGGCTCACGCCCAGGGCAAGCCCGACGCGGTTGTCAGCGACCATAAGCTGTTTCGCCAGCTGGGCCGCAGCATTGCCGAGCGGCAGAAAGCCTATCGCGCCCTGTTCCGCAGTGATCTCGACGAGACGTTCATCGACGAGCTGCGCGCCGCTGCCTCCGGGCCGGCCGGCCAATGCCAAGCGGGACAAACGCCAATTAAATCTACTCTGACCCTAATTTACGCAACTTCAAGCAATAAAACGCGATCAGCGAAATGTTGCAAAAACGATTATGGTGGCGGCGCCAACAAGGAAAATCACATTTACGGCTACAACAATTCTCGCAAGAACAGCCCAGATTTTTTGTCCGCTATATCGTCCCGCACTTCGCCATATGCCCACCGATGTGACAATGAGATAGGCTAAAGCCAGGCAAACCAATGGAATCTGCACAACAGGAAGCGGTGGCGCAAAAATGGCAAGCACTCTCAACGCGATGTTTCCAAGCACGCCATACGCCCAATACGCAACGACGAGAGCCACTTCGCCTTTCCAAAGTTTCCGAAATTCAACGGCAAGCAATTCTGAGCGGAGTGTTTTGTATTCCGGTTCCGTCGCGGTCTCGATAATCTGAGGTGGCGGATCAATCCCGCGTTCGCGCAGGACGGATCGGATAGTCTCAAATGCTTCCTCCGACCATGCGGACCTATCGTTTTTAGCCCAAATATCTTGAAGCTCGGCCGTTTCCATATTCTTGAAATAATCGGTTCGTGCCATCGAATGTGACATCGAAAATTCCCCTGATGCACGGCTATAGGGACACAGAGTTTAACCCCGCTGAATGAGGTATTGTGTCACCATGAACCCCAAATAGATTCCGTCAATTTCGACTTATTGTGACGGGCTAAAAATGAAAAAGCCCACGATGACGATAGAATGATGGCCGCAGGTCCTCGTGCTTTAACGAAGCTCCTCAAGATCGATCCTTTCATCGTCGCCCTGGTGGCGACGGTGGTGCTGGCGAGCGTGCTGCCCTGTTCGGGCGAATTCGCACGCATCATGGCGTGGGTGACCGATGCGGCCATTGCCCTGCTCTTCTTCCTGCACGGGGCCAAGCTGTCGCGCGAAGCGATCTTGGCGGGGTTAGGGGCTTGGCGCATTCATACGCTGGTTCTGGCCGCGACCTTCATCCTGTTTCCCGCGATGGGATTGCTGCTGCGCGCCGTCAGCCATGACTGGCTCAATCCGGTCATCGCCGACGGCATTCTCTTTCTCTGCCTATTGCCGTCGACGGTGCAATCCTCCATCGCGTTTACCTCCATCGCACATGGCAATGTGCCTGCGGCGGTGTGCAGCGCCTCGGCATCGAACCTGTTGGGCATTTTCATCACTCCGCTGCTGACGGGGCTGTTTTTGTTGCGCGGGATGCATGGCGGGATTTCGCTGAATTCCGTCGAAGCCATCGCGCTGCAATTGCTGCTGCCGTTCATCCTCGGCCATCTGTCGCGCCCTTTGACGCGGGGATTTTTGGAGCGCCACAAAATGATTGTCGGACGGGTCGACCGCAGTGCTATTTTGCTGGTCGTCTATACCGCCTTCAGCGCCGCGGTGATCGAAGGGCTGTGGCATCGCTATTCGGCGATCGATTTGGGTTGGACGCTGGGCCTTGATGCGCTGATCCTCGCGCTGGCACTATTGGCCACGACCTGGATATCGCGGCGTCTCGGCATGTCGCGCGAGGATGAAATCGCCATTGTGTTCTGCGGTTCGAAAAAGAGTCTGGCGTCCGGCGTGCCGATGGCCGGGGTGTTGTTTCCACCTGCCCTGCTGGGGCCGATGATCGTACCGCTGATGCTGTACCATCAGATTCAATTGATGGTCTGCGCGGTGATCGCGCAGCGCTATGCGGCAGGAAGGCGTGATTAGCGGTCAAGGCGCCCCTTCCAGTATCCGACGTCTTCGGCATATTTGCCGACCACTTCGTCCATGCCGCGATCGACGTTGAAATTGTGGAATCCCAGCCAATCGGTCTGGCTCATTTCATCGATCGAACTCAGAGAATGTAATAGGAAGACCGTAAAGAGCGTCAGCATTCCGAAGAAACCGACGTAGAAGATCGGGCCGGGTGCCGCGAACAATCCCAAGAGATCGATGTGTCCCACCCCGGCCGCGAAGACCAGCGTCGTGATGATTGCCATGAAAAACACGAAGGGACAGAAAACGATGTAGTAGCCGCTATTGCGGCCGATCTGGAACAGCACGTTGCGAACGAAGCCTTCGATAAAATAAGCGCGGAACGAAAGCCACAACACGATCTTGTGCCATTTCTGCGCTTCGCTCGACAGCTTATCGGCGTCGACTTCATCGCCCACCGTCACCGCCCGCGCATTGGCCAAAGAATCGCGATAGCGATCGCTCAGCCGCGACATGTAGCGCGACAGAAAGCTTCGCATCTCGCGCCCATTGTTCCGCTGGTTCGGAACATACTCCATATAATAGGTGAGCCACATCACAAAGGCGCCCGCCAAGCACAGCACCAGGCCGGAAAGGCCGCGATCCAGCGATAACGCATCGAGACCGAGGATCTTGCCGTCGCGCGCAAGCCCCGAACCGGCGAGCAGTTTCAAATTGATGAAATCGGAAAAGAATAGTTCGATGACCAGAACCAGTGAGATCACCGATGAATACATGATCGCCAGTTTGCGGACATTGTCGTTGATCAGCCGCCGCATCTCGTTGAGCAGGTAGTAGCAGTTGCGATCCCTGATCCGGAACTGCGCAATCGTCATCGCGCCGTCGACATCTTCGTAAAGGCTACCGACATCGGCATCGATGGAAACTTGGCTGCGGAAAAACAGCCTGGCGACTTTCAAATAGATTTCGACAACTTCGTCCGAAATCAGCGAGGTGTCGGGCATGTAACCGGGTTTCACCGTAATCCAGCGAAAGAAGACGCCGACGCGCGACAGCTTGGTCTCCTGATTGTGGATGTAATCGTAGGGACCGTCGGTTTTGCCGTCGCCTCGGTCGAAGCCCGGGTCCACACCCCTTAGGGCCTTTTCGATCTCTGTTTCCGGGCGGAAGACGCGGGTAATGACCGAAAACGCGCTGACCCCCAAATGGAGTTTGAAACTGGGCAATGGATTGATCGCCGCTTCGGAATCCGGCGCCGCTTCTGCCGTTTTCTTGGCGCGGCTGCCGGGCCACATTCCCATGGCCTTCAAGAGATGACCCACCACGCGAAACGGCGCCCGACTGAGCAACGACACGACCAGCACGAATATAATGACGCAAACCAAAAATACGCCGGCGAAGACGCCATTGGTTCCTAGACTGAGCATAAACTCCCCCGCTTGCGCGCTGCGAATATCCGCGTGCAAAATATACTATCTCAATTCGATCTCGTTGTTTGCCAATATTCGAAGCCTGCCATGCGACCGAATTGGCTCTCTCATGATTTCGCCACAATGCCAGCATTACCGCGGCGCATCGTGACACAAATGTGGCAATGATTGGTCCGGACCGGCACCGGCGACTTGCGAGCTTACGGCTTCGATTTGATCAGTTCCATCTGTGCTATAATAGCTTCGGCTTGGCGGGCGGATGCCGCATCGATCAATGTGCCGTTCAGCGACACCGCGCCGAGACCTTTGCTTTGTGCATCGTTCATGGCCGCAAGGATCGCTTCGGCGCGCTCCACTTCCCTTTGCGGCGGCGTGAAAACGTCGTTGGCCAGCGCCACCTGATTGGGATGGATCGCCCATTTGCCTTCGCAGCCGAGAATGGCGGTGCGCGTCGCTTGCGCGCGGAAGCCTTCCGCATCGGAGAAATCCCCGAACGGTCCGTCGATCGGTATCAGCCCGTGCGCCCGCGCGGCGGTGATCATGCGGAAAAGCGGATAGTGCCACAAATCGTTCCAATGCTTTTCGCGCGGCCCGTCGCCTTCGGTGAGCATGACATAGCCGGCATTGCCGCCGCCGATATTGGTGGTGCGCATGCGTTGGGACGCAGCAAAATCGGCGGAGCCGAAATGCAGGCTTTCAAGCCGCGGAGAGGAGCCCGCGATCTCGTCGACATTTTGCAAACCGAGGGAGGTCTCGATCAGCGCTTCCAGACCGATGCGCTTCTTGCGGCCGACGGCCTGCGAGGCCTGCGACACCAACATGTCGATGGCATAGACATCTGCGGCACATCCGACCTTGGGAATCAGGATGGCATCAAGCCGCTCGCCGCCCCGCTCCACCAATGCGACGACATCGCGATAACACCAAGGCGTGTCCAGCCCATTGATGCGCACCGTGACGGTTTGATTGCCGAAATCGGTTTCGTTGAGGGCGGCGACGATATTCTTGCGCGCATTGTCCTTATCGGCGGGCGCGACGGCATCTTCCAGGTCGAGGCACACCACGTCCGCAGCGCCGGCGGCTGCCTTGGCGAACAATTCGGGACGCGAGCCCGGCGCGAACAGTTTGGAGCGATAAGCCCGCAAAGGCGCGTTGCGCGCAATCGTCTTGAAGCTCACCGGCGATTCTCCTGAGGCGACGCTAGTGGTCCGATTCTAACATTCGCATCCTCTTTGCGCCGGACACTTTTGCGAATGTTAGAATCAAAGGACCACTAGCAACTATAGGTTTCTAGTGGAGTTTTGGATTTGACATTCGCTTTCGGTGTTCGCGCCAAACAGGGGTGCGAATGTCAAATCCACTCCACTAGACGGTCGCGCGCCGGCATTGATGCGTCAACCCGTCGCTGACGCTTGGTCACGTTCCGCGTTAAAGTGGTATGTCATATACGTCTTATCGCTGATCTGTCATCCATTGCGGCTACCGTTAGGTCAAGGTAAGTACGACGGCATAGAGGTGAAAAAGATGAAAATTGTTGTATTTGAGGCCGAAGAACGGGAGCGCGGCGTATTCGATCCGCTACTACCCGCAAATGAGATCGTTTTCGTGTCAGAACCGCTGCGTCCGGGGAATGCCAAGGAATATGCCGAGGCGGAGGTGGTTTCGACGTTTATCTATTCCGATCTCGGCGCCGCGGTCATCGAACAGCTCCCGCGCCTAAAGCTCATTGCCACGCGGTCGACCGGCTATGAGCATGTCAGCTTTGCTGCCTGCAAAGCTCGCGGCATCGCCGTTGCCAATGTACCGACCTATGGCTCAAACACCGTGGCCGAGCATATTTTTGCGCTGCTCTTATCGATCAGCCATCGCATGCCCGAAGCGATCGAACGCGCCCAACGGGGCGATTTCTCGCCCTTCGGTCTGCAAGGTTTCGATATAGCGGGAAAAGTATTGGGCGTCGTCGGCACCGGCCATATCGGACGCCATGTCATCAGAATCGCCAAAGGGTTCGGCATGAAAGTGGTGTCGTTCGACGCCTATCCCGACGAACGCACCGCGCACGGCATGGGCTTTCACTATGCGACGTTCGACGAATTGCTGGCGCGCTCCGACATCATCTCGCTGCATGTCCCGTCGACGCCGGAAACCCGCCATCTGCTGAACAGCACTACGTTCGCCAAGATGAAGGACGGGGTGATCATCATCAACACGGCGCGCGGCGAATTGATCGAAACCGGCGGATTGATCGAAGCGCTCAACAGCGGCAAAGTTGCGGCGGCAGGCCTCGATGTGCTGCCCGACGAGCCGATGATCCGCGAGGAAGCCGGTCTGATCCACTCGATCTTCAACAAAGAACACGATCTGCGCAATCTCGTCGCCAACCATGTGCTGCTTCGGATGCGCAATGTGATCATCACGCCGCACAGCGCCTTTAACACCCGTGAAGCCGTTCATCGCATCGCGGAGACCACACAAACCAACATCGCAGCGTTTATCGAAGGGCGCCCCGAGAATCTGGTCATAAAGGATTAATCGGTTAGGGCTTCCGCGTCCGCGACAGCGGATGAGCAGCGGCAACGGTGGCGGCCAGGCGGTCTTTGGCGACATGCGTGTAGATCTGCGTAGTGGCGATATCGGCGTGGCCGAGCATAGTCTGCACGCTGCGCAGATCCGCGCCGCCTTCCACCAGATGCGTGGCGAAGGCATGACGCAAGACATGCGGCGAAAGCTTATCGGGATCGAGGCCGGCTTCCAGCGCCAAGCCCTTGAGCAGTTGATGGCAACGGCGGCGCGTCAGGTGACATTCCGCGGACCGCGAGGGAAACAAGAATTTCTCGGCCAGGCGGCGGCGTTCGCCGCGCGGCAGAAATACCCCGCGTATCGCCAAATAATTCGCTATGGCCTCGCGTGCGCGCGGATTGAGCGGCGCCATGCGTTCCTTGTTGCCCTTGCCTTTCACCAGAAGGACGCCGTCTCGGTTGCGCACGGCCGCGAGCGGCAGTGTCGCCAGTTCCGAGATGCGCAGACCCGATGCGTATAGCATCTCCAAAATGCACAACAGGCGCACGCCCTCTTCGCTTTTTGCGGCTCCTTTGGTGGCAGTCTCGATCAACAGATCCAAATCCTCACGCGACAGCGTTTTGGGAAGCGGCCGGCCACGCTTTGGTGCATCGATGGCCGTGGTCGGATCGTCCCTTCGGATATCGTCGGAATAGAGAAAGCCGAAGAATTGGCGCAGAGCGGAAAGCCGGCGCGCTTGGGATGAGCCCGCGATACCAGCCGAGGACAAACGGGCGAGATAGGATTTCACATGGTCGCGCGTGGCGTGTTTGGCATCGGCGCCTTGCAACGCGAGATGTCCGTGAAAATCGAGCAAATCGCGGCGATAAGCCGATAAGGTGTTGGCGCTGGCGCCGCGCTCGGCGCTCATCATGTCCAGGAAGGCTTCGATCAGTGGCGCATCGCCGGAAGGCTTCGCGCGCCTCATGGCGCGGGTGCTGGAGGAGGAGGCGGTGGCGGCGGGACATAAAGCGCCAACGCCTCCGCCGCCAAACTTTGCGCCATATTCGGCAAATTCATCTCACCCAGCTGGCGCGCCAGCTCGATCGTCACATCCGGCGCCATGTCCCGAAGGCCGTAGGACTGCACGGCACTGAGGATCAACAGAAGTGCCTCGCCTTTGCGTTCCGGCTTGAGCGATGCGCCTTCGATGCGTTGCATCGTCTCGGGACGCTCGCCACTCCAATGCTGCGCTTCGATCGAAGGCGCCTGCGCTTTCGCGTCGGGCGGCAACGGCTTTCCCAGCACGTCCGCGAGGCCCAGCAGCAGCGCCTTATAGGCTCCATCGGCGTCGGGTACCGGCGGGTTGGCAATGAGCCCGGCCACATAAGCGGCATATATTGCTTGCGCCTTGACATCGCGCGCCGGATTGGGCGCGACCAGATCGACGGCGCCCCGCATTGCATCTCCGTCGGTCAGCCAGCGCTCTGCCGCATCCGGCATGCCGGCCAATAGCAGCGCGCGGGCGTATAGATGCGCCATGTCGCGTCTCGCCGGCATCGGCTTGATCGACGCTGCGATATCGCCCTGCAATTCGGCAGCAAGCGGCAGCAGATCCGATTTGTCGCCAAGAGAAAGCGCGGTGAATACCAATTGCGCTTTGGCGTCGGGACGGGTTTCGAGTTGTGCCGCACGCCGCAACAGAACTTGGCCGACGAAGAACGGCAAATTCGGCGCATCGCTCAACGCCGTAGCAAGGCGATCCGTCGCAATATCCCCCGCCTCTGCCAGTGCCCTTAGTTCCGCAATAGACGCCGCACCGGTGCGAATGATGCGATCGGCGGCTTCGATCCGGATCTGGGGGGAATTGCGCGCATCGCGCATAGCCAGAAGATTGGCGGGCGTTCCCATCGTTGCCGCCACATCGCCGGAAATCGGCAGACCGGCTTGGCGCAGCAGGAAAACATGCATCGCGGTCGGGTGCGCAATATGTCCTGGTGGCGTCGCCTTGTGGTTCAGCACATCGTCGAGGAGTGCGTCATAGGCTTTGTCGCCATTGCCTTGCGCCTCCAGCACGGCGCGTGTCAGATCGGCCGTCGCCGTGTCTCCCGCGGCGGCCGCGCAATAGGCCCGTAACTGCAGCCAGAACGGCTCTGCTGCCGCGAGGCGCGTTGCCGTCCGGTCGCTGCAAACCTCGCCCGCACGATTGGCGATGAGCAGAGCATCCGCTTGCACGCGGGCAAAATCCGGATCGTTTGGAATCGAGGCTTGCGCCGCCAGCGTCCCCGCCTCGTCGATCAGCCCCCCATCCAAAAGTTTTTCAAGTCTCAGCGTCACGAAGGCGCGCTTGGACGGCCCCATCGGCGCATCGGCTTTGGTGAGGACCAATCGTTTGGCCAACGAACGCAACGCCGGATCGGCGGAGGCCAGCGGAATGCGCGTCAACAATTCTTCGGCATTCGCGCGACTGGTTCCGCTCCAAATTCCGTCGCCCAAGCCTCCATTGGACGAATCGAGCAGACCGATGGCCGGGCCTTCACTGGTACCGAGTGAATCCACCACCACCGCCTTGTCGACGGGTGGCAAGGTCGCTGCTATCGGCGGCGCATCCGGTTGAGGCGGCGCCGGTTTGTCCGGCGCGTCGGCCACCGGTGGCATGTCTCTCGGCCGTCAAAACAGGCGGGGTGTCGCCGTTCGGTACCGGCGTTTGCGCCCAAGCGAGCGGCGTCAGCAGTCCTAAGAAAAGCGAAATCGCACTAACGCGAAAAACGGTCATTGGGAATTACCTGCTCCACCGCATGCTGCACAGGATGGACCGTGCCGCCATAAATTGCCAAACCGATGGCAGCCAGGATCAGAAGCACGCCGGCGCCGATCGCGATTCCACCGCCCCAGCCCATGCCCTCGGACCTTGCCAAGTTCCGCATTTGAGACCTCTGAGTGTCTTTTTCACGGATTGAGCACTCCAGCCGCAAGTCCCGCTGGCGAGGAGCGGCCAGGCAATGTAAGCGGTGGGCGATGACCCGTTTGACACGCACAATAGCATTGGTCGGCATGATGGGGGCGGGCAAAAGTTCGGTCGGCCGCCGATTGGCCGTACGTTTGGACGTGCCGTTCCGGGACGCCGACGCCGAAATCGAGGCCGCGGCAGGCTGCTCGGTTTCGGAAATATTCGAACATTATGGCGAGGCCGCGTTCCGCGACGGCGAACGCAAGGTGATCGGCCGGCTTCTGCAGGAACCACCGCATGTGCTGGCGACGGGCGGAGGCGCCTTTATCGACTCCGCAGACCCGCGCCCAAATGAAAGAAAATGCGGTTTCGGTGTGGATCCAGGCGCCCTTGGATGTGCTGTTTGTCGCGCGTGCAACGCAAAGACAACCGGCCGCTACTCAAAGCCGGCGATCCGCGCGAAATCCTGGAGCGGCTGCTCGCGGAACGCTCGCCGATATATGCCGAAGCCGACATTTCCATCGACAGCGAACACGGCCCGCACGCCGATGCGGTCGAGCGCATCGTGGATTTGCTGACCGAAACGGGGCATTTGGGGAAACGAATGAACGAATGCATCACCGTTTCGCTTGGCAATCGCAGCTACGACATTCATGTCGGGCCGGGCTTGATGTGCGGATGCGGGTAAGTTGCTGTTGCCCCTGGCGCGGGGTCCGGTGCCTGTGGTGACCGACACGAATGTCGCCAAGCTGCACCTTCCGGTTTTCGTGACCAGTCTGAAAGCCGCCGGCATCGATGTGCGCCCCATCGTCATGGACGCGGGTGAAGGCACGAAAAGCTTTCGCGGCCTGGAAAGGCTCTGCTCCGAATTGCTGGCACAAGGTATCGACCGTGGCGGGCTGGTGTCGCCTTCGGCGGCGGCGTGATCGGCGATCTGACGGGGTTCGCTGCGGGTGTGCTCAAGCGGGGGATCGATTTCGCGCAAGTGCCCACCACGCTGTTGGCGCAGGTCGATTTGTCCGTAGGCGGAAAAAACGGCGATCAACACCTTAGAAGGCAAAAACCTGGTCGGGCGTGTTCCATCAGCCGAGAATCGTGCTGGCGGACACCGCTGTGCTTGTCGACCCTGCCCCAGCGCGAGCTGCTCGCCGGCTATGCCGAGACCGTGAAATATGGCGCGCTCGGCGATAGGGCTTTCTTCGAATGGCTGGAAGCGAACGGCACCAAGGCGCTGGCGGGCGATGCGGCGGCGATCGTGCACGCCGTGGCGCATTCCTGCCGCATGAAGGCCGGCATCGTGGCGCGCGACGAGCGCGAAACCGGCGAACGCGCTCTGCTCAATCTTGGCCACACCTTCGGCCATGCGCTGGAAGCGGCGACCGGGTATTCGGCAAGGCTGCTGCACGGCGAAGGCGTCGCGCTTGGGCATGGCGCTGGCGTTCCGGCTTTCCGTCCGACTGGGACTGTGCAACGGCCAAGAGGCGGACCGATTCATACGGCATCTGAAGACGGTCGGTCTTCCCACTGAAATATCTGATATTTCCGGGTCTAGACCCAACGTCGACACGCTCATGGATCACATGGCGCACGATAAGAAGTTCAAGGACGGCAAGCTGAACTTCATTTTGCTGCGCGGCATCGGGCAGGCATTCGTCACGAACGATGTGCCGATGGAAGCCGTCCGCGGTATTCTGGCAGGATAGATTCCCTCACCCGGCCTTTGCGCACGCCGCTTCTTCCCAGAAGGAAGAGGATTGGGGCAGCGGGGAGCCAAAACCCATTATACTCCACCCCTGCTTCGAGGGTTGCCATGGATACGTCACTACTAATTACGTTCGGCGGGATCGTCATTTTGATGATCGCGGGAGCGTTTTTCGCCGGTTCCGAAACCGCGCTAACCGCCGTTTCGCGCGGAAGAATGCATCAGCTCGAAAAGGACGGCTCTCGCGCCGCCGCAAACGTCAACCGGCTGATGGCCAATCGTCAGCGATTGATAGGCGCCCTGCTTCTCGGCAACACGTTCGTCAACATTCTGGCGTCTTCGCTTGCAACCTCCGTCTTGGAGGACCGGCTGGGTCATCGCGCCGTTGCCGTTGTGACCGTTTTGATGACGCTGCTGATCCTTGTTTTCGCCGAGGTGCTTCCCAAAACGCTTGCCATTGCGCGCACGGACCGCTTCGCCCTGGCTGTGGCGGGCGCGGTGAAGAACGTCGTGGCTGTTTTGGCCCCCATTGTCGGCTCGGTGCAGTTTTTCGTTTGGCGCATTTTGTGGCTGTTCGGCATCCGCGAGGACGATGTGCCGCCGCCCGACGAGGCGCATGACGAAATCCGCGGCACTGTCGATCTGCACCACGAAGAAGGCTCTGTGGAACGCGAGCACCGCGACATGATCAGCGGCGTGCTCGACCTCACCGAGCTGACTGTCGGGCAGGTGATGATACATCGCAAGAACATGATGACGGTCGCTATCGACCAGCCGCCGGAACACATCATCGAAGCCGTAATGGCCACCCATCACGCGCGCGTTCCGGTGTGGCGCGAGCAGCCGGAGAATATCGTCGGTGTTCTGTATACACGGCACATCGTGCGCGCCGTTCTGAGAAACCGCGGTGCGCTGGAAAAAATCGATATCCCGGCGTTGATCACGCCGCCATGGTTCGTTCCCGAAACCATGGCGTTGGAAGAATTGCTCGCGGCGTTCCGCGAACGGCACTCCCACTTTGCCTTCGTCGTCGACGAATACGGCGTCATCCTGGGATTGGTAACGCGAGAGGATATCGTAGACGAGATTTTCGGCCGCATTCCCGACGAGCACGCCCCCAAAGCGAAGAGCGGAATCCGTCCGCAGCCCGACGGATCGTTGATCATCGAAGGCGCGACGCCGATCCGCGAACTCAACCGCGAACTCGATTGGAATTTGCCGGACGAGGAAGCCACGACACTTGCAGGGCTGGTCATCCATGAAGCGCGCGCCATTCCCGATGCCGGACAGCGCTTTGCGTTCTACGGCTTACAAATTCGAAATCCTGCGCCGCCAGCGCAACCAGATCACCGTACTGCGGGTTGTGCCGCCAGCGAGCATCGCGGAGGGAATGAAGATGCAATCCAGCTAGAGACCAGGGGCGAAATATTCTCACCGGTGCCAAGGTCGTTAATGCAAGGGCGTGGATCTGGACCTTCATTTCATCCGCCAGTGCGGCATAAACGCGACGCTGGCGCTCCACCCGCGATAGTCCCGCGAAGAGCGGCGAGACGATCCGCACGTTAAAGTGGGTTTCGCCGCCATGGCGGTGGCCGGAATGGCCTTCGTGGCGCGCACTGTCGTCTTCCACCTCCAGCAAAATGGGCGAAAACGCGGCGCTCAGCTTATGGCGAATTGTGTCGGTCATTGTCATAACGAAGCCGTCGCGCGCGATAGCCCATCTGTCAAGCTTTTCGTTTTCTTGTTTTTTCATAGATCATTCCCATAATCCACTCATGGCGAAATACAGCCCGCGTTTCGGGCACGACATTCGGATCAAACCAGACACGGCGCGGACCAAGCCCATAGCCAAGCCGCGCGAGTGCGCCATCGCGGGGTGCCAGGGCGAAGGAGCCTTCAAGGTTCCCAAGAGCCGAGACAACCTCTCGACCCATTTGTGGCTTTGCTTGGCGCATGCCCGCGAACACAACGAAAAGTGGGATTATTTCGCCGGGATGAGCGAGCGGGAGATTGAGCGCTTTCGCAACGAGGCGATCATCGGTCACCGCCCGACCTGGCCGCTTGGAAAGCGGGCCGCGGGCGGCCCGCGCGCGACCGGTAACTATCATGTCGAGGACGGCTATGCGGTATTTGCAGAGCCGGAAGACACGCCAACACCGCACCGCCCGGTGCGTTTTTTGACGCCGCTCCAGCGTCAAGCGTTCGACATTTTGAATCTCGAAAGCTCGGCCAGCTTGATCGAAATCAAGGCGCGGTATAAGGAACTTGTGAAGCGGTTCCACCCCGACGCGAACGGCGGCGATCGGGGCGCAGAAGAGCGTCTTAAGCAGGTTATCAAAGCCTATGGCGTATTACGCGCCTCAGGGATGACCTAAGAGGGCTCCAGCGCCCTCCTCTGTCGCGGCGGCCGCAAATTTTAGCCGGACTGTATAATTCAATGACCACTGATCCACAGGGCCTCGATGCATCGTTGAAGCCCGATACGCAAATCGACGTGAAGGCCGCATTCGGCATCGACGTCGAAGATGAAGGTGCCGGCCTTCTCCAAGTCGAACGAATATGTGCCGGATCGTCGATAAGGCCTACCGCTTCGACCGCGATACCACGCTGGCGATTCTCGCCGGCTTCTCGCTTCAACCGCCGCGTCATGATCCAGGGCTATCACGGCACCGGAAAATCGACGCATATCGAACAGGTCGCCGCGCGTCTCAATTGGCCATGCGTACGTATCAATCTCGACAGCCATATCAGCCGCATCGATCTGGTCGGCAAGGATGCCATCGTGCTGAAGGACGGCCAGCAGATCACGGAATTCCGCGAGGGACTTCTGCCTTGGGCGTTGCAGCATCCCGTGGCGCTGGTGTTCGACGAATATGATGCCGGCCGGCCCGATGTGATGTTCGTGATTCAGCGCGTGCTCGAAGTGCAAGGCAAGCTGACGCTGCTCGATCAGAACCGCGTGATACGTCCCCATCCCGCGTTTCGCCTGTTTTCGACGACCAATACGATTGGGCTCGGCGACACGACGGGCCTCTATCACGGCACGCAACAGATCAATCAGGGCCAGATGGATCGCTGGAGCATCGTCGCGACGCTGAACTATCTCTCGCATGACAGCGAAGTGGAGATCGTGGTGGCGAAAGTGCCGACCTATTCCTCCCCGGAAAAGAAAAAGCAGGTCTCGTCCATGGTTCGCGTCGCGGACATGACGCGCAATGCTTTTATCAACGGCGATCTCTCCACCGTTATGAGCCCGCGCACCGTGATCACCTGGGCGGAAAACGCCGATATTTTCGGCGACGTTGGTTTTGCCTTCCGGCTCACTTTCCTCAACAAATGCGACGAACTGGAACGTGCCACTGTGGCCGAGTTCTATCAGCGCTGCATTCGGCGAAGAACTGCCGGAAAGCGCGGCCAAGGTGTTGGTGGCGTGACCGAGGAGAAAATGGGGAATGGAGAATGGGGAATAAGGATTATTCGCTGCTCACACTTCCCAAATAGCTTTTTTCGATGAACCCCGACAATTCCTCCAACGAAAATATGAAGCGCGCGGTTAGTGGCGCTCTGCGCGCCATTGCCGGCGAGCCCGAACTCGAGGTCACCTTTGTAACCGAACCGCGGACTTGGTGGGCGGCCATTACGCAGTTCTTTGTTAGCGGTCCTAGAAGGGCGCAATTGCCGGCGCCCTCTCGTTCCGTTTCCGCCAACGAATTGGCGGTCATTCGAGGATCGGGCGACGCACAGGCGCTAAAGCTGGCTTATCACGACGACAAGATTCATCGCCAACTCCGCCCTGCTCAGCCAGAGGCTGCTGCGCTGTTCGAAGCCGCCGAGCAGGCACGCGTGGAGGCCATCGGAGCGCTGGCGATGAAAGGCATGGCCCAAAATCTAGCCGCCAGCTTGAATTCCAGATGCGCCGCGCGCGGCATGACCAAGGCGCGCGACAAAGCGGATGTGCCGCTCGCCGATGCGCTCGGTCTGTATGGTGCGCGAAAAGCTGACGGGTGAACGTCCGCCCGAGAGTGCGCGCTCGGCGGTCGATCTGTGGCGCAGCTTTGTCGAAAAGCGCGCCGGAAAGGATCTCGACAAGCTGTCGGCTGCGCTGCGCGACCAAAAGGCCTTTGCCAAGCTGACACGCACGGTGCTGAAGGACCTCGATTTCGGCGAAGAAACCGATAGCGACTCCGAAAGCGGAGGATGACGGCGAGCAAAGCGACGACAAGCCGGAGGGCCAGGAAGGCGGCGAAGACCAAGACGCCCGCGGCGAAGCTTCGCCGGAAGACGCCGATTTGGAACAGTCGGAGGGCCAAGAAGGCGAGCAAACCGCCGGCGCAGATGGGCGCGGACGACAACGACGAAATGTCCGGACAGCCAGGACAGCGATGACGGCGTCAAGCCCTGGCGCCCGGATTTGCCGTTCTCGAACCAGGACGAATGGGGCTACAAGATCTACACCGCACAATTCGACGAGATGATCGAGGCGGGAGAATTGTGCGACCCCGAAGAACTCTCTCGCTTGCGCAATTTCCTCGACCAACAATTGCAGGCGATGCAGAGCGTCGTGGCGCGTCTGGCGAACAAGCTGCAGCGCCTGCTGCAGGCACAGCAGAACCGCTCGTGGGATTTCGATCTGGAAGAGGGATTGCTGGATACCGCGCGGCTGACGCGCATCGTCATCGATCCGATGTATCCGCTATCGTTCAAGCAAGAGAAGGATATGACGTTTCGCGACACGGTGGTGACGCTACTGCTCGACAATTCGGGATCGATGCGCGGACGCCCGATCATGGTGGCGGCCATGTGCGCCGACATTCTGGCGCGCACGCTGGAGCGTTGCGGCGTCAAGGTGGAAATCCTCGGCTTCACCACGCGCGCCTGGAAAGGCGGTCAGAGCCGCGAGAAATGGATCGCCGACGGCAAACCGCCGCATCCCGGACGGCTCAACGATTTGCGCCATGTCGTTTACAAGAATGCCGACGAACCGTGGCGGCGCGCGCGCAAAAATCTCGGCCTGATGATGCGTGAAGGGCTTGCTCAAGGAAAACATCGACGGCGAGGCGTTGATGTGGGCGCATAACCGCCTCGCCGGCCGCCCCGAACAGCGCAAAATCCTGATGGTGATCTCCGACGGCGCGCCGGTGGACGATTCAACCCTGTCGGTAAACACCGGAAATTATCTCGAACGCCATTTCCGCAAGGTGATCGAAGATATCGAGCAAAAATCGAATGTCGAGCTGAGCGCCATCGGCATCGGCCATGACGTGACGCGCCATTACAGCAAGGCCGTTACCATTGTGGATGCTGAACAGCTCGGCGGCGCGATGACGGATCAATTGATCGGTCTGTTCGCGGAAAAGCGCGAAGACCGCGGACATGGAATGCGTCGCGGCCGCAGGCGCGCTGGGCGCCGCTAATCACATTGGCGGCAGATGCGCCAAGACGAAATCGGCCCGAGTCTCCACATTTGCCTTGGGAATTTCGACGGTTTCGTAACCGAGACGTTTGTAAGTTGCGAGCAGACAGTCATAGCTCGCCGCCGCTTGAGCGTAGTCGTGCCTGCGCTCTTCATCGGTTTCAAAAATCTCTTTCCATGGCGGCGTTACGAAGATGCGGTTGTGATAGCGGCAGCGCCTGGCGGCATTTACCAGATGCTCGGGCACTCTTAGCCCTGCGTGTTCCAGCCCACCGATTTGGTCGACGATCCCGCGGTCGAAGAATGACAATCGGCCGGAGCGTGCCGCCCGGATCATGTGGTGCATGGAGCGCGCGATCGAAATCTCCACGAACTTTTCCATATTATTCCAAGGAAGAGCATCGCCGCCTATGAACAGCTGCTCCTTCACGATTTGACGGCCGGCTTCTTCAAATATCTGGAAACCGCGTCGCCCGATTTCGCGGATGAGCGAAGATTTCCCGGCGCCCGAACACCCCGAGACGACAATAAATCGATCGGCATTGTGCTCCAGGAGGCGTAGGTCATAGCCATTTTCATATGCCACGTTCTCGAACATGCATTCGATTTCCTGGACAAATCACGCAGCATCGTCGCCCGCGAGATGCAGGCGCCGGATGCGGTGATATTCCTATTCCTTAGTACCCGCCGAAGCCGGATAACGGCTGCACGGCGCGGCGCAGCATCCAATAGGGGATCAGAAGCAGGATGCCCTCGCCTGCCAGCACGCCGGCGTAAACTACGGCGTGATGGAGCCACGACAATTCTATGCCGGCGTAAGCGACCGGATAGAAAATCCCCGCGAAGAAGATCGCCCCGCCGAGAAAGCCGAACAACGGCGCCGTCCACCAGTTCGCACCACGCGTGCCGTCGAAGACCACAATGGAGACAAAACTTGCAAAAAAGAACGCACCCCCGAAACTCAACGCTTCGCGCATAGCAGGCACGGTGTCCTGCGGCACAAAGTCTTGCAGTTGGCGCGAGGCAAAGATTATGAAAGCCACGACTGACGCCGAAGCAATGACGACCTGTGCGAAGGCGTACGCCGGTCCATAGCGCCGGTTGGTGAGTTGGACGCAGAAAAAGCCTATGCCGACGAGAAAATGACCACCTGTCAACCAGGGCGTCCCTGTGCCATCGAGGAACAGGGGCACAGGCGTATCGCGATAGAGGTATACCCCCACAAAGGCCGCCAAAAGCGACAACACCGGCAGTATCATCCGCAGGACCGCTCTCACGGCCGCCCCTAGCTTTTGGCCAAAGGTCTCGCGACGGCCATAGGCGGCTCCCCCGCTCCATGCCATGTCGCTAGCACTGCGCAAACGATAAGGACCGTCTTCAACCGACCCCGCCGCCATCCGAAGGCCTACGCGATCGCGCCGGCCACCGGCAACTCCACCATTTTGGAACGCCCGCACCACACCACCCCATATGCGCCGGCCGCTCGACGACGACCTGGCGCGTTTTGATACATTACGGGAATATAGATGCAGGCGCCATGCCTGAAAGGCTGGCGAAGCTCGGTAAATGGCGCGGTAAGACTGTGCGTTAAGCGGCGGCCGCGACTTTTTTTGCGATCTGGCGCTTCAAGCGCAGGGCTTTTGGCGACAAAACACCGTCCTTGGCCTTTAGCAGGAAGGCGTCCAGCCCGCCGGTCCGGTCGACGGTCCGTAGGGCGTTCATGCTGATCTTCAATTTGTAAGAATGGCCAAGGGCTTCGCTGGCGAGCGAAATAACCTGCAGGTTGGGGCGGTAGATTCGCTTGGTTTTGTTGTTGGCGTGGCTGACGTTGTTGCCAACCAAAAGGCCTTTTCCAGTCAATTCGCAGCGGCGAGCCATGGGCGTTCTCTTAGGATACTTTCGGCAGAGGCGGCTACATAAGGGGGGCGGCCCGGCGGGTCAAGCGGCGAGTGCGTCAATGGTGTGACGCCCCGGCGCCGACCTTCATGCCTATTTGGTCCGCCGTGTCCTGCTGAGAGCCTGCGCCAAACTGTCTGCCGCTTTCGAAGCGTCCATGAAAGCGATGCAATCCTTCCTAGATTTAAGAATGTTTCCGGCTTGTAATCATTCTCAAAGCGGAAATGAAGATCGGTTCCAGACCCTATCGAACGCGAACTTGACACTGCATTCCTTGCGCGGATTAACTTTCCGGTCACCATACTGTCGCCGCCGGGGGCATTCGGCGACATAATTGGACCCCAGAGCACAGCATGCTAGCTCTAGCGTGCAACAACCCAACGAGATCTCTCGATGAAATTCCGTTCCCTTGTCCTTGGCTTCTGCTTGATTGCTGCGCCCGTCGGCGATGCGGCGCTCGCCGCAGGTGGTGCTGGCGCCGAACAAGCGGGCGGCCCCTCGTCGTCACTCAGCTTGGCGATGACGATTTATGCCGGCGGCATTACGCTGGGCAAAGTCGATATGGATGCGAAGTTCATCGACGGCAAATATCACGTGGTTTCGAATTTGGTGACCAGCGGTGTGGTCAACGTTTTCTGGCAATCCGAAATCCAGGCGACATCCAATGGCACATGGTCGGATCACGTGCTGCAACCGACGTTGTACGATTCCTTCTACACCGGGCACACAGACAAAAAACAAGAAGTGTCGCTGACCTTTGAAAACGGCACGCCGGTGCGGCTTTACGCCAATCCAACTTATCCGCTGACCGGGTACGAGGTAAAACCGGAAGAGAAAAAATCGACATTCGATCCGCTGAGTGCCGTGATCTATATCGCGTCCGGCGTCGGCGCCGACGCAAACAGTCCGTGCAACGTATTGGCACCCGTCTATGACGGCCGACGCCGCTATAATATCCAACTGACGAAGGTCAAAGACATCACCATCAAGATGGACAACGGCCTTTATCAAGGTCCCGGTCTGTTGTGCGCCATCAAATATACGCAACTCTCCGGCTACAAGCCGCGCGTTTTGAAAGACGCAAATTTCCCGGCTATCTTCGCCAAAGTCGCGATCTTCCCCAGCGCTATTCCGGGGCGCAAATTTACCGTGCCGCTGCGCGTCTGGGCGGAGTCGCAATATGGCGAGATTGCCGTGCTTGCCACCGGGCTTAAAGTCGATGGCGTGACGCCGAAATCCGGCGGCTGACCCCCAGCATCGTCGACTTGTGCGGTAATTTGCTGCTGGCATGTGCCGCCTCGCCCAAATTTTCATCTGCCTTTGGGGCAATTCGCCGCGCCGAAGGCCGCGTGGGAATTGCAGAAAGCCCCCGGTTTTGTCAGCCCCATTCTTGTGGTCGTTCGCCGAGCAGGCATAAACTTTCCGGCGCCGGGTTGGGGGATCTCGTCGTGATTGGCGTCGTTCGCGTTGCGCGCGCTATTGCACTTGCGTCGTACATTTTCGCGTTCGTAAATCCGTGTCTTGCACAAACGCATCCGCCGGCAGAAGTCTATGGCCAGTTGCCAAGCGTGTCGGAGCCATCGCTTTCTCCGGACGGAATGCACATGGCAACAATTCAGTCTTATCGGGGCCGCCCTGTGGCGTTGATCTACGATTTGAACTTTCCGCTAGGTTCCAAGCTACCCGTCATCATCCCCTATGCGGACGGTTTCATATCGGACGTCCATTGGGCAAAAAATCAAAGGCTGCTCATCACGATCGATATGAACCAGGCCATACTGGGTGACAAGGTAAACAAATGGGCCAGAACCGTTTCGGTCGACACCGATGGAAAAACTCCCGCCGTCATGTTCCGCGACTTTGCATCCAAGGACTACAATTATTCCGCATCGGTCGTCGCAGATTACGATCTTGACGATCCGGTCCACATCCACATGCCGTTGTGGTACGTCGATTCTGTACGATGGTAGTGCCCGCTATTCCCTATATAAAGTGGACGTCAACGACGGACACCAAATCCTGGAAATGCGAGGTAGCTCTAAGACTGACGAATATTTCATGGACGGACACGGCCATGTCGTTGCGCGGATCGACCAAGAGACCGATCCGTTGATCGATCATCTCCTCATTTACAAGAACGACGATTGGAAAGAGGTCGCAAAATTTCCTGCCAACAGTGGATATGGCGCCGGTATCGAGGGAGTGTCATTGGACGGCACCGCTTTGGTGCAACATGTGTCCAGCGATAAGACTGGAACCAGGGGGCTCATTACGTGGAAGCTATCCGACAACTCTTTGTCCGATCTGTTTTTTGATCCGAAATATGACATTAACTCCGTGCTGGCCGATCCCTGGACACAACGGATCATCGGCGTTGCCGTCACGGCCGACATAACAGAGGACCGTTATTTCGATCCTGAGATGGAGACGTTGCAAAATGGGCTGGACGTGGCGTTTTCGGGAAATTCGGCCCACGCGGTGTCATGGGATCTTTCGCGGCAAAAAGTGATTGTTCAAGTCGACGGACCGCTCCAGCCGAGCGCCTTTTATATTTTGGATCGTTCCGCGCATAAAGTGACGAAGATCGCCACCACCTACCGAGAATTGACAGCGGCAGATCTGGGTCGGGTTAAACTCTATCCCTACAAGGCGCGCGACGGCCTGGATATTCCCGCCTATCTGACGCTGCCCCCTGGAAAGCAGCCGAAGAATCTCCCCGTCGTGATATTTCCCCATGGTGGGCCGATGGATCGCGACAAGCTTCACTTTGATTGGATGGCCCAGTTCCTCGCCAATCGTGGCTATGCCGTGTTGCAGCCGAACTTCCGCGGTTCTAACGGCTATGGCGAGAAGTTTCTGGAGGCAGGCTACGGCCAGTGGGGCTTGAAGATGCAAGACGACGTCACCGACGGCGTCAAAAAACTGATAGCCGACGGCATCGCAGATCCCAAGCGTATCTGCATCTTCGGAGGTAGCTATGGCGGCTATGCCGCCCTAGCGGGCGCGGCCTTCACACCCGATCTCTATGCCTGCGCCGCGAGCTGGGCCGGCGTCTCAGACCTCGACGAATTTCTGAGAACCCGCAGCCAGGATTATGGCCGAGATTCTGCCATGATATCGAGCTGGACGCACTTTATCGGCGATCGAGATAACAATTCCGACAAGCTCGATGCGGCATCACCCGCAAAGAACGCCGCCCGCATCAAATGTCCTATCTTGCTGATGCACGGGACGGCGGATTCCACTGTCCGCATCAATCAAAGCGAAATTATGCGGCGCGCTTTGGAGAAAGCGGGAAAGAAAGTCGAATTCATCGAATTCGACAAGGAAACACATTACATGGAAACAGCCGACACGCGCATTCGTGTCCTGCAAGCGCTGGAGAGATTTCTTGCCGCCAATATCGGCAACTAAAGGGTCAGCGCCGCCAGCAGCGGCACCAGCGCGGCGCTGACCGGCGTGGGGATGCCGTGGCGCGCGCCTTTGCGAACGATCACCCCATTGCGCGCGTCCCATTCCATTTCGCGTCCGGCCATGCGATCGACATACATCGAATTGCCCTCGTCCGGGCCCGCCCGCATGAAGAACGCGATCTGCGGTTCGATGAGGCCCTCGTCCAACTTCGCTCCCTCGGCGCGGCCGACCGCGACGCACTCCGCCAAGATGGCGCGCGCGACATCGGCAATGCCTGGCTTGTGGAACACGCGCATCGGCTGACCCGTCAGCGAGAGGATCGCCCCGCCCGGTGCATTGAGGCAAAGTTTCTTCCAGGCGACCGTGACAAGATCGTCCGATGTCTCGGCGGAAATAAATGAGCCGGCGAACAAGTCGCAGAATTCCGTTCCAGCCGCATCGCCCGAAACCGTCAGCAACGCGATCCTGTGCCAAACGACTTCGCCTGGCGCCCTGCGTGTAACCGGAAGCTCCACGACGACGGGAACGATAGAAGTATGCGGCGGCACATAGGGCTCGACCCGCTCGCGATGTTCGACACCGTTCTGCAGCACGGCAACCTTGGTGTGCGGGCCGACGGCGGCGTTGAGCCATCCCGCGGCAGACGGTACCTGATGCGCCTTGACGCAAAGCACAACCCAATCGGCGGGTGAAATATCCTTCTCCGACGTCACGACGCGTGCGGGGAATGTTTTTGCAGCTTCGCCCGCCTTTTGCACCGAAACGAGTGTGAAGGATTGCCGAGCGCAGAAGGTCACGTCGTGACCGGTTTCGATCAGCGCCGCGCCGACCGTGCAACCGATGGCACCGGGTCCGATAACCAAAACGCGCGTCATGCCATGCTCCGGAGTGAATTTGCGTCCGGTGTTTGGCCCTTGCGCAGACTTGTTTCAAGAAGGTTTTTGCCAGCTCAGCTTGCCAGTCGCCAATTGCAAGCCGACCGCGCCTTATTTTTGCTCGGATTTGCGCGCCGCATGGAACCAGTCGGCAGTCTGATGGGGCAACGCGATGAAGCGCATTCTGATGTTCTTTTGCTGTCTGTTGTTTGCTGCTCAATTCTGCCAGGCGCAAATACCACCTGTACCGGATGCATCGCCGCCCAATGCGCAACTCGTCACGGTGGACAAGGACGTCAAGCTAGAAGTGCTAGACTGGGGCGGCAACGGCCGTGCGCTGGTGTTTCTGGCGGGCTTTGGCCATACGGCGCACGACTTCGACAGCCTCGCACCGAAGTTCACGGCCAATCATCACGTCTACGGCATCACCCGGCGCGGCTATGGCGAAGTCCAGCATGCCTGCACCGACCGAGGAGAATTATGCGGCGGACCGGCTGGGCGATGATGTTCTCGCCGTGATCGCCGCGCTGAAACTGGACCGACCGGTCGTGGCGGGTCACTCTTTCGCGGGCGAGGAACTGAGTTCCATCGGAAGCCGACATCCAGAGAAGGTGGCGGGGCTCATCTATTTGGAAGCGGCCGGCGGTTACGCATTCTACGATCGTGCTCATGGCTATATGATCGTCGACTTTAATGATTTACGCCGCCGGCTCGATCATTGGAATTACATGGAAAGTCCCGCCGATGCTAAGCGCCGAATTGAGGATCTTCTGCAATCGGGCGATCTGGAATTTATTCCGAGTGATCTCAAAAAGGAGCTTGCGGAGATTCAGGCTGCTCCCCCCATGCCACCCGGCGCGCAACAACCACCGGCAACGCCCGAGACGGCTATCGCCAGCGCCATTGTTTTCGGCGTGCGGAAATACACTACAATCAACGCGCCGGTGCTCGCCATCTTCGCGGTGCCGCACGATTCATCACGCAATCCCAAGCCCGAGGCGAAGGCCGCCGCCGAGCAAGACCTCGCCTTTATGACCCAGCAGTCGAACGCATTCCAGGCCGGCGTCCCAACGGCGCGCGTGGTGCGCCTGCCCTACGCAAACCATATCGTGTGGCGCTCGAACGAGGCTGACGTATTGCGCGAGATGAACGCCTTCATGGACGGGCTCAACTAGGTCTTAGTTCTTTCGCGCGTACGAGCTGCAGCACATTGCGTGCCGCGTCGGGAATGTTGGTGCCGGGGCCGAAGATGGCGGCAACGCCCGCCTTCTTCAAGAAGGCGTAATCTTGCGGCGGGATAACCCCGCCGACAACGACAAGCATATCCGCCTTTTCCTTTTTCAGTGCCGCTATCAATTCCGGCACCAGCGTCTTGTGGCCCGCCGCGAGGCTGGAAACACCCACCACATGAACGCCAGCGGCCACTGCTTCTTTGGCGACCTCTTCGGGCGTCAGAAACAATTCGCCGATGTCCACTTTGAAGCCGATATCGGCAAAGGCGCTGGCAATGACTTTGGAGCCGCGGTCGTGGCCGTCCTGGCCCATTTTGGCGACAAGGATGCGCGGCGGCTTACCAGACGATTTGGTGAAGGCTTCGACATCGCCCTTCAACGCGGCAAACTCGTTGTCTCCTTCGAAGGCTCCGCCGTAAACGCCGGAAATCGTGCGGGTGATGGCGCGGTGGCGCAAATGCACTTTCTCGATCGCTTCGGAGATTTCGCCGACGGTGGCGCGGACGCGCGCAGCCTCGACGGCAAGGGTGAGCAGATTGGCACTCCCCGCCGCTCCTTTGCGCAAGGCCGCCAAAGCGGCATCGACTTTGGCGGGATCGCGTTTGGCTTTGACGTCCTTCAGACGCGCGATCTGGGAGTCGCGTACCGCCGCATTGTCGATATCGCGAGTTTCGACGGCATCGGCATTTTCCAACTCATAGCGGTTGACGCCGACGATCACGTCTTCGCCCTTGTCGATGCGGGCTTGGCGGCGGGCGGCGGATTCTTCGATGGCGAGCTTGGGCGTGCCCGCTTCCACCGCTTTCGTCATGCCGCCCATCGCTTCCACATCGTCGATGATCTTCTTGGCATGTACGGCAAGCGAATGAGTCAATGTTTCGACATAATAAGAACCCCCGAGCGGATCGACGGTCTTGGTCACCAGTGTTTCATTCTGCAGAATGAGCTGGGTGTTGCGGGCGATGCGGGCGGAAAATTCGGTCGGCAGCGCGATGGCTTCGTCGAAAGAATTGGTGTGCAGCGATTGCGTGCCGCCGAGCACCGCCGCCAACGCTTCATAGGCCGTGCGCACGATGTTGTTGTAGGGATCCTGTTCGGTCAGCGACACACCGGAGGTCTGACAATGGGTGCGCAGCATCAGGCTCTCGGGCTTCTTGGCGCCGAAACCCGTCATAATCTGCGCCCATAACAGCCGCGCCGCACGCAACTTCGCGATCTCCATGAAGAAGTTCATGCCGATGCCGAAGAAGAACGACAGACGCGGCGCGAAAGCGTCGACTTCCAGGCCCTTGTTCAGCGCCGTGCGGACATATTCGATGCCGTCGGCCAGCGTGTAAGCGAGCTCTTGTACGGCCGTCGCGCCGGCTTCGTGCATGTGATAGCCGCTGATCGAGATCGAATTGAATTTCGGCATATTCTGGGCCGAAAATTCGATGATATCGGCGACGATGCGCATGCTGGGCGCGGGCGGATAGATGTAGGTATTGCGCACCATGAATTCTTTGAGAATATCGTTCTGGATGGTGCCGGAGAGTTTGTTCAGCGCAACACCTTGCTCTTCCGCCGCCACGATGAAATTCGCCATGATCGGAATAACCGCGCCGTTCATGGTCATCGACACGCTCATTTTGTCGAGCGGGATGCCGGCGAAGAGGATTTTCATGTCTTCGACGGAATCGATGGCGACGCCCGCCTTGCCGACATCGCCTCCGACACGCGGATGATCGCTGTCATAGCCGCGATGGGTGGGCAAATCGAACGCGACGGAGAGGCCCATCTGTCCGGCGGCGAGGTTTTTGCGATAAAACGCGTTGGACTCTTCAGCCGTGGAGAAGCCCGCATATTGACGAATGGTCCAAGGCCGCCCGGTGTACATGGTGGCGCGCACGCCGCGCATAAACGGCGACAGCCCGGGCAGCGAATTCGCCGCCTCGATACCTTCCAGATCGGCGGCAGTGTAGAGCGGCTTAATGGCGAAGCCTTCCGGCGCCGGCCAAACAAGACTTTCCACCGGGCGGTCTTTGAGTTCTTTCGCGGCGAGGGCCGCCCAGGCTTTGGGTATCTTGTCAGCCATTGTTTTCTCCGGAGCGGCGGGAGTATCGCACGGCTCAAAGAGGGTCAAAGGGCGTTTTACCGCTGTCAAAATTCCGTCGGGAAAACGTCACGTTGTTCAGCATACGGAGGTTTCCGTGGATAAGTCGGCGAGACTCCATGGTTCGGCCTATCCACAAGATACTTGTGCCGTCCATAGTCTTGACAAACTCCCTATAGTATGAGAACAAAGGCTGATATTGAGTCGGTTAGCGATTCGGACGGCGTTCGTTCGCACATCGTTCTTATTGTGGATTTGCGGAATGCGACGCGCTCGCCCGTATGCCTTTCGCTTGTACTTCGCCGTAAAAATACCGATGTTGCAGGGCGATGATCCCGAAACGCTACCAGCACGATAAGGCACCTTTGGGGGGCCGCGTTACGGCCGTTTTGGGGCCCACCAACACCGGCAAGACCCATTTCGCCATCGAGCGGATGCTGGCCCACAAATCCGGCATGATCGGCCTGCCGCTGCGGCTTCTGGCGCGCGAGGTTTACGACAAGGTCGTGCGTCTGAAAGGCGCGCCCCTCGCCGCTCTGATCACCGGCGAAGAAAAGATCGTTCCGCCCGGCGCGAAGTATTTCGTCTGCACGGTGGAAGCGATGCCGGTGGATCTCGGCACGGCGTTCCTGGCGGTCGACGAAATCCAGCTTTGCGCCGATCCCGAACGCGGCCATGTCTTCACCGACCGCTTGCTGCATGCGCGCGGCGAAGAGGAAACCGTGTTCCTCGGTGCCGACACGATGCGCGGCGCCCTTCAGCGCTTTGTCCCGCACACCTATTTCATGTCGCGGGCCCGGTTTTCCGACCTCGCTTATACGGGCTCGAAGAAGCTGACGCGCCTGCCGCGGCGCTCCGCCGTGGTCGGGTTTTCGACGGAGGATGTCTATGGCATCGCCGATCTGATCCGCACGCAGCGCGGCGGCGCAGCGGTGGTGCTGGGCGCGCTCTCCCCGCGCACCCGCAACGCGCAGGTCGCGCTCTATCAGTCCGGCGATGTGGACTTCCTGGTGGCGACAGACGCCATCGGCATGGGCATCAATATGAGCGTCGATCATGTCGCGTTCTCCGCGCTGGAGAAATTCGACGGAATCGGCACGCGTGCCTTGAAGCCCGAGGAGATCGGACAGATTGCCGGCCGCGCCGGCCGCCATATGAACGACGGAACATTCGGCGTGACCTGCGATGCCGAAGTCGCTCGACGAGGAAACCGTCACGCGCGTCGAAGGCCATCGCTACGATCCGGTGCGCGTGCTGCAATGGCGAAATTCGGCGCTGTCGTTTCATTCCGTCGATACGCTGATCGCGAGTCTCGACGAACCGCCGCCGGCGCGCGGTTTGGTGAAAGCGCGCCCCGCCAGCGATATGGTCGCGCTGCGGCTCCTCGCCGAGCAGGAAGAGGTTCGCGATCGCATCAAATCATCCGGCCGCGTCAAACTGCTATGGGACGCTTGCCAATTGCCCGATTTCCACAAGCTCAGCAGCGACGAACATGTGCGGCTGGTGCGGACGATCTTCTTCCATCTGATCGGATGAGGACGGCGTTTTGCCGGAAGATTGGCTGGCAAGGCAAATCGCTCGGCTCGATATTGTGGAAGGCGATGTCGCCACCCTCTCCGGCCGCCTGGCGCAGGTGCGTACCTGGACGTATGCGGCGCATCGGCCCGGCTGGGTGAAAGATAGCGCGCATTGGCAGGAACAAACGCGCGCCGTGGAAGACCGCTTATCCGATGCGCTGCATGAGCGGCTGACGCAACGCTTCATCGACCGTCGCACATCGGTGCTGATGCGCCATTTGCGTGAAGACGATGCCGGCGGGATCGTGCTCGACGATTCCGGCGGCGTGGCAATCGGCGGCGAGATCATCGGCAAATTGGACGGTTTCCGCTTCACCCAAGCGGAAAGCGCGGCCGGCATTCACGAACGCGCCTTGCGCGCAGCCGCGATGAAAGGCCTGGAAGGCGAATTCTTGGCACGGGCCGGACGGCTGGCGAATGCTTCGGACCGTGACATCACGCTGACAGAGCATGGACGGCTCTGGTGGGACGGCGCCATCGTGGCAAAGCTCACAGCCGGCTCATCGCCGCTTGCACCTGCTGTCGCGCTGCTGGCCGACGAAAATCTAAAAGGCGAAGTGCGCGCCGGTGTGCAGCGCCGGCTAGAGGAATGGCTCACGGCGCGCATCGCGGCCAAACTCGAACCGTTGCTCGCATTGCGGACGGGCGTCGAAGCAAAGGCCGGAACGGCCGGCGCATTGCCTGCGATGGCGCGCGGTATTGCCCATCAGCTTTGCGAGAATTTCGGTTCGCTGGAAACCTCACGCGTCGCGCTACCCAGCGACCGGCGAACGCTGATCCGTGCCTTGAGGCCTTACGGCGTGTGGTTCGGCCGGCGCTCCATCTATCTGACCAAACTGCTAAGGCCGGATGCGGCCTCGCTGCTCGCCTTGTTGTGGGGCGTATGGACGAAGCTGGAGCAAGTGCCGGCTTTGCCGCGCGCTGGGCTGACCTCGTTCGTCAATGACGCGAATGCGCCGGAAGGATTTCTGTCAGCCGCCGGATTCCGCGTGATCGCCGGGCGCGCCATCCGCCTCGATATGCTCGAGCGGATCGAGGATGTGCTCGAAAAAGGGATCATGGACGGTGCAGCGGCAGAAGCGCTGATACCGAAATTGGTCTCGCTGCTTGGCTCTAGCAATGACGAATTGTTTGAGGTTCTGTCGGCACTCGGCTGGCAAAGGACCGACGTCGCAGGAGAGACCGCGCATTCGGTGTGGCGACGTGCCCAGGAGAAGCGCGAACTTCAGCGGCGCAAACCTCGACAGCGAGAATCTCAGCCGGCGGTGGTGAAGGATTTGCCGTTTGCCGGGCTTGCCGGCCTGATCGGAGGGAAATGACCGAAGAGCGTATTCGTCTCGACAAATGGTTGTGGTGCGCCCGCTTCTACCGCTCGCGCGAGCTGGCCAGGCATGCCTGCGAATCCGGGCTGCTGCGGGTCAACGGATACCGGGCGGAAAAGCCGGGGCGCGAGGTCAAGCTTGGCGACGTGATAACCGTACCCCGGTTAAGGGAAATCGTCGCGGTGCGGGTCGTCGCCGCAGCCAAGCGCCGCGGAACGGCGCAGGAAGCGCAATCGCTTTATGAAATCGTCGCAGACGCCCCGCAAGCGTAACGCATCGCTTGATCCCGCCGCGCCGGCACCTTAATGGACACTCATTAGACTACGTCCGGAGTAGAGAATGACCTACGTCGTTACCGACGCCTGCATCAAATGCAAATTCATGGATTGCGTGGAAGTCTGCCCGGTCGACTGCTTCTACGAAGGCGAAAACATGCTCGTCATCCACCCGGACGAGTGCATCGATTGCGGCGTTTGCGAGCCGGAATGCCCGCCGGAAGCCATCAAGGCCGACACGGAATCGGGCCTGGAGCAGTGGCTGACCCTGAATGCCGATTTTGCCAAGAAATGGCCAAACATCACCCAAAAGGGCACCGCTCCGGCCGACGCCGAAAAGTACCAAGGGGAAAATGGCAAGTACGAGAAGTACTTCTCCGATAAACCCGGTTCCGGCGAGTAGAATTAGCGATTTTGGCATCGGCATGGCGGCTTGCCGCCTGGTTCGGCGTGCCTACCGCTTTGGCAACAATCCATTAATTCCCTTAGGTTTCGCAATAAGTTTCGGAAATTCAAAGGTTTGACGATTCCGGCCTTCCATTTTCGTCATTTCTGTGATACCTTGGATTTGTTCTGAAATTACTCGAAAGGCGCTCCCCCACCCGGGTTAATGAGAAATCCGGAGGCGTCGCATTCTGTTGCAGTGCGAAATGAGGCGGTGCCCCCCAACCGGGACGGTGCTGGTTCGAGTGCGCGAAGCGGAAATGGATCGGAATGACAACGGCAAAGACTCCTCTACCACCGGTGGCGATTAAGAAGGTCCCGGCGAACTCCAATAAGAAACTCGAATTCAAGGCCAACGACCATGTCGTGTACCCCACCCATGGCGTCGGCAGAATCATGCGCATCGAAGAGCAAGAAGTGGCGGGCACCAAGCTGGAATTGTTCGTCATCACCTTCGATAAGGACAAGATGACCCTGCGCGTCCCCACCTTGAAGGCCAAGGCCGTGGGCATGCGCAAGCTCTCCTCGCCCGATACGGTGGCGACGGCGCTCAACACGCTGAAAGGCCGCGCGCGCATCAAGCGCACCATGTGGTCGCGCCGGGCGCAGGAATACGAAGCGAAGATCAATTCGGGCGATCTGGTGTCGATCGCCGAGGTGGTGCGCGACCTGCACCGCGCCAGCGGCCAGCCGGAACAGTCCTATTCCGAGCGGCAACTCTACGAAGCGGCGCTCGCCCGCATGGCGCGCGAAGTGGCCGCGGTGGAAAAGACCGACGAGCCGACCGCGGTTAAGCGCGTCGAAGGCATGCTGCTGAAGAAGGCGGCGTAACTTACACGGTTGGCCCGGAAGGTATCCGGGGATATTAGAAAAGGGAGCTCAGGTGACGCTTTTGGCACCGGCTCCCTTTTTCATTTTGAGCGTTTCGAGCTTCACCTGAGTTCACGTGCCACCGTCTCCCGGTGAGGGAATGTTGGCTAACTCGGACAGACTCACGTTTTTGACCACACACCAACCAAATGCCTTGTGGCGAGGTTGGGGAACGGTCACGTCCAAGATGGACGCTTGGGATCATCAATGCTCGGCCGCGACGGCAGGACATGGTGCGACAGCGGACGCAAAGCCCCAACGTCAGAAGGGCAGAGATGTGCCGATAGTGTTGAAAAAGTCCCCCAAGGGAGATGCCATCAAAAAATCGAGGCCATACACGGCGATTCAAAAACTGGATGCGTGGGACCTCCTCCACAATCGTGGTATCTCTGTAGGAGTTTCCAAATCGATTTGAACTGACATCCAAATCCGATCCAAGATGTCAGCATGATTTGGCCGAATTCAAGCACTTCCGAATTTCGGAGTTTTTCAACAATATCTGCCATAATCAGATATTCATGCTGTGGCGACCGGTATGCGGAGAAAACCCACTAGCCGCGCTTGCACCGCCATGTGGTGAGGTTGACTGCCAGCAGTTGACACGCGTGCGCCGGAGGCGGTCTTCCCCGCGCTTGACGGATCTGCCGGGAAGTCCGTCATCCAAGCCCCAGCCTGCAAGCCGCGTCACCGCCGCCTGCGCTGGATAGACACCTAGAAATGACGATAGACGCGATGGGGGCCATAGGTCGCGAGTTCAATTGTGACCTCGTAGCGGGCACCCAGCCGCTCTACCAGCCGAATCGAGGGGAAGTTGTTCGGATCAATGTAGCTGACGAGCGATTTGGCGGCGAGCGTTTCTTTCGCGAAGGCAATGCAGTGTTGGCAGGCTTCGAGCGCATAGCCCTTGGCGCGATAATCTTTAAGCAGCCAATAGCCGAGCTCCATCTCGGGCCAGCTCGGGGATTGCCACAGTCCGGCGCAGCCCACGAAATTACTGCTGTCTTTCTCATCAACAGCCCAATATCCAAAACCCTTGAGCTGCCAATGGCCGAGCTGCAATGCGAAATGGCGCCAAGCCTCCTCGATATTCTTTTTCCCACCGACGTAGCGGGCCTCGTCCTCGTCGGAATAGTACCGCGCGAATTCTGGGAAATCACGCTCGGTCCAGCCGCGCAATCTCAGCCGGCGTGTTTCGACTACGGGCATTCACAGGCTCCAGGTTGCGCGTGGTGCAGAATAGCAATGAGATCGTGCGATGCCGCAGCTCGCGCCCGGTGGTTTGCGCACGCAGCAAATTCTCGAATGAGCAAGCGCCGCAGACATCTGGCCGCAGAAGCGTTGGTCTTTAGCATATGAGTTCTGTCGCTCACAGCTGGAACACTGGCCAACATTGCGCCCGAATTGCGGCACAGCTGGTTGCTTGCATCATCGCTCTAATATCCGCAGAGGCGAAACCAATCCTTCAAGCTACTCATCACGAAGGCGGCAAGGCCGCCGCGCGGCTCGATGGCCCACTGCACAACTGCGCCATGAAACTGAGCGTCGAGAAGGTTGGCTGCCCGGTCCGGCGGTATTCGCATCGCTGGAAGGCGCTTAATAATCTCAGCGCGGAACAGCCTGAACCGCGTCCGCGCGAGACGATTGAGCCGCGGATCGCGGATGTCTTCCCGCAGCCAGAGCAGGTGATCGGCAAGGTTCACGTCGTCGCCGAACAACTTGGTGGCCTCGCTGTAAATCCGGATGACGGCGTTGGCGCCGACACCCGCCGGTAGGCCTTTCAGCCACAAGACGAAGCGTTCGTTGTCGCGGGCAAATGCACGCTCGATAAGCGTCCTCTTGTCGCCGAAACGCTGCAACAGCGTTGCGGGGGCGACGCCGGTCTCTTTGGAAATGTCGGCGAGGGTGAACCCCGACGGACCGCGGCGCGCCATCACTGGCAAGGCACGGTCCAGCAACTCCTCGTCGCTAATCGACTTGGTTCTGGTCATCTGCATGGGTCCGCAATCGCGAGCCAGGCTGACAGGCAGGCGAGCTTCTGTTCTTTCCGCCAAGGCTTACCGGCGGTCGCGCCGAGGCCCTTGAGTTTTGCATCTATATCCGCGATTGATCGGCGGAGTTCCTTCGAAGCCACATCATGAATGGACTTCTCGTCCATCTCGACGAGCTTGATACTGCACTGGCCTAAAGCAAATCGAAGCGCATCGCGCACAGCAAGTCCTTCGGCGACTGGTGGATGCTCCGGCGCGGCGAGACTGTATTCAAGGAGATCGGTGATCCAGCCGGCGCGATTGACAAGAAGCGCAGCGACGATGGGCCTGAAGCCTTCTTCGTGAAGTCTACGGACAATATCTTGCAAGCCTTTCGCCGCCAGCTGGTTCTGGCGCTTGCGCCCCTCGACGACAGCGGCTACGGCTTCAGCAGAAACCTCGCCCTGAGGGCCACGTCTCATCCTGAAGGCGACATGATATGGCTCGAGGGAGAGATGGTCTTCCGCGGCCGCTGTTGCGAGAAACGTCGACAGCACGACAAGAGGCTCGCGGCCGTTCGCAACACCGACGATCACGCTTCCGCCTCGGCCGGCACGAAACCCGAGCGAGACCGGTACCGTCGCGCGGTTGCCAGACGCACTCATGCGGGCGCCGCCGCAGGTGCCAAGCCCGGGCCCAAGCCTTCAAGGCCAAGCGCCTGCGCGAGCAGCACGGCGAGTTCACGACGAGCAGGATCCTGGTGGATCTGACAATAACGCGCCCAGACGAGAGACCGCTCTTGATCGTTCAGCGATGGCTTCGACGCAATCTCCTTTACTTTAGCATCAAGCATCCGCGGAAAGTCGGGGATGCGACCATCGACATCCGTAAAGCCGTACTCACGCGCGAGGTCGGAGGCGAAGTGTATGAGCCCCGCCTTTCGGCCAACGTCCGGGTCAGCCGCCAGGACCGCAGCGGCACGGCCGACCAGCATTGGCGTTTCGAACTCAGCAAAGAAGGGGTCCTTCGCGATCGCGTCGCGCCAGTTTTCTTCCCGGACGCCAAAATGATCGAGCACCGCCTCCGAGCGAAGAAAACCCGGAGAAAGGCAAAGCGTAGTAATGCGTGTGCGTGCCAATTCCACCGCCATCCCATAGGCCAAGCGCGCCAGGGATGATTTGACGAGGTCGTAGAGAATCTGGCCGCGATATCCTGCAAAATGGCCGTCAATGACTTCAATGATGAGACCTCGCTGGGCCTCGATCATGATAGGTACGAGGCAGCGGCTGGTCATCATGTGACTGATGAGTGTTTGGTCGAGATACGCGTGCACCTTGGTGAAGTCGATTTCCCAGAAGCGATGCGACCAATCGAGCATCGGATCGGCACCCCAGATACTGTTGACGAGCACATCGAGCCGCCCTGTTTCGTTTCGGACACGCGCCGCGAGGCCCGCTACCTCCTCATCACGCGTGTGATCGACCCGCACCGCGACGGCGCGACCGCCAGCCTGTTCTATCATCGCAACAGTCTCGTTGATGGTCTCAGGCCGATCCATACCCTTGGAATGCCCGGCAGCGCTCCGGCCGGTGCAGTAAACTAGGGCTCCCGCCTCCCCAAGCGCTCGTGCAATGCCTCGTCCTGCACCCCGTGTCGCACCGGCCACCAGAGCAACCTGTCCGGCAAGGCTCAACTCTTTTGCAGCCATGTTATGTGACCTTCATGGGTATTATACATGATTGATCATTTATAAAAGAAATGCAAGTCATATGGTGTGGGCTACGATTTTGTTGTCCGGTTTTGGTCACGAACGGAAATTGGGGCGCGAACGCGCCAGAATTTCGCGGGACACCGGCCTGAACCTCAAAGAGGCCAAAATTAGTTTCCGCAGTGGTCGCGTCGGGCGCAGGAATACGAAGCGAAGATCAATTCGGGCGATCTGGTGTCGATTGCCGAGGTGGTGCGCGACCTGCACCGCGCCAGCGGCCAGCCGGAACAGTCCTATTCCGAACGGCAGCTCTACGAAGCGGCCCTGGCCCGCATGGCACGCGAAGTGGCCGCGGTGGAAAAAACCGACGAGCCGACAGCCGTCAAGCGCGTCGAAGGCATGCTGCTGAAGAAGGCGGCGTAACTTTTTCGGTTATAAAACGCGAAACGGCCCGGAACTTTCCGGGCCTTTTGCTTTTCGTCGCTGTGGTTCGAAGCGCTTACTGCAGCACTTCCACCTGTTTGGGATTGGCGAGCTCGATTTGGCCGGCAAGGAATCGGCGTCAGAGTAGATTTAATCGCATCCCAGACGATCATGCTCTAGTTGCTCGCCGGCGGCACCTGGCCGTCCGGCGGATAGGCCGGCAGATGCGGCGGCGGCAACGGCAAGCCGCCCGGATGCTGCTTGAGCTTATCCATCAGATAGCCGATCGCCGTTTCGAGCTGCGCGTCGTGGCCGGCGAGCAGTTGGCCCGGATCGTCCTCGACCTCGATGTCGGGATCGACGCCGTGGTTTTCGATCACCCATTCGGACTTGAGACCGTACAGGCTGTCCTCCGGTACCGTAATATAGCCGCCATCGAGCAGGCCCCAATAGCCGCGGATGCCGCGCACGCCTCCCCAACTGCGCGTCCCGATCAAGGGACCAAGACCGTATTTGCGGAAATAGAACGGGAAAATATCGCCGTCCGAAGCGGAATAGTGGTTGAGCAGAGCTACCTTCGGCCCGTCGATCAGTTGCTGGGGAATCGACATGGCCGCGCCCTCGCGGTTGGTGGACATGCCGACCAGGATTCGCCGCAAGCGTTCCAGCACGATCTGATCGACATTGCCGC
Organism: uncultured Alphaproteobacteria bacterium; assembly: GCA_963822275.1. Lineage (GTDB taxonomy): Bacteria > Pseudomonadota > Alphaproteobacteria > Micropepsales > Micropepsaceae > Rhizomicrobium. The sequence continues at coordinate 71,414 of CAWGHR010000030.1, forward strand.
CGCCGTTCCAGCGGTCGTCGACGATCAGCGCCTGCTTGTCGAGTTGCGGATAGAACTGGCGGATGAATTGATCCATGCCCAGCGCTTCCATGTCGGACATGTAGATGTAGCCGATCTTGCCGCCCGAGGCCTTGTCGACCACCTCGCGATTGTGATCGATCCATGCCTTCTCGCGCAGCGACAATTCGTTGGCGATGGGCTTGACCGTGACGTCACGGGGTTTTCCGTCGGGACTGTCCGCCACCGTCAGCACCACCGGCCCGTCGCCGAGATCGACGAACAGGCTGTATGGGATCGGTCGGCGCCTTCAACGCATGGCCGTCGACCGCCAAGAGATAATCGCCCTCATGCACGTTGATGCCGGGTTCGGTCAGCGGGCTGCGATAGTCCGGGCGCGTGTTGTCGCCGGGATAAATCTTCGCGAAGTAATAGCGTCCCGACGCCGCGTTCAACGCGAAGTCGACGCCGAGCAAGGCGGTGGGAACCGGTTTGTTGGGATTGGCATCGTCGCCACCCCCGACATAAGTGTGCGAATTGCCCAACTCGCCCTGCATTTCGCCGATCAAATAGGTGAGGTCCTCGCGCGAACCAACGAGCGGCAAGAGCGCGGCATAGGCATCATGCACCTTCTGCCAAGCGACGCCGTTCATTTCGGGATTGACGAAGAGATCGCGCTCCAGCCGCCAAGCATTGTTGAACATCTCGCACCCATTCTTGAGTGGGTATGACGGGCATGCGCAGATGGGAGATATCCAGGTCTTTCGGCTTGGGCTTGTCCTCGCCCTTCGGCACTGCCGCATCGACGATCGCAAAGCTATAGTCCCGTCCGGACTTTTCTCGTGCTTTTTGTAAAGGACCTTCTCGCCGTCGGCCGACAGGCTGTAGCTCTCGAGCTCCTCGACCAGCACGTGATCCTTGCGCTCCTTCATGTCGTAGACATGCAGCGCCGATTGCTCGCCGGGCAGCGGCCCGTCGATCATCTGCGCGGCGGTCGTCAAATAATAAATGGCGTCGCCGCGGCCATCGATGCTGGCGATGATCGGCGCCCGGAATCGGCAGCGGCACGGCGCGCGCCATCAAGCCCGTCGAGGTCGATCTTGATCGGCGCGGCGATGCCGCCTCGGGCTTCCACGCGTCCTTCCGCGGCTTGTCGTCGTCACCGTCCTGGCGCGTCCGACCGGACGCGCCTCGTCCGGAGCGCGGCGCGAATGGGCGAAGGCAGCGCTTCGTCGGTCAGCGTCGCGACATAGATGCCGGTCATTTTCAGCGTCGCGAAATTGAACTCGGTCTCGCTGAGCGTCGGGTTCTCGTGCCGGCGTGGAGACGAAATAGAGATATTTGCCGTCGGGCGAGAAGATCGGATTGGAGTCGTTGTCGTCGGTCGCGATGACGCCGCGTCGCCTTGCCGGCGGCGAGTATCGTAGAGCCAGATGCGGCGCTGCTGGTTGACGCCGGTCAGGCTGTAGGCCAGCCAGCGGCCGTCGGGCGAAAAGCCTGATCGTGGATTTCGTTGTAGCTTGTCCTGCGCCACCTGGCTCGGCGCGCCGCTGTCGACGTCGACGAGCCATAGCCGGTGATTGCCGTCGGAGAAGGCCAGGGGCTTGCCGTCGGGCGACCACATCGGCTTGTAGAAGAAGCCGCTCGGCAAAATGCGTCAGGATCTTCTCGGCGCCGCCGTCGGCCGGGCGGATGGCGATCTGCTGCTCGCCGTCGACGTCGGTGGTGTAGGCGATCGGTCTTGCCGTCCGGCGACCAGCCGGGATGGTCTTCGTCGGCATTGCTGGTCTCGGTCAGATCCCGCGTGGCGCCGTATTCCGCCGGAACGCTGAAGAGATCGCCGCGCGCGGAGAACAGCGCGCGCTTGCCGTTGGGCGCCAACGCGTAATCGATCTGCCGCGCCGTGTCGACATCGCGGATGAATTTTGCAGCGCTCGACGAAGCGCGGGCGCCGGTGCGCATGCCGTCGTCGGGCACGCTGACATCGAGCCGCGTGCAGCTGCTCGCTGGGCAGGTCGAGGACCCATAGAGCGTGCCGCCCTGCTGGAAGACGATGCCGTCTGTCGCCGAGGCTGGGAAAGTCGATGTCGTAGTCGGTGAAATGGGTGACCTCGCGGAATGCTTGGTGTCCTGGTCGTAGACCCAGATATTCTCGCGGCGATGCGCGTCGCGGTCGGACGAGGAAATAGATCTTGTCGGCCGTACCACATCGGCGCGGTATCGGTGCCCGTCCAGTCGGTGACGTGCGTCGAGTTTTCTGGTGTCGAAATCGTAGGTATAGACATCCTGCGCCAGGCCGCCGTCGTAGCGCTTCCAGGTGCGGAAGTTGCGGAAGATGCGGTTATAGGCGATGGATGTTGCCGTCCGGGCTGTAAGCTCATCAAGCCCGCCGCGGTCGAGCGGCATGAGCGTCGGCGAAGCCGCCGGCGACCGGAACCTCGAACAGCCGTCCGAACCAGCTGGTCCACGCCATCGCGCCGCGACAGGAAAACGATGTTCTTCGAATCCGGCGTCCAGGTCACCACCATATTGTCGGGGCCCCAGCGTGTCGGCGCTTTGTCGACAACGTCGGAATGGAAGGTCAGACGCCGCGCTTCGCCACCGCCGGCCGGAATGACATAGACGTCTTGATTGCCCTGATAACTGCCGGTGAAGGCGATCCAGCGGCCGTCCGGTGAAAAGCGCGGCATCAGATCGTAGCCCGGATCGGTCGTCAGCCGGCTTGCCGTGCCACCAAGGCGCGAGACTTGCCAAAGATTGCCATGAGCCTCGAAGACGACGGTGTTGCCGTTCAAGGTCGGAAAGCGCATCAGCGTAGGCCCATCGCTCGCCCCTGCAGGCGCCGCGAAAAGACCCAACAAGAGTGCCGCAACGCGCCAGCCGCTGATGTGCATCGCTCATATCCCCCTAATGATGTGACAAGTCTAACAAGCGGCCATGGCCTCGGCCACCACCCAGCGATCACATTCCTACGATCAGGCCGGCACGAATACCCGCCGCTGGGTCCTTCTGAGCGCCTGAACACAGTGATGGGGTGGACGGCCCCCGCTATGGCATCGATGTGCCAAGATGAGGTCGTTGAGACAATCATCTGAAAGAGTTGTCGATGGCGGAGATTGGCACAATCGGATTATGTCGACTCTGACCCCGATTCTTCAGCGCGTCGAAGGCATGCTGCTGAAGAAGGCGGCGTAACTTCTTCGGTTATGAAACTTGAAAAGGCCCGGAAACTTCCGAGCCTTTTGCTTTCTACCTGTCGCTACCGCTTTGGCGGCAACGTCGGTTGCGCTTTGCGGCAGGCGCAGGGCTTATTGCAGCACTTCCACTTGTTTGGGATTGGCGAGTTCGATTTCGGGTCCGTTGAGCGATTGCACAATGCCGCGCACGCGCATTAGCTTGTCTTTGTATTCCAGCGGATCGATGCCCATCCGGCGAAATGTCTTCATATCGTCAGATGAAATCGTAACCGTGAAATCGGTTCTCCAATCGGTTCCGAAATTCAGATAGGCGCGACCGTCCCGCACTTCGGTGTCCAGGACTTTTCCGAATACGACCTGGAAGGTGCCGATATCGCTTTTCACATTGTCGACGTTGCGAACCGCATAAGCCGGCAGAGCCCACAAACCGAGACGGGCGTTGCGTGCTTCGGCCTCCGCTGCAAACAATTCGCCGGCGCATTCGGTGCGGTCGGGGGAAATGTTGACTCGCGCCAGGCCGCTTCGCACGAGTTCGTATTGCAGCCAGGTTCCGTTGCCGGTGAAAGCTTGCGAGCGGACGCGATCATAGCGGTCTTCTTTGGGCCACACGGCGTGAAGCGATAGGTCCTGGTCCTTCGCAAGCCGAGTCAGCGCGTCATAGGCTTGATCCGCGATCGGTTTTGGCGCCCGGTCGGGAGCCGCCAGCGGAATACGAATGCCTTCGAGGCTCGCGGCTCGGCCGTCTTGGAGCACCAGAACGCCATTGTGCTCGACGCGAACGATGCGGGCGCGGTCGATTTCGACCTCTCCCGCACAATTCGGGAGCGGCCGACTGCGCAAAGGATGGAACGGCCAAGGGAGACAAGGCTGCTATTGCAAGCAATGCGCGCAAAAACATGGTTACCGTTTCCCCACTTATGGCCGCTATTCTGCACAAGTCAGACGATTTCGCACCTGCCGGCTCGCCGCAAGGTAACCCCAATCTATGACACTGGGCCTAACCCCACGCCCTGGGGCGGGGCCACCCAATCGGGAACAAAGAAATCCGGCATCAGGTTTTTGCTCGGGTCGAGGCGGTATTTGTCGAAATCCGTTACGCCATTCTCGGCTAGGAAAGTATCGTCGATCAGGAAATGACCCGAAAAGCTTTTCGCCGGCTTGTTGAAGATCAAATAAGCCGCATCCGCAAGGATATCGGTGCTGCGGCAATGCTTGAGACCCTCCTCCCCCGCCAGCGCATTCTTGATCGCGGCCGTGGCAATTCCCGTACGCGGCCATAAGGCGTTAAAGGCAATGCCCTCACCGGCGAATTCCGCGGCCATGCCAAGGACGCACATGCTCATACCGAATTTCGCCATGGTATAGGCGGTGTGACCGCGAAACCACTTGGCCGACATATCGAGTGGCGGCGACAACATCAGCACATGGGGGTTTGCCGCGCGGCGAAGATGCGGAATACAGGTTTTCGAGACCAGAAAGGTTCCCCGCGCATTGATCTGATGCATCAGATCGAAGCGCTTCATGTCGGTTTGCAATGTACCGGTCAGCGAGATCGCGCTGGCGTTGTTGACGCAGATATCGATGCCACCGAAACGACCGAGTGTTTGTTCCACGGCCGCGGCCACCTGATCCTCGAAGCGGATGTCACAAACCAAAGGCAGCGCTTTACCGCCGGCCTTTTCAATCTCCGCGGCTGCGGTGTGGATTGTACCGGGAAGTTTCGGATTGGGAGCGTCCGTCTTGGCGGCAATAACAATATTGGCACCATCGCGCGCCGCGCGAAGTGCAATCGCCAAGCCTATACCGCGGCTTGCGCCGGTAATGAAAAGCGTCTTTCCGGCTAACGACATAGTGATTGGATCTTTCGCTCGGGCCGGCAACTATGAGAATGCGCAATGAAGCGCGTCAAGGCTGGCCGACACGGCGTTTCGCAGGATACACTTGTACGATTGCCACAGAATCGCGACATCCGTTGGGTAAGCTTCGGGATTGCGAACAGGAGAAAATATGCGTTCGATCTTTATAGCCTGCATGGCCTTGGCATTTGCCGCAACGGCTGCTGCGGCCCAGCAAGTCTCCGTCGATCCCAAACAGGCGCCGACTGGGCGTTACACGATGGAGACGGGCCATAGCCAGCTGCTGTTCTCAATCGTCCATTTGGGGCTAACCAATTATTACGGGCGCTTCGATCACTTGTCGGGAACGCTCAATTTCGATTCTGCCGAGCCGGAAAAGAGCGCCGTGACGGTCGCCATCGACATGACGAGCATCGATACGCCGAGTTCCAAGCTGGCCGGCGAGCTCGCGGACACGACCGTTTTCGACGCAAAGACTTTTCCTACCGCAAGCTTCACATCCACGTCGATCAGGCGTACCGGCCCCAGTAGCGGCAAGATCACAGGCGATTTGACGATCAAAAACATCACCAGATCCGTCACGCTCGACGCGACATTCACCGGCGGGCGCCTCAATCCGATGAGCGACTCCTACGCGCTCGGCTTTCACGCGACGGCGACGATCAAGCGCAGCGATTTCCAACTCACCAAGACGCCATGGTCGCCCTTTGTCAGCGACGACGTGAACCTCATCATCGAAGCGATGTTTCTTCAGCAAAAAGGATAAATATGCCGGTCCAAAATTCGACCCTGCGCTATGGCACTGTGGCGATGACGCTGCATTGGCTGATCGCGGCCTTCGTGATCGCCAATATCGGCATCGGCCTCTATATGAGCGATCTGCCGCGCAGCGATCCGAGCAAGCTGGAGTTTATTTCCTGGCATAAGTCCATTGGGCTCACGGTCTTGGCTCTGAGCCTATTGCGGCTGGCTTGGCGCTTGGTGAATCCCGTGCCGCCTGCCCCCGCGGGACTCAATCCGTGGATCAAACTCGCCGCACAGGCTTCGCATTTTCTTCTCTACTTCCTGATTATCGCCGTGCCATTGGCAGGATGGCTGATGGTATCGGTCGGCTCGATGGGACATGCGACGCCGGTGTTCGGCCTCTTCGGCTGGCCGAGCGTGCCGATCCTCTCCGATATGCCGCGCAGCGTGGGTCACCCCTATCACGAGATGTTCGAGACGACCCATGTCGTGCTGGCTTGGAGCATGATCGTGCTGGTGCCAATTCACGTTGTGGCGGCGCTTTATCACCAGTTCGTCCGGGGCGACGATGTTCTGATTCGGATGACGCCGGGGACACATGTGCGAGGTAACGTATGAGGCGCACCCTCGCGTCGGCGGTGTTGGCGACGGGGTTGGCGGTGGTTCCTGCCTCGGCGGCGCATTGGACCGTCGATCCGGCCAAGAGCAAACTCAGCTTCAGCGTCTCCTGGAGCAACGAGGCGTTCGTGGGCGTCTTTAAATCCTGGAAGGCCGATATAGACTTCGACCCCGTCGATCTCCCCCACGCCCATGCCGTCGTGACGGTGGATCTCGCCAGCGAGACGTCGGACGCGCCGGATAGCGATGATGGCATCAAAGGCGCACCCGGCTTCGCGGTCGACAAATTCCCGACCGCCCGTTTTGCCACGACGCGCATCCGACAGGTCGCGAATGGTTCCTATGTGGCCGAAGCGGAACTCACGATCCGTGGCGTGACCAAACCAGTGACCTTGCCGTTCAAACTGGCCTTCGACGGCAACCGCGTCCACATGACCGGCAAGGCGGCTGTCGACCGCTCCGACTACGGGGTCGGGCGCGGGGAATGGGCGGCGCCCACGCCGGTGTCCCATGCTGTGACAGTAACGGTGGATCTGAACGCGACAAAAAGCTGACCTGGAACGCGGCAGCAGTTAGATTACAGCCATGAGCACCGTCGATGTTGCCACCGTACGCGCCGCGGATTCCGCGGCGATTTCCGCCGCTGCGGCGCTGATCCGCGCGGGGCGGCTGGTGGCATTTCCGACTGAGACGGTCTACGGCCTGGGCGCCGATGCCACCAACGGGCGTGCCGTCGCGGCGATATTTGCAGCCAAAGGCCGGCCGCAGTTCAATCCGCTCATCGTCCATGTAAACACCGTCGAGCAAGCCGCAGAATTTGCAGAATTTTCCTCGATAGCTCATGTGTTAGGTGAAGTCTTTTGGCCCGGCGCGCTGACTCTGGTTCTGCCGCGCCGTCCCGATTGCCGATTGTCGCTCCTGGTGAGCGCGGGCTTGGACACGGTGGCGTTACGAGTACCCTCCCATCCCATTGCCACCCGACTCATTGCGGAGGCCGGTGTGCCGCTGGCGGCACCGAGCGCCAATCCCTCGGGACGGGTGAGCGCGACCAGCGCAGAACCATGTCGCCGAGGGGCTGGGAGACAAGATCGATCTTATCTTGGACGATGGTCCGACGCCTCTCGGCATCGAATCAACCGTGATCGGGTTCGAAGACGGAAAAGCGGTGCTGCTACGACCGGGAGCTGTCCCGCGCGAAGCCATCGAGAAAATTACCGGGCCATTGCGTGGACCAAGCCATGGGCGCGTCGCCTCCCCCGGCCAGCTCGCCAGCCATTATGCGCCGCGCGCGCCCTTGCGCCTGGACGCGCATCAGGCCGGCTCCACCGAAGCCCTTCTCGCCTTCGGTTCAGAGGTGCCGGCAGGCGCAAGCCAAATGCTCAACCTCAGCCCAAGCGGCGATTTGGCCGAAGCGGCCGCGAACCTTTTCGCTATGCTGCGCGCGCTCGATGCAAGATGGCGCGAAAGCCATCGCCGTTATGCCCGTTCCGGCTTGGGGTCTCGGCGAAGCCATCAACGACAGGCTGCGGCGCGCCGCAGCGCCGCGCGGAGACTGCGCCATGAATCCAGATACATTCTCCAAACTGAAATCCATTGTCGGGCCGAAGGGATTCACGGAAGACCCCGCCGAGATCGCGCCGCATCTGGAAGAATGGCGCAGCAAATACAAAGGCCGCGCTTCGCTGTTGCTTAAACCGGCCACAACGGCCGAGGTGGCAGCGGTTCTGGAGCTTTGCAACCAGACCTCCACGGCAGTGGTGCCGCAAGGCGGCAATACGGGGCTGGTCGGCGCGCAGATTCCCTTCGACGGCGAAGTGCTGATCGGCTTGTCCCGAATGAATCGTATCCGCGCCCTCCATCGCGCCGATGCCAGCATGATCGCAGAAGGAGGCGTAATTCTTGCCGCGGCCCAGCGCGCCGCCGACGAAAACGATCTGCAGCTTCCCATCAGCCTGGCGTCGGAAGGCAGTTGCACCATCGGAGGCATACTGTCGTCGAATGCCGGAGGGGTGAATGTGCTGCGTTATGGCATGGCCCGCGAACAAGTCCTCGGCTTGGAAGTGGTGCTGGCCGATGGGCGGGTGCTCGACATGCTGCATACCCTGCGCAAGGACAATACCGGCTACGACTTGAAGCAATTGTTCGTCGGTGCCGAAGGCACGTTGGGCATCATCACGGCGGCCGCATTAAAACTGTTCGCCCAAACCCGCGATACGTTGCACGGCGCTTCTGGCCACATCCGACGTACAGTCTGCGACCGCCCTGCTCGCCCGCATCCAAGCGGCGACGGATGGCATGGTCAATGCGTTCGAAATATTGCCGCGCGCCGGGCTGCAGCTTGTGCTTGCGCATATTCCAGGGACGCACGACCCGTTCCTCGAGCCTTCGCCCTGGTACGTCCTCTGCGAAGCATCGGGCATGCCCGCGCTGCAACCGGTGTTCGAGACCGCGTTAGAACAAGCCTTGACCGACGGATTGGCGAGCGATGCCGTGATCGCCAGTAGCCAAGCGCAACGCGCAGCCCTTTGGAAACTGCGTGAAAGCATGTCGGAAGCGCAAAAGGCCGAAGGGCCGTCGCTCAAACACGATATTTCGGTGCCCGTCGCCGCGGTTGCGGATTTCATCGCCAAAGCTTCCGCCGCCGTGATCGCCGCGATGCCAGATGCACAGCCTCTGCCGTTCGGCCATCTCGGCGACGGCAATATCCATTTCAATATTCAAGCCGCCAAGGATGCCGATATGGCGGCATTCCTCGCCCGCTGGGACGAAATTGCCCGCATTGTGCACGACATCGTGCACGATTTCGGCGGCTCGTTCAGCGCCGAGCATGGCATCGGCGTGATGAAACGCGCCGATCTGAAGCGCTACAAGAGCCCCGTGGAGGTCGACCTGATGCGCGCTCTCAAGCGCACGCTTGATCCGAAAAATATTCTGAACCCGGGCAAGCTTGTTCCGGATTGAACGCGGCGCGTGCCGGCCAAACTCTTAAGCGGCTTTGGCCATAGCCTTCGGCGCTTCGGCAGGCAAAGTCGGGGTCTGACTGTGTTTGGCGAGCGAACGCGCGCTCAAAACGGCTGTGACGATGGTGGCGGCATAAGGCAGGCTCTGCACGCCCAGCATCACCATCCAGAGCAGCGCCGAAGGATCGTCGTAGCGTCCCGTCGCGAACAGCGAGACGATCGCGAGGAGGCATAACGCGAACAGCGCTGTCTCCTGCCACACCCCGCGCAGCGCTTGGCTGAGCAGCGCTTGATCGGCGCATTTGGGCGTGCGCAGGAACGGCTTGCCCGAGGTGAACAATCCCGCCCACACCGCTTTGCCGACGGTATGGGTCAGCGACAGACCGGCAACCGACGCCATCAGCGCCCCTTTCACGCCCGAACCAACCTTTTGCGGATAGAGCAACAGCGTCTTGAGCATTTTCGCTGCGAACAACGCCAACGCGCCCGCGGTAAGGCAGGCATCGGCACATCGATATAGCGCGGCGCGGCCCACATCAGGAATGTCCAGCCCAATGCCATAAACGTAACCACCATGCCGAGCCCATCGGAAATCCAGGGCAGCCAGCCGCTGAGGAACTGATAGCGCTGCGCCCAAGACAGCCGCGAATTGCCCAGGAAAATAGCGCCCGCGTGACGTTTCAAAATCTGCATCGCGCCATAGACCCAGCGATAGCGCTGGCTCTGGAAGGCTTTCAGCGTGTCTGGGATCAGCCCCATCCCCATGCTTTGCGGGAGATAGGCCGCAGCATAACCCGCCTCGAACAGGCGTAAGCCGAGCTCGGTATCCTCGGTGATGCACCAGGTGCTCCAGCCGCCCGACCTCTCTGAGCGCGTCGTGGCGCACGATGGTCATGGTGCCGTGCTGGATGATCGCGTTGTGCTCGTTGCGCTCCACCATGCCGATCTGGAAGAAGCCGCGATATTCCTCAAAGGCCATCGCCTTGAAGATACTGTCATGGGCGTCGCTGTAATCTTGCGGGCCCTGCACCAGCGCGATCTCCGGGGCGGCAAATAGCGGCAATGTCAAACGCAGCCAATTGGGCTCGACGCGATAATCGCTGTCGATGACGGCGATGTACTTGACGTCGGGACCTGTGAGCTCCAGCGCAATGTTGAGCGCGCCGGCCTTGAACCCCTTCACATGGCCATAGTGATAGAAACGAAAGCGCGGGCCGAGCGTCGCGCAATGCGCTTCCACCGGTTTCCAGGTGTCGGGCTCGGGCGTGTTGTTGTCGAGGACGATGACTTCGAAATTGTCGTAATCGAGCCGCGCCAGCGCATCGAGCGTCTCGCATCACCATCGCCGGCGGCTCGTTGTAGCATGGAACATGTACGCAGACGCGCGGACTCGCTTCCGGAATCGCCGGCGCGCACCAATCGGCGTTCCACGCGCCACAGACTGGCTACGGCTTCGATGCCTTCGGTCAAAATGACGGCCGACGCGAGAAGCACCAATGGCGACATCGCCAGGATCATCGCTACATTGGCGGCGTTGATGTAGTCGAGCGTCATGGCGTCGATCAGGATCAAAAGGCCCGTCGTCACGGCCGCCACCAAGCCGCCCATCACGATATAGCCCGGTCTGCCCGCACCCGCGGCATCCGTCCCAGAATCAACAAACCGAGCAGCAGTGTGATGATCGCGGCGAACAAGGTGAAGGTTCGCCATTCGGGGAACGAGCGCAGCATGCCGGTAAAGGGAAATTTCGGATCGCCATGGGCGTCGAACAAGCCCCAATAGGCGCCGACGGCATCCTTCGTTGCCGGCCTTCCAGGGCTGATCGTAGGCTTCGATGATGTAATAGTCGTAGCCCTTGTCCATCGCGAGCTGGACAAAGCTGCGGATGAAATAGGCCTCGTTGGCAAGCGAAGCCTCGGCGCCGCTCATGCGTGCGCCCCTCGGAGGGCCAGCCGACTTCGCCGATGACGATCGGCTTGTCGGGAAATTCCTCCTGGACATCGTTGTAGGCGTGCTGGAGGAACGTCAGCGAACCGCGCACATCCGTGCCTTCCCAATAAGGCAGCAGATGCACGAAGACGACGTCGACGTTTTCGCCGAGCTCGGGATGCAAAAGCCAAGTCGACCAGGTTTCTGCCGTCGTCACTTTGATGCGCGCGGGCAACGCATCGCGAACGCGCTTGATATAGGCGTTCAATTGGTCGGAGGTGACGTCGCCGCGCATGATCGCTTCATTGCCGACGATGACACGGTCGATGACGCGACGGTTGGAGAGAATGACCTTTAAGGCGGTGTCGATTTCCTTTTCGTTCAAATCGAGATCGGCGCCAATCCAGATGCCCAGCGATACCGTCAGCCCATAGCGGCGCGCGATCTCGGGCACCTTGTCGAGACCGCCTGACACCGTATAGGTGCGCACATGACCCGTGATACGGGACAATTGCGCCATGTCGGAGTCGATGCGTTCGGCGGGGACATGTTTGAGCTGAGAATCGGAAAACGTATGGCTGGGATAATAGGTGACGCCGCGTACCTGTCCGTCCCAGTCGGGGGCCACGACCGTATAGTCCCGGCTGGCCCAAAACAGAGCGCTGGCGCCGACCACCAAACATAGCGCTACGGCAATCCTCAGCGTGCCGCCGTTCAGGCGCGAGCGCAATCGACCGAAAATCGACTTAAGCACTATCGTCGCCGCTCTGCCCTATGCCCGCATTATCGAGCGTTGTCGTCGGGGCCCATATCCGCATTGTCGTCGACCTTGTCCGGATCCTCGTCGGGCTTGTGCGGCCGCATTTTGGCCGGAACGACCTTGATCAACTCAAGATCGAAAACAAGCGTCTGATTGGGAGGTATAGTGCCGTCCGGCGTTCCCGCTTCGCCATAGCCGAGCTTGGCCGGCAATACGATTTGCCAATGATCGCCAACCCGCATGAGCGTCAGTGCCTCGGTCCAGCCGCTGACGAGTTGGTTGACTTTGAAGCGTGTCGGCATGTTCGGCTCGGTGCCGTCGAAGACGCGCCCGTTGATCAGCGTTCCGGTGTAATACACCGTTACATAATCTGTTGGCCCTGGCCGCTTGCCGAATCCGTTGTGCAGGATGCGGTATTGCAGACCGCTCGGCTCGCACGACGACGCCAGGTTTCTTCGCGTTGGCTGCCAAATAGGCCGCGTTGGCAGCAGCGCTCAACGAATTGTCGGCGGCATCCGCCGAAATCGTCGCGGCCGCGACCAGGGCGGCCAGAATGATCCCGAAACGCACCATCCCTTAAGCTCCATTCGAATTCCCTTACCGGTGTTTTGGACAATAGCCCATAGCGCGTGCAAGCGGTCGCGCAAATAAGCTTAATCCAGCGACGCGGATATTACCGCCCCCGCAGCAGCCTGGCGAGCCATGACCGCGGCCGAATCGGGCTTGCCGATGGCCAAGCCGATCGGTCCGGCTTCGCCCGTGATGCGTCGGCCGGGGCGAGGTAACGCCGGACGCGGCCTCGGGCATTCGCCGGTGTCGAAACGTCATGGCTCGACGGCTTGCGGTACCGGCTTGAGTGCAAATTTGGCGAAAGCGGGCAAATCGGCACCGCGCGGCCGGAAAACAGACCGGCCCGATGCAGTTTGTCCGGTATTTCTTGGCCCAAGCCTCGTCCGGGCTGAGCACGAACGCTTCGCTGACCGGCGGCTGGGCGCCGATTTTGGTCCGGGTCCGGGCGAGCTGGTTGTCCTTCAAGCTGCGCGCCAATCGTTCGAGGCGCTCCGCCCCTTTCGCCAGAGGTACCGTCCGCGGATTTGGGGTGTCTCCGCCATCTCAGACTCCTCCGCCCTGTTTGTTCCACCATTGGAACCCGCCTTCGCGGCTGATGACCGCAACATCGATGGCGCCGCCGACCGTCTGCTGCTGCGCCATGATACGCTTTTTGAAGATGTTCAGGGCAACAAGTTCGCGCGCCGTTTCCGCCAGTTCCGGCCTGGCGGCGATCTCCAGCACACGCAGAACGGGGTTGATATAGACCTGTTGTTGGTAGTCCCCGATCATGCCGCGGAAGGCATTGAAATATTGCGGCAAGATACTGCGTGTGAAATTGCTTGCGTACGCCTTCGCGTTGCGCCGCATCGACGCCCGTGAACGATCCGACAACATGATCGACCAAACCCTGCATCATCATTTGCATGGTCCCATAGACACGCCGCTCGAGACCAAAGTCGATGCCGCGGATGAAGGCGTTCGTCACTTCGCTGTCGGCAAAAACGCGGATTTTGGAGCGGACTTCGCTGTCGATCGCATCGACACTTGCTTCGACACGCTTGACGATGCCGCCCACGATCGCCGACAGGAAGCAGGTGACCACGACCGGATAGCGTTCTTCCGTGCCAAACCCGGCAAACACCAGGCCAGTGACGTCTTCCAAAAACAAGTCTTTAACGACGCAGAACACGCCGATCTCACGGAGCCGCTGCACGCGCCGACTTACTCAATTCGAAGGCGGAAAATCCGTAGGTGATCAGTTCATCGATGGCGCCCGCATAATCGTGCGCCACGACTTGGTCAAAGCCCGCGGGGAAGCATGGGAGATTGCGGCGTGGGCTGCCGTCCTCGCGGAACTGATAGTCGTGCCAGACGTCGCGATCGCTTCTTCGAGAATTGTTGCATCTGCAACATGCGCACGCTCGTTCCCGCCGATCTCGCGCAAATACTGCGCCAGATGGAACACGTAGCGAAACACAGATGCCAGCAGGCGCAAATAATCGTCCCTTTGACGATCGCGGGGAAAGAATTCTTCCAGATTGTCGAGCATTCCGGTGAACTTCGCGGCATAATCGCGCACATGCGGAAGCTTTCCCGGTTTGGCTTTTTTCTGGAAATGTTCGATCAGATGTTCCCAGGGGTGTCCCATAATGTCGGCAACGCCGAAAAACATGACACCGATGGACTGGCCGTCCGCGAGGTTGAACAGTTTGCGCTGATCGTTGCGCACGACCACCGTGCCGCCGTCGATGAGGGTCACAGCGGAATCCGCCGCGAGCGCCACCGCACGCTGGTTCATTACCGCGATTTCGGATGTCATGCGGCTACCCCACCCACTCGTTGGGTAAAATGATGTCACAGCCAGGCGGGAATTGGGAGATGTGGCGAACGAATTGGTTAGGGGCGAGATTTCTTGCCTATCCCAAAATATTGAATTGCGCAGCGAGATCGTTGCAGTCGACCGGTTGTTTGTCGTTTTTGTAACAGTCGCGACGCGCCGGGGACGATTAACCACGATAGACGTTTAGAACAGTCGGTCGAATACGAGATGGCCGAGAATGGCGATACCGAAGCCTGCAATCGCAACACCCGACACCTTGTTGATGGTCCCCACGACGTTATCGGTGAACCGCGCGTGCAGATGGCCGACCCCAGTTGCCAGCGTGGCCCACCACGTCACGGAGCCGGCGATCACGCCCAACAGAACGATTGAGGTGGCGATGAAGCTTGGATTGTTGCCGAGGCGCCCGCTAAGCCAAGCGAACACACCGACGAAAAAGATCGGTGGACCCGGGTTGGAAATCGTCAGGGCAAATGTCGAAGCCATGGAACCTGCAAGCGTCGCGGGGCGCTTCCCGTTCTCGTTAGCCGCCACTCTGACCTCGAGTTTGGAGACCGGCTTCGCAAAATAAGTCCGCACGCCGATCGACACCAGCAGCAACCCTCCAATCAATTGAAGGGGGAAGGAAAAACCGGCGATGAACTGCCTGACAGCTGTCAAACCAAATCCGAGCGCAATGGCGAACAGCGTATCGCCACAAGTGGCGCCGAGTCCTGCAACGAAGCCATAAAGCGATCCGAGTTCCAGCGTCCGACGGATGCAAAGAAATTCACGGGCCCGATCGGAACCGCAGCAAACAGCCCGAACACAAAGCCGTACACAATGAGGACGATATAATCCATGCCGGCTAATTCTCGGCGCCGCGTCGCCCAGACCGGGCCGGGACGCAGCTGACGGATATGCCGTCACAAACGGAAGGAATCGTAGAGGTCATAAACGACAGTTTCCCTAGGTCCTTGTCTGGCGCAAGCCACCCCTTTGGGCCCCGCGCCCGCGGCATATAGACGGAATCGGGGGCAAGAAGCGAGATGTCCCTTTTGCCTACCGGCGCGGCGCCCAGCTTCCCGAAGCCTTGTCCTGCTTCCATGCGACCTGACGACGCGATCAACGCATTCTGAGGAGCGAACCTTCTCGCAGACGCAACACGGGGTCCTTTCGCGTTCGCCGGAAATTGTTCTCGAAAGCGAAGAGTATATCGTCAGTCTACTGAGTATTATCCCGGTTTTGGGCAGGCGTTTTCGGCCAAACGCATTACTCTGACTTGGCACTAATGTTCTGTGAGTGCTGCCGTCGGTTGGACAGCAAATCAATTCGTCTCATTGCCCATGTGCGGTCTCGACTTGCAGTCCGAAACCAGTGCAAGCTTTTGTCAAAGAAACTTGTGGCAGGATGGAAACGTTTCCCAGGCGAGGACGGCACACAACAGCGAGAGGTGTTATGCGTAAACTGGAACTCTCATTGCGCGGCTATCGGCTGACTACAGCGGAAATCCTTTATCACCTGCCCGATCACCCGGCGGTTCTGCAGAGCTTCATCTGGCAGGAACTCGACCTTGCTCCGAAGTTTCCCGTTCTCAACAAGTTTTTGCACTTCTGGGAGACCCGCATCGATGGGCGTCTGCATTCCGTTCGCGTCGCGGCGCGCGGGCTGATTTCGGATGCCGAACTGAAACTGGCAGCCGGCGAGTTCACGTTGAACTAGCCGGTATAGTCTCAACGAAGCGGAGCGGCATCCCTTGCCCGGCCGCCGTGAGAACGCGGTCGCGCATTACAGTTTTTCCGCGGATGATCGTGGCCAACGCCCAGCCGGTAGTCTCCATGCCGTCGAACGGCGTCCAGCCGCATTTGGAGGCGATCCAGGAATTCTCGATTTTCATTTTTGCCTTCAGATCGACAACGGTGAAATCCGCATCATAGCCGCGCGCGATGCGCCCTTTGCCCGCGATGCCGAAAATCCGCGCCGCGCCGGAACTGGTCAAATCGACGAAGCGCTCCAACGACAGCCGCCCCGCATGCACATGATCGAGAAGGATCGTCACCAATGTCTGTACGCCCGGCATCCCCGACGGCGTGTCGGGATAGGTTTTGTCTTTCTCCGCGCGTGCATGGGGAGCGTGGTCGGACCCGATCACGTCGATCAAGCCTTCGTTGACAGCCTTCCAAAGCGCTTCGCGATGATGGGCTCCGCGGATCGGCGGATTCATCTGGGCATAGCTGCCAAGCCGTTCATAGCATTCGGGCGCGGCAAGGGTGAGGTGCTGCGGTGTGGTTTCCACGGTTGCGAGATCGCGCGCGGCGGCCAATAGCGGCAATTCGTCGGCGGTCGTGACGTGAAGAACATGCAGCCGCCTGCCCGCTTGGCGCGCCAAGCGCAACACGCGTTCGGTGGACGCCCGCGCCGTTTCGACATCGCGCCATACGGGATGGGTGCCGACATCGCCTTTCACCGCCAGATGTTTTCGCTGCCGCAGCCGTGCCTCGTCTTCCGAATGCACGGCCATGCGTCGCGTACTTCCCTGCAATGCCGCCAGGATCGCATCTTCATGGTCGAGCAACAGCGTGCCGGTGGACGAACCTAGAAAGGCTTTGACGCCGCACACGCCGGGTAGGCGCTCTAAGACAGACAAGGCGCCGACATTGGCGGGCGTCGCCCCAACGTAAAACGCGTAGTCGCAATGCATACGCCCCTTGGCACGCGCGAGCTTGTCGGCAATCGCAACACGCGTTGTCGTCGGCGGTGCGGTATTGGGCATTTCGAAGACTGCGGTGACGCCGCCCAAGACAGCCGCGCGGCTGCCACTTTCCAGATCTTCTTTGTGCTCGTTGCCGGGCTCGCGGAAATGGACCTGGGTGTCGATCACGCCGGGAAGGACGTGAAGTCCCTTCGCTTTGAAAATTTCCGTCGCTTTGGCCGAGCCTAACGCACCGACGGCCGCAATTTTGCCGTCCCGTACGCCAATATCGGCCTCGGCGATCCCGTTCGGCGTCGCGCAAGTTCCGCCCCGGATCAAAAGATCGAACGTCTCCGTCATGGGCCAAGGAGTAAGACCGGCGGCCCGGCTTGGCAACGGAGGCGCGGACGATTACTTCATAAACGATGATTGCCGAACTGACCGATCGCGCCGTGATTGCCATTTCCGGGCCCGAAGCCGGCGACTTCCTGCAGGGGCTTGTCACCAACGACGTGAACGCGGTTGCGCCGGACCGCCCTCTTTATGCCGCGCTGCTGACGCCACAGGGTAAGATCCTGTTCGATTTTCTCATCGCGCAAGATCAAGACGGACTTCTCATAGATTGCCGCCGGGAAGCACGGGATGCCTTGGTCAAACGGCTGTCCCTCTACAAACTGCGCGCCAAGGTCGAAATCAGGCCACGCGACGACCTTGCCGTGGTGGTCGGTCCTGAAGCGGGCCTCGCCGATCCCCGGCACTCAGACTTACCGAGGCGCATGATACGGCCCCGGGCCGAAATGCCTTCCGGTGCTCTGGACTATCAGGCCCGCCGACTCGATTTGGGTGTACCGGAAGGGGCCGATTTCGGATCGGACAAGATGTTCGCTCTGGATGCCGGTTTGGACGAGTTGCACGCCGTCGCGTTCGACAAGGGTTGTTATGTGGGTCAGGAACTTACCGCCCGCATGAAACACCGCGGTACGGCTCGCAAGCGGCTTCTGCTTGTCGGATCGGCCGACGGCAGCCCCTTGCCGGCAAACGATATTCCTGTGACCGCCGACGGACACGAGATCGGTACTGTGACCTCGATCTACGGGCCGCGCGGCTTTGCTTTAATCAGGCTGGACAGGTTGGCGGAGGCCGGCAATTCGGCGCTCGCGGCGGACGGCGTCACAATCACGCTGACCAAGCCAGCTTGGCTTTTCACTTGACGCGGACGCTGCGCTGTTCAGAGTCGGTATTCTATTCGGAGAGGAGGCTTTGATGCTGCATCATGTTTCCGTTGGTGTGAGCGATGTCGAGCGCGCCGCGGCATTCTACGACGCCGTACTGGGCGCTTTGGGTTACAAGCGCGTGATGGAGTTCATGCCCTATGCCGTCGCGTATGGCGAAGACAGTCCGGCATTCTGGGTGCAGCTTCCCCACAATCGCAGCGCCGCGACGGTCGGTAACGGCGTGCATGTCGGATTCGTCGCGCGCACCAAAGCTCACGTGAACAAGTTCCATGAAGTGGCGCTTGCCCATGGCGGCAGCAACAATGGCGAGCCGGGCCCGCGCCCCGATTACGGCCCGGAATATTATGGAGCATTCGTCTTCGACCTTGACGGCAACAAACTGGAAGCCACGTTGACGCCGCAACCCAAAAAAGCGCCGAAAGCACAAAAATCCAAGGCTGCGTCGGCAACCGCTAAAAAGTCGGCGAAAA
The DNA here is from genome assembly GCA_963822275.1 of uncultured Alphaproteobacteria bacterium. Lineage (GTDB taxonomy): Bacteria > Pseudomonadota > Alphaproteobacteria > Micropepsales > Micropepsaceae > Rhizomicrobium. The sequence goes on from CAWGHR010000030.1 coordinate 90,243, forward strand.
AGCCCGTCAAGAAGGCAGCGAAAAAAGCCGCGCCAAAGAAAAAGGCGAAGCGGAAAGCCAAGAAACGTTGAGCGACGGCGTCACCCGCTGCCATTGGCCGGGCGAAGACCCGCTTTATGTCGCCTACCACGATACGGAATGGGGCGTGCCGGAGTTCGACGATCGGGCGCTTTATGAGAAGCTTGTGCTCGATGGATTCCAGGCGGGTCTTTCCTGGATTACGATCCTGCGCAAGCGCGAGAATTTCCGCAAAGCGTTTCACGGCTTCGATCCGGAGAAGATCGCGCGCTACGGCGAGCGTGATTTCGATCGGTTGATGAAGAATGAAGGCATCATCCGCTCGAACGCCAAGATCAAAGCGGCTATCAAGGGCGCCCAGCTCTGGCTTGAGATTCAGGAAAAAGAGCCGGGCGGCTTTTCACATATGATCTGGAAGCATGTCGACGGACGGCCGCGCGTCAACCGCTACAAATCGTCAAAGCAAATTCCCACTCAAACGAAGATGAGCGAAGACCTGGCCAAAGAGCTGAAACAGCGCGGCTTTAATTTCTGCGGCCCGGTGATCATATACGCCTTCGCGCAAGCCATCGGCATGGTCAACGATCATGTTGTGGCGTGTCATCGGCACGCCGAATGCGAGAAACTGGCGGTTCATCCTCGTCCGCGGTAAGGCGAGACGCCGGGATCGGGAATCCAGACACCCTTGGGCAATTTTCCCGTCTGCCAGAACACATCGATCGGCATGCCACCGCGCGGATACCAGTAACCCGCGATGCGCAGATATTTCGGCTTGATCGCGGCCGCGACGCGTTTGGCAATCGTCAGCGTGGTGTCTTCATGGAACGCCGCGTGGTTGCGAAAACTGTTTAGGAACAGCTTCAAAGATTTTGATTCCACAAGCTTTCTGCCCGGCACGTAGTCGATAACGAAATGCGCAAAATCCGGCTGACCGGTGACCGGACACAGACAGGTGAACTCCGGTGCCGTGAAGCGCACGACATAATCGCTGGCCGGATGCGGGTTGGCGACGGCCTCCAGTTGCGCCCCGTCGGGCGATTGGGGTTGCGGAACGCGACGGCCTAACTGGCTGAGCTTGCGCGGCATGGCAGCGTTCTACGCCCGCCGCACCGCCCGTCAAGCATGATGCTTATGGTGCGTCGCGCGCCAATCCTTCACGGCCTCCATGGTCAGTTCGACATGGTGCATGTAGTCGCCGTTTTTGTAGGAGAACGTCACCTTGTGGTCCGGCCCGATGACATATGATATCCGATCGGCATAAGCGGGGTTTCCTGTCATCGCGGCATCGTATTGTTTGATGACAACGCCGGTGGGGTCGGCCGCCACCGCGAATTTGTTGCGGCATTCGCTGACGGAAAACTTGTCGAGCGTGGCCACGTCGTCGTGGCTGACGCCGATCACGGTTGCGCCCATGGCCTTAAACTTGTCCGTGGCATCGGCGAATTCATGCGCCTCGGCGGTGCAGCCCTTGGTGAATGCCGCCGGATAGAAATAGAGCACCACCGGGCCCTTCTTAAGGGCATCGGCCAGCGAAAAATCGAATTCCTTGCCACCCAGCGAGGCTTTGGCCGTAAAATCAGGGGCGGTGGCGCCCACTGTGAGCGCCGCCTGGGCGGGAGCGGAAAGCAGAATAGACAACAGCGCAGCGGGAACGAGTATACGGTTCATGGACACCTCCGTTTGGAGGAGGATTATGAAAGAACACGGACGGATTGTCTTCCCGGTACGAAGACCTTTATGGATGGACTTGAAATCACCGGTGAAAACCCCGACATCTCGTAAGGAATTGGACCAAGGCGCCGACCCATGAAATCTGACAACGCCGACTGGCTGAAAAAATTGCGCGACGAGGCCTTGGCCCTTTGGGCGCCGGTGGCCACGTTCTTCGCCCGCAAGGACGTGCGCGCGACGCTGAACTGGATCAAAGAGCCTGTGCTCAGTGTCGCCTTGGTGTTCAGCGCGACGACGGCGATCGCCCAGCCCTTCTATGTCCCTTCCGGATCGATGCAGCCAACTCTGGCCATTGGCGACGCCGTCTTCGCGGCCAAATTCCCTTATGGCTACAGCCGCTATTCGATCCCGTTCGTGAATGGGCCCACGCCGAAGGGGCGCTTTCTGGAACATATGCCGACGGTCGGCGATGTTGTGGTGTTCCGACTGCCGCGCGAAACCTCCATCACCTATGTCAAGCGCGTTATCGGCCTGCCCGGCGATCGAATTCAGATGAAGCAAGGTCGGTTATGGATCAACGGCCGCGAACTGCCATTGCGCGACGCCGGTTCGGGCGAAGTGGAGATGAGCGATGGGCGCTTCCTCGACGTGCCTAAATATATCGAAACTCTTCCCGACGGACACGAGCACCCGATCTACAAATGGCAATGGGACGGCCCTCTCGACAACACAGATGAGTTTGTCGTGCCCAAGGGCTGTATCTTCATGATGGGTGACAATCGCGACGACTCCACCGACAGCCGCGTGCCGCCGGATGCGGGCGGGGTGGGATATGTGCCCATCGGGAATTTCGTGGGACGCGCTTTTGTCGTGATCGGCTCGGTGGACTTCAAGAATGTCGACGCGATCTGGGAATGGGTCAGCGAATTTCGCTTTTCCCGCATATTGAATGGCGTGCGTTAAGGCGCCTTGCGTAAGCTTTTTTGAACTCCCGCGCACACACCGGACCACCCCGCGACACCGCAACTTTGCTCGAATTGTTGCACCCGCTCCCTCGCCCATGCTAAGGCCAGCGCGCGCGCGGATTTAGATTCGTTCGCGTGAGTGAATTTCTTTCTCGAATCAATCACTTGTGGCGGGTTTTCGGATCGCCTTCCGATAGCCCCCATGAAACGGGGCGCGCGTGGCAAACGAAGCTCAAAATTCCGGGATCGCTGGGCGCTACGCGCTCGCCGTCTTCGAGTTGGCCTTGGAAGAGAGATCCATGGAGACTGTGGGACGCGATTTCAGCGCCTTGCGCACCATGATCGCCGAAAGCCCCGACCTCGCCCGCCTGGTCAACGCGCCCGTGTTCAGCCGCGACGAACAGAAAAAAGGCATGTCCGCATTGCTACAGAAAATGGGGGCTGCGCCGCTGAGCACGCGGTTTGTTCTGATGTTGACAGCCAAGCGGCGGCTTTTCCTGCTGCTCGGCATCGTCCGCGCCTACGAGGCGCTTGTTGCGCGACAGCACGGCGAAATCGACGCCGAAGTCGCTTCGGCACGCACGCTCAATGCCCAAGAAACCGCAGAACTCAAACAGGCGCTTAAATCCCGCCTGGGCCGCGAGCCCCGGCTGACCGCGCGCGTCGATCCCGCGCTGCTCGGTGGCCTTGTCGTCAAAGTGGGTTCGCGCATGATCGATTCCTCGCTGCGCACCAAGCTGAATGGCCTGCGCGTCGCGATGAGAGGCAGTTGAATCCCGCCCCCGGATAAAAAATACGAGTGAAGGAACAATACAGATGAATATCCAACCGGCCGAAATCTCCGCGATCTTGAAGCGGGAGATTCAAAATTTCGGCGCCGAAGCGGAAGTCAGCGAAGTCGGACAAGTTCTGTCCGTCGGCGACGGCATTGCGCGCGTCTATGGCCTCGACAACGTGCAGGCCGGCGAGATGGTCGAGTTCACGGGCGGCATCAAAGGCATGGCGCTTAACCTCGAAACCGACAATGTCGGCGTCGTGATCTTCGGCTCGGATATCACCGTCAAAGAAGGCGATACCGTCAAGCGGACCGGCGCCATCGTCGACGTTCCGGTCGGCAAGGCACTGCTCGGGCGCGTCGTCGATCCGCTGGGTAACCCGATCGACGGCAAAGGCGCCATCGAAGGCTTCGCCGAGCGCCGCCGCGTCGATGTGAAAGCCCCGGGCATCATTCCGCGCCGCTCGGTGAATGAACCGATGCAGACCGGCATCAAGGCCATCAACTCGCTGATCCCGATCGGCCGCGGCCAGCGCGAGCTGATCATCGGCGACCGCCAACCGGCAAGGCGGCGATTATCGTCGATACGATCATCAACCAAAAGAAAATCAACGAGAGCGGCGACGGAACAAAAAGCTCTATTGCATTTATGTCGCCATCGGTCAGAAGCGTTCCACCGTGGCGCAAATCGTCAAGACGCTCGAAGACGCGGGCGCCATGGAATACACCATCGTCGTCGCCGCGACGGCCTCGGAACCCGCACCGCTGCAGTTCCTGGCCCCGTTCGGCGGTTGCGCCATGGGCGAATGGTTCCGCCGATACCCCGCAGCGAGCTTGTTAAAATTATCCTCCGTTCCCATATTCAACATCACCGTCAGCAGATTCTTCCGCTGCATGGCGATCGGGGTTTCTTTGTCTTGATCAAAGAACAGATTATTCTCGACCGCTGCCTTTAGATCTCCCGGCGTGCCGAGATCCTTCAGCCGCTTCGCAAACTCCTTCTTCATCGCATCCATGCGGTTGTTCGAATCAATCAACTCCCGCATGATGTATTGATTCCACCGGCCTTTGGAATCAAACCCGTCCCAGCGATTTAGGATGTTTTCCATCTGAAGGTTTGAAACATAATACGATCGCAGGCCGGAACGTTTGTCTTTGGTGTAAACCTTGTCCCCGGCGGACTGCGCCAGCGAGTCGATCAAAGCTTCCTTCGCTTCTGCGAATGTCTCCACATCGCCAAGGCGATTAATCCTCAGATCCTGCTTGCCATTATGTATAATCGTCCGCACCGAGTTTGCCATCGCGGTGTATTCATCCACCGTTAGGTCTTTGACATTCTTCTTCCAGCTGGTGTCAAACAACTGCGGCCATACTGGCATTTCCTTGCCGTCCCCGACCGCCGCCTCGGAGAACTTCTCCAGCGAATCAAACCCACGGGCTGCCGTGAACTCCGCTATATCCGCCATGCTCCGCCGAGTCTTCATCTCAACTTGATTCAAAATCTGCTGGGCGAACAGATTATGCGTCGGATCGATTGTCGGGGTATACCCATCGTTGAACTGTTTATTACTTTGCTTCGCCACTTTGTCAAACTGCCCACGCAGCTGCTCCAGCTTCTTCGCCTCAACCGCCTGGACCATCGCCTTGGCCCGGCGCTCCAACGCAATCAGCGCCGACGCAGAATCACCATTCGCAAGGAAATCATGCGCTTTCTTCCCAAGATCCCCAACTTCCCGTAGCATCGAGGTATACTTAACCTCCTTCTGATTCCTTGCCCCGAACTCCGCCAGCGCCTGTGCCCGCACCATGTCCTTATCAATCGGCCCGCCGCCATTTTGCATTGCGACCGCTTGCCATTCCTCCAACACCAGATTGATATCATTCTCCTTCATCGCCTGATCTTGCGCATCAAGCATAATATTCTTTTGAAGATCACCGAATTGCGCTTCCATACGCCGGTCGGTTTCAGCCTTGGTTGCTGCGGCAAGCCTTTCATTCGCAGACATCCCTGGGAGTTCAGAGTGATATCGTGTCATCGCATCGAGCATTGCGTCGCCGGACGGAATCCCCAGGATCTTTGCGACCTGATCCGGCGGTAGTCCATCCTCGCGATAGTAATGCCGCGGGAGCACCGCCTTTTGCTCCGAGGTCAAATACTTCTCCCCTAGCGGATAGCGATATGCTGGTAGCTGTTCCCCGATCAACTTCCCTGCCCCAACAAATTGATCCGCCATTACATCCGGCCGGCGGATAATATCAAACCCAACCTCCTTCGCGATTACCTCCGATTCCGCTTTCCATGCCTTAGTCTGCGTCACTCGCTGATCTCGCTCGGCACGTTTCAGGCTCGCCTCGAGATCGGACTTAAACCGCTCTTCCAGCAACGCTTGGATATTCTTCCACGTCTTCTCATTCAACCCCAGCGTATTCGCTCGCAGCTGTTCCAACTGCGAATCGATCACCGAAGGGTCCAACGCAAACCTCGGCCCAGCTCCGCCGCCCGCTTCCTCTCCTGCAAAATCTCCGCGGTGAATTCCCTGGAACAACTCCTCGGAGGTGACCTCTCGCCCGAACAACTCCGCTAACCGCGCTTTGATATTCTCCCACAGCTGCGCGAGCTTTTCAAAGAACGTGGTCACCGGCGTAACCGGCTGGCCCTCCGGATTCTTCGCCCAATCCCGGAACGCCTCGGCAATCGCCTCTTCGTGCTTTTGAAACTCCGTCAGCCCCAGCGGACCATAGCGACCTTCAATATCATACCGCTCGATCCAACCCTCATCGCGACTGGCTTTAACTAACGTAGCCCAGGTTGCATTATCCAACAACCCATTCCGACGAAGATAATGAATAGACTCATGGCGAGCATATCCAACGGGATCGGGGCTAAATAAATCAGCCAAAATCTTTCCATTAAAATACGCACCGTGGACAGCTTGGTCTTCGGCGAATCCTGGAAATTTAATTCCTGCAACAACGTCGGGTTTAATTCCTGTAATTCGAGAGACTTCTTCGTGGACAATCTGCGAAACTTCCGCGAGTCTCCCAGACAAAAGTTCGGATGGGATTGGGGTAGCAACAAGACCTTTGCCATAGCTTCGCTCCATTAAGGTCCGGAAGTTATTGTAATCCTTGAATGCGGTAGGGCCGTCAACGCCAAGGCGGACCTCTCCAATTGGCACCGTATCCACCGTCCCGGCCCGTTCCCGGGCACCGGTAACCCGGAACCCCGTCAGCGCCAACTTCCCGTCCGGTCCGACAAACTCCGGATAAAACCCCTTCAACTGGGCAACAAGATCTCGCATAAGCGAAGGGCCAAAAGAGTTACTGTAAAGCCCAGCAAGACCATTAATATTCGCCACATAAAGTCTGCCATTTTCCGGCTCCGGGACGATGGTTAACTCCCCTGCAGGTTTGCCGTTTTGGTCTAGAAATTGGTATTCATGCAACATCGGATCGATGTTAGTGGCTCGCTGTAGCGCCAGCTTCTTATCGCCAATGCCAAACATCGGCTCCAGCCCGGTCACCCCGCGGACCTGCGGCATTGGCGCTTCGACGGTCGGCTTATACTCCCATGGAATCTTCGCGTCTGCTTCGCTAATCCCGCCGTCCCAGGCGCGCATGAACGGGCTCAGCTGCTTATATATCTCCGGTTCCATATGCGTCACCAGCGCCCCGGCCGGGATCGACACCCGCGTCCCCGAGTCCCGCGCTAGCGCCAGCTTTTCCTCTATCCCCGGAACCCATCCAAGTAATCCGTCGTCAGGAGCGGGTAGCCGATCGCCATACAGTTGAGCAACAGCATCGCCGTCAACACTAACCGAATGATCGCCGTTGACCTTATCCGCGATCCATTGGAAATACTCCGCACTGCGCTCGCGGGTGAGGCTGGATTGCGCTGCGTTGAGATGCTCTCCGAGTTGGGCAATATAGTCGGCATTGTGAAACGCCTTTGCTTGGTCGATGGTGGGATGGAGGCCAACCGGGGGTTCTTGGCCGACGTCAAGATATGGCCGGGCGTGGTTGAGTGCCTCGGTATGCGCCACGGACATATCGCGGAAGGCTTGGGCGTTCTGCATTGCCTCCGTCTCGCGCATGGCAAATGCACCGCGAGCGATCTCGGTTGCATGTCCTCCCAACCCCGGCAGGGCTTGCATTAAGTTCTCCGCCTCACGTTCGGCGCTATAGCCGAACTGACCCGCGGCCTTTTCCCCGACGGTCTGGCGAATTGCCTCTTCGGTGAACCCTGATGCAAACCCGGTGATCGGCGCAAGGAACGCACCAAAGGCCTTATTGGCAATATCGCCCACTGCTGACAGTCCTGGAACATACTCCGTTCCTGGCTCAATCTGCGGAGGTGCCGTTACCGCCTCGTATGTCTTCTGCGCTGCCCGCTCAATGCCTGCTTGCGTCGCGGTCAGCCATGTCACACCAGCGGACTCATCCAACGCCTTTGCCCATGGCGCAATCGGAGCAGAGCGGGTGAAGTTATCCAGGTTCCCGTAGTCGTCATTTGAAACCACATCCGCTAGGGGATGGTGCATTACATAATGCGCGATGGTTTCGTTCTTCCCGACAATATCTGCGGTTAGCTTAGTGCGATACCCTTGCTCAAAATGCTCCATGTCATTGTGAACAAACGTCGGCGGGGCACCAGTGGCCTTCGCCAATTGCAACGCTCTCGCCCCGTCATCAGGATTCGCATCCAGCGACCCAAGCGCCTTGCCAACGGAATACTGATCCAGCGACCCTACCGCGCGATCAAATTCATCCATCACCGGCCTCCTGAGGATTTGTTTTCGGATTTATTCTTCGCGTAGAAGGTGTTGAAGTTATACGCCGCAATGCTCAGCTGGAGTTGCTCCGGACTCGGCTCGTAGCCTTTGGCTTTTACAAACGCCTCCGTCAGCCCCTTGCGGACCTTGTCCTCAACTTGAGGATTTTCAAACGCAGGCTTGTCACGGCCAAGGCCGAAGAAGCTATCGTTATACTTCCGTAGCAATCCCTTCGCAACACTATCGAGTTCTTCCTTCTTTAGCGGATGCCCGAGTTCCTCTTCGAGTGTCTCCGCTGCTTCATGAAACGCACCTTGAAACATATGCAATCGCTTATGGTCCTTATCCTGATGCGTGCCAATACCAAAGGCATCTAGCGTTGGCTTGTTCTCAGCCATTACATCCTGTATCCGCGGATTCTTCTCAACGTTCTTCTGCAGCTTCTGCTGGGCATCGTAAAGCTTCTGCTGATACTGATACGGTATCGGCAATTCCCAAACGCTCTGATTTAACAAATCCTCTCGTTCATCCTTCGACAGCATCTCCGGATTGCGATATTTCCCAAGCCATTCGTGGTAGGTGTCAACGGTTTCCGCAGTCTTGGCATAGCCACCGCTTTCCGCATTCTTCCGAAACGCATCCATGACCGTGGCCTTAACCTTCGGGTCTTGGATGCTGTTAAACGCATCATGCACCGCAGGGTCTTGGATATCTTCGA
>CAWGHR010000031.1:0-12530 GCA_963822275.1 uncultured Alphaproteobacteria bacterium
CACCTGCATTGCCGCCGTGCCGAAAAACCGGCCGGAGAGAAAAAAGGCCAAGTCACGTTTGCGGTAGAGGGGCGGAGAAGCGTCCGGCATCATACAGCGTCGAGGCGGCGCCATTCGGCGCGTGTGATGCTCCAAATATCGATCGAATAGGCTTTGCCGCCAATGACGATATCCTGGCGCGGGCCCTTGGTTTCACCGATCCTCTTGGCCACGGCTTGAGACGCTATATTCTCCGGCGCGATGCACGAGATCAAATGATCGATCGGTTGCGTCAAAAAGGCGTAGGCCATCGAAACCTTCGCCGCCTCGGTTGCATAGCCCTGACCCCAATAAGGTTTCCCGAGCGTCCAACCAACTTCGAGCCCCGGCCAGCCTTCCGGATTGATCAAGCCGACCCGGCCCATAAAGGCGCCATCGGATTTGCGTTCCACTGCCCAGGTGCCGTAGCCGCGCAGCGCCCAGTGGCCGAGGCCGGTCGCCATGAGCCGCCAGGAATCATTGCGGGCCATCGGTTCGCCATGCAAATGGCGCGCGACGTCGGGATCGGCCATGAACGAGGCAAAAGCCTCGAAATCTTCGTTGCGAATTTCGCGAAGAACCAGCCGTTCGGTTTCAAGACGGGGGATCATCCATCTTATCTACCCAATTCGCGCGCCTCCGACAATTCGCGCCATGCATGGGAGCGTTGCAAAAGTGGATCTGAAAGAGCTGAACCGGGTGTCCAAGCACAATTTACGCCTTTTGCAGGCGAAGCCATTCGGTGCGCGAAACACTCCATACGTCGCAGGGATAAAGATGGCCGCCGAGCACCATTTCGAGATGTCGACCTTTGGCCTCGCCAAGTTTGCGTGCGACAGATTGCGACGCCGCATTGCCGGGGTGGATTGTAGCAATCACCTCGTCAACGCCCTGCGTGAGAAACGCATAGCGTATCGATGCCGCAGCCGCTTCGGTGGCGTAACCTTGGCCCCAATAGGGGCGTCCAATTGTCCAGCCGACTTCGAGGCCCGGCCAACCATCGGGTTTGAGCAAACCCACGCGGCCCATAAAGGCACCGTCGGTTTTGCGCTCCACCACCCAAGTGCCGAAGCCATTCAAGCTCCAAGCACCAATGCTTGCCGCCATAAAGCGCCAAGCGTCGATGCGCGACATCGGCTCGCCGCCCAGCAGGTAGCGCTGAACATCGGCGTCGGCCATGATCGCGGCAAAAGCGTCGAAATCTTCCGGCCGGTATTCGCGCAACAGCAATCGCTCGGTTTCGAGACGCGGAATCATGCCGAATTCTCTACCGCCCACGGAGGCACGCAACAAATCACATGATATTTTGAACTATTGCAGGTGAATGACGATTTGATTGTCACCTTCTGTGATTGTGAATTTGGTGCGGTTGAAACCCGGCTCCGACAATATCGGATGCGCGTCATTGGAAAAGCCGTAACGTTCCAACGGCAGGCCTATCCAGTTCTGATCGAATTTTCCGTTGCGATTGGCGTCTTGATAGCTCTTCAGGCCATAGACGCCCGGCGCAGATGCCGCTCAGGGTCACGATCGTTTCAGGCGCAACTGCCTCCACTTCGGAATCGACAATGGGTTTGGCATCGTCGTTCTTCCACGACGCTTCGTCATAAAGCGCGACATGCAAAATGCCGCCTTTCTTGTCGATGTTCTCGACTTTTACGGTGAGCGTGGCGGCCGAGGCAGCGAGCGGCAGAACGGTGCAGAAAATGCCGATAACGAAGGCCTTCAACGCCCGCTCCTATTGCAGCCGCGGATCGAGTTCCTTGCAGGCTTCGATTAGTATTTTCACCGCATCCGCCGATTTCGCCAAGGCCGCTTTTTCCTCCGGTGTCAGCTCGAGTTCGACAATGCGCTCGACACCGCGTTCGCCGATAACGGCAGGCACACCGACGTAAAGGTCCTTGATGCCATAGGCGCCGTTGACATAAGCGGCAATAGGCAACACGCGCTTCTTATCTTTGAGATAGCTCTCGGCCATCATAACGGCCGAAGCCGCCGGCGCGTAGAAAGCCGAACCCGTCTTTAGGAGACCGACAATTTCGGCGCCACCGTCGCGCGTGCGCTGAACGAGCGAATCCAAACGCTCCTGCTTGATCCAGCCCATCTTCACGAGTTCGGGCAGAGAAATACCCGCCACTGTCGAAAAACGCGGCATCGGCACCATCGTGTCGCCATGCCCGCCCAGCACAAAGGCCGAAACGTCTTCCACACTGACGCCAAGCTCGGCGGCGAGGAAATGGCGGAAACGTGCGCTGTCGAGAACGCCCGCCATGCCGATAATCATCTCATGCTTATGGCCCGAGAACTGACGCAGCGCCCACACCATCGCGTCGAGCGGATTGGTGATGCAGATCACGAAGGCATCGGGTGCATAGGCTTTGATGCCGTCGCCCACGGCCGACATGACTTTCAGATTGATGCCCAAGAGATCGTCGCGGCTCATGCCCGGTTTGCGCGGCACGCCCGCGGTGACGATCACCACATCGGCGCCGGCAATGTCGGCATAGGAATTGGTGCCGACCAGATGCGCATCGAAGCCGTCGACCGGGCCTGACTGGGCGATATCGAGCGTTTTGCCTTGAGGCAGCCCCCCCACAATGTCGAACAGAACAACGTCGCCGAGTTCTTTCAAACTGATCAGGTGGGCCAGCGTGCCGCCGATCTGTCCGCCGCCGATAAGAGCGATCTTCTTGCGAGGCATCCTTGGTTCCTTTTGAGGGGCAGCCCGTAAGTAGCGCGCGGCAGCGGCCCGGGCAAGCGGGGACAAAAAAACCGGACGGGCGCTTGCGCACCCGCCCGGCTTCTTATTTTACGCAAGAACGAAACGGTCAGATCGACTGCTTCAATTCCTTGGCGGCGCGGAAGGCTACCTTCTTGCTCGCCTTAATCTTAATGGCTTCGCCCGTTGCGGGGTTGCGGCCCATGCGGGCGGCGCGCTTGCGGACGACCAGAATGCCTAGACCGTTGAGACGGACGCGGGCGCCCTTCTTCAGGTGCTTCGTAATAAGGCCGATTGCGTCGTCGATCAGCGCCAGCGACGCTTTGTTCGACAATTCGTGCTTGGGCGCCAGTTGGGCGGCCAGTTGACGGGTAGAGATCGTCTCGACTTTCGCTTTCGCAGCGGGTGCTGCGGCGACTGCGGCTTTTGCCATTGGGTGTATCCTCTGCGAATCAAAAAGAAGCCTTATTCTAAAGCATTTTTCGCAAAGGCAAGTAGGGGACAAACCGAAAAAGCACGATAAATAAAGGGGATTCTGGGGACGAATGGTCGCTTACCCTGCGCCCAACCCAAAAACAAGCCATTTTCGCGCTTTTGGTGCATCACGCCCCACCAAAGCGCGTGTTCGCCACGTCGTCGAAGGGTGTGCCGAGCCGCGCGCCCCAAGCTCCCAATGAGATTAATGCAATCGCAGGGTCAAGGTGTCGGAACAGCGGTATCATCCCGCATCGATAAACCCGCCCATTTGGCGGTTCCACAGTCGCGCATAGGCGCCGCCTTGCGCCAGCAAGTCCTTGTGCGGGCCGTCTTCGATGATGCGGCCTTTCTCGAGATAAACGATGCGGTCCATGCCTGCGATGGTCGACAAGCGATGCGCAATGGCGATCACCGTGCGCCCCTGCATCAGCGTCCACAACGCTTCCTGAATCATGTGCTCGGATTCCGGAATCGAGCGACGATGTGGCTTCGTCCAGCACCAGGATGCGCGCGTCTTTGACCAGCGCGCGGGCGATGGCGACGCGCTGGCGCTCGCCGCCCGACAGCTTGATGCCCTGCTCGCCGACAATGGTGGCATAGCCTTCCTCGCGGTCCAGGATAAAATCATGGGCATGGGCGTCGCGCGCAGCGCGTACCACTTCGCTTTCCGGGCGCATCGGCGCGGGCGTAGCGGATATTGTCGCGGATGGCGCGATGGAAGACGCCGGGCGATTGCGGCACTTCCGCGATGGCTTCATTGAGCAAATCCCAGCTGATCTCGGCGATGTTCTGGCCGTCGACGAAAATCGCGCCCGCCTGCGGTTCGTATTGGCGGCGCATCAATTTCACCAGCGTGGATTTGCCGGCGCCCGAAGGACCGACCAGTCCCACCTTTTCACCCGCTTTAATATCGAGATTGAGATCCTCGAAGATGGGATGGCTGTCGGGATGGGCGAAGCGCACATGCCGGAATGAGATCGCGCCTTCGGTGATCTTAAGCGGCTTGGCGTTTTCGGCATCGACGATTTCATGATTCCGGCTGACCAATTCCAAGGCTTCGGTCAATGTGCCGACCTGCTCGAAATAATCGAGCATGCGGAAGGATAATTCCTGCACGCCGCGCGCGATCTGGTTGCCGAGCAGAAAGACCATCACGAAAACGCCGGCGTTGGTGGCGCCGATATACCAATCCCGTGCGGTCACCAGCACCAAGGTCAGCATAAATACGACTGTCGCCAGATGCATGAAGATGCGCATGGCGACCAGAAAGCGGCGCAACCGGCGCGAAGCATTCATCTCGTCGGCAAGGAAGTGCGACAAAAAACGGCGTTCATAAGCGGCTTTGGCGAAGGCGCGGATCAAATCGGCGTTGGAGATGGCATCGACCAGCCGCCCGGTAGAGGTGGAAACCTCGTCGGAAAACGCCTTCGACAAACGCACACAGCGCCGTGCCAGGGCGATCACGATGGAAAGATACAGCGCCGTCCAGACGCCGAGGATCAGGGCATAAAGCGGCTGCGCCAGGAACATCAATACGGCGCCGATCAGCACGCTGCCCGTCACCCGCACCATTTCGAAGCAGATGATCTGCAGGATGGTGATCGCCGCTTGACCGGCCTGCTTGATCTTCTGGCCGAGCTTGCCGGCGAAATTGTCCTGAAAATAGCGGGGCGAATGGCCCAGCATGTAAGAGAAAAGATATTTCTGCGACAGCGCGCGCATGCGCGGGCTGGTGCCGATATCCACCGCCTCGTAACCGCGATAGGCGATACCGGCCCCGAGCCACAGCCCGGCGATCATTCCGATCCATGGCAGAACGGTCGTGAAAGACAGATGCTGCGCACGCGCAGCAATCACACCATTGACCAGATGGGAAAAGCCGAGCGGCGCAAAGGCATCCACTGTCGCTGCGAGGAGCGAGATGGCGACCAGAAACGAAACGCGCCAAGGCGAAATGCGACTTCACCAGAAACCAAATGAAGGCGAAGGCGTCCTTCGGCACGCGCGCGCTTGTCTGCGCCTCGGCCAAGGGCTCCGGCAGCTCAGCACTTCGTCGGGGACGATATGACGGTTCACGTCGCGCAACTCTAAAAGGGCGCGAAGAATAGTCGGCGCGGCAACGAATGGAAGTGCCCGAATGGAATTTCCGCTATGCGCGACAATTCCCCAACAGCCGAAAGCTTAGGCTTCGGTGTTTTCGTAATCCACGCGCTCGGCGATGCGTGCGGACTTGCCGCGGCGGCCGCGCAGATAATAAAGCTTGGCGCGACGCACACGGCCTTTGCGGATGACGGTCACGGAATCGACCAGCGGCGAATAGACCGGAAATACGCGCTCCACGCCTTCGCCATAGGAGATCTTGCGCACCGTGAAGCTCTCATTGATGCCTTCGCCCTGGCGCGCAATGCAGACGCCTTCGAAGGCTTGCAGACGTTCGCGCGTCTTGTTCTGCTTGGCCTTCTCGTCATAGGTGACGTCGACCACCTTGACGTTGACCTTCACGGTGTCGCCGGGACGAAATTCGGGATGAGCCGTCGCGCGCAGGGCCTTCATTTGCTCGATTTCGAGCTCTTGGATCAGGTTCATCGTAATCTCCGTGCGCGGCGTGTTCTTAAGAGAAGGCGGGCCGTATAGCCTAGGCTTTCCCCTTTTCATAGAGGGTCCACAGGTCGGGGCGCCGCAGGCGTGTGAGGCGTTCTGCCTCGGCCTTGCGCCACTTGGAAATTTCCTTGTGATTTCCTTGGGTTAGAACCTCCGGGATGCCCCGGCCTTCCCAGCTTTGGGGACGGGTAAACTGCGGATATTCCAAGAGGCCGGCAGCAAAGCTTTCGTCCTGTGGCGAGGCGTCGTCGCCCAGCACCCCGGGGAGGAGGCGGACGGCCGCTTCCACGAGCGCCATAGCGGCGATTTCGCCTCCCGCCAGCACAAAATCGCCGAGCGAGATTTCTTCGATTCCGCGTGCCCCAATGACCCGTTCGTCCAATCCTTCAAAACGGCCGCAAAGCAAGATCGCGCCGGGGCCTCCCGCCAATGCTTTGACGCGTGCTTGGGTTAGAGGCGCTCCGCGCGGAGAGAGATAGATCAACGGTCGGCCGGCACGATCGACCGCGTCGATGGCCGCCGCCGCCACATCGGCGCGCATCACCATACCGGGACCGCCGCCCGCTGGCGTGTCGTCCACCGTGCGGTGCTTGCCGATTCCGTGCTCGCGGATGTCGCGTATCTCGAGCGACCACAATTCCTTGTCGCGCGCCTTGCCGACCAGCGATATCCCGAGTGCGCCCGGAAACATTTCCGGGAACAGCGTCAAGACGGTAACCGCCCAAGGTAATGAATGTGTATGGAACACAAGTCCCTCGCAAACCCGGCCATGCAGATCGCTTGTATCGTCGCGTCGGAAGCCGGTAAACAAGCCTATCAGAAAATAGAATTGTCGTTCAGCAATTCGTCGCCGACGCCTGGTCGACAATCGCGTCCGCGATCTGTTCGGCGCTGAGCGAGGCACCCGTGAAATTGCTTTGGCGTAGGCTGCCGTTTCTCAGTTGCAGGGATCGCAGATCGGCAGCGACGAATTTCGCGTGATGCAGACACGCATCGTGGAAATTGACGCCGCGCAAATCGGCACCTTCGAAGCTTGCGCCGCGAAGATCGGCGCCCTCGAAATCGGCGCCTTGAAGCTCCGTGCAGGAGAAATCCACACCAACCGCAATGGCGCGGCGTGCCGAGATCGCCGTCAATTTGAAACGACCGATGCTCTCTCCAAGCGGCCGCAAATCCTTGTCGTCCAAAACGGCGGGCGCACCCGCGCGCGCGTCGGATTCAACCCAACGATGATGGACTTGAAGCTTGACAAGAAGATTGGGCCGTTCAGCCATGGCCTCGAAAGATGGGGGAAGAAGGCAATGCGCAAGCGCCGAAGGCGGTACTTGAAGTTCGCTCAGATCGACATCGGTAAATGCCGTCCGCTCGAAGGTTGCGCCGCCAAGATTCGCGCCCTTAAATCTGGTGGCATGAATGACCGCGCCATTGAAATTTGCCCCCTTGAGATTGGAACCTTCAAGCGAGGCTCCGCGAAGGGAACAGAAACTGAAATCGACGCCGCATGCCGAACCGTTTCGATCGATTACATCCCCGGCT
Source organism: uncultured Alphaproteobacteria bacterium (assembly GCA_963822275.1). Classification (GTDB taxonomy): domain Bacteria; phylum Pseudomonadota; class Alphaproteobacteria; order Micropepsales; family Micropepsaceae; genus Rhizomicrobium. The sequence goes on from CAWGHR010000031.1 coordinate 7,352, forward strand.
CCCCAGCGTCCGAGCGGCGCGAGCCGGCCGGCGCGAAAATCGACGTGATCCAGAATAGCCTGGGACAAATTGCTTCCGTTCAACGTCGTGCCGCGCATGTCGGCGTTGCTGAAATCACCGCAACGTCCATCGATATTGCGCAAATCGGTGCAGTATAAATTCGCGCGCTGCAAATTCGCAAATCTCAAATTGGCGCCGTAAAATACGGATCCCGAGAAATCCGAGTCCGATAACTTGCAATTTGCCAAGTCAACTCCGGTCAGATTGCCCGAAAATAATTTCGCGCATTTTCCCCCGGATGCGCCCGCCAGGAACAATTCGTGCGCGCGCAAGAGCTTTTGGAGTTCGTCATGCGTAATGACCGGCCTTTGATCGCCTGCGATGATGGGCTTCATTTCGGTCATTGGCGTTCCATCTTCGATAGGACGAGCTGGAATATCCCCGGCGATCGGTAGTATTAGCCGCTACCCAATTGGGTGTCCGTTATATCCTGATAATCGACAACACTCGAAAGCGAGCCAAACTGAAAATGCGATAGAACCTTTTCCAGGCCTGCAAGAACCCGCTCCGCTTCGTCCGGCGCAATCTCGGCGCTACCGGGCGCCATCAGCCTCACGGCTTTTACATGGACGACGATGGGTGCCGCATCGAACAACCCGGCATTCAACATTCCGTCGGTCAAGTCGCAAAGACTGCGCGTCGGCGATATCGAGCCGCTCATAGCAGAACATGCCGGCAAGTGTGACGATCTGATCGCCATGGCGCAGAATAGCGCGCATCTCCTCTTCGTTAAGCCGGTCGTTGGGATGCGGAGCATATACGATCGCTTCTGTCGCCTCGATCGCTTTGGCGATCATGCTGTCGCTGTCCGCGCGAGCGGACTCGATGTTTTTCAGCGCTCCATTGACGGCGGCCTCTTGTGTGATACCGCCGGCGCGCGCGGCCAACTCCGCAAAACGAGTTTTTGGAAAGTAAATCTTTTTCATCATGCCACCCGATTGGGCTGTTGTGTCATCTTCGACTGCAGCGTTTGCGTTTCGCTAGCTTCGACCGACATATCGTTCACAATGTCGGATCGTCCAGATCACGCTTGAATTTGCCGTCCGGAGGATCGATCGTTCGAAAACGGCGATCGGGACCGATGAAATTGTCCGATTCGATGAATGGGCGCGCGGATCGCGCGATCCATAACATGCGATCGAACAGGGCCTTTGGTGACACGGGTTTTCTCACGACGAGGTTTGCGCCGCTGTCGCGTGCCGAGGCGATCGTCCTGAGCTGGGTATAGCCGGTGAGGACGATCACAGGTACGAAGCGGACTGGGCCCTTCAGCCGACGAATCCAACGGATCAGCTCCACGCTCGACATGTCTGGAAGAACAGCTTCGATGAGACAGATATCGGGGCATTGATGTTGGAGGTGGGCCTTGGCGGCGGCGCCCCTGGTCGACTTGCGTGGGCGTGCTCCATTTCAAAGCCACGCAGCATTTGCGCCACGAGACCGCGGGTATAGGTCTCGCTATCCACCAGATAGACTGGTGACACTTCGCAAGTTGATCCGCGTGTAGCTCATAACAAGCGTGTTCCCGTCCGCAATTCCCGTGCGGCTTGGTCCTTACCGAATAAGTAGAATAGGGGAAACGGCGTTAACTATCCGTTGCCTAACAAGGCGCGGGCGGATCCCATCGTGAAGTTGTCCCAGATATTCCAAAGCGTTTCCCGAGGGTTATACCGGGCAACGATCGGGACTTAAATCTCGAGTTTGAAACCTTCATGGCTCTGATGAAAGCCGAGGCGACGATAGAACAGATGCGCCCGCGTTCGCCGCTTGTCCGAAGTAAGCTGGACGACGGTGCATCCCGCGCTTTTTGCTTCCTGAATGGCGCGGCAGATGAGCGCCGAGCCGATGCCCTTGCCGCGCACCGTGGATTTCACGCGCACGCCTTCGATCTGCGCGCGGGTTGCACCGCGCCGCGTCAGACCCGGAATGAAAGTGAGTTGAAGGACGCCGACAATTTCGCGCGCCGCTTTCGGCCAAGAGCAGGCGATTGAAGGGCGAATGCATCATGTCGGCAAAGGCTTTGCCGTATTCGGGCGAGACTTGCGATGCACTGCGTTCGCGATGCCCGGCGATGTCATCGTCTGCCAGCATCCCCACCACGACGGGAAGATCCGCTTCCTCTGCAAACCTGTAAGTCAGTTCGCTCATTCGATGTTGTCTCCGGCGGAGTCCTCTTCCGGCACCGCGACGACCAGGCGGCCCAGTTTCACGTCGATTTCGGGCACATTTGCGCGTGTAAAAGCAATGAGCACTTCGTCGCCATCGTCTCGCGCAATAACCAACACATCCGATGCCCCATAATTGTGGATCGCGGCGACTTTGCCCAGATGACGGCCGAGCGCGTCCACCGCCGCCAATCCTATCAGGTCGGCATGATAGAACTCTTCGGTTTCCGTGGCCGGCAACACGTCGCGCGCGACAAAGAGTTCCAGGCCTCTTAATTTCTCGGCCGCGCCGCGGTCCACGATTTCGTGAAACGAAGCCACTGCTTCGCCATTCTTACCCGCGCGCAAAGCGGAAAGCTTAAATACCCGTCCGTCCTTGGTGTGCAGCGGACCATAGGCACTAAGCTTGTCGGGCGTTGCGGTGAATGTTTTCAGCCGCACTTCGCCTTTCAGCCCATGCACGCCGATGATCGCAGCGAGAAGCACGTCGCGCGTGCTTCGTGGCGCGGCCGTCATGGTGAGGTGCTCCGCGTGGCGGAGCCTCGAACCACGGCCGCGCACTTCAGCATGACGCACAAGATTGCTGACCCTACGATGCCGCTGGCGGTGCTGCAGCGGCCTTGGCCGCCGCTGCGGCGCGCTCCTGCGCCTTCTTCTTCGGTTTGGCCTTTTCGGGATTGTTGCGAACCAGCGGCTTGAGCACACCGGCCTTGGCGAGGAAGCGATGGACTCGATCCGAAGCCGTGGCGCCCTTCTTGATCCATTCCTTGGCCTTATCGACGTCGAGCTTCACGCGGTCGGCATGATCCTTGGGCAACAGCGGATTGTAGAAGCCGATCTTCTCGATGAAGCGGCCATCGCGCGGCATGCGTGAATCTGCGATGACGATGGAATAATGCGGACGCTTCTTGGTGCCGCCGCGTGCCAGTCTGATTTTCAATGCCATGTCGTTCGTTCCTTTGCGTTGAACCTATCTGCGCCCCGGAAAAATTCCCGGCGGCATTCCCCCCATGCCCGGCATGCCGGGCATAGAAGGCATCCGTCCGCCCTTGCCCATCTTCTTCATCACGTCGGACATCTGGCGGTGCATCTTCAAAAGTTTGTTGACGTCGCTGACTTCGACACCCGAACCTGCTGCGATGCGTTTGCGGCGCGAGCCGTTGATGAGATCGGGATCGGTGCGCTCTTTCTTGGTCATCGAAGAGATGATCGCTTCTTGGCGGGTAAGGATCTTGTCATCGAGGCCGGCGGCATCCAATTGGTCTTTCACTTTGCCGACGCCGGGCAGCATCGACAGCATGCCCTTCATGCCGCCGAGCTTTTTCATCTGACGCAATTGGTCGGCGAGATCGTCCATATCGAACGAGCCCTTGCGCATCTTCGCGGCAAGTTTCTCGGCCTTTTCTTTGTCGATGGTCTCGGCGGCCTTCTCGACCAGCGAAACGACATCGCCCATATCCAGTATGCGCGCGGCAACGCGAGCGGGATGGAAGGCTTCCAGCGCATCGAGTTTCTCGCCGAGGCCGAGGAATTTGATCGGCGCGCCGGTGACGGCCCGCATCGATAGCGCCGCACCGCCGCGCGCGTCGCCATCGGCGCGCGTCAGAATGATGCCGCTGAGCGGCACGCGAGCATGAAAGGATTTGGCGATGTTCACCGCATCCTGGCCGGTCAGGCTGTCGGCGACCAGCAAAGTTTCGTGCGGGCTTGGTCGCGTCGCGTACGGCAGCGACTTCGAGCATCAATTGCTCGTCGACATGCTGGCGCCCGGCGGTGTCGAGGATCAGCACGTCGTACCCGCCGACCCGCGCCGAGGCCATGGCGCGTTTGGCGATCTCGAGCGGGCCTTGACCGGCAACGACGGGAAGCGTGGCGACGCCCGCTTGCTCACCGAGGATTTTCAACTGCTCCATGGCGGCGGGACGGTTGACGTCGAGCGACGCCATCAGCACGCGCTTCTTCTCGCGCGTCTGCAGCATGAGCGCGAGCTTGGCGGAGGTGGTGGTCTTGCCCGATCCTTGCAGGCCGACCATCAAGATGGGCGCGGGTGCGTGCCGAGGTTTAGCGCCGCGTTGTCGCTGCCCAGCGTATCGACCAACTGGTCGTGAACGATCTTGACGACTTGCTGGCCGGGCTGGACCGAACGGATGACGTTCTCGCCGATGGCCTTGGGGCGGACCTTGGCGATGAAATCGTCGATGACGCCGAGCGCCACATCGGCTTCTACTAGCGCGATGCGCACTTCGGCCAACGCCGCATCGACATCGGATTCCGATAGGGCGCCGCGGCCGCGCAGCCTGTCGAACACTCCGCCGAGGCGGGATTGCAAAGAGTCGAACATGCACCACCACTTTCCTCCCCCGCTTGCGGGGGAGGTGTCGAATGAGCGGAGCGAATGAGACGGAGGGGGCCCCCTCCGGCGCTTCGCGCCACCTCCTCCGTAAACGGGGGAGGAAAACCAAACACCAACGGCCCCAGGGGGCGCGACGCGCTGCCTGGGGGCGATCCCAGGCGCCGGGCCCGGGACCGGAAAGGCCTAAGGTCTTTCCGGAAGAGGGCGGGTTTTAGGATGGGGCGCACAGACTGTCAAACGGTGACGTTTCCGCGCCTTTTTTGATTGGGAGCAAACTCATCATTTCCGCGCCGAGATTTCAAACAGGAGAGAACCGCACAATTTTCAATAGACTTGTCTCAAATCCCACCGCCGATTTTTGCGCGGCGCAAAGAATTGCGGCCCACAATCGCCCCATGAGCGACGTGATGAGCATTGCCGCAGTGGGCCTTCAAACGAGTTCGGCCAACTTCAACATCGCGGCCATGAAGGTCGTCAACGCCGCGACGCCGGGCTCGCCGTCCGCCGACGAATTGCCGAGTGCCGTGGTTGCAAGAGACAACGAGCGAGCGTCGCCTTCAAAGCGAACCTCGACGTCCTCAAAACAGCAAGTAGATGATGA
>CAWGHR010000032.1:0-32615 GCA_963822275.1 uncultured Alphaproteobacteria bacterium
GCAGTCCGTCGCCATTGGTTGGCAAATCTACGAGATCGAACGCACGCCTTTGGCCCTGGGACTGGTGGGACTATGCCAGTTCCTGCCGATGTTTCTGCTCACGCTCCCGGCCGGGCGAAATCTCCGACCGCTTCGATCAGCGCAAAATATTTGCGGCGGCATTGTTCATGCTAGGGATCTGCAGTGCGCTGTTTTTGATTTTAAGCATTATGCATGTCGGCAGCGCATTGTCATATTATGCGATCCTGATTTTGTTTGGCGCAGCACGCGGATTCTCGGGTCCGGCGGGTGCATCGCTGCTCGCTTTTCTGGTGCCGAGCGAAAGACTGGCGCGCGGCATCGCCATAAATTCCTCCGTCTTCACTACCGCCGTGATCGTGGGCCCAGCACTGGGCGGGTTTCTTTATGCGCTCGGCGCGGAGGCCACCTATGCCGTCTGCGTCTTCGGATTCTTCGCCGCTGGCGGATGCATGCTGACCTTGGGCGGACGGCGGCGCAAAGACGGGGTAGCGGGCGAAACCAGCCGCTTGGCGCGTGTTGCCGAAGGTATTCGTTTTGTGCGCGAGCGGCCGGTCGTGCTGGGTGCGATTTCCCTGGATTTGTTTGCCGTCCTTTTGGGCGGTGCGACGGCATTGTTGCCGGTCTATGCCCGCGACATCCTACTCGCCGGACCGATCGGCCTCGGTCTTTTGCGCAGTGCGCCCGCCGTCGGCGCAGCGTTGATGGCGTTGGCTCTGGCGCGTTGGCCAATCGAGCGCGGTACGGGCGGCAAGATGTTCGCGGCCGTGGCGGTGTTCGGCATTTCCACCATCGTATTTGGGCTGTCGCACAATTTCCTTGTCTCTTTGGCGACGCTGTGTGTGCTGGGGGCCTCCGACATGATCAGCGTATTCATACGCTCGGCGCTGATCAATTATGCAACACCCGATCATATGCGCGGGCGCGTCGGATCGGTCAGCATGCTGTTCATCGGAGCGTCGAACGAGCTGGGCGAATTCGAATCCGGCTTGACGGCGGCGTGGTTCGGCACAGTGCCGTCGGTGGTGATCGGTGGTTTGGGAACGCTGGCTATTGTGGCAATCTGGATGAAATTGTTTCCGCCGCTCAGGCGTGTCGACCAGTTACGCGATGTACACGCGACGTAATCAGAAGCGATAATCGAGCGACGCATAGATGCCGCTTGGGTTGGCGGCAAGATTGCTCGTCAATCCGTATGGCTTGCGATACCGCGTCGTGATCAACTCGTTATATCCCAAAGAAATCACGCCGCTCGCCGCGACATCCCACCAATGATGCTGTTTGGCATCGACCCGCGAATAGCCGACGAACGCCGCGGCTGCGTAAGCGGGCACGCCATATTCCCAACCATAACGCTGCCACAGAAACTGGGCCGGGGCGAACGCCAGCGCGCTGGTGTTGGATGGGAAGGACTGGAAATCGGAATGATCGGGGCGCTGTTCCCGCACAACTTGCTTCAAGGCGAGTGATGTTCCGACGGTAAGGGCGGTCGCAAGGGTTAGCTGCTTAGCCCCTTGCCAATCGTATTTCCAAAGAGCAATGCCCCCTGCTACCAACGGCAACGCGATGGCGGTATCGGTGCCTGCGCTCTCCATAGTTGACGATCGTTTCGGCGGCTGCGGGCATTGCGGCGTAAATAAAACTCGCCAATGCGAGTACGAAAATCCGCTTCTTCATGGCGCCCTCTATGAAGGATTGATGAACCCCCATAGCACGGCGTCGAAGAAAGGTAAGCTGAAACAATTCACATCAAACAAACTTTACCAATCGTCAATCTGCAGGAAATCTACCAGCGATAGTTCACCGAGGCGTAAACGCCATTAGGCCCGGCTTGCAAATCCGTATAGAGGCCGTTTCGCGGATGATAACGCGTGGTGATGAGCTGATTGTAGCCCCACGAGATCGCGGTGCTCGCAAGACCATCCCAAATGCGGTTTCTCCGCGCCTTGTCCAGCGTCGTAGCTGGTGTATTTGGAGATGATGAACAGCGGTACGCCCCATTCCCAGCCATAGCGGCTCCAGACGAAGGAAGATGGCGCAGAGGCGAGAGCGGACTTCGTCGAGGGGAAGGAATCCCAGCCCGTGCTGTAGTCGGTGCGGCTGGCGTAAGGACGTCGCTCGCGTACGATTTGCTTCAGGCCATAAGCTGTGCCGACGGATAACGTGGTCACGACGGTCAATTGTGCGAGTCCGGTCCAGTCGTCCTTCCACACCGCGATGCCGCCCGCCACCACCGGCATCGCATAGGCAACGATTTTGGCGCCGGTCGCGCTTTTTGGCAGGAGGTATGATAATCGTTGTTGCCGGCTTGTGAAGGAACGGCCAGAAAAAGTGCGAGCGCGGCAACACAAGCCTGTCCAGTACGCCCTTACCCATGCCTTTTCCCCGATAAAGCCAGCGATCTTAGCGACTATAGACGCATATCCTATACGGCGCAATCGCGACGGTTTTCGGGCAGATATGCAAGGAATCAGTGCGGGAGGCGGCGATATCCGGGGCTTTGACAGGTTGGACACCGGTCCAGAGACACGTCGTCATTGCCAGCTATCTGGGGTGGACGCTGGATGCCTTCGACTTCTTCCTGTTTGTCTTCGTCATCAAGGACGTGGCGCAGCAGTTCGCGACAAGCATTGCTTCGGTCAACCTTGCCTTTGTGCTGACGTTGGCGATGCGCCCTGTCGGCGCTTTCATTTTCGGCCGACTTGCCGACCGCTACGGCAGGCAGCCTATCCTCATGGCGGATGTCGCGCTCTATTCGCTGTTTGGATTCGCCACCGCCTTTTCTCCGAACCTTATTGCGTTCCTTGTTATTCGCGCGCTATTCGGCGTGGCCATGGGTGGAGAATGGGGCGTCGGTGCATCGCTCACTATGGAACATGTCAAGCCCGAAGCGCGCGGCTTGGTTTCCGGCATTCTACAATCGGGTTATCCCAGCGGGTATTTGCTGGCGTCCGTTGCTTTCGGGCTGCTGTATCCGCATATCGGTTGGCGCGGCATGTTTATGGTGAGCGTCGTGCCGGCGCTGTTGATTCTTTACATTCGCAGCAAAGTGCCGGAATCGCCGACTTTCCAACGCAAACGCGCCGTCCATGTCACCGCCGTCGGTGTCCTGATCACGCATTGGAAACTGGCGCTCTATGCAATCGTGCTGATGACGGCGTTCAACTTCTTCAGCCATGGCACGCAGGATCTCTATCCGACGTTTCTGCAGATACAACGCCATTTCGACCATGACACCGTGAGCCTGATCGCGGTGATTTATAATATCGGCGCCGTGGTTGGAGGCCTGACATTCGGCATATTCAGTCAGGCGTTCGGACGCAATCGCACGATCATCGCGGCCGCTCTTCTGGCAATCCCAGCCATCTGGCTATGGGCCTTTTCGACGACGGCCTTCCTATTGGCCTGCGGCGCTTTCATCGTGCAGTTTTTTGTGCAGGGAGCCTGGGGCGTGATACCCGCGCATCTCAACGAATTGTCGCCACCCGAAGCGCGCGGCACCTTTCCGGGCACCGTCTATCAGCTCGGCAATTTTATCGCGTCGTCAAATGCGGTGCTGCAGGCCAAGTTCGCCGAGACACATGGGAACAACTATGCACTCGCGCTAGCGTCCGTGGCTTTTGCGGCGGCGCTCGCGATCACGGCGTTGGTCTATTTTGGTCGCGAGGCGAAGGGCGTCAACATGGCGACCGGCATAGTGTAGACGAATGGGCCTTGGCTAACCCCTAAGGTAGATGTCCACACGATCCGCCGGACCGTTGTCGTCGACACCGCCCATTGCCCTAACATCGACACGTTCCGACGGTACGCCATTGTCGATCAGCAGCTGCCGAATAATCAGCGCGCGCTTGAGCGACAATCGCCGTGCGTCGGAAGATTTCTCCCCGCGTTGGCCGCCATAAGCCAGAAGCTGAAGGCGCGCGGAGCCGTCTGTGAGCGAAGCACTCAGATCGCCCGCCAGAGCCTTGATGGATTGAACCGCCGTGACAGCGGGATCGGTTGCACCGGCTGCGAACAGGATGACGCTTTTCTTGTTGCCGCTAATGGTCGGTTCGGTATTGCGCATCACGGCGGCGCGTTCTGTCCGTTGTGCGGGTGGTTCTGCCGTAGCGACACGTTGTGGTGTTGGCGCGGGCGACCGTTCGGTTCGCGCCGGTTTGTGGACCGGGGCTTGCGGCGTCGGGGGCGCCGCCATGCCCTCCAGATCGGATATGTCCGATCCCATTGCTGGCGCGGGCGGTTGGGCGGCAGCCTGTATTTGTGCCGGTGGGGACGCTGGTCGCACGCGTCGTACCTTGGTCACGGGCGCGCGCGGCGCGGCTTCGGCAAGTGCAGGTTGCGCGGTATCGATCGTCGTGGCGGGCGCGGCCGCTTCCGTGTCGGCTAGCATTGCGTGGACCGACTTGTGCCTTGCCTTGACGGTCGGAGCGGCGGGAACCGTGAGCGGCGCCGCTTCCTCGGGTGCGGATAGCGTAGGCTCTGCTGCCGCCAGGTTTGCGCTCCGCGGAGCGCCATGGTGCGCGAGCCGATGGGTGGGCATATGAAGATGGATCGGAGGGGTGTTCTCTTCGCCGGGCATAAGCAACGGGTGTACGACCCTGCCATATTGGCCGCCGGGATAGAGCAGAACTTGAGTTCCGCCCGCTGACGGATTCACCGTTATGTCCTCGCCCGGATACATTTGTGCACCGGCCGGAGAAGCGGCGGCCAGTACGGCAAGGGCAGTAAGGGCGAAAATAGGTCGCATCAATTCGAATCGGCCGAAGGCGATTTGGCGCGCAACCATAATCGCATGGCTTCGCGCCCTCAACCTTCGTATCCCTTTCCGGCTTCTGTCAAAAGCTTCAGAAATTGGGGATGCAAGGCCTCGTTCGACACGAGAATATGGCCCAACTCCATCGCCCGCGTGCCGCCGTCCATATCCGTAACGACGCCGCCCGCCTCGCGCACCAGCAGGATGCCGGCCGCCATGTCCCAGGCATTGAGCCCGCGCTCCCAGAAGCCGTCGAACCGGCCGGCGGCCACACAAGCGAGGTCCAGCGACGCAGCGCCGCAGCGCCGCACGCCCGGCGTGATCGCCATGACGGCTTTGAGCTCAGCCAAGAAACGTTCGTGGCCGGGCGCGCCCCAAGAAGGGGATGCCGGTGGCGAACAGCGCCTCCTTAGGCGATTTGCGCGCGGCCACGCGCAGGCGCTTGTTGTTCAGATAGGCGCCGTGGCCCTTCTCGGCGACGTACATCTCGTCCGTAACCGGATTGTAACACGACCGCGGACACCAGCTGGCCTTCGCGCTCCAGCGCGATGGAGATGGCGAAGATCGGGATGCCGTGCAGGAAATTGGTCGTGCCGTCGATCGGATCGATGATGAAGCGATGGGATTTGTCCGGCCCGTCGATCCGCTGCCGGATTCCTCGCCGAGGATGGCGTAGCCGGGCCGCGCCCGCGACAATTCCTCGATCAGGATCGTTCGGTGCGCTCGTCGGCGGTCGAGACGAAATCCGCCGGGCCCTTCAGCGAGACCTGCAAATTTTCCAATTCGCCGAAATCGCGGATCAAGCCGCGGCCCGCTTTGCGCGCGGCGGACGACCATCACATTCAGGGCAGGCGAGAGATAGGGCATCGCTCTATTCCGCCCGGCGGACGTAGGAACCGTCTTCCGTGGACACGACGATCTTGCTGCCCGCTTCGATGAAAGGCGGAACCTGGATCTTCAAGCCGTTCTCCAGCACCGCGCCTTTGTAGGACGGCGCCGCCGTGCCGCCGCGCATCACCGCATCGGCTTCGGTCACCGTGAGCGTCACCTGCACCGGCAGCTGATGCCGATCGGCCTGCCTTCATAGGTCTGCACCAGCACTTTCATGCCGTCCTGCAGGAACTGCGCCTGCTCGCCGACGAATTCGCGCTGCAATCTCGATCTGGTCGTAGTTTCGATGTCCATGAAGGTGAGCATGTCGCCGGTGGCGAAGAGGAACTGGAAGTCCTTCTTCTCCAGATAGACTTCGTCGACCGCCTCGTCCGAGCGGAAGCGCTCGTTGAGCTTGGTGCCGGTGATGACGTTTTTGAGTTCGACCTGATTGTAGGCGCCGCCCTTGCCGGGCTTCACGGCCTGCGTCTTCACCGCGATCCACAGCCCGCCTTCGTGCTCGATCAGCGTGCCGGGGCGGATTTCGTTGCCGGCGATCTTGGCCATGGGTTTCCTTAATGGCCTATCGCTTCGCTATTTGAGGCCGAACGCGCTCCCGGCGCGGATGTGAAGGTTCGGTCGTGAGAAAGAGCGCGGGCCTTCTATCAGCCCACCCTGCGCTTGTCATCCCCGGCCCCCTCACCCTGAAAAAGCGCTTACGGGCTTTGTTTTCCCTCTTCCCACAGGGGGAGGGAAAGCTAGCAGAGAGCGTGCGAATAACCTCAGGCCTTGGCCAAGGTCTTCCCAGCCGACCCCAGATCCGCGATGGCCTCTTCCAGCCGCGCGATGATGCCCAGCTCACCGGCACGCAGCCAGACGCGCGGATCATATAGCTTCTTGTACGGCTTCTGGTTGTCGGGATCGACTTGGAATTTGAAGGCGCGCGGATTGGCATCCACTTGCGCCGCAATGGCGTGCGCAAAGGCAAATTGCAGATCGGTGTCGATATTCATCTTGAACACGCCATAGCTCACCGCTTCGCGGATCAAATTGGTCGCCGTGCCCGAGCCGCCATGGAACACCAGATTGAGCGGTTTGGCGCCGCCGCCGCGCATTTCCGAAACCAGCTTCTGCGAATTCTTCAGAATCTCCGGCCGCAATTTGACATTGCCCGGCGCGTAGACGCCGTGGACGTTGCCGAACGATGCCGCCACCGTGAAGTGGCCGATGTCGTGCAACCGGTCATAGGCTTGCAGCACGTCTTTGGGCTGGGTGTAGAGCTTGGCGTTGTCCGCGTCGCCTTCGCCGAGCTCATGGCCGATGCCGTCTTCTTCGCCGCCCGTGACGCCGAGTTCGATTTCCAGACTCATGCCCATCGGCGCCATGCGCTTGAGCACGCGGGCGCATTCGTCGAGATTCTGGTCCAGCGGTTCGCTGGAGAGATCGAGCATATGGGATGAGAACAACGGTTTGCCGGTGCGTTTGAAATGCGCTCTCGCTCTGTTCGATCAGACCTTCGACCCAGGGGATGAGTTTCTTGTTGGCGTGATCGGTGTGCATGATGGCGCAAATGCCGTATTCCTGCGCCAACAGATGAACGTGCTGCGCCGCCGAGGTCGCGCCCAGAACCCGTGCGCGATGCGCGTCGGGAGCGCCTTCGCCGGCATAGAAGCGCGCGCCGCCATTCGACATCTGGATGATGACGTCGGACTTGGCTTTCGCCGCGGTTTCCATCACCGCATTGATGGTGTTGGTTCCGACGATGTTCACCGCGGGCAGCGCATAGCCGCCGTCTTTACAGGCCGAAACGAGCTGGCGGTATTCTTCGCCGGTGACGACGCCGGGGCGCAAAGTCTTGGTCATTTCATTCCTCTATTTCGAAGCGGCGCAGTCATAGCGGGCGCGTGGAGAAGTGCCAAATCTAAGAAGATGACAACGCTTACCCTGTCTTGACGAAGCCGTCAAAGCGGGTGCGGCAGATGCGCGCGACCGGGTCTAAAACAAGGCGTTGAAGGCTTTTACGGCCGCGTCAGGGCCGTCCGGATAGTCCCAGACACCTGACGACACCGCCAGAAAATCGGCCCCGGCGTCCACCAAAGGCTTGGCATTGGCCACCGTGATCCCGCCGATGGCGACGCAAGGCACCACCATCAGCTCCGACCACCAGCTGAGCAGATCGATATCGGCATGGGTTTTCGCGTCCTTGGTGGCCGTCGGAAAGAACGCGCCGAAGGCGACATAATCCGCGCCGGCCTCGCCGGCTTCGATCGCCAGATGCTTGGAGTCGTGACAGGTGACGCCGACAATGCCGTCCGGCCCCATCGCGGCGCGCGCTTCCGCGTAAGAGGCGTCCTCTTGGCCGACATGCACGCCGTCGCAGCCGAATCTCTTTGCCAGAGTCCGGGCGGTCGTTGAGGATGAAGGCGACATCCGCCTTCTGCGCGATGGGCATCAGTGTATTCCACCGCATGTTCGATCTCGCTATCGCTCGCGCCCTTCAACCGCAATTGCAGCGAGGCAACATCGCCCGCGCCCAGCGCGCGCTTCAGCGGTTCCACAAAGGCGCGCGGCTCCAGCTTCGGCGGGGTGATCAGATACAAACGGCAGAGTGAGGTCATGGGAAACTCATAATCTGAGATAGGGGCATTGTCGAAGGTTGCCCCCCCGTCTCAAGCTCGCTTACGCTCGCTTTCGACACCTCCCCCGCTTCGCGGGGGCGGAAAGAAATAGCGCATAGTTTTCTGCCCTGCGCGAAGCGGCCGCCTTCGCCTAAGCTACGGCGGCCCAAGTGACTCTCGCTTGCCCGGCGAAGCCTTGGCGTAGCCGGGGGGAAGTGCTGAGGGGCTAAGCGTTAGCGAAGACCCGAAGCGAAGGGGGCGAATTCACGCCTTATAAATCTCTACCAGCTTATCGAGCAGCGCCATCGCCTCTTTCTTCGGTCGTTGGAATGCATTGCGTCCCATGATCGAGCCATTGCCGCCGCCCGCTTTGATGGCGCGGGCTTCCTCAAGAATTTCCTCTTCGCCCTTCTTGCCGCCGCCGGAGAAGATGACGATACGCCGTCCAGCCAGCGCCGCCTTTTTGATATGCGCCACGCGGTCGGCGAGCGTATCAAGCTTGACGTTGGCCTTTTTGTACAATTCGGCAACGTCCTTGGCCTCGACGAAAGCGGTCGGCAATTTTACTTTGATGATGTGCGCGCCAAGCAGCGCCGCGATCTGGGTGGCATAGGCGTCGACATCGATGGCCGTTTCGCCGTCCTTGCTGATGTCTTCGCCGCGCGGATAGGACCAGATAACGGTCGGCAGGCCCGAATCTTTCGCGACGGCGATGAACTCGCGCGCCGACTTCGAACATGTCGTACGACGCCAGCGATCCGGGATAAATCGTCAACCCTACCGCCGTGCAGCCAAGCCGCAGTGCATCGCGCACGGTGGCGGTGACCGCTTGCGTCTTCGGTCCGTTCTTGGGGAACAACAGATTGGCGCTGTTGGCCTTGAGGATCAGCGGCAACCTTCCGGCAAAGGTTGCGGCACCCGCCTCGAGCATGCCGAGCGGCGAGGCGAAGGCGTTCAGTCCCGCATCGATGGCCAATTGAAAATGGTAGTGCGGATCGTAGGCGGGCGGATTGGGCACGAAGCAGCGGTCGGGGCCGTGCTCATTGCCTTGGTCCACCGGCAGAATGACCATCCGTCCGGTGCCACCCAGGCGGCCGTGATACAGCATCCGCGCCAAATTGGTTTTTACGCCCGGATTGTCGCTCTCATAGCAGCTCAGGATTTGCTGGACGGCATCGCTCATCGGTTTTCCCTTTTCGTCACGCAGCCAGAAAGAAGCAGGCCCCACCCCGCGAAACAGGATGAGGCCCAATTTTAACGTTCTTATGCCGATTGTCGAAGCAATCGGCGTTGTTATTTCACCATCAAGGCGGCCACGCCCGGCAGTTCCAGGCCTTCCAACCATTCCAGGAAGGCGCCGCCCGCCGTCGAGACATACGAGAAATTGTCGGCCACGCTGGGCATGATTGAGGGCGGAAACCGTATCGCCGCCGCCTGCCACGGATAGCAACAATCCTGCTTTGGTGCGCGTCGGCCACCAGCTTCGCGCGGCCGCGACGGTGCCCGCGTCGAAGGGCGGCGTTTCGAACGCGCCGAACGGGCCGTTCCACACCAGGGTGCGTGTGTTGTGCAGGAACTTGCCGAACTCCTCCACCGTGGCGGGGCCGACATCGAGGATCATTTCGTCTTTGGCCACTTGGCGCACGGGAACCGTGCGATGCGCCGCATTGGCCTTGAATTCCTTGGCCACCACGACATCGGTGGGCAGCAAGATCGCCGCGCCGCTCTCCGTCGACAATTTGATGACCTTGCGCGCGGTTTCCACATGGTCGGGTTCGTAAAGCGATTTGCCGACATCGACGCCTTCCGCGGCCAGGAAGGTGTTGGCCATGGCGCCGCCGATCACCAGCGTTTCCACCCGCTTCACCAGATTTTCCAGCAGCGCAATCTTGGTCGACACTTTGGCGCCGCCGATCACCGCCATCAGCGGGCGTTCCGGCTCGTTCAGCGCCTTCTGCAGATGGGAAAGCTCGGCTTCCATGGAGCGGCCCGCAGCGCTCGGCAGCAAATGCGCCACGCCTTCGGTCGAGCATGGGCGCGGTGCGCCGAGGAGAAGGCGTCGTTCACATAAATGTCCGCCAGCTTGGCGAGCGCCTTGGAGAATTCCGGATCGTTCTTTTCTTCTTCGGCGTGGAATCGCGTGTTTTCCAGCAGCAGCACATCGCCGTCTTTCAGCTTGGCGACCGCATCTTCGGCGACCTTGCCGACGCAATCGGAGGCGAATGCGACGGGGCGGCCGACCTTGTCGGCCAGCGGTTTGGCCACCGGGCCGAGCGACATGGAGGGAACGACTTTGCCTTTGGGCCGGTCGAAATGCGAGCAGACGATGACGCGCGCACCTTTCTTGGCGAGTTCGCTGATGGTCGGCGCTTGGCGGTCGATGCGCGAGGAATCGGTGACGACGCCGTCTTTCATCGGCACGTTGAGGTCGGCGCGCACCAGCACGCGTTTACCTTTGACGTCGAGATCGTCGAGTGTGCGGAATTTTGCCATGGGATTTGTCCTGTGTTCCGCGCTCCCGCGCGGGAGGGGCCGCGAAAAGCGGACAGACGAAGGGCGCCGCTTTTCGGCAGCGCCCCTCGGCAATACTTAGATCAACTTGCCCATCCACACGGCCGTGTCGACCATGCGGTTGGAGAAGCCCCATTCGTTGTCGTACCAGCTCATCACGCTGACGAGATTGCCGTCGAGCACCTTGGTCTGGTCGAGCGCGAAAGAGGACGACGCCGGATTGTGATTGAAGTCGATCGAAACCAGCGGCGCCTCGACGACGTCGAGGATGCCCTTGAGCGGGCCGGCCGCCGCAGCTTTGATCGCTTCGTTGATTTCTTCTTTGGTGGTCGGCTTCTTGGAGATGAATTTCAGATCGACCAGCGAGACGTTCGGTGTCGGCACGCGCACGGCGGAAGCCGTCGAGCTTGCCTTTCAATTCCGGAATCACCAGACCGACAGCCTTGGCGGCGCCGGTCGTGGTCGGGATCATCGACAACGCCGCGGCGCGGGCGCGATAGAGATCCTTGTGCAATTGATCGAGCACCGGCTGATCGTTGGTGTAGGAGTGGATCGTCGTCATGATCCCCTTCTCGATGCCGACGGCATTGTTCAGCACGAAGGCGACGGGCGCCAGGCAGTTGGTGGTGCAGGACGCGTTGGAGATGACGATGTGTTGCTTCGTCAGTTTCTCGTGGTTGACGCCATAGACCACGGTAAGGTCGGCGCCGTCCGACGGCGCAGCAACGATGACGCGCTTGGCGCCGGCTTCGAGATGCGCGGCGGCCTTGGCGCGCGCGGTGAAGATGCCCGTGCATTCCAACACGATGTCGACGTCCAACTCCTTATGGGGCAGGGTCGTCGGATCTTTGATGGCGGTGACTTTGATCTTGTGGCCGGCGGCGATGATCATGTCGCCTTCGACCGTCACGCTGGCGGGAAAGCGCCCATGCACGGAATCGTAACGCAGCAGATGCGCGTTGGTGGCCACCGGTCCGAGGTCGTTGATCGACACCACTTCGACGTCGCGCCGACCGGACTCGACGATCGAACGCAACACCAGCCGCCCGATGCGGCCGAACCCATTGATTGCTACACGAATGGCCATCACGTACCTCCTAAAGACCTGTAGATTGACAGCGCTGACTTAGTCCTGCGGACTCAACCTTTCAATGCTCTTTTTGCAGCTTCTACCACGGCTTCGGGCGTAATGCCGAAGTGTTGGTAAACATCCTTATAGGGCCCGCTGGCGCCGAAGCTGTGCATGCCGACAAAAGCGCCATTCGAACCGACATAACGATCCCAGCCGAGCCGCACAGCCGCTTCCACTCCCACTTTTACCGTTCCCGGTCCGAGAACGGTGTCACGATATGCTTCGCTTTGTTGCTCGAACAATTCCCAGCACGGCATCGAAACGACGCGGGCGGGAATGTTTTCCGCGGCGAGCAAATCCCGTGCTTTGAGCGCCAGCTCCACTTCCGAGCCGGTGGCGAGCAGCGTCACTTTTGCTCCCGGTGCGCCGGCAAGTTCATAAGCGCCCTTGGCGCTGAGATTCTCGTCGGTATGAACGGTGCGTACGGTAGGCAGATTTTGACGCGTCAGCGCCAGGAAGCTCGGCGTCTTCTTGTTCGCC
The DNA here is from genome assembly GCA_963822275.1 of uncultured Alphaproteobacteria bacterium. Lineage (GTDB taxonomy): Bacteria > Pseudomonadota > Alphaproteobacteria > Micropepsales > Micropepsaceae > Rhizomicrobium. The sequence goes on from CAWGHR010000032.1 coordinate 12,383, forward strand.
AGGGTCAGAGCCCAGCATTCGGCGGTTTCCACCGCATCGGCGGGACGGAAGACGTTGATATTGGGCATCGCCCGCATCGCCGCCAAATGCTCGACCGGCTGATGCGTCGGACCGTCTTCGCCCAGACCGATCGAATCGTGGGTCATGACATATCCGACACGAATGCCCATCAGCGCAGCCAGGCGGATGGAAGGGCGCGCGTAATCCGAAAAGACCATGAAGGTTCCGCCATAGGGGAAGATGCCGCCATGCAGCGCCATCCCGTTCAGGCGGCAGCCATGCCGTGCTCGCGGATGCCGAAGCGGATATAGCGGCCGGAAAAATCGTGCGGCACGATATCCTTCATATCTTTGGTCTTGGTGTTGTTGGACGGCGTCAGATCGGCCGACCCGCCGATGGTGATCGGCCAATTGGCATTGATGACCTCCAGCGCAAGCTCCGATGCTTTGCGGGTGGCAACCGCAGGCTTTTCGGCGCTGATCTTTTTCTTTAAGGCAACCAACCCTGCTTCGACGCTAGCCGGAACGTCGCCCGCCATTGCGGCGTCGAAGGCGCGGGCATGAGCGGATTCGCTCTTGCGCTTCAGCCAAGCGGCGCGGCTTCCCGCACCATTGGCGCCGATGGCGCGCCATTCGGCGGCGACATCGTCGGGAATGACGAAAGGATCGTAGGGCCAGCTCAGGATTTTCCGCGCGCCGGCGATTTCGTCGGCGCCCGGCGCATCGCTATGGGCCTTTTGGGTGCCGGCGCGGGTCGGCATGCCGTAGCCGATGATCGTTTTGCAGGCGAGCAGCGCCGGCTTGTCGCTGGTGCGCGCCCATGTCAGGGCGCGCGCCACGTCGGCTGCGTCATGCCCGTCAACTTGGATCGTGTTCCATCCCGCGGCCTGGAAGCGCTCGATGGTGTCCGTCGAATCGGCAATCGAGGTGTGTCCGTCGATGGAGATCCCATTGTCGTCGAACAACACGATCAGCCGCGACAATTTGAGATGCCCGGCGAGCGAAATCGCTTCGTGGCTGATGCCTTCCATCAGATCGCCGTCGCTGGCGATGACATAAGTGCGGTGATCGACCAGTTCGTCGCCAAAGCGGGCATTCAGGATGCGTTCGGCCAGCGCCATGCCGACGGCATGGGCAATCCCTTGACCGAGCGGGCCGGTCGTCGTCTCGATACCGGGAATATGGCCATATTCCGGATGGCCGGCGCAGGGGCTGCCGACCTTGCGGAAATGCTTGATGTTGTCGATCGTGATCCCCGGATAGCCGGTCAAATACAGTAGCGAATAGAGCAACATAGAACCGTGACCGGCGGAGAGCACGAAGCGGTCGCGGTCGGGCCAGGACGGGTCTTTGGGGTCGAATTTCAGGAACTGCGAGAACAGGACCGTCGCCGCATCGGCCATGCCCAAGGGCAGGCCGGGATGGCCGGATTTGGCTTGCTCCACGGCGTCCAATGTCAATGCCCGGATGGCGTTCGCCAGATGGCGGATCTTGGCTTGTCCGTCATTTCCGGCCGAAGAGAGAGGGGTCGAAATCATGTTGTTGCTGCTCATATTCCGCTAGACCTTCCAACGATGCACCGGCCTTAACGAGCCTTTGCCACGCGCGTCAAGGTCTTCCCACAAGAACATATATATCTGTGCGTTGACCGCGTTTCCTCCCTGCGCCTAAGGTCTTGCTCGGACACGGGAAGGTGACGCAGTCATGAGCAGGTTGGACCTCGCGGCAGAACGCCTCGGCAAGGCTCTCGAAAAACTCGACGCGTTGGTTGCGCCGCTTGAAAAGACACGGCAATCCGCCGCCGCAGCGGTCGAGCGCATCGCACAGCTGAGCAACGAGCGGGAAAATTTGATCGGCCGCATCGCTGCGTTGGAAGAAGAAAGTCGCTCGCTGTCGGGCTTGACGGAAGAAGTCGAAGGCCGACTGGACGGCGCGATCGCCGAGATTCGCACGGCCCTTGGACGATGACACCGGTGTCTATAAGTTTGTTTTCAAGGAGTTTGAAATGCCCCTCGTCAACGTCATGGTGAACCAGCGCGCCTATACCATCGCTTGCGACGATGGCGAGGAGGATCACCTCAAGGAACTCGCGGAACATGTCGACTCGAAAGTGCGCGAATTGCTCGGTTCCGTCGGCCAGGTCGGCGACCAGCGTTTGATGCTGATGGCCGCCTTGTTGGTCGCCGACGAACATCACGCGGCGGAGGCTCAGTTGGACGTCATGAAGAAGGAGCTGGCGGCGCTGACGAGCCGGCGTGACGAATTGGATGCACGTTTGCGCAAATCGGAGACTTTCGCCGCAGAATCCCTGGAAAGCGCAGCAAAACGCATCGAGAACATTGCCGGCAGGCTGGCGCAAGCTTAGATTGGTTCTTGGACAGGTACTGCCCCGCGCGTCAGGAGTGCGATGCCCAGGGGCCTTAATGGTACTCACCGGGAGCTGTCCCTGGCCGAGACCGTGGTCTCGATCATATGGCGCCCACCTGCACTTGCAGGCCCGTGAGGATCCGGATCCAACGGCGGTGGCGGTCCTGTCCGCTATGATATGGATGCAAAAGTTCCACATCGCGAAAAAGCTCGCGCCCGCCGCGCGGAATTGGCGCGTGACACTGCCGAAATTCGCGGACCGCATTGCCGCGCTCGCGGACAAACTCGCTGTGCCTGACGGAGCCGTCATTTCCGGTTACTGGCCGATGCAGGACGAGGCCGATCCGCGCGCGCTAATGGCAGCCCTCGCGGTGGCAGGCCATCTGCTCGCCTTGCCGCGCCTCGCCCAACGCAATACGCCGCTGGAATTCCGCCGGTGGAAGATGGGCGATCCGCTGCAAGTCGCTAGTTTCGGCATGTCAGAGCCGCTGGCGAGTGCCGATGTGCTGACCCCATCGGTACTGCTCGTTCCCGTGCTGGCCTTTGACGGGCGCGGCCACAGGCTGGGATATGGCGGGGGCTATTACGACCGCACGCTTCATGCGTTGCGTGCCGCAGGTAAGATCACTGCGATCGGTGTCGCTTATGCGGGACAAGAGGTCGGCGAATTGCCGGCGCTGGAACACGATCAGCGGCTCGACGCGGTTGTGACCGAAAAGGGTCTGCGAAGGTTCACAGTCTGACGGCGTACGATTTCACCAAGTCGTGCGCCAACTTCTCAGCATTTTCGAATACTAATCCCTGCATCCCCGCCTCGCGCGCACCTTCGATATTGCGTTGCTTGTCGTCGATCATCACAGCATCGGCGGGACGGACCGACATTTTCTGCAACAGGAGAGTGAAAATCGCCGGATCGGGTTTGACCAGGCCTTCTTCGGCCGAGATCACGATTGTCTGGAACAAATCCGTCAGCGAATGGCGCGCCAATATCTCCCGCACAAACGGCGCGGGAGAATTGCTGAGGAACCCGACCTTATGCACTGTCCGAAGCTTTTTGATGATGTCGATCACACCCTGATCGATATGCACGCGGGACCAGAATTCCTCTTCGATCTGCTTGGCGGGAAGACACAGAACGCCGGCGAGTTTTTCGAACATGACGCTCTGAGAAATGACGCCGCGGTCGGCGTCCATGATGATCGTGTCCTTCACAACTCGTACGGTTTTTGCAGGCAGATGGGCTTCCAAGACGAGTGGCGCAACTTCCGAACTGATCACGCCGAAACAGTCGAATACAAAAGTTTGCACGATGAAGCCTCGTAAAGTTGTCCGTCTGGTTCGCGTAAGAGTTTCACCACACGCCCGGAATCAGACGATAGCGAACTTCCGCCGCATATTCGTCATAGCCCGGAAGATCTTTGCGCAAGGCACGCTCCTCGAGCCCGATTCGGATCACCAGCGCCCAAATCAGCAGCGGCGCACAGAGTAGGCCGAGCCAAGAACCGAGCTGCTAAAGGGACGCCGATAAAGTAGAGCACTGCGCCCACATACATGGGGTGGCGGACATAGCGATAAGGTCCGCTGGAAATGACCTTCTGCCCGCGCTCCTTTTGAATCTTGATGACCGGTGCGGCAAAGGAATTCTCGCGAAAAGTGAACCACGTCATCACAAAACACAGGACGACAAGCAGGGCCCCAACAATATGCCAGGTGTCCGGCATCCACGATGTTTTCCAGCGTTCTGCGTCAAGCCCCATGAGCACAATCCAGCCGCACCAAGCAATCGTGACGAGGGGCATGAAGATTTTGTCCGAGAACACTTGTTGTTTTTGGAAGGGGGACGCCAGGCGCTCGCGCAACAGGTCGGGATTATGGCGCAGCAACCACAGGAACACGGCGAGGCCGCCGACCAGCATCTCCATAAGGAAGGTCCAAGCCGGCCGCCAATCGAGGGTTCCGGCTGCCCCGAACAGCAAAGCCGCCATAAAGGCAAGCCAAACCGCGATCGTGATGATGAGCCGCCGTACCATTTTCACCGCTCCGGGCTGGTGGTTCGACGGCTTTAATACTATGAAACCGCCATGCATATTCTTTTCATCGGCGACGTCGTCGGGCGCCCCGGGCGCGATGTTGTCGCAGCAGAATTGCCGCGGCTGAGACAGGCCCTCAAGACCGATTTCGTCGATCGTCAATGGCGAGAACGCGGCGGGCGGTTTCGGCATTACGCGCGCCATCGCCGAGGAAATGTTCGCCCTGGGCATCGATTGCATTACGACCGGCAACCACTGGGCCGACCAAAAGGAAATCCTCTCCTTCATCGGCGATGAAGATCGCGTCTTGCGGCCGCGCAATTATCCCACCGGCACGCCAGGCAAGGGCGCGGGCCTATACGAAACGCGGGCCGGTCAACGCGTGCTGGTGATGAATGTCGATGGGACGCGTCTTCATGGACGCGCTCGACGATCCTTTCGCGTCGGTCGAGGCCGAATTGGCCGCTTGTCCGTTGGGCGAGGGCGCCGACGCCATCGTCGTCGACATGCATGCCGAGGCCACCAGCGAGAAAATGGCGATGGGCCAATTCTGCGACGGGCGCGCCAGTCTGGTGGTCGGCACGCATTCGCATATTCCCACTGCCGATGCGCAGATTTTTCCCGGCGGCACGGCCTATCAAACCGATGCGGGCGCCTGTGCCGATTACGATTCGGTGATCGGGATGGACAAGTTCGAGCCGGTGCAGCGCTTCGTGAAGAAGATGAACTCCAGCCGCTTCACGCCCGCCACAGGCCCCGCCACCTTGTGCGGCGTTTTCGTGGTCACCAATGCCAAAGGTTTTGCCACGCGCATCGAACCGGTCCGCGTCGGCGGGCGGTTGAAACAGGCATTGCCTGAACTTTGACCATTACCCGTGTCGCCGACGCGGTTGAAATGAGTCGTGTCGATGCTGATTCTTCTTGGTGCAGCATGTTGGAGGTCTCAAATGGAATACCGCTTCCTGGGCCGTTCTGGCTTCAAGGTTCCCGTTCTGACGCTCGGCACCGGCACGTTCGGCGGCAAGGGCTTCCTGAAAACCTGGGGTGAGACCGACGCCAAGGAGGCAACACGCCTGATCGACATCTGTCTCGATGCCGGCCTGACGATGTTCGATTCGGCAGATATCTATTCGTCCGGCGCTGCCGAAGAAGTTCTGGGCGCCGCGATCAAGGGCCGTCGCGACAAGCTGCTGATTTCGACCAAAGCAACCTTCCGCGCGGGCGAAGGACCGAACGATGTCGGCTCTTCGCGCTATCATCTGACGCGCGCCGTCGAAGCGCGCTGAAGCGGCTGGGCACTGATCACATCGATCTTTTCCAGCTGCATGGCTTCGACGCGCAGACGCCGTCGGAGGAAACGCTTGCGACGCTCGACGATCTCGTTCGTGCGGGCAAGATCGGATATATCGGCGTATCGAATTTCTCCGGCTGGCACCTCATGAAGTCGCTCGCCGTGGCGGAGAAGTACGGCTACACGCGCTATGTCGCCAATCAGACGTATTATTCGCTGATCGGCACGCGATTACGAATGGGAACTGATGCCGCTGGGTCTCGACCAGGGCGTGGGCGCCGTGGTGTGGAGTCCTCTGGGTTGGGGCCGGCTGACCGGCAAAGATCCGCCGCGGCCAGCCACTGCCCGCCACCAGCCGCCTGAACGATCCTTTGCAAGCGGAAATCGGCCCGCAGATTGACGACGAATATCTTTATCGCGTTGTCGACGCGCTGGACGAGGTGGCGAAGGAAACCGGCAAGAGCGTGCCGCAGATAGCGCTCAATTGGCTGCTGCAGCGGCCAACGGTATCCACCGTCGTTATCGGCGCGCGCAACGAGGAGCAGCTTCGCGACAATCTCGGCGCTGTGGGCTGGAACTTGACGGCAGACCAGGTGGCGAAGCTGGATAAGGCGAGCGCCATGACGCCGGCCTATCCCTATTGGCACCAGCGCGGTTTTCCCGAGCGAAACCCGAAACCGGTCTAGGCTACGCCGCTAGCGCCGCCAGGGTCATCTGCGTTGCGCGGCCATGCGCTTCGCCGTCGAGCGTTGCGGCGACGGCATGGACGACAGAGGCAATGCGCACGGCTGCCTGAATTTGTTCCGAGGTGAATGCCGGCATCGCGCAAAACCTTTTCATGGCTGTCGATGCACATGCCGCAGCCATTGATGGCCGACACCGCCAAGCACCACAATTCGAAATCGGCTTTGTCGACGCCCGGTTTGCCGATGACGTTCATGCGCAGCTTGGCCGGCATGGCTTTGTAGTCGGGCGTGCTCGTCAGATGCGTGAAGCGGTAATAGATGTTGTTCATCGCCATGATGGCGGCGGCGGCGCGCGCGGCATTGAGCGCTTCGGGCGATAGCTTCGGGCGCGAATTCGGCGACGATCGCTTTGCGTCGTGGTTTCGTTGCGCGAGGCCAAGCGCGCAGGCGATGAAGGTTCCGGCGCGCTGCTGCTCGTTGAGCGACGGCTCGGCGGCCAGCGACGACAGATTCAGCTTCAGATCTTTGGCGTATTCGGGCAGGCGATTCTTTCAGGGTTTCGATCGACATGGGTTATCCTCGGTGAAAAAGGGGACCCCGCCGGCGGGAGGGGGAGGATCACCGGCGGGGTCTGTCATGAGCAAAGCAATCTCGAAGGCATCAGGCGCAGGCTTCAAAACCTCTTCGCCTTTCTGCCAATTGCAGGGGCAAAGTTCGTCGGTCTGCAGAGCATCGAGCACGCGCAGGACTTCCTGCGGATTGCGGCCGACGCTCATGTCGGTGACATAGACGAAGCGGATGATGCCGTCGGGATCGACGATGAAGGTCGCGCGCTTGGCGACGCCTTCCTTGGCATCAGCACGCCCAGCGCGGTGGAAAGCTCGCGCCTGATGTCGGACAGCATCGCGAAGGGCAGGTTCTTCAGATCGGCATGGTTCTGCCGCCAGGCCAGGTGTACGAATTCGCTGTCGGTCGACACGCCATAGATCACCGCGTCGCGGTCCTTGAACTCGCCCACCAGCTTGCCGAAGCCGGCGATTTCGGTCGGGCAGACGAAGGTGAAATCCTTGGGCCAGAAGAACACGATCTTCCACTTGCCCGTATCGGAGGCCTGGGTGAAATCCTTGAAGGCGGTCTTGGGGTCGGTGGAAACCACGCCGGTCACGGAGAAATCGGGGAATTTGTCGCCTACGCTCAACATGCTGTGCTCCTTGTTCTTGTTAGTATTAGAATTAGAATAATTCTAATCTAAATAGCAAGACCAAAGGTGACGCCTGCGGCATTTTGGCGCTAAATCTGCACAACACATTGAATTTGTTATAATTTGACTGCCGAAAGGCTCCCGCCATGCACCCAGCCATCTTCGTATCGCACGGTTCGCCAACCCTGCCGTTGGACGACGTTCCGGCGCGCGATTTTCTGCGCGGACTGGGCGCCAAGCTGGGAACGCCTAAGGCGATCCTGGTTGCCTCGGCCCATTGGGAAACAGGCGCACCCGCGCTGAACGCGGTGGAGCGCAACGGCACGATCCACGATTTCTATGGCTTTCCGGCACCGCTCTACGATCTGCATTACAACGCGCCGGGCGCACCCGCGCTCGCCGAGCGCGTTTCGTCGCTGTTGGCCGCGGTAGGATGCAAGCGCATATCGACACGGCCCGCGGCCTCGATCACGGCGCCTGGGTGCCGTTGATGCTGATGTATCCGAATGCGGATATCCCCGTGTTGCAGATCTCGGTGCAAAGCCATGCCGGGGCGGGCCATCACATCGCGCTGGGCCGCACGCTGGCGCCGCTGCGCCAGGAGGGCGTGCTGATCCTCGGCTCGGGCGGCTTCGTGCACAATCTGCGCACCATCGATTGGGACGGCGGGCCGGAGCCCGAATGGTCGCGCGCTTTCGCAAGCTGGATGCATGAGAAGCTTGCTGGCGCGCGACGAAGCCGCGCTCGCCGATTACCGCAACCTTGCGCCGCAAGCCAAACAGGCCCATCCGACCGAAGAACATCTCGTGCCGCTGATGGTCGCTTATGGTGCGGGCGGCGAAAAAGTCGAACGCCTGCACTCGAGCGTGACGCTCAGTTCGCTCAGGATGGATGCGTACCGGTTTGGAGACTGACGGGCGGTTTCACCCCGCCTCGATATCTTCCTTGGCTCGTTCGCTGGCGCCTTCCAGCGCGTGGCTATAACGCGTCGCGATCTTGGCGAATTTCTTCGGCCCCCATACGCATTCCAATGTCTCCGCCTCGCCCGAGGTTTCGCGGAAGACGATGTCGCCGTAATTCAGGAATTGCTGCCAGAATGTATAGTCCTGCTGCGCATCCACCACCCGCGAAAGTAGGATGCCATGCATGTGATAATCGAAAATGCCGTAATGGATGATGACGCGCAGCGGCGTGATGACATAGCGATGCGTGCTCCATTCCGCGACATGCGCGATGGCAAAAGGAATGGAAAAGATCAGCGGAATATAAAGGCCGATCATCACGCTGTTGTCGGGCAACACATGGAACGGAGCGGCAATCACCCTAAACCACACAACGCTGAGCCCGAGTTTTTCGCCGATCAGCACCAGCAGCCAGACAAATTCGAAAAAGGTTGCGAATAGCGCGATCAGTATCGGAATACCGATCCAGCGATACGCGGTTTTGTCCCGCCTGATATTGCCGACCAGCCGCACCCAATGCAGGCCGGTCTCATGCACGCGCGTTTCGCCGTCCTCTAGAATGCCTTTGATGCGCGAACCGCCCCGGAACAGCGTGGCAAGACGCAGGAAAACCAGAAACATGATCAGCGAGGCCAGCCCTGTGGCGACGAAGCTGCGCACCGTGAACGGATCGGCGGTATAGAAAAGAAACGCATCGACACCGAGGGCGAAAACGAACGCACCCCAGCGCAACCACTTCCAAAGCTTTCGCATCGAACGCCCCTCTTCAGAAAACCTGACGCCTTCTGAAGGCCCCCAATACCCAGGTATCCAACATGACAATTCTAGGCCGGTGTGCGCGCAAAGTCTGTGCGGCATGCAAGCCGCTGAGATTCAAGGTTAAAGCTGTGCTAGCCGGCGCCCATTGCCACGGCGATATGAAAAGTCGCGAAGGCGGCGAGATACGCCAGCGCCAGCATATAGCCGAAGGTGACCGCCATCCATTTCCAACTGCCGGTTTCGCGGCGGATCACGGCAAGCGTGGAGGCGCATTGCGGCGCGAAGATGTACCAAGCGAGCAGCGCCAGCGCGGTCGCCAGGCTCCATTGTCCCGCCAGCGTGTGGCCGATCTGTTGTGCCGCTTCCTTGCCGCCTTGGATCGAATAGACCGTGCCGAGCGCTGCCACGGCCACTTCGCGTGCCGCCATGCCGGGGATCAGCGCCACATCGATCTGCCAATTGAATCCGATCGGCTTCAGCACGGGTTCGATGAAGCGGCCGATGATCGCCGCCAGGCTGTAATTGATATCGGGACCTGTCGCGCCAGCGGGCGGGCGCGGGAACGATGCCAGAAACCAGATCAGCACCATCATCGAGAAAATCGTGGTGCCGGCGCGAGTCAGGAACGCTTTGGCGCGCGCGAGCAGGCCGAGCGCCACGCTTTTGAGTCGCGGCAGTTTGTAGTCGGGCAGTTCCAGCATGAAGGGCGGGCTGGGGTCGTCGCGCCAGAAGAAGAATTTGAAGAGGAACGAGACGCCCAGCGCGCTGAAGATACCCGCCGCATAAAGTCCGAACATCACCAAGCCTTGCAGACTTGCCCAACCCCAAATCTGTTTGGCCGGAATGAAGGCACCGATGATCAGCGTGTAGACGGGAATGCGCGCCGAACAGGTCATCAGCGGCGCCACCAGGATGGTCGTCAGCCGGTCGCGTTTGTTGTCGATCACCCGCGTCGCCATGATTCCAGGAATGGCGCAGGCAAAACTCGACAATAGCGGAATGAAGGCGCGGCCGTGCAAGCCGGCGCCGCCCATGATGCGGTCCATCAGGAACGCGGCGCGCGCCATATAGCCGAGATCTTCCAACAGCAGGATGAACAGAAACAGCGTCAGAATTTGCGGCAGAAAAACGATCACGCTGCCGACGCCCGAAATGACGCCGTTCTCTAGAAAACTTTGCAGCAAACCCGGCGGCAGCGAGGTGTGGACCAGCGCACCCAGCCAATCGAAACCGGACGAAATCACGTTCATCACCGGCTGCGCCCAAGCGAACACCGCCTGGAACATCACAAACAGGATGACGAACAGGATCAGCAATCCGGCCACGGGATGCAGCAACACGGCATCGAGCCGCGTCGTCAGATTGTCGGGCTTGACCGGCATCTTGACGGCGGCGCGAATGATGGCGTCGGCCTCGCGCTGCAAGGCGCGCAATCCGGCGCTGGTGGGCGCTTCCCAGCTGGAATCCTGGCGCGCCGCCGCATGGTTGCTCGCCAATTCGTCGAGGCGCAGCAACACGTCTTGCGTGCCGCCTTTGCGGATGGCGATGGCGCTGACCACCGGTACGCCAAGCATCGCCGACATGCGCTCGATATCGATTTCGACGCCGCGCCGTTTGGCGATGTCGAACATGTTGAGCACCAGCAGCATGGGCCGGCCGACATGTTTGAGCTCCAGCACCAAGCGCAGCGACAGGCGCAGATTGGTGGAGTCGGCGACGCAGAGCAGCACATCGGGCGGCGTTTCGCTTTGCAGCCGTCCCAGTACGGCGTCGCGGGTGATTTCCTCGTCGGGGCTGCGCGCGCGCAACGAATAGGTGCCGGGCAGATCGACCACATGCACGCGGCGCCCGCTCGGCGTCATGCATCGCACCGGCTTTGCGTTCCACGGTCACGCCGGGATAGTTCGCGACTTTTTGCCGGCTGCCGGTCAACGCATTGAACAAAGCGGTCTTGCCGCTGTTCGGCGTCCCGACGAGGGCACAATTGCACGCGCCAACGCCGCTCATAGTTTCGATTTCCGATCAGGTGACGAGGATGGCCATCGCTTCGCGGCGGCGCAGCGCAATCGTGGCGTGATTGACCCGCACCGCGATAGGGTCGTGTCCGAAAAATCCTTCGTGCAGAATTTCCACCGAGGCGCCTTCGACAAAGCCCAGCTCGATCAGCCGGCGCTCCAACTCGTCGGGATGCAAACCGCAATCGGCGTCGGTGACTTCGATCGCATGAATGCGGCCCGGAAACCGGCTTGCGCGCGGCCAAGCGGCGGAATGCGGCTTGACCGGGTCGGCGGCGACGGTCTGTGGCTCATCAAAAAGAAACATTGCGCGGGGCCTAACTAGTTGCGAAGAATTCTCATTATCACTATTCCTTAAAAATGCCGTGAGAGTCAACGAACAAAATGCCGCATATCAGTTATGGATTAATTATAACTCGACTGAAAACAAATACGTTTTCTCTAGGTGTGCGGGAAAATCCCTATGCGGGAGGTGGTTTGGGAACTTTCGAGGCTCCGCCGGCAGAGCTGCCAAATTTGGCCACAATTTCCTGTGTTCTGACTGCGCTCAAAGCTTGGGACGGGACATGGGCAAACTGGCACAGATCGCGTTGGGCGCCGTGATCGCGGTGGCCGTATCGGCTGCCTCCCTTCATGCCGACAGCAATTTGTTCGGTGAGCGCCCGCTTTCGCACTGGCAGAACGCGCAACTCGATGCCGATGCCAAAATCGGCATGGCAGCGGCAAAATTCACCAGCGGTGTGAAGGAACTCATTCGCGCGATGATGGGCGGATCGCGTTAGACGAAATCCATCACTCGTTTGGCAGCCTTCTGTCGGTCACCTACGCGAGCGCTTGCATCCCGCCTGCCATCCGAGCATATGTTTTGCTAGCGTTAGCCAAACTCGCAGAAGGATATCACGATGCCCCGCCTGAATGAGAAAGTTGCCGTCGTTACCGGCGCCAGCGCAGGCATCGGCCGCGCCGTTGTGCGGGCTCTGGCGCGCGAAGGGGCCAAACTGGTGATCACCGCGCGGCGCAAAGACCGCTTGGAAGAGCTGGTCGCCGAAGCGAGCGACACTCGGTCCGAGGCCGTGTATGTCGCGGGCGATGCGCGCGAAGAAGAAACCGCAAAGCAAACGGTTACCGCGGCTCTGAAAGCTTTCGGCCGCATCGACATCCTGATCAACAATGCTGGTGTGGGCATTTACAAAAACCTCGCCGAAACCAGCGCCGAAGATTTCGACACGATGATGGATTCCAATATGCGCTCGACATTTTTGTTCGCGCGCCATGTCGTGCCGGTGCTGATCGCGCAGAAATCGGGCATGGTATTGATGGTTTCCTCCATCGCCGGCATCTACGGTTTCGCCGGCGAGGCGGTTTATAGCGCCACCAAATTCGCACAAATCGGCTTCGCGCAAGGCTTGGATAAGGAATTGCGCGCCTATGGCATCAAGGTTGGCACCATCTGTCCGGGCGGCGTGAAGACCGAATTTGCGCTCGGTACCGGCCGCACCGAACAGGGCGTCGCAGAGTCGGAGATGCTCGAAGCGGAAGACGTCGCCGAAGCCGTGTTGTTCGCCTGCACCCAGCCGCTCAAATCGCGCATTATCCAGATCCAAATGCGCTCGATGATCGAGCCATTGACGTAATGTTTTCGCCGCGCGCTCGTCCGGCGAAGCGGTCCCTACATTCGTCCATGGACTACGAAACTGGATGATTGAACCGCTAACGTAAGCTTCCAGTTTTCCGCCACTACGATCCCTTTGTCTGTTAGCATCCGGCAAGGCGAAGCTGGGAGAAGACATAATGGATCGTGTTCGACGCGCGTGGCGCATGGACGCTCTATGTGTATTTACCGTTGGTCTCGTGGGGGCTTGTTATTGGGTTGCGCTTCTGCGCAAACGCCGGCGCCGCTGACAATCACCTACACGATTTCCGGCGCGATTCAGGATTCCGGCTCGCTTAGCCATCAGGGTGACGACACACACCTTTGCTCTGCGGTGTCGCTACCCGCTTTGCATATGAGCAATCTCCGATCAGCCGTTGGAAGTGCCGCCCGGCCCGCCGACCTATATCGTGAATTTCGATTCGCAAGCGCCTGAATCGCAGCCGGGCGTTTATCTCAAAGCCTTTTCCTATTTGTCCAAGCGTGCCAACGCATAGCGATCCCGCCGACGATTGGGTGCAGATCAACGCCAAGGGGAAGCTGTGGTCCGCTCACGGTTCTCAAATGAAGTGGTCGGACAGTTTTATCTTCGCTGCCGATTATGCGTCCGGCCGTCTGACGGCCCACGGCCTTGTGCCGCGCAATGCGGACGGCCCGCTCGCGGCAGGCAACACGATTGATATCGAAATATCCTGGAAGTGCCCCAACTAGGAGCAGGCGCGTGAGCAAGAACATTATTTTCTACACGCTTGTGGTGGGACATCCCGCCTTGGTCATCGCTTATTTTTTCCTCAACGTTGAGACACATGGCGATCGTCCACAATACCGGCGCCAGCGATACGACGGTTTCGATGGTGATCGCGGGTGCGCGGGCACTTACGAACGTACGCCCGACAAGCCGCTGAAAGCGAACAGCACGACGCTCATCCTGTTCACGCCACAGACCACAGGCGAATTGTTCGTAACCTGTATGAAGGACGGGCATTGGAGAGAGTTTTCCGTCGGTCAGGCTTCGCCCACCGGCTTCTTGGCGTTGGATATTCACATAGAAGTCTTGCGAGGGTTTGGCGAGCCGCCGCAGCTTTTCGTTCTAGCGGCGATGCGGCCTCTTTCTAGTAATAGAAATCCCGCTCGCCTTTGGCGATGGCTTCCAGCCGTTCCACGGTCTTGCGCTGCAATTTCGCGTTCGGAATCTGCTTCAGATAATCGGCGATCACCGCTTCGCCGACCGCCCGCGTTTCGGGCGTGGCGAAATCCTCCAGATATTCCTTGAAGGTCAAGATCGCATTGGGCTGGCAGAGATTTTGGATCTCGCCGATTTTCGCCAGCGCCATGAACCGGTCGCCGGTGCGCCCGTTGCGGTAACAGGCGGTGCAGAAGCTCGGCAGATAGCCGTCTTTGCAGATGTCCTGGATCACCTGATCGAGCGGGCGCTCGTCGTTCACCTCGAATTGCGCCGGCTGCATATCTTTCGGCGCCACATTCTTGATCTCGTCGTAATAGCCGCCGACGCCGGTGCAAGAGCCGCCGCTGAGCTGCGAAATGCCGAGCTCCAGAATTTCCCTGCGGAATTCGGCGCGCTCGCGGGTGGTGATGATCATGCCGGTATAGGGCACGGCCAAGCGGATGATGGCGACCAGCTTCTTGAACTCGTCGTCCGACACCAGATGCGGGAAGCTGCCGAGGTTAATGTTGCCGGCCGGGCGGATGCGCGGCATCGAAATGGTGTGCGGGCCGCAGCCGAAGGCGCTTTCCAGATGCTGCGCATGCTGCAACAGCGCCAGCACCTCGAATTTGTGATCGTAAAGCCGAACAGTACGCCGGCGCCGACATCGTCGATGCCCGCTTCCATCGCCCGGTCGAACGAGGTGGTGTGATAGTCGTAATCGTGTTTCGGCCCTATCGGATGCATCCGGGCATAGGTGTCGCGGTGATAGCTTTCCTGGAACAGGATATAGGTGCCGATCTCTGCCGCTTTCAGCAGCCGGTAATCGCCCACCGTGGTGGCGGCGATGTTGATGTTGATGCGGCGGATATTGGCGTTCTTGATCTCGACCGAATAGACCGCCTCGATGGCCTCCAGGATATAATCGATGGGGCAGTTTTGCGGGTCTTCGCCCGCTTCCATGGCGAGGCGCTTATGCCCCATGCCGAGAAGCACTTCGGTTTCCTTCCGGATCTCTTCCATGGTGAGGCGGCGCCGGGCGAATTTGTGCCCTGCGCCATACCCGCAATAGACGCAATTGTTGATGCAATAATCGCTGACATAAAGCGGCGCGAACAGCACCAGCCGGTTGCCATAGATTTGCCGCTTGACGGCGATCGCGGTTTTGAAAATTTCCTGGAGCAGTTCCTTGTCTTCGACGTGGAGCAGCACGGCGACTTCTTCGGCTGCCAGCCCGTCGGCCGTCGCGGCTTTCTTGATGATCGCTTCCACGTTATCGCGCGACACGCGTTTGCGGCCTTCCGCCAGCGCGGCCTCGATGGCCGTCTCGTCGATAAAGCTGGCTGGCATCCGTGTCATGACCTGTCTCCCGCGCCGGAGCTATGCTCCGGAATTATCTGACTTTTCAAGGAAAATGCGCCGAGGAAGGCTAGGGTTTGCCCAGCCGCCTGGTAATCCGGTTAATCCCTTATGGAGTTGCGAGATCGTCGCAGAAAAAGCCCGTGCCGCATGCGGCAACCACAAAATATAGAGCATCCCTGCGGCACGATGGCACAATCGCTTCGAAACTCCGCGCTGCGCCTGCAACCGTAAGTCATTCCTTGGGCTCCGCCGTGCAACCATCAGTGCGCACTTGGGGAATGGAGTGTGCAATGTTGCTGGAATGGCACCCGGGAATGAGTATCGGCGTTGCGCTCATTGATGACGAGCATCGGAAACTCATCGGCTATCTCAATGCTTTGTCCGAAGCGATCGAATTAGACCACGCCGACGACGCCATGCTCAGACTGCTGGACGAAACGATTGCGTACAGCGCCCATCACTTCAAACACGAAGAAGAGTTGTTTCTTCAAACACCGTATCCAAAAAAAGAAGCTCATCTTCTGCTGCACCAAAAAATCACAGACAATTTGGCCGCCATCCATCACGACTTCGTTCACAGGAAGCACACCGTACCGTCGATAAAGTTTATGCTGTCCTTAAAAGAATGGCTGATCGAACACATCCAATGCGACGATCGTGAATACGTTCCGTATCTGAATTCCGCCGATAGATCGTGACGGGCATTCGCCAAACATTAGGCGCCTACCGGGTCAGGTTGTTATGATAATGGACCTATCAAAAACAAGCATAAGGCTGCGGGTTTATGCACTCGTCTTCTTAACGTTGCTTGGCGTAATTGGTGTTTTCTATCTCGCGGCTCATTACATCTCGCAGTCTCTGTTCGACGCGCGTTACGACCAGTCGCGCAAGCTTGTTGAGGCCGCCCATTCCCTCGTCCAAGTCATGGCAAATGAAGCAATCAAGAATGGCCGTTCGAACGACGAGGCCCGCCGTGATGCTCTAATCTTTTTGCGGAAAATGCGGTATGGCGCGAATGGCTATTTCTGGGTCAACGATCTGGACGGCAAGTTCCTGCTCAATCCCAGCATCCCTTTGCTGGAAAACAAAAACGCGATCGGCCTGAAGGACAGGGATGGACGCGAAATGATCAAGGCGTTTATCGCCATAGCGAAACAACGTGGCGAGGGCCGCTACGCTTATTTCTGGCCTCCGAATTCCTCGGGCAAGCTGAAGGTATCTTATATAAAGTCCTTCCCGGCGTGGCGTTGGGTAATTGGCAGCGGCGTCTATGTTGACGACATCGAAGCCAGCGTCTTCGAAGTCGAGAAGAAATTGGCCTTCGCCGCGTTCTTGATGGCGATATTTGCTTTTTCCTTGGCGTATTTGCTCGGGTGGACGTTATCCGAGCCGATTTTGTCTCTCAACAATACCATGCAGAGACTGGCCAGCGGGGATTTAAACATAAAGATCAAAGAACTCCGCTTTCGCGACGAGATCGGCTCGATGGCCAGAACGGTTCAGACCTTTCAGGAGAATTTGCAGCGCATGGCGGTATTGAAAACGGAGCAAAAAGATACCGACAGCATGAAGAACGAGTTTATCTCAGTCATCAGCCATGAATTGCGGACGCCGCTGACCTCGATCCGCGGTTCTTTGGGGCTTATCGCCAACGGCGCAGCGGGAGAGCTTCCGGCAAAGGCACAACACCTGATTTTGATCGCCAACAAGAATTGCGAACGCCTGATTCATTTGATCAACGATATTCTGGATATCGACAAGATCGCGGCCGGCAATATGCAGTTTGCGCTGCAACCCGAAAGCGTGAATGCGCTGTTGCGCGAAGCTGTCCAGCAAAACGCCGCTTATGCCGAAAAGTATTTTGTACGGCTTCAGCTCACGCCCTTGTCGAAAGACGTCGAAATCAACGCGGATGCTCCCCGCCTTCAGCAAGTTCTTGCAAATTTCCTTTCGAACGCCGCCAAATTCTCACCGGCTGGTGCAAAGATTGATGTATCCGCGATCGTTCAGTCCGGCCAGGTCTGCATTTGCGTCAAGGATTATGGCCTCGGCATTCCAAACGAGTTTCGTTCGCGCATATTCAAAAAATTCTCACAGGCGGATTCCTCCTCGACGCGAAAAAAAGGAGGGACGGGACTGGGCTTGTACATCTGCAAGCAAGTCGTCGAGCAAATGGGAGGAAGCATAGGCTACGATTCGATAAAGGGCCTGGGATCCACCTTCTGGATTAAAATTCCGATTGCGCCGGCGCGGCTGCGTTCTTCGGCGGCAGAACCAGCGGCGCAATTGGTGTGACAGCAGGAAAAAGCGACATGTCAAAATCATTGCAACATGTACTGTGTATCGACGATGAACTCGATATATTGGAGATCGTCGAACTGTGCCTGGGGAGCCTGGGAAAATTCCGCGTAACCTGCATCTCCGATGTCAGGAATGCCATTCACAAGCTGGAAACGCTACGCCCCGATCTCGTCATCGTCGATATGATGATGCCGAATCTCAGCGGCGTGGATGCCATAAAGCCGCTTCGCGAGGTCGACGGTTTTGCGCGGCTGCCTGTTGTGTTGATGACGGCGCGCGCGCAACCCAACGAAGTCGCCGAATATCTTGCCAGGGGCGCCACCGCCGTCGTCCCCAAGCCGTTCGATCCGATGACGCTCGCCGATCAGGTGCAAAAGATTTGGGAAGATTGCCAATTGCGGGAACTGGGGGAACAAGAGGTGCGGCAATGAATGCATACGATCGGAATACCGCATTAGACGTTAAAGGACTGCGCCAGAAATATGCGGAGCGCTTGGAGCCTTGCATCAACGACCTCAAGAATTTCTTTGGCTTTAGTCGGGCCGGAACGTCGGATCGCAAAAGCAAAAACGAGATTCTCCATATCGCGCATAGGCTGTCCGGCTCCGGCGCAACCTATGGCTTCGAAAAAATCAGCGAAGCGGCTCGTTCGCTGGAACAGTCCCTGCTGCAATCGCCGCTTCCGTCGGAGACGATACTGAGCGCACAAGCACAGGCGCTGGTGGAGGCTTGCGTGAAAGCCTTAGACTCATTTCCATGGAAAAAGATCGCGACGCGAACGGCGATGCCAACGAAAGCGTCGTCTTCATCGACGAAACTCTCCCGGAAATTCTTTGCGTGGACGATGACAAAGCGATCCAAGCGCTTCTCATACAGCTGTTTGAGAACCAAGCAAGAGTGACCGTTGCCAAAAGCGGGCAAGACGCCCTCGCCATCATAAAGAAATCGCCGCCGGATGTCGTCATTCTTGACAACAACACGCCGGTTCTCAACGGGTTGGAATTTCTTAGGGTCTTGGATAGAAACGATCTCAAGAGGCATTTTTCCGTCGTCGTATTGTCGACGACGCAGATGGATGTAGGAACTATCAAAGCGCACAAATTTCACAGATTCGGCGTCGCGGATTACATCGTCAAACCATTCGATCCCGAAGTTTTTCAAAGCCGGATTTTGGGACTAATAGACCGGCGCCAACAGAAGATCATGGTGGCCGATGACGATGGTGCGATCCGCGATTTGCTTGGCACGAAATTGATATCGATTGGATATAATGTGTGTTTTGCCAAAGATGCATCCTCGGCTTTCTCGGTGGCGTGTGCTGAGAAACCGCAAGCGATTATTCTTGATCGGATGCTGCCGGGCGGCGACGGCTTGTCCGTTTTCCGTAAGCTGCGGGCGCATTCGGCGACGGAGAACATCCCCGTGCTTTTTTTGACGGCCAAGCGCCTAGAGCCGGAGGTTCTGCAAGCCTTGATTCAAGGCGCGCAGGATTACATCGTAAAACCCTTCGATGTCGAAGAAGTCGTTCAACGTTGCACACGGTTGACGGCGGGTATGGCATCGAAAAGAGGTGCGCGCGCGTAAAATTCGGCGTATTTGCTTCATCGGCGCCAAAACCGCGCGCCGGCGGTTCGTGATTCCATCACTTGTCATGGTTTGAAATATACACGCGGCTGCTCGCTCTCTCCGCGGGACGCGCAGAGCGGCTGCGAACCGCGGCTGGGTAGGGGCTCTCTGCGCGCCGCGCCTTTAGAGGTGCTGAGAGGGTACACCCGCTATAACCGCCGGCCCCTCCACCCCGTAGGGGGAAAGGGACTGGCGCCAAAACGGGGCTAAATCCCTTGAATAAGCAGCCGAACGGTCCTCCATAGACGGCGCGTCATCCCCCGCCTCTTGAACTTGCCTAGCTCGCCCGGCTATCTCACCGCCCCACAAGTCTCCACCTCGAAAAAGAAGCATCCCGATGGCCGGCCATTCCCACGCCAAGAACGTCATGTTTCGCAAAGGCAAGGCGAACCAAGAGCGCTCCAAGCTCTTCTCCAAGCTCTCCCGCGAAATCACGGTTTCCTCCAAGGCCGGGATGCCCGACCCCGAGCACAATGCGCGCCTGCGTGCCGCCGTCATCGCGGCCAAGCAGCAATCGATGCCCAAAGACGTCATCGAGCGCGCCATCAAGAAAGGCCAAGGCGGCGATGCCGAGAATTACGACGAGATCCGCTATGAGGGTTACGGCCCCGGCGGCGTCGCGCTGATCGTGGAATGCCTAACCGACAATCGCACCCGCACCGTCGCCGATGTCCGCGCCGCCTTTTCCAAATATGGCGGCGCGCTGGGCGAGACGGGTTCGGTGGCGTTCATGTTCGACCATGTCGGCGTCATCACCTATCCTTTGGATAAGGGCAGTGCCGACGCCATGCTTGAAATCGCGCTCGATGTCGGCGCCG
>CAWGHR010000033.1:0-123211 GCA_963822275.1 uncultured Alphaproteobacteria bacterium
TGCATATCGTGTTGCCAAGACCTTCGAAAATGCCGGTGAAGCCGTTGCCGGAATTGGCGGGGCTGCCCGGGCCCTCGGTTCCAAGCGGCACCCAGCTCGCAGCGCTGGAAGCATCGATCGACGTCGCCAGGGCATAATTGCCCTGCAGCGCCGTGTCGGACGCGTTGACGTTCTGAACGTCGGTACTGTTATAGAGCAACGTGTAGGCGTCGCCGCTGATGGTGAGACTTCCGCCATTGTTGGTCGAACCGTAATCGATGCTGTCGCCTTCGCCGAAGGACAGTTCGAGCAGCGAGGCGCCCGGCGCTGTCGTGGTGTCGTAAGCTGCATCGAGGGCGACTTTGCCGGCGCCGGTGATGGTGATTGGCGCATTGATGGCGAGCGACCCAGCGGCGTTCAGTGTCAGCCCATTTGCACCGGGCAGCATGACGGCGTTAGTCACGGTGATGTCGCCCGCCGACTTTACATAAAGGCCGTTCGACAAGGTCAGCGGCTCGTCGATGGTGAAATTGCCGGACGCGATATAGCCGTAATTCGTAAGGCCCACGGTAGGATCGGTATTGCTGCCCACGGCTTGCGCGATCAGCGCCGCGTCTTGGGTTTGCAGCGACGTTGCACTCGCCGACGTATAAGTCGTGGCCGTGGTCGGCGCGATCAGCGTCGAACCCCAGATGTCAAAGCCGGAGACATTGCCGTTGCCGTCGAGCACATCGGAGCCGGTGTCGAGACGCGCGCCGGCATTGACGCCATTCGAAGAGGCGAGAACGGCTCCCGTGGCACTGGTGATCGTGCTGCCGGGCATAAGAATATAGTAGTAGCCGTTGGCGCCGGTGCTGGCAGAGCCGAGACTGGCCCCGTCGGCCAGCGCGGAGACCGTGCCTGCAACGAGCGGCGTGCCGCCGCCATTGCTATAAGCGATACCGGAAATCGCTTGCGGCGCGGTGGGATATTGCCAGAGGAAATACGGATAGAGACCACTGCCCGTGCCCCATACCGAGGAACTGAACCCGCTCGGCAGCGTGCCTTGCAGCTGTGCGGTCGTCAGGCCCGTAACGGTCTGAGCATTGCTGTCGGCCCCAATACCCGTCGTCGTTCCGCTGGTCTGGGTGTCCCAATAACCGTTCGAGATGGAACCATTGTTGGCGCCGACTAGGCCGCCGACTTGGCTGGAGACGTCGCCGCCGGTCGCAATACCCGTGGAATAGGACTCGCTCACTATGCCGCTGACGTCGTTTTCCCCGACGAGACCGCCGACGGCGGCGCTATGCAACCCGCCATGTGCCGACCCCACGGCGTAGGATTGGCTGATGCTGCCGTTGTTGTAACCGGCTAAGCCGCCAACCCATGCCTCGTTGTCGCCGCCGATCGCGACGCCTGTCGCATAGGATCGCGAGATCGTTCCGGACGTGTCATTCCACCCTACCAGCCCGCCGACATTCGAATCGTCAATGCCTGTCGCAGTACCCGTAGCATACGATTGAATGACCGATCCGTTGTTGTAACCCACCAACCCGCCGACGTTGTGGCCCCCGCCGACGGAATAGCCGATCACGCCGACGTCGCGGATAGTGCCGTTCGAATAGGCGAACAGACCGGCATCAAGAAGTGGGCCGACATTAACCGTCAAATTCGAGATGGTGTGTCCGAGGCCGTCGAAGATGCCGGTGAAACCCGAGCCGCCGTTCAGAACGGTACCGCCATTGGTGCCGAGCGGTGCCCAGCCCGAGGTGCTCGTCGCGTCCAGCGACGTTGCCAACGCGTACGTCCCGGTGAGGCCGCTGTTGATGGCTTGCACATCGCTCAAGCTGTAAAGCAGCGAATAGGCCGTGCCGTTGATGTTCAGCGTGCCGCCATTGTTCGTGGCGCCGTAATCGATGCTGTCGCCCTGGGCGAAAGACAATTCGAGCAGCGATGTGCCGGGAACCGTCGTGGTGTCATAAGCTGCATCGAGCACGACTTTGCCGGCGCCGGCGACCGTGATCGGTGCATTGATGGCGAGCGAACCGCCGGAATTCAGCGTCAGCCCGGTGGTGCCTTGAAGCGTGAGCGCGTCAGCCACCGTAATGTCTCCCGCGACTTCACATAGAGCCCATTCGACAGCGTAAGCGGCGCGTCGACGGTGAAGTCGGCGGACGCGATATAGCCGTAATTCGTAAGGCCGACAGTCGGATCGCTGTTGCCACCCACGGCTTGCGCGATCAGCGCGGCGTCTTGGGTTTGCAGCGGCGTTGCGCTCGCCGACGAATAGGTCGTGGCCGTGGTCGGCGCGATCAGCGTCGAACCCCAGATATCGAAGCCGGAGATCGTATTGCCGCTCGCGGTGTCGACCCGCGCGCCGCCATTGGCGCCGCCGGTATAGGCGAGCACCGCCGCACCGCTCGTGATCGTGCCGGACGGTTCGAGGAAATAATAATAGCCGTTGGCGGCAGTCGTGACCGAACCGAGGCTGTTGCCGTTCACCAGCGTCGTGACTGTGCTGCCGGAAAGCGCCGTGCCGCCGCCGTTGTTATACGCGATACCGGAAATCGCCTGCGGTGTGGTGGGATAGCGCCAGAGGAAATATGGAAATAGACCGCTGCCCGAACCCCAAATGGCGGAATTGAAGCTAGCGGGAATTCCGCCCTGCATCTGAGCCGTTGTCAGGCCGGTGACCAGCTGCCCGGTAAAGTTGGCGCCGACGCCTAAGCCGGTGCCGCTTGTCTCAGTGTCCCAGTAGCCGGCTGAAATCGAACCAGAATGGTTGAGGCCCACAAGCCCACCCACAGCAGACGCGCCGCTGACGGCACCCGTGGAATAGACATTGGTAATTGCGCCACCCTCGGTTAGCCCGATAAGCCCTCCCACGTAGTTGTCCCCACTGACAGCACCGGTGGCATAGGCATCTGTGAGCGTACCGCCACTGAAAGTCCCTATAAGTCCTCCCGAGGCGAAGTCGGTGTTGGGGGCGCCAGTGACAGCTCCCGTGGCATAGACGCGCGCAATCCGACCACCGTACATCTGGCCAACCAGCCCACCGAATTCGCTTACGCCGGTGACTGCGCCTGTCGCATAAGAATCCGCAATTGTGCCCTCGTTCGACCCGGCGAGCCCGCCCACAAGGGAGAAGCCAACGACAGTTCCCGTGGCATAGGCGTTCGAGATCGTCCCGTTATTTGCGCCGGCCAATGCACCGACGACGATAAGGCCGCTGGACGAACCGCCAAGCAAGCCGATATCGCGGACCGTACCGAACGAATCGCCGAACAAACCCACATAATCCGTTCCATTGATAGTCAGATTTGAGATCGTGTTACCAAGGCCCTCAAAGATGCCGGAAAAAGTGTGCCCGACATCCGGGCCGAGCGGCGTCCAGCCCGTGGTACTCGTCGCGTCCAGCGATGTGGCGAGAGCGTACTTGCCGCCAAGCGCGGAGTTGATCCCCTGCACATCGCTCATGCTGTAAAGCAGGGTGTAAGACGTGCCGTTGATGCTCAGCGTGCCGCCATTGTTGGCGGCGCCGTAATCGATGCTGGCGCCCGAACCGAATGACAATTCGAGGAGCGATGTGCCGGGTGCTGTTGTGGTGTCGTAGCCCGCGTCAAGCTCCACGCGGCCCGCACCGGTGACCGACACGGGCGCATTGACGGCGAGCGAACCCGCGGCATTCAAAGTCAGCCCTGTGGCGCCGGGCAAGGTGATGGCATCGGCCAACGTGATATTGCCCGCCGACTTCACATAAAGTCCGTTTAACAGCGTCAGCTGCGTGTCGATCGTAAAGTTGCCGGACGCGATATACCCGAAATTCGACAAGCCTGTTGTCGGATCGCTGTTGGCGCCCACGGCTTGCGCGATCAGCGCGGCGTCTTGTGTTTGCAGAGACGTTGCGCTCGCCGCCGAATAGGTCGTGGTTGTCGTCGGCGCGATCAGCGTTGAGCCCCAGATGTCGAAGCCGGAGACATTGCCGTTGCTGTCGAGCACATCGGAGCCGGTGTCGAGACGCGCGCCGGCATTGACGCCATTCGAAGAGGCGAGCACGGCCCCCGTGGCGCTGGTGATCGTGCTGCCGGGCATAAGAATATAGTAATAGCCGTTGGCGCCGGTGCTGGCAGAGCCGAGACTCGCCCCGTCGGCCAGCGCGGAAACC
Source organism: uncultured Alphaproteobacteria bacterium (assembly GCA_963822275.1). Lineage (GTDB taxonomy): Bacteria > Pseudomonadota > Alphaproteobacteria > Micropepsales > Micropepsaceae > Rhizomicrobium. The sequence continues at coordinate 4,124 of CAWGHR010000033.1, forward strand.
GTGCCCGCAACGAGCGGCGTGCCGCCGCCATTGTTATAAGCCGTACCGGAAATGGCCTGCGGCGTAGAGGGATATTGCCGGAGGAAATAGGGATAGAGACCTGTGCCCGTGCCCCATACCGAGGAACTGAACCCGCTCGGCAGCGTGCCTTGGAGTTGTGCTGTGGTCAGGCCCGTGACGGTCTGAGCATTACCGTCGAATCCGATGCCCGTCGTCGTTCCGTTCGTTTCGGTGTTCCAATAACCGTTGTTCGAGATAGAGCCGTGGGAGTTGAGTCCGACAAGGCCGCCGACCTGCGAGCTACCGCCAACCCAGCCCGTCGCATAGACATTGCTGATCGTGCCGGCAACATTACCGCCCACCAGCCCGCCGATATCGGCGTTGCCGCTGACGGCGCCTGTGGCATAGGCATTGGTGATCGTGCCGCCGTTTCTACCCACCAATCCGCCAACGCCGATATCGCCGGTGACAAAATCGGCGGCGTAGGAATTGCTGATCGTGCCGATAACATTACCGCCCACCAATCCGCCGACAATATCACCGCTGGCGCTGACAACGCCGCCGGTCGCATAGCTGTTGCCAATGATGCCGACGTTTTCACCCACCAGTGCGCCGACATTGGAGTAGCCGCTGGTGGAGCCGCCGGCCACACCGATATCGCGGATCGTTCCGCTCGAATAGCCGAACAGACCGGCATCATTGTAGGTACCGATATTGACCGTCAGATTGGAGATCGTGTGGCCGAGGCCGTCGAAAATACCCGCAAAGCCATTGCCGGTGTTGCCGATATTGCCCGCGCCATCGGTGCCAAGCGGCGCCCAGCCCGAAGTGGTGGTCGCGTCCAGCGAAGTTGCCAACGCATAGTTGCCGGCAAGCGCGGAATTGGTGTTAATGCCCGCCAAGTCGCTCATACTGTAGAGCAGCGTGTAGGCCGAGCCGTTGATGCTGAGCGTGCCGCCATTGTTCGTGGCGCCGTAATCGATGCTGTCGCCCTGGGCGAAAGACAATTCGAGCAGCGAGGTGCCCGGTACCGTCGTCGTATCGTAGGCCGCATCGAGCACCACCTTACCGGCACCGGTGACGTTGATTGGCGCGTTGATGGCGAGCGATCCTGCGGAATTGAGCGTCAGCTGGTTGGCATTGCTCCAGCTGATTGGAGCGCTCACGATGAGCTGGCCGTTCGCGGCACTGTCGGCAATCCCGATGTTCCCGTGCGAAAAATCGGGCGCGGTGTCGACCGTGAACGACGCTGCGGAACTCGTCACATTGTAATCGGGAAGACCGGCGACGAAACTTGCTACTGTCGGATTACCGCTGCCAAGTGCGTCGTGCAAATGGCCGCCCGCGATGGAATAATTGGACGCGTTGGTGAAAACATTCAGCGCATTGGCGTAGATGTTAAGCCCCGAGAACGGCGTCGACAGGTTCTCGCCGAGCGCCGCACCGCCCGAGGTATAAGCCAGCGCCTGGCTTTCGTTCAGCGAGCCCGGCGCCAAGAGGAAATAGTAATAGCCATTGGCGCCGCTTGAGACCGTGCCCTGCGTGCCGCCGTCTACCAGCAGCGACACGGTGCCGGCGCTCAGCGGTGTGACGCCCGCATCCGTATAAGCCGTACCAGAAATTGCTAGCGGCGTGCCGCCGGCGGCCGGGTACTGCCAGAGGAAATAGGGATAGAGGCCGGTTCCCGTGCCCCAGACTGTGGGGTCAAAGCCTAGGCTGACCAGGGACGCGCCCTGCAGCTGTGCGGTCGTCAGGCCCGTAATACCGGAATCGTTGGAGATATCCCCAGCGCCCGCCGTAGGATCGGTGATCCCGCTGGTTTGTTTGTCCCAATAAGCATTGGTAATCGACCCGAGGAGATCGTCTCTGCCGATCAAGCCGCCGACATTGGTCCCGCTACCGCCGGATACGACACGTACCGCGCCGGTCGAATAAGCATTGGTCAAAGAGTTAAAAAGTTCACCGATCAAACCACCCAGTAAATTGTCTCCGCTCACGGAACCCGTAGCATAGACATTGGTCGTCGGCGCCGCGCCTCCGTCGTAGCCGATCAATCCGCCCGCGGTGTTTCCAAAAAGGCCAAATGAAGGATCGACAATGGCGGTGACGGAGCCGGTGGCGTAGGAATTGGCCACAGAGCCGCCACTCCCATCGTTGAATCCGATGAGCCCGCCAACGTTGAACTCGCCCGTGACGGCGCCGGTGGCATAGGAATTCGTCACTACGGTGTCGCTGAACCCGATCAGGCCGCCAACGCCATAACCGCCATTGACGATCGACGTCGCAGTGACGTTGCCGGTGGCATAGCTGTTGCTCACCGTCGTGCCCGTGTTGGTCAGACCGATCAGTCCGCCCATGTAACTACCGTCGGCAGCCGTCACATCGCCGCTGGCGTGCGAATTGGTTACGGATCCGCCGTCCATCTCTCCGATCAAGCCGCCGAGAGGAGACGGATTGCCGCCGGAGCTGCTGCCCGGAACGATCTCGCCGGTGACCTGGCTTGTCGAATAAGAATTCGAGACGGTGCCGGCGGAATCGCCGATTAAGCCGCCGACCCAGCTAAAACCGATAACAGTGCCAGTGGAATAGGAATTCGTCACCGTTCCGTTGCTGATACCGACCAGCGCGCCGACATCGCTGACGCCGGTAAAGGAGCCATTGACGATGCCGATATTGCGGATCGTTCCGTTCAAAAGCCCGAAAAGGCCCACGGGGTTGTTGGAAAGGGTACTGACCGTCAGGTTTGAAACCGTGTTGCCCAGGCCGTCGAAAATGCCGGTGAAGCCGGATCCAACAAGCGTGCCCGACCCGTTGGTGCCGATCGGTATCCAGTTCGACGTCGTCGACGCGTCCAGCGACGTCGCCAGCGCATAATTGCCGCTGAGGTCATTGTTGATGTTCTGCAACTCGCCCATCGTGAAGATGAGCCAGAAGAGATCGGTGCTGTCGCTGCCGAAATAGACCGGTTGGGAACCGCTGGTGGTAAGCGCGAGAAGATAAGGTGTGGTCTGGTTGTTGAGATTGCCCCATATCGAGGACGAGAACCCGCTCGGCAGCGCGGCGGTCAATTGCGCCGTGGTCAGGCCGGTCGGGGATACTCCGTTGCCGTTGGAGCCGACACCGACGAGCGTGCCGCTCGTGTCGGTATCCCAATAGGCGTTGGTGATCGTACCGCTGGTGCTGCTTCCGATCAATCCGCCGGCTATGAAAGCGCTGACCTCTCCCGTCGCATACACATTGTTGAGGGAACTGTTCGAACTGGCGGTTCCGACAAGGCCACCTGCAGTACCGGTGGAGAGGCTCGCGGTGACGGCGCCGGTGGCATAGGCATCGGTGACGGTCGTGTCATTCGCCCCGATCAAGCCACCCGCACTGTCGCCGGTGACGGAGCCGGTGGCATAGGATTGGTTGATCGAACCACCGGTGGCAAAGCCCGCAAGACCGCCTGCGAAATTGGTGCCGCTCACCGAGCCCGTGGCATAGGCGTCGGTGATCGTGCCAATGTTCCTGCCGATCAACCCGCCGGCATTATCGGTACCGCTACCGCTGCCACTGACCGAAGCCGACGAATGGACGTTGCCAACAGTAGCGGTCGTGCTCTGCAATCCGATCAGTCCGCCAACCGCTGTTTGACCCAAAAGGGAAGTACCGACACCGCCGACCGTGCCGGCCGTCGACGAATTGCTGATCGTGCCTTGCGACAAACCGACCAGTCCCCCGACATCGATAGTGATGCCGGTACCCGCGACCGTGCCGGAACTGGAAACGCCGCTGATGGTTCCAAGGTTCTCGCCGGCCAAGCCGCCAACAAAGCCTTGGCTGGTGACAGTACTCGTAATCGAGACATTCTTCAGATTGACGTTCTTGACGGTGCCGGCGACGCCGATTTCTCCAAACAGCCCCCCCACGGTGGCCGTCGTGTTTTCCGTCAGATTGCTGATCGTGTTTCCGCCGCCATCGAATGAACCGGTGAAGGAGGAGGCGGGAGCGAAGCCACCCACAACGGTAAATCCGGCACTGCCCCAAACGTCCTTCCCAGAACCGGTGCCGCCGACATCGATCGACTGACCAAGGGTATAAGAGGCGGAGGTGTTCATGGCCATCAGCTGGAGCTGATGGGCATTGGTGATATTCGTCGCGTATTCGAACGCGAGCATGGGCATCGTGCCGCCGGCGGAACCGCTCGCGTTGTTGAGCGAACCGTTGCTGTCGACGAGCACCCAGGCACTTGCCGTTCCCGGCGTCGTCGTGAAGGTGAAGCCGCCGTAAGAAGACGCTGTGAATGCGGCCGAACCGGTCAGGCCGATCTCGGTGCCGGGATCGCCGCTGCCCACGCCTGTGGTGCCGCCGCGATCTTCGTTCCAATAGCCGTTGGTGATCGTTCCGTTGCCGCCGGTATCACTGCCGACCAAACCGCCGACACCTGAGCTTCCGGAGACGGTGCCGCTCGCATAAACATTGGTGATCGAATTGTCGTTCAAGCCGATCAGCCCGCCGACATTACTATTGCCGCTTACCGACCCTGTGGCATAAGCATTGGTGATCGCGCCACCGCTCTGATCCCCAACCAAACCGCCGACAGCGGTAAAAGCCCCCGTGACCGATCCGGTCGCATAGGTATCGTTCAGCGTCCCGTTGGATTTCAGTCCGATCAGGCCGCCGACATCGCTGGCGCTGCTGTTGACCGCTCCGGTGGCATACACGGCCTCGACCGTGCCGCTGCTCATCTGTCCGATCAGTCCGCCGGCATCGTTACCGGTAGCGGTCACGGTACCGGTCGCGTAGGACCCACTGATGTTGGCAGTCGAGTCCCCGACCAATCCGCCGACGGAGTTGGAACCGCTGACCGTGCCGGTCGCGTAGGCGTTCTTGATTGTGCCCCCGGCTTTCCCCGCCAATGCACCGACAAAGTGCCCCGTGCCATGGGTCGAACCGCCAATAAGGCCGATGTCGCGGATCGTTCCCAACGAAAAGCCGAACAGTCCGGCATATTCGTTCGAACCGGTATCGACCGTCAGGTTCGAGATCGTGTTGCCGAGCCCCGTGAACGCACCGACAAAACCGCTGTTGGAATTGAGTAAATTGCCCGCGCCGTCCGTACCGAGCGGCGTCCAGCCCGAGGTGCTCGTCGCGTCTAATGATTGGGCCAGCGCGTAATTGCCGCCAAGCGCGGAGCTGGTGGCGTTGATCGCCTGCACATCGCTCATGCTGTAGAGCAGCGTGTACGCATTACCGTTGATCGAAAGATGCGCACCTGCCGCCGAACCGCCGGTGAAGGAAACGCTGCTGCCGCTGGCAATGTTGTAATCGCCGATTGTGCCCGTGCCGGTGACCAGCGACAGAGAGCCGCCGCCCGATACCACGATGTTCGCGTTGATATCGATGTTGCGATAGGCGCTGAGAGTGAGCGCGTGACTGCTGCTCCAGCTCACCGCGTCGTCGACGAAGATATCGCCATTGCCCGCGGTGGCGCCGCTGCTGCTCAAGATCGTGACGTCGGTGGTGGCGAGTTCGGAAGATAACGTCGCGCCGGTGATGTCGCCGCCCGAGGCCGCAATCGTGAAGTCCTGCGGATCGATCAGCCAGGTGCCGGTCGTGCCGCCTTCGGCGGTGGTGGAGATGCTCGCGCTGTCCGCGACATGCAGATGTTCGCCCGAGGTCTCGACATAACCGCCCGCGCCGCCTTGTCCGCCTTGCGCTTTTATGGTGCCTGCGAGTGTGGTGGTGTCGGCCGCGACGACGCTGACATTGCCGCCTGCCTGACCGGCTTGGGTTGCCGAAGCGTTGACTTGGCCCGACACATTAATATCTGTGCCGCGTGCCGTCACCGTGCCGCCCGAACCATTGGCATTCGTTGCGGAGACTGTGCCCGAGACATTCGTGGTGCCGCCGGCCGTCAGCCAGACATGACCGTTGATTGTTTGCGTGCCCGTTGCCGAAACAATGCCGCCATTGTTTCCGGCAATCGCATAGACATTGCCGCCCGCCGAGGAGAGTTGGGCCTGTGCCGCCGCAATCGTTCCGCTGTTGGTCGCATCGCCCGTGCCGCCCGACACCGCGATGCGCGGATCGCTGCCCACCGGCTGCAGCAAGATTTGATTGCCTGCCGCCAAGGCTGCGGTGCCGTTCGGTGCAGAGATCGTTCCGCTGTTGCTGATCGAACGGCCGACCAGAATCGCATCGCCATTTGCAGAGGTGATCGCACCCGCATTGACGACATCGCCATTTGAAGTGCCGCTGGCGGTCATCGCGCCGCCGCTCATAAACGCGTTGTTGGAAATATCGCGGGTCGAGGCGACGAAGCTGCCGCTGGTCACCACCTTGCCGCCGGGCCCGATGACGATGCCTTGCGGATTGATGAGATAGACCGAACCCGTCGCGCTCAACTGACCGTCGATCTTGGAGATGTCGGCGCCGATGACGCGGTTCAGCGTCGAGCCAGTTCCGTTGTTGAAGAGAACGGAATTGCCTGCCCCAATCGAGAAGCCTTGCCAGTTGATGATGCCGTGGTTGGTGGCCTGATTAATTGTCAGGCCATTCGTCGAACCCGCAATCGTGCCTTGCCCAGCGACATATTGACCGTTTGTCGGAAGCGCGCCGCCGGCTTGCGCCGGAGCGCCGGCCAACAAGAGGCCCGTGCAAAGGATCCAAGGTAGGATCGCGGTGCTGTTGCGGTAAATAGAAGTCAACGACGACCGACCCGACCCGCCGCATAGCGACATAGGCTGACGATTTCCGCCCTGTAGCACCCTTGCCCCCACGCACTTTTGTTGCGCAATTCTTTGTTCAGAGGCGAAAAGAGCTATCACAAGCTTTATATTTGTTCAAATTCTAATCACTTTGTTAACTCGAATGCTTAGGGGGATTTCCACTTCTGGTTAAAAATAACGCCCCGCAAATACCCATAATTATTTCATGGATTTTGCCTCTTTTGGAATGGAAGACACACACGCAGCGGGGGGCGTTAGGCGCCTTCCTATCTGGCGCGCTTGAGGATTCGCTTCCCTACGATCTTCCGTTCCCTAAGGCCGCGCCATGAATTCCGCCAGCGCCACCGCGACTTTGCGGTTGGCCGCTTCAGAACCCACCGTCAGCCGAAGACAATCGGGCAAGCCGTAATTGGCGACTCCGCGCAGAATCAATCCCCGTTCGCACAAGAAGCGGTCGGCCTCCGCAGCCGTCTTGCCCGTTCGGCGCGGGAACTGGATGAGAATGAAATTGCCGACGCTGTCACCCGCAACAAGACCTGTGGAACGGATGGAGTCGGTGAGCCAAGTGCGCCAGCGCTCATTGTGTTCGACGCAGCGTCCCAGATGATCGCGATCGGCAAGTGCTGCGGTCGCGGCGCATTGCGCGGGCACCGACACATTGAAAGGATCGCGGACACGGTGGAGAACATCGGCAACAGATGCCGGGCAATAGGCCCAGCCGACCCGCAAGCCCGCCAAGCCGTAGACCTTCGAGAAGGTGCGCGTCATCACCACATTGGGAAAACGCGCGACCATCTCCAGGCCGTTTTCGTAATCGTTGCGCCGGACATATTCCGCATACGCAGCATCGATCACCAGCAGCGTATCGGGCGAGAGGCCGCCATGCAGGCGACGCACTTCGTCGCCCGTAAGATATGTGCCCGTCGGATTGTTGGGATTGGCGAGATAAACCAGGCGCGTCTTCGACGAGGCGCGTGCCAGCATGGCGTCGACATCGACACGGAAATTCTTTTCCGGCGCCGCAATCGGCACGCCGCTGTTGGACAATGCCGCGAGACGATAGACGATGAAGGCATACTCGCTGAACAACACCTCGTCGCCGGGGCGCAGATAAGCGTTCGCAAGCAGGGTGAGAAGTTCGTTGGAGCCGTTGCCGCAGACGATGCGCGATGGATCAAGACCGTGGATTTCGCCAATCGCCTCGCGCAGGATTTGTGCCGAGCCTTCGGGGTATAGCGAGGCAGAACCCACCGCTTCTTCATAAGCGGCGATCGCTTTGCGGCTCGCCCCCAGTGCGGATTCGTTGGACGATAGCTTGATCGGATCGACTACGCCGGCAACGCTTGCGCGGCCGCCGACATAAGGTGCGATATCGAGGACGCCAGGCTTGGGTGTGAGTGTCATCCCTTGTTCTCCTGTGAGATTGAGGGAACTAGACTTTTTCCATTTGAAGACGGCGGGCGGGCGCGTAGTCTTCCGCAATAATGCGCCGTCCGGCGCGATAGGCGTCGAGATTGCGGTCGAGATAGGCTGGTTTCACCGCGGCGGCGATAACGGCTTCCCAGCCGATCCCAGTCAGGCCGATCGTTTCGATCAAGGCGCCAAACAAAACGAGGTTTGCCACGCGCGGATCGCCGATCTCGTTTGCGATGTCGAGAGCTCTGATCGGAGTTGTGTCCACTTTCGATTTCAGAATGTCGATGACACCATTGGGATAGTCGCGCCGGCCCATCAGGATCGGCACGGAGGCAATTTCATAATCATTGACGATCAGCTTGCCGGTCGGTTTGACGAAGTCGAGCCAGCGCAAAGCTTCCATGGTTTCGAGCGACAGAAGGACGTCCGCGCCGCCCTTGCTGATGATCGGCGAATAGACAACCTCGCCGAAGCGAACCTGACTGGAGACGCTGCCGCCGCGCTGTGCCATGCCGTGAATTTCCGACATCTTCACATCATATCCGGCAGCGACGAGCCCTTGCGCCAGGATGGAGGTGATCAGAACCGTCCCCTGCCCGCCGACACCGACAAACATGACATTGGTGACGTCAGACATGCTGCATTTCTCCGTTCACGACGGCGCTCCATTTGCAGATTTGGGCGCAGACGCCGCAGCCGTTGCAGGTGTTGGAATTGATCTGCGCCTTGTTGGTCAGCCGATCGAAAGACAAAGCCGGGCAACCGATATTCAAACAGAGTCGGCAGCCTTCGCAATTCTCGGCGGCGACCGTCATCGATTTGAATTTGTGGGCGTAGGTGTCGCGTTCTTCGCGATCAAATGTTTTTAAAGTGCAGGGCCATTTGGTGATGATCACCGAGGGTTCGTCGAGCGCAAAGGCCCAAGCCAGCGCCGCCTGCACTTTCGAAAGATCCATCGGGTTGACCACGCGGACATGATCGACCCCCAGCGCGCGCACGACGGCCTCGATATCGATTGTTTTGACGGTCTCGCCTTGCAGCGTGGCACCACTGCCCGGGTTGTCCTGTTGGCCCGTCATGCCGGTCGTTCGGTTGTCGAGAATGCAGGTGATGGCGTTCGAGCGGTTGTAAACGGCGTTGATCAGCGCCGGAATGCCGGTGTGGAAGAAGGTCGAATCGCCGATCGTTGCGACGACGCGCATATCCTCGCCGAACCTGTCGAAGACCTTCTGCGCGCCATGCGCCATGCTTGGCCCGGCCCCCATGCAGATGCACAAATCCAAAGCATTGAGCGGATCGTTGCCGCCCAGCGCATAACATCCGATATCGCCGGAAACCAAGACGTTGCGCCGCTGTGCGATCTTGCCCAGCTCGTAGAAAAACCCGCGATGCGGGCAGCCGGCGCAGAGCACCGGCGGCCGCGGCGGGACTATGTTCGCGTCGTACGAGATGAGCGGATTGTCGACACCGAGCAGCGATTTGGCGACGATGCCCGGATCAAGCTCATACATTCTTGGGATCTTGTCTTTGCCGATGCAGGCGATACCAAGCTGGCGGACTTGATCCTCGAGATAGGGGTCGAGTTCTTCGATCACGTAAAGCGTATCGACCTTCGCGGCGAAGCCGCGGATTTTCTCCTTGGGCAGGGGGTGGGTGAAACCCAACTTCAAATAGGATGCCGCGTTGCCGAAGACTTCACGGGCGTGCTGATAGCTTACGCCGGAGGTAATGATACCGATCTTCGGACCATTCCATTCGATGCGGTTGAATTCGCAGGTCTCGGAGAATTCGGCGAGTTTGTGCATCTTGCCCTCGAGCCTGGCGCGCGAGCGCCGCGCCAAGGCGGGCACCAAATCGAACTTCGCCAAATTCTTCAGGTACGTGCGGCGCGGTGCTTCCTGGCGGTTGCCGGTGGTCACCAAACTTTTGGAATGGCAGATGCGCGTGGTGGTGCGAAACAGCACGGGGGCGTCGAAGATTTCGCTGATTTCGAACGCCGCCTTGATCATGTCTTTCGATTCCTGACTGTCGCTGGGTTCCAGCATCGGAATCTTTGCGAAAGGCGCGTAGTAGCGGTTGTCCTGCTCGTTTTGCGACGAATGCAGACCTGGATCGTCCGCCGAGACCAACACCAAGCCGCCGTTAACACCCGAATAGGCGACGCTGAACAACGGATCGGAAGCGACGTTGACGCCAACCATTTTCATGGCGGCCAGCGCGCGACCGCCGGCGATCGAGGCGCCGATGGCACACTCCAGCGCGACTTTCTCGTTGGGCGCCCATTCGGCGATAACCGCATCTTTGTAAGCCGCCAAGTTCTCGAGAATCTCGGTACTTGGCGTCCCGGGATAAGCGGAAGCGTAGACCACGCCGGCTTCATAGGCGCCGAGCGCGACCGCTTCGTTGCCGGACATCAAGCTGGCCATATTGTGCAACCCATTGGCGCCGGAACCCTGTCCTTCTGCAGGAAGCTTGTCAGTGACAATTCTCACGACAGGCCTCCTTTTCCGACGGTGACGGCAATTCACGAATTTCTTCTTCGCCGCGCAGAACGCGCAATACGCCTTCGACCAAGGCGGGCAGTTCGTCTTCGCCGGGAAACAACACCAGAGGCGCAATCCATTCGACCATGCCGCGCAATTCGCCAACTAGTTTTTCCGAATGGGCCATCCCGCCCGTCACCAATACCGCGTCGACCTTGCCGCCAAGAACCGCAGCCATCGCGCCGATGTCCTTGGCTATTTGATAAACCATGGCATCGAAGACTGCGGCGGCCTTCCGATCACCACCCGCGATACGCCGTTCGACGTCCGTTAAATCGCGCGAGCCCAGATAGGAGAACAGGCCGCCTTCTCGAAACAGCAAGCTTTCGACGTCCTTCTCCGTATACCGTCCGGAGAAACACAGTTTCACCAGCTGCATCGCCGGAACGCCGCCGGCGCGCTCCGACGAAAAGGCACCCTCTTCGCGCGAATTCGTTGCGTCGATCATCCGACCTGATTTCATGCGCAGAAACCGATACGCCGCTTCCCAGATGTGCAACGATCAAGCGCAATGTCTGATAAGGCCGCCCCATATCCTTGGCGTAGCGCTTGGCAACCGCTTTCGTGTTCAGCGCATGCGACAAGCACTGCCGCTCCAACAGAGCCGTTCCGGAAAAACGCGCCCTATCCTGCCATTCGTCGACAGAGACCGGATCAACCACATAGGCTTGCGTATTCGCACGTTGCGCGATGGTGTTGGCAAGAAACGCGCCCAGATTGGCGGCGTGTTCGCCACGCCTTGCCTGCCTCAGTTCAGCGAGCATTGTGTCGTTGACGCGATAAGTACCGCCGGTCAGAGGGCGCAGCAGTCCACCCCTTCCAACCACACCGGCAAGCGTCTTGAGATCGAACCCCTGTGCCGTCAGTTGCCGTTCGATCAGCATGCTGCGGAATTCTTGCTGTTCGAGAACCGGCCGGCCAAGAAAGCACGTCATCTCTTCATCGCTGTGGCGCAGCGTTGCGACATGGGTAGCTTGTTCGTTCACAAACAAACCGATTTTGGTCGAAGTCGATCCGGGATTGATCGCCAGGATTCGGAATTCAGCGGCTTGCATAGATGACCCCAAGCGCAATGGCGTTGAGCTTGTCGTCGGCACTTTCGACGCGCGAGGGAATGAGGATTGGGACCTTGGCCCCTACCACCACATGGGCGCATTGCGAACCGCCGAGATATTTCACCGCCTTGCCCAGCAAATTGCCCGCCTCGATGGAGGGCACGACCAAACAATCAGCCTGGCCTGCAACCGGATTGCGGATTCCCTTGGTTTCGGCGGCGGATAACAGGAGCGCATTGTCGAGGGCGAGCGGACCGTAAACGTCAGCCTCGCCGAAGCCGCCTTGTCGACCGATCTCGGTCAATGCCGCCGCATCCATCGTCGAAGGCAGGTTTTCAGAGACGCTTTCCGTGGCGCTCATCACTGCAATCTTCGGCCGCGCGAAACCCAGACAATGCAGGACCGAGACGGCATTGCGGATGATTTGTTCCTTCTGATCGCGGTTCGGCGCGACATTCAATCCGCCATCGGTAATACCGACCAACCTTTTGTTTCCCGAAAGCGTGTCCTCGTAAAAAAGCACGTCGCTGAGCAAGCATCCGGTTCGCAGCCCCGCCTGTTTGTCGAGCACGGCGCGCAGCAATTCGTCGGTCCGCAGATGCCCTTTCAGGATAACGTCTACCTCGCCATCGCCGGCCATCCTTGGCGCCGACGGCGGCCGGCTGATCGGTTGGAACAAACTCCGCTTGGCGCAGGAGATCGTCGAATCCCGATGACGGCCGCTAAGCTGCGAATCTTCGTCTCATCGCCAATCAGGACCGGGATGGCGATCTCGAGCTGCCAGGCATCTTGCACCGCGGCCAAGGCGACAAGGTCGTCCGCCATCACAACGGCAACGCGCTTTGGCCCCAATTGCCGAGCCCGTTCTCGCATTTCCAGGAACGAATGAATGGAGCAAGCCGGCATAATTGCCTGTCCGCAATGGTGCTGTCGGCGTAACGATATCACGCATCGCGGCGCGCAACGGCTATCGGTAAGTACGTAGGTACCGGCAGACGGTGTGCACCAGGCGCAGACCCCTGCTTCCTTTAGCGCATGAACTTTTTCTTCAAGCGACTCGATTACGGCGACCCAATCCTTCCGCTTGTTCCGCTGCAGACGCATCTTTGTTTCCAGACCGAGAAGGTCGCCGACGCCGATAGGCAGGAAAACTCTCACGGCACTGCGACAGAATATCCGGGACAAAATTCCGGCTAACGGCAAGGGAGTAAGCTTGTCGCAACGCAAAAGCTTTTCCGACCGGAAAGCTGAAGGGAGGAACCATGGTAAGCACGACTTCCACGCCGTTCGGGGTCAATACGCCCTCCGGCGATTATATCGACAACGTCATGAACCTGGTGAAAGCAAAAAATCCCGCCGAACCTGAATTTCATCAAGCAGTGCAGGAAGTGTTGGATTCACTGCGGCTTGTTTTGAAGCGGCACCCCGAATACCAATCGGCGCGGCTTCTCGAGCGTATCGTGGAACCCGAACGCGTCATCATGTTCCGGGTTCCTTGGTTCGACGATCAAGGAAACATGAACGTCAACCGCGGTTACCGAATCGAAATGAACAGCGCCATTGGGCCTTATAAGGGTGGCCTGCGTTTTCATCCCTCCGTCAATCTCGGAATCCTGAAATTCCTGGCATTCGAACAGGTCTTCAAGAACTCGCTGACCACATTGATGATGGGCGGCGGCAAGGGCGGCTCAGACTTCGATCCCAAAGGCAAGAGCGACAATGAAGTTATGCGCTTCTGCCAGAGCTTCATGACCGAGCTCTGCCGCCATATCGGACCGGACACCGACGTTCCGGCAGGAGACATTGGCGTAGGCGGGCGAGAGATCGGATATTTGTTCGGCCAATATAAGCGCCTGCGGAACGAATTCACCGGTGTGTTGACCGGTAAGGGGTTGAACTGGGGCGGTTCGCTGATCCGTCCGGAGGCGACGGGATATGGCTGTGTCTATTTCGCGGCCGAAATGTTGAAGACCCGTAGCGAGTTGTTAGAAGGGAAAACCTGTCTGGTGTCCGGCAGCGGCAATGTTTCCCAATATACGGTCGAGAAACTACTCGATCTGGGTGCAAAGCCGATCACGCTGTCCGATTCCGGCGGTGCCATTCTCGATCCGGACGGTATCGATCGCGAGAAACTGTCCTGGGTCATGGAGCTCAAAAACGCGCGGCGCGGCCGCATCCGCGACTATACCGATCGCTTCAAGAAATCGACTTTTGTGCCGAACGACACCGCGCTGGGGCGCAATCCGCTGTGGACCATCAAAGCCGATTGTGCCTTCCCAAGTGCTACGCAAAACGAAATCAACGCCAACGACGCGGTCACGCTCATCAAGAATGGCGTCAAAGTCATCGGCGAGGGCGCCAACATGCCGAGCACGGCCGAGGCGACCAAACTGTTCCTGGACGCGGGGATCCTCTATGGTCCGGCGAAAGCAGCAAACGCTGGCGGCGTGGCCACATCGGGCCTCGAGATGGCGCAGAACAGCATGCGTCTCAGCTGGACTCGCGAAGAGGTGGACAAGCGTTTGCAGGTCATTATGACCTCCATCCACAAGACATGTTTCGAGACCGCCGAAACCTACGGCACTCCCGGCAATCTGGTGAATGGCGCGAATATTGGCGGCTTCCTCAAAGTCGCCAATGCGATGTTGGATCAAGGACTGGTTTAATCTCCCGGTCCGCACGTAAATGAATGCGGGGTGGGGCGTTCCCATCCCGCATCATTCCAATAGGTTCGCCGATGCGCACAGAGAAGCAGGCCGCGGAACCGGCGATGGATGCGGAGCGGCTCTTCGAGGGATTTCGAAGAGCTGGAAACCTTCAGGGTCCAGAACATCCTTCTGGTCTCCAGCCTCTACGATTCGTTCATCCTTCGAGAGGATGGCAGACTCAACGAGTTGCTGATCGGCGAATCGCTCGAGCTCAATTTGCGGCATGTTCCCGGCGTGACCCATGTCTCGAGCGGTGCAGAAGCGCTGACCTTGGCGCGCTCCCAACCGCGTTTCAATCTGATCGTCACGAACCTGCATATCGGGGATATGGACGCGGCCATCCTGGCGCGGGAAGTGAAAAACGCCAGCCTCGATGTCCCGGTGGTCGTGCTCGCTTACGATTATCGCGAAATCAAAACCTTCGTCGCCCGCCATCCCGTCTCCGATATCGACCGAATCTTCCTCTGGCAGGGCACGCCGCGCATTTTGATCGCCATGGTCAAATACATCGAGGACAAGCGCAACGTCCTCCACGACACCGAAACCATGGGCGTGCCGGTTATTCTCGTCGTCGAGGACGATATTCGCTATTACTCCTCGTTCCTTCCGGTGATTTATACCGAGATGATCACACAATCGCGCCGCGTGATCAGCGAAGGACTCAATATGGCGCACAAGCTGTTGCGCTTTCGGGCCCGGCCCAAACTTTTGCTCTGTTCCGATTATGAAGACGCCGCGCAGCAAGTGTCCAAATATCGGGACTATTTGCTCGGCATCGTGTCGGATGTTGAATTCGAACGCGACGGCGAATTGCGGCCGAAAGCCGGCTTCGAGTTGGCCCGCATGGTTTGCGACTTGGTTCCCGACGTTCCGATCGTGTTGCAATCCAGTCACACAAAGCACCAGATCCAGGCGCGCGATGAAGGCTTTTCGTTTCTGCGAAAGCGTTCGCCGACACTGCTGGAGGATCTCCGCCGCATTCTGACGGAGCAGTTCTCTCTGGGCGATTTTGTATTCCGTCTGCCGGACTTGAGCGAAGTCGCGCGCGCCAGTGATCTGAATGCTTTGGTGGCGCTCTTGCACGACGTTCCCGCAGCGTGCATTGCCTATCACGCCGAACGGAATCATTTTTCCCACTGGTTGATGGCAAGAACCGAGGCGGCATTGGCAGAAAAGCTGCGGCCTCGGAAGATCTCCGACTTCGCCAGCCTCGAAGATTTGCGCCACAATTTGCTGGATTCCATTGCCGAATATCGTCGCGAGCAGAGCGAAGTTCTGATCGGTGATTTCACCAGAACCCGGTTCAAATCGACGGATGCCTTCTTTCTGCGATTGGGCGGCGGTTCTTTGGGAGGTAAGGCGCGCGGCTTGGCGTTCGTCCGCCACTTGCTCAACAAACACAAGATGGCGCACGGATTCCCCGGAGTCAGGATCGTTGTTCCTCCCTCGCTGGTGTTGGCTACCGATTTGTTCGACGAGTTTTTGCGCGAGAACAATTTGGCGGATTTTGCCCTGAATAATACCGACGAAGCCGAAATCGAGAGGCGGTTTCTCGCGGCTTCGTTGCCGAGCGGCCTGCAAGACGATCTGCGCAAGCTGTTGGAGGAAGTTCGCTACCCCCTGGCCGTGCGTTCTTCCAGCCTATTGGAAGATTCGCAATATCAGCCCTTCACCGGCGTGTATGAAACCTTCATGCTCGCCAACCAAGATCCCGATATCGGCGTGCGGACAAGGCAGCTGATGGAGGCCATTAAGCGCGTCTACGCTTCGACCTTCAGCCAGCATGCCAAGCAATATGTGCGCGCCACGCCCTATCGCTTGGAAGAGGAGAAAATGGCTGTCATCGTGCAGCAAGTGGTCGGTGCACAGCATGGCCCCCGCTTTTATCCGGATTTCTCCGGCGTGGTACGATCTCACAATTTCTATCCCGTATCGCCGATGAGCGCTGCCGATGGAATCGCAGCGGTGGCGTTGGGCCTGGGCCGGTCGGTCATCGGCGGCGAAAAGTGCTTGATGTTCTGCCCCCGCTATCCTCGGCATCTCGTGCAATTCTCCTCGGTGGACGACATGCTGGCGAACTCGCAGATCGCATTTTGGGCGCTCGACCTCGACCACTCCGCACACGCACCAAAGTCTATTGCGGAATTAAGAGAAACCTCGTTCGGATTGGACGTGGCGGAAGCCGACGGCACTTTGCATATGCTGGGCTCCACTTATTCGCGCGATAACGAAGCTGTCTACGACGGTCTTGGCCGATCCGGCAGCCGCATTGTGAGCTTTGCGCCGATTCTCAAACACGGCGTCTTTCCTCTGGCGGAAATTCTCGACCAACTCATGGGCGCCGGCGCCGATGCTTTGGGGCGACCTGTTGAAATCGAATTTGCCGTGCGGCTGGCGCGCGAGCCCGGCGAGACGGCCGAATTCGGATTCCTTCAGATCCGGCCGTTGGCCTTATCGCGCGAAGCCGAGGAAGTTCGCATCGAAGATGTCGATCCGAGCCGTTTGGTGTGCCAAAGCGCGAGGGTTCTGGGAAACGGCCGTCTGGAAAATCTGTGCGACATCGTCATGGTCGACCTCCATCGTTTCGAACGGGCCCGTAGCCCGGAAGTGGCTCGCGAGGTCGCGCGTTTGAATGCCAAGCTAAACGAGAGCGGTACTCCATATATTCTGATCGGTGTTGGACGATGGGGATCGAACGATCCTTGGCTTGGTATTCCAGTGGCCTGGGACCAAGTGTCAGGTGCGCGCGTCATCGTAGAGGCCGGTTTCCGCGATTTGCGCGTGACACCCTCGCAAGGTAGTCATTTTTTTCAGAACCTAACGGCCTTTCAGGTCGGCTATTTCACCGTGAATCCCGACATCGGCGAAGGTTTCGTCGACTGGCAATGGCTTGCGGCACAGCCTGCCGTCGAGGAACACGATTGCGTACGGCATCTGCGGTTGGAGACGCCTCTGGTGGTTATTATGAATGGCAACATCGGCCGCGGCCTGATCTTTAAGCCGGAACCTTGATCCCGGTATTTCCACTCCTGCTTTCTGCGGATCGTCACGGCCGGCAGCGCTCGCCAGGGCCATAGAAATGCCCTGGGGCATCCCATCACAGTGGTCATGCTATAGGCCGAGCAGCTAAGATAGATGCGTCACCCTTCGGAAACTTGTCCGCGATGACCAGAACGCTAGGCCTTGGAATAACCACACTCGCACTTCTTCTGGCTGTCGCCGCATGGACGCCCGCCGCGTCAGCCAAACAATTCACGGCCAAGGATATGGCGAGCCTGGATCGGATCAGCGATCCACGCGTGTCGCCGGACGGTCACTATGTTCTCTATACGCTAGGCACTGTCGATTTCGCGGCCAACAAAGCGACGATGGCATTGTGGATCGCGGATTTAAAGACACACGCCTCCCGGCGATTGGCGATTTCCGATGGCGGCACGTCCAGCGGCCGGTGGTCACCGGACGGCGAAAACATCTATTTCCTTTCGAGCCGCATAGACGGTACGGCCCAAGTGTTTCGTACCGACCTTGCTGGAAAAACCGCTGTGCGGATTACCTCCTTGCCGCTGGACGTGGGCTCGTTTCGCATCGCACCCAACGGCAAAACACTGGTAGTATCGTTGGCAGTGTTTCCCGATTGTCCCGATATCGCCTGCACCAAGTCGCGTCTCGACGCCGCGAAGGCGGGTAAGGCGACAGGCGTCGTCTATGATCACCTCTTCGTGCGCCATTGGGACAGCTGGGCCGACGGAACACGCAATCACCTCTTCGCCGTCACGCTCGATGCCAAAGGCATGGCCTCAGGCCCGGTGGTTGCACTAATGAACGGCTTCGACGGCGATAATCCGACCAAGCCGTTCGGCGACGATGCGGATTTTGCCATCACACCCGACAACAAAACCGTCGCGTTCTCGGCCAAGTCGGGACGAGACGAAGCTTGGAGCACAAATTTCGACATCTGGTCCGTACCGATCGACGGATCCGCGCCGGCGCAAAATCTGACATCGGCCAACAAGGCCTGGGATAGCGCACCGGTGTATTCGCCCGATGGCAAATGGTCCGCGTACCGCGCCATGAAGCGCGTGGGCTTCGAGGCCGACCGTTTTGCCATTATGCTGCGCGACGAGGCCACCGGAAAAGTACACGAGGTGGCATCCGCTTGGGACCGCTCGCCCGATTGCTTGGCGTGGTCGCCCGATGGCAAGACGCTATACGCCACGGCCGAAGATATGGGACAGACTCGATTGTTTGCCATCGATGTTGCGACGGGCAACGTTGCGCCTCTGACCGATGAAGGCCATGTCGGAGCCTTCGACGTCGGTCCGAACGGCATCGTCTATGCGTTGGATAGCCTGATGGGCCCGGCGCAATTGTATTCGATCGGGCTGAACGGCGGGGCATCGGTCAAGCTGACCAACGCCGATGAGGATGCTTTGAACGAAATTCACTGGGGCATACCCGAGCGTTTCGCTTTCAAGGGCTGGAATGACGAGACGGTGCACGGCTATGTTCTTCCGCCGGCCGATTTCAGAGCAGGCCGCAAATATCCAGTCGCCTTTCTGATCCATGGCGGACCGCAGGGCTCATTCGGCAATGCCTGGAGCTATCGTTGGAATCCGCAAATTTACGCCAATGCCGGCTACGCCGTTGTTATGATCGACTTCCATGGCTCGACCGGATACGGCCAAGCCTTCACCGATTCCATCAGCCAGCACTGGGGCGACCGGCCGCTCGAAGACCTTCAAAAAGGCTGGGCCTTCGCCTTGTCCAAATTCCATTACCTCGACGGCGACCGCGCTTGCGCGCTTGGCGGTTCCTACGGCGGATACATGATCGATTGGATCGCCGGAGTGTGGAACCAGCCGTGGAAATGCCTCGTCGACCATGACGGCACATTCGATGCCCGGGGCATGAGCTATTCCACCGAGGAGTTATGGTTCGACGAATGGGAACAAGGCGGACCGTTCTACGCCAGGTCGGATGTTTCGGAGAAATTCAACCCTTTCAACCACGTCACCGCCTGGTCGAAACCGATGATGGTGATCCATGGCGGCCGCGATTTCCGAATTCCGTTGGCACAGGCGCTCGGCACATTTACGGCTCTGCAGCGGCGCGGAATAGAGAGCAAATTTCTCTATTTCCCCGATGAGAACCATTGGGTTCTTAAACCGCAAGACTCGGCGCAGTGGTATGCGGAAGTGCTGAGCTGGCTGGCACGCTGGACGAAAAACGACAAACCGTAGTATCTAATTGGGGACAATATGGGCGGCGCGCAGTTCGTCCTCTGCCGCATCGAATTCACTCTTGAAGCCCGGGGTTGCCAATAGCTCGACCGCCACGGTTGTACCCAGCACCTCGCCTGCAACGATGTCCCGGCGATAATGCATGCCGCAGACCAAACGGTTCTCTGCATAGTCTGAGGCTCGTGCCATGATCGCTTGCGCCTTTTCGGGTGCAAGAGCCGCCAGCACCACCGCCATCGAATAGCCCATAGTGGCGTGTCCGCTGGGATAAGAGGATTGGGGGGCATCGCCTTGCGCGCAGCTTTTCAAAGATGGGTCAACGACCCAAGGACGGTTGCGCTTGAAATAGTCCTTGGCGAGTTTGGCGGCCGTCTTTTCCTCAGCCTGGACGTCTGCGAATAGCGCTGCCGTCTGAGGCAACATCTTAAGATCGAAGGAAGGTCCCATTACATCGGAGAAGGCGGTAACGTTTTCATTCTCGTCGTCGGCCTTTGCACGAGCGAATTGATCCGCCGTGCGGTTTTTCTCGATGCGATGAAGTTCATCCATTTCCGCCCGAGCAGCCGGCGAACCGTCGGCCGGTGGGGACGGCAGCAATAGGGCGGGATTGTAGAACGAAGTTGACAGAAAAACCGGTGCCGCCGTGGCAGACGGCACACAAACGCAAGCGGTCGACAACATGGCGGCAAGCAACGTCAAAACCGTGCGTTTCATTGTTCTCGTCCGATTGTTTATGTTTCGAGAGAGATGCGGCGCCCCATTCCCGGAGCGCCGCCATTTCACTGTCTTTTTACAGATGCACCTTCATCGTTAGCATAAAGCTGCGCGGTGCCTGGTAGAAATACTGATCGAGGCTGGTTGCAGGATTATTGCTCAAGCCTCCAGCTTCGGTAATAAGAGTCGCCGCCCTGCTTTCCAGCAAATTGTCGGCGCTGACGGCAAATTCTGCCTTGCCGAAATCGTATCCGATCGAACCGCTGACGTTGTTGTAGGCAGGCAATTCGTAATACTTGAAATTGGCGGTATCCGAATATTGCTGACCGACAACCTTGCCGATCAAAGAAAACGTCCAGCCGTTCTCTTTGTAAAGAAGGCCCGCTGCTGCGGTCCAATTCGGTGCGTTCGGTTCCCACGTATGGTTCCCCGCCTTCGAGGACATGAGCGCGCCATTGGCAAAAACGGAGAGACCTTGAAGGTTGACGTCAAACAGTTCGTCGAACGCATAGGTTCCTTCGCCTTCGATGCCCTTATAGGTCGCTTTGCCATTGTTCACGAAACACGTTTCTTTGATATCGTAGCTGCAAGGTACGGTGATGTAATTGTTGTCGATGGGGATGTAATACACGTCCGCGTCGAACGTGAAATTGTCCGCATAGTAAACCGTGCCGAATTGGTAGTTGGTCGTGGTCTCGGCTTTCGGGAAGGTGCCTGTGGCCGAGCTGCTCTCGAACGACGAGATATCGGGCACGTAGATGCCTTGCGCGTATTCCGCATAAACGCTCCAAGACGGCGCAATCTTATAATTGGCCTGGACAAAGGGAAGCGTATCGCGCGTGATGAAGCTGGCCGTATAGTTTGTACCCGGAGCATTAGGGCAGGGCGATACCGAAGCGACGGTGGAACCGCAAAGATTGCCCTGTTCGACCGGTGCGTTCACGCCGTGGTCCCAATGAATGTATTTCACGCCCGGCGTAATGGTCAGGTCTTCTGTGGGCTTGATGTCGATCTCGAGGAACGGCTCGTACTGGGTCCAGTCCGAATACTCGTCATCTTTGGCGTAGCCCAAGGCGCCGTTTAATGCTGTGCCTTTCTTGGCGCCGCACGCGGTTGCCGCTGCTTCAAACCCATTGAATGGATCAATGCCGTCAGCGTTACATAGATTGGCATCAAAATAATATTTGAAGCGGTGCGTCGCCTGGGCTTCCCACCAAATGCCGGCGCGGATCTGGCCAGTCACCGAACCGAAATCGTAATCCTGGGATAAACGTAAGATATCGCCCCAGGCGCGATAGGCATTCTGCTTGTCGTAGGCGAGCAAATTGTTGGTGTGCTTGACGCCATTCAAGGTGGTGATCGTTTGGTTGTCTTCGGACGTGTCGCCGGTGATATCGGCGAGCGTCTGCGTCTGACTATTCGGGCTGAACGTATGGTTCCAATAGGCGTAGGTATAAGCTGTGTTTTCGATCTTGAAGCCGTCGGTGATATCCCCGTTCACACGGAAATAATCCATATCCGTCGCTTTGGTCGTATAGTTATAGGCGACGTAAGTCGGCAGCGTGGGATCGGTGTTCTGCAGCGCGAAGTTCTTGCCGTAGACCTGGACCTGAGCGGGCGTCAGGCCGTTATTGTCGTCCAGGTCTTCATTGAGATGGCTGTAATCGCCGAACAGCGTGAATCTCCAATGGGGCGCGAATTGGTCCTCTATTTTGATCAGGGCGTTCTTTGTGGAGACCTCCTGAAGACTAAGCGCGCCGTTCGCTGAAAGGTTTTGCAAATTGACCAGAACGCGCGCCTTCGTGCCGAGGACGTCTAAATCGCCGCTCTGGCCATTTAAGCCCAGAAGCTTCGTGTCGAAGCTGCCATAACTGCCTGTACCATTGATCTCAGGAGTATCGCCCAGCGTCTCGGAAAAGAGCTTGATCGTGCCGCCATAGGTGGCTGCGCCCAAATTTCCGGCATTGCCCGGGCCGCGGTCGACGTCGGCCGAGCCGATGGTGGATGCCGGAAAATATGAAATATTGTGATGTGTCGGGCCGTTTGTGTCGCCGAACGGAATGCCGTCATATTGCATGGCGAATTGGCCGTCTGGCAGGCCGCGCAGCGTGTTCTTGGCACCTCCGTCGGACAGACCAACACCGTTGGGATCGCCCCCCGTCATCGAAGGGACAATGGATAAGATCGTCACATAGTCGGCCTGTGCAGGAACGAAATCTTCGATATAGGGACGGTTGATAATCGTTTGTGGCTCTGTTGTGTCGAGCGAGGCCTTTGCCGGTGCGGCGTCTGTGTTGAAACGGGTGCCCGTGACGACGATCGTTTCTAGCGGCGCATCGTTGGCCGCCATGGCGCTTTGCCCTGCCATAAGAGCGGTGAGCACGACAGTCGAACTTGTGCCGATCCAATAAAGTTTCGAGCGCTTAGCTGAAAACATCAGTCAATACCCCTCTTGCGAGGGCGAACACCCTCGATGTTTCACTTGTTTTTTTGGGGAATTGCCCACCCAATAGAGCAACATTCCACGCGCACAAAAGCTGCGGCCGGTTTTGGCCTTAGCAGTCGCAAAACTTCCCCATCAACAGGAGAGGTCTTGTCATGGCCGAATTACACTAATTTAAAAAAACTATGACAGTTTTTCGACTGGCCTCACGACGAGAAAATAGTCGACCAATTTGCCACGCTCTACGCATGCAGCATTGATCATCTTTGCCTACAACCTGTGCAATTCGGGAAGATCGGACGAGTTACGAGACGGCAAGCAATGACATCCGGCGATCCGCGCGCCTCCCAATCCCTTCCTGGCCCTTGATGGGCACCGGTTGCTCCCGGCCTCTCGCCTAGCCCACTGTACCGCCATGACTGATTTACCCGCTCGACTGCCCGCCATTCCGGCTCTTGTTCCGGCGGGCCGACGCGCGATGTTGTGCGAACCGGCCGGCCTATGCCGCCTCGCGAGCCTGGAGGAGGCACGCTCAATTTTCCGCTCGGGCGAAGTAATGGTGGCGCATGCCGTATTCGTCGGCGGACGGCTAACGGTAGCCCCGGCCAAGCCGCTCTATGACGTGTTGGAGTTGTTCGCGTTCGTCCGCCCGGCACAGCCCTGCGTGCCCAGTGCGCAAGGACTGGCGCGTGCGCTCGGGATCGCAAGCCCCGCGACCCTCGAAGACGCCGCACGCGCATTGCACGATGCAGCGGCGGTACTCCTTTCGGAGATTTCGGCGAGCCCAGAAGCCGCCAAAACGGGCCTTCGCCCGCTTGCACAGACGCTCGCAACCGCGGGCTGGCGCTGGGCCAAACCCATCCTGCAAAGCATCGGCGAAGGCGAACGCCCGGCCTCGCCGGTCGCGGGGTTCGACGTTTGGCGTGCCCTGCCGGTTTGGGAAGACGAAGCCCCACCCGCTCCAGCATCTTCGTTGCCGGTATCCCTGGACGAAGCCGCAAAACGCTTGGCGCAGCTTGTGGGAACCGCCGGCGAAGCGCGGCCCGAACAACGCGCCTATACCGATGCAGCAAGTTATGCGTTCGCGCCGCGCGAGCGCGTCGGTGTCCCGAAAATTGCATTGGTCGAAGCGGGTACCGGCATCGGTAAGACCCTTGGCTATCTCGCGCCGGCGAGCTTGTGGTCGGAGAAGAACGGTCCTGGCTTGTGGATTTCCACTTATACCCGCAATCTGCAGCGCCAGATCGTGCAGGAGATTGCACGGCTTTATCCCGATCCCAAAGAACGCGAAGAGAAAACCGTCGTTCGTAAGGGACGGGAGAATTATCTCTGTCTGCTGAATTTCGAAGAAGCCATCAAACGCACGACTTTGGCACCGGGTCAGCGCACGGTCGCGCTGGCACTCATAGCCCGTTGGGTCGCGGCCACTGCAGATGGTGACACTTCGGGCGTGGGCTTCCCTGCTTTCCTGACGGCGAGCCTGCCATTGCGCGAGATCACCGATCGGCGCGGCGAGTGCATCTATGCGGCCTGTCCGCATTATCGCACCTGCTTTATCGAGCGCGTCGTGCGGCGGGCACGCAACACGCCGATCGTCGTTGCCAATCACGCGTTGGTGATCGCGCAAGCGGCGCAGGATTGGCCGAGCGTCGACGAGACAACCGACACACAAGCCGAACGGCGCGTTCGCTATGTCTTCGACGAAGGCCATCACCTGTTCGATGCCGCCGATAGCGGGTTTTCTGCGAGTATGTCGGGCGCGGAAATGGCGGAGCTGCGCCGCTGGATTCGCGGCCCGGAAGGCCGAGCGCGCAGCCGCATGCGCGGTCTTGAAGAGCGCCTGAAAGATCTGGTGGAAGACCACGAAGACGCTCACCGCATGCTTGACGAAGCGGTCCTGGCGGCGGGCGCGCTGGCAGGCGAAGGCGCCTCATCGCGCTTGAGCAGCCCGCGCGGAGCAGGCGAAATATTCCTCGCTGCGGCTTATGGCCATGTGCGTGCCCGCAGCGACGATCACGACGGGTTCTATTCGCTGGAAGCCGATACCCAGCCTGCCGGCGAGCAAATCATCGATGCCGCTAAACATTTGAGGTTGGCCGTTAAGCGATTGGCCGCGCCGTTGATGCGGATTGGCGAAGTGTCTGCGCAAGCAGTTGAACGACAAGGCGAGCGAATTGGAACCGTACCAGCGCGCGCGGATCGAAGCGGCGGCGCGCGGATTGGAACGGCGCGGGCGCATTCTGTTGCCGGCCTGGATGGCGATGCTGGAGAGCGTTGGAAACCGGCGAGATCAACGACGAGTTCGCCGACTGGTTCGAGATCGTCCGCGAAGACGGCCGCGATATCGATGTCGGCCTCGAGCGGCATTGGATCGATCCCACCATTCCGCTGGCGGGCGAAGTGCTGGCGCACGCGCACGGCGCGCTCATCACCTCGGCCACGTTGCGCGATGCTGTGCCGACGGCGAAAGCGACTGGGAAAGCGCCGAAGTGCGCACCGGTGCGCTGCATCTGCCCGAGCCGCCCAAGCGCGCCAGTTTCGGCTCGCCGTTTTCCTATGCCGAGCAAGCGCGCATATTCGTCGTGAAGGACGTGCGCGCGGCGCGACGCTGGACGCGCTGGCGGCGGCTTATCGCGAATTGTTTCTGGCTTCGGGCGGCGGCGCGCTGGGCCTGTTCACCGCGGTGCGCGCGTTGCGCGCCGTCGAAAGCCGCATCGCCAGCGCCGCTCGCCGATGCGGGCCTCACGCTTTATGCCCAGCATGTCGACCGGCTCGACACCGGCGCGCTGGTCGATCTGTTCCGCGGCGAGGAGAATTCCTGCCTGCTCGGCACCGATGCGTTGCGCGACGGCGTCGACGTGCCGGGCCGCTCGCTTGCGGCTGGTGGTGTTCGACAAGGTGCCCTGGCCCAAGCCGACCATCCTGCACAAGGCGCGCCGCGCCGCGTTTCGGCAAAGGCTATGACGACCTGCTCACCCGGCTGCGCCTGAAACAGGCCTTCGGGCGGCTGATCCGCGGGGCCGAGGACAAGGGCTGTTTCGTCATCCTGGAAGGCGCGACGCCGTCGCGGCTGCTCTGCGCGCTTTCCCGGCCGAAGCGCCCGTCAGGCGCTGCGGGCTTGGCCGAGGCGATTGGGGAAATCCGTGGGTTTCTTGGCCGAGACCACGGTGACCGGTCGAGCGGCTGCGACGCTTATACAGCGGTTCCATGATCCCGGCGCCGAAAGAATCCCTGATTCGGCAATTGCGACGAGACCGGGCGATGGCGAAAGCTATGGCCGCTATCTCGACCGGCATCCTGCCCGGCCATGTGCTGAAGCGGCTGATTCGCGCGCGGCGCGAAGATCGCTCGCCGACCGAGGATATCGACGACGGCCAGATCCAGCCGGCCAGCATCGATCTGAGGCTGGGCGCGGTGGCCTGGCGGGTGCGCGCGAGCTTCCTGCCGGGGCCGAACGCCACGGTGGAAGAGAAGCTCGCCAAGGTCTTCATGCACGAGATCGATCTGACCAACGGCGCGGTGCTGGAAACCGGCTGCGTCTATATCGTGCCGCTGCTCGAACGCGCCGAGTTCTCTGCCCGCGTCTCGGGCATCGCCAATCCGAAAAGTTCCACCGGGCGCATCGATGTCTTCACCCGCCTGATCACCGACCGCGCGCCAAGCCTTCGACCGCATCGAGCCCGGCTATCACGGCCCGCTCTATGCCGAGATTTCGCCGCGCACCTTCCCGGTGCTGGTGCGCAAAGGCTCGCGCCTCAACCAATTGCGCGTCCGCCACGGTTCGCCGCAATTCACCGACACGCAGTTGAGGCGCCTGCATGACGAAACGCCGCTGGTGGACGGCGAGGCCGACATCGACAATGGCCTGGCGCTCAGCATCGATCTGCGCGGACACGCCAGCGGCCGCGATCGGCTGGCGCGCCAAGCGTCATACCGGCCTGATCGACGTCGACAAGCGCGGACGTCCTCGACCGGCCTACGATTTCTGGGATCCGATCGAGGCAGGTGCCGACCGGCCATCTGGTGCTCGACCCCGACGAGTTCTACATCCTGGTCGTCGCGCGAAGCGGTGGCGATTCCGCCCGATTACGCCGCCGAGATGGTGCCCTTCAATCCGCTGGTCGGCGAATTCCGCGTGCATTATGCCGGCTTCTTCGATCCCGGCTTCGGCTTTGAAGCCGGAAAGCCGCCCTGTGCTCGTGCCGTGCTGGAAGTGCGCTCGCGCGAAGTGCCGTTCATCCTGGAACATGGCCAGATCATCGGCCGGCTGGTGTTCGAGCGGCTGACCGATCCGCCGCCGGAAGTCTATGGCGCAGGGCTCGGCTCCAATTACCAGCGCCAAGGTTTGAAGCTTTCCAAACACTTCAGGTCGCCCTGACGCGGTAACCATGTTAAATTGTTGCACTAAATCCACACAGCCACGGAAATAATAGGGACATTTGGCTACCCCCCGTTGCGTCAACGTCCCAACTTTGGACTACTTCGCGCCGCCGCGGAACAAAGGCTTCGGGGGTCGCTGGTCCGAGGAAAAGAAGGTCCACAATGAAGGGGGCAGCATGAGGCGGTTACGGCGCGCAATCGCGCCGGCCGCCTCATGATTTTTGAGGCCTCAGACATGGATCTGCACACACCACGCCTCATCCTTCGCCCAATCGCGGTCCATGATGCCGACGCGCTGTTT
This sequence comes from uncultured Alphaproteobacteria bacterium, assembly GCA_963822275.1. Taxonomy (GTDB): domain Bacteria; phylum Pseudomonadota; class Alphaproteobacteria; order Micropepsales; family Micropepsaceae; genus Rhizomicrobium. Next base: position 31,634 of record CAWGHR010000033.1, read on the forward strand.
GTTGCGCGCAGCGATCCCCAGGTCATGCGGTATTGGGACTGGCCCGCGCAAAAAAGCGTGGAGCAGATCGAAGAGATTTTCCGCCTTCATGTCCCGGGCATCGACGATGGAACAATTCTGTGGTGGGCCGTCGTGCTTGCGCCCGACGGTCCCGCCATTGGCGAGTGCGATCTCAGCGAAATCGATCCCTGTCACCGCCGCGCCGAATTGGGATTTCTTGTTCGCGCGCGCCTATTGGGGGCAGGGCTATGCCGCCGAAGCAACTCAGGCGGTTATCGCCTACGCCTTCGGCGCGCTCGGCTTGGAACGTCTGACGGCACGCATACATGAAGGCAATCATGCATCGGTAAGACTGATCGAACGACTGAACTTTCGCTACGAAGGAATCATGCGCGGTTACATCCTGCGCGACGGCGAGCGGCGCAACTGTCTGATTTACGGACGCCTCAAAGAATAGATATGCTTCGTTGTCAGGTTCAGGAAACGACATGCCCGATATTCATCTCTTCGCCTTGTTCATGGCAGGCGCGCTGGCGCTGAATGTGACACCAGGTCCCGACATGACCTTTGTGCTGGCGCAAGCGGCCCATCGCGGCACGCGCGCGGGGCTGGCCGCCGCGTTCGGCATCGGTGCCGGCACGCTCTTCCACATGACCTTGGCCGCCTTCGGCCTTGCAACCTTGTTCGCCGCCTGGCCGCTAGCCTTCGATATCGTGCGCTATGCGGGCGCCGCCTATTTGGTTTGGATCGCCATCGAATTACTCCGCCATCCGCCGCATTTGAGAGCGACCAGCGCGGACCAACCGATCCATACGGCGTTTCGGCAAGGCCTGGTGACCAATCTGTTCAATCCGAAAGTGGCGATTTTCTTCATCGCATTCTTGCCGCAATTCGTGACGCGCGGCGCCGGACCCGCTTGGATGCAAATTCTTGTGCTGGGAATTGCCTTCGACATTTCCGGCACATTCGTCAATTCCATGGTGGCGCTGGGTGGCGGAAAATTGGCGCAGCGATTGCGGGCAAATCCGGTGATCGGAAAAGTCCTTGGATGGATTTCCGCGAGCGTTATGCTCGGCCTTGCTTTGCGATTGGCGTGGCCGGAGCGGCGTTAGGCCGTCATAGCGAAAGCGGGCTGCCCATGAGCGACAGCATCCAAATCGGGCACGGCGGGGTCAGGCTGCGGCGACTGCACGCGGATTGTAGTTGAGGATAGGCGCCAGCCAGCGCTCCGCTTCCGCAACAACCCAGCCCTTGCGGTTTGCGTAATCCTCGACCTGATCCTTCTCGATTTTGCCGACGCCGAAATAACGGCTTTCGGGATGCGAGAAATAAAATCCCGACACCGAGGAGCCCGGCCACATCGCAAAGCTCTCGGTGAGCTTCACACCCGCTCGTGCTTCCGCATCGAGCAGTTTGAACAGCGTACCTTTTTCGGTGTGCTCGGGTTGCGCCGGATAACCCGGCGCGGGACGGATGCCGCGATAGGATTCCGCAACAAGTTGTTCATTGGTCAAGTTTTCATTCGGTGCGTAAGCCCAGAACTCGCGGCGTACGCGCTCATGCAGACGTTCGGCGAATGCTTCCGCCAAACGGTCGGCCAAAGCGCGTAACAGGATCGCCGAATAATCGTCCTTGTCGGCCTCGAAACGCTTGATGTGTTCCTCTTCGCCATGACCGGCCGTGACCACAAAGGCTCCGATATAATCCGCCCCGCCGCTAGGCGCGATGAAATCGGCCAGCGCCAGATTCGGCTTGGCGCTGTCGCGCGACATTTGCTGGCGCAGTGTATGTAGAGTGGCGATCGGGGATTTACGCTCCGTGTCGCCGAACACGAGGACATCGTCGTCGCCTTGTGCGTTGGCTGGGAAAAAGCCGAACGCGGCGCGTGGGTTCAACCACTTCTCGTCGACGATTTTCGCCAGCATTTTTTGCGCGTCGGAAAAAAGATTGCGCGCGGCGCTGCCATATTTGTCGTCTTCGAGGATGGCGGGATATTTGCCCACCAGTTCCCAGGTCTGGAAGAACGGTGTCCAATCGATATAGCGCACCAATTCAGCGAGATCGTAATTCTCGAAGCTGCGCACGCCTAGGAAGGTCGGCATGGGCGGTGTGTATTTCGACCAATCGAATTTGAGCTTATTGGCACGCGCTTCCGTGAGAGACAGACGGCGGCCGGGCGCGCGCTGCGCCGCATGCTTGCGGGCGATCTCTTCGTATTCCAGGCGAATGTTGGCGACAAAATCGATATTCGCGGTCTTGCTCAGCAAATTCGACGCCACACCCACCGCACGCGACGCATCGGTGACATAGACCGTTTGGCCGCGACGGTAATTCGGGTCGATCTTGACTGCCGTGTGCACGCGGCTGGTCGTGGCGCCGCCGATCAGCAACGGAATACTGAAACCCTGCCGCTCCATTTCCGAAGCGACATGACACATTTCGTCAAGTGACGGCGTGATGAGGCCGGAAAGCCCGATGATGTTGGCACCTTTCTCGCGTGCGGTATCTAGAATTTTTTGCGCCGGCGTCATGACACCGAGATCGATGACTTCATAGCCGTTGCATTGCAGGACGACGCCGACGATGTTCTTACCGATGTCATGGACATCACCTTTCACCGTCGCCATCACGATACGGCCCGCGGGCTCTTTCGTTTGATTCTTGGCCTGTTCGGCTTCCATATAGGGAAGCAGATACGCGACGGCCTTTTTCATAACGCGCGCCGATTTCACGACTTGGGGCAGGAACATCTTGCCCGATCCAAACAGATCGCCGACCACATTCATGCCGGACATCAGCGGCCCTTCGATGACGTCCAGCGGACGCACCGCTTGCGCCCGCGCTACTTCGGTGTCTTCAACAACGAAACTGTCTATGCCATGCACCAGCGCATGCGTGATGCGTTCCTGCACCGGCAGAGACCGCCAAGCGGCATCTTCCACTTCCACAACGGCACCACCGCCTTTGTATTGATTGGCAAGATCGAGCAGGCGTTCGGTGGCATCGCCCCGGCGGTTGAACAGGACGTCCTCGATGCCTTCACGCAGCGGTGTTGGAATATCCTGATAGACGGTCAGCTGGCCGGCGTTGACGATGCCCATGTCCATTCCGGCCTTGATGGCGTGGAACAGAAAAACGGAATGCATGGCTTCGCGCACCGCATCGTTGCCGCGGAACGAGAAGGAGAAGTTGGAGACGCCGCCGGAAACGTGGACGTGCGGCAATTCCTTGCGGATGCGCGCCACCGCATCGATGAAAGCGACGCCATATTCGGCGTGTTCTTCGAGTCCGGTCGCCACCGCGAAGATATTGGGATCGAAGATGATGTCTTCCGGCGGAAATCCGACCTGATTCACCAGGATATCGTAAGCGCGTTTGCAGATATCGAATTTGCGCTCGCGCGAATCGGCCTGACCCTGTTCGTCGAATGCCATCACGACGACGGCGGCGCCGAAACGGCGCACTTCTTTGGCGCGCGCCACAAACGCCTCCTCGCCTTCCTTCAGCGAGATCGAATTGACGATACACTTTCCCTGGACGCATTTGAGGCCGGACTCGATGACGCTCCATTTGGAGCTGTCGATCATCACGGGTACGCGCGAAATATCCGGTTCGCCGGCGACGAGATTGAGGAAACGGCGCATCGCCGCTTCGGAATCGATCAAACCTTCGTCCATGTTGATGTCGATGATCTGGGCGCCGTTTTCCACCTGGCTGCGTGCAATCGCGAGAGCACCCTCGTAATTGTCCGCTGCGATCAATTTGCGGAACTTTGCCGAGCCGGTGATATTTGTGCGCTCGCCGATGTTCACGAAATTCATTTCCGGCGTTAGCGTGAAGGGTTCGAGTCCCGACAGGCGCAGATAGCGGGGTTTATCGGGAATGGCACGCGGGGTCACGCCTTCGACCGCTTCGGCAAAGGCCTTGATATGTCCCGGTGTGGTACCGCAGCAGCCGCCGACGATATTGACAAGGCCGGAACGTGCAAATTCGCCGATCTTTTCCGCCATCTGTTCGGGCGTGTCGTCGTAACCGCCGAATTCGTTCGGCAATCCGGCATTGGGATGGGCACTGACCAGCGTGTCGGCAACGCCGGAAAGTTCCGCCACATATTGGCGCATTTCTTTGGCGCCGAGCGCACAATTGAGACCGATGGCGAAGGGATTTGCGTGGCGCACCGAATGCCAAAACGCCTCCGTCACTTGGCCGGTCAAGGTGCGGCCGGAAAGATCGGTGATCGTGCCGGAAATCCAAACCGGCAATCGCTCGCCCAACTCCTCGAAGGCTTCTTCAATGGCGAAGATCGCAGCTTTGGCATTCAATGTGTCGAAGATCGTCTCGATCATCAACAGATCGGAACCGCCTTTGATCAAACCGAGCGCTGCTTCTTTGTAGGTCCGGCGCAGTTCGTCGAAGCTGATATTGCGGAAGGCGGGGTCGTTGACGTCCGGCGAGATGGACGCCGTGCGGTTGGTGGGGCCTAAAATTCCTGCGACCAGGCGTGGGCGATCGGAGGTGCTGCGCCCATCGCAGATCTCGCGCGCCAGCCGCGCGCCTTCCAGGTTCAGTTCGCCGACCAGATGCGCCAGACCGTAATCGGCTTGCGAGGTTTCGGTCGCCGTAAATGTATTGGTTTCGATTATATCGGCACCGGCCGCAAGATAGGCATTGCCGATCTCACGAATGATACCGGGCTTGGTCAACGTCAGAAGATCGTTGTTGCCTTTGAGTTCGCTGGTGTGATTGCCGAAGCGGCTGCCGCGAAAGTCTTCTTCGCCGAGCTTGTAGCCCTGGATCATCACGCCCCAAGAGCCGTCGAGCAGGAGGATGCGCTTTCGCGCCTCCTCTTTCATCCACCGAATGCGGGCGGCACGGTCGAAACTCATGACAATTCCTTTGGGGCCAATCCGAGAATGCGGCACGTCGCATAGGTCAAATCGGCTTGATTGAGCGTATAGAAATGAAACCGGTCAAATCCGTGCGCGTGTAATTCCATCACCTGTTCGGCCATGACGGACGCGGCAACGACACGCCGGCTTTCCAAATCATTGTCCAGCCCATCGTAGAGGCGCGACAGCCAGCCCGGGATGCTGGCCCCGCAACGCGCAGCCATCCGCGCGACACCTTTGAAATTCGTCGACGGCATCAGCCCCGGAACGATGGGTATTGAAATACCCCATCGGTCGGCACGATCGCGCAGACGCGCGACGGCATCGTTGTCGAAGCAGAACTGTCCAATGGCACGCGTGGCTCCCGCTTCCACCTTGCGCTTCAGCAGATCGAGATCGTGCTCAAAAGACGGCGAATCCGGATGGCGCTCGGGATAGCAGGATACACTGACCGAGAACGCTCCGATGGATCGAATGCCGCCGATCAAAGCGGGCGTCGATGCGTAGCCATCGGGATTCGCTGCATAGGGTGCGCCTGTCTCCGGCATGTCGCCGCGCAGAGCCACAATGTGGCGCACACCCGCATCCCAATAGCCGCGGACAACGTCATCAAGTTCGCCCCGCGATGCCGCAACACAGGTTAGATGCGCGGCGGGCTTGAGCGAGGTTTCTTCGACGATCCGCTTCACGGTCGCGTGGGTGCGGTCCCGCGTCGAACCGCCCGCACCATAGGTGACCGACACAAAATCGGGTGACAACGGCTCCAGCCGCTTCACCGCGCGCCAGAGCTGTTCTTCCATCTCCGCGGTTTTTGGCGGAAAGAATTCGAACGATACGCCGATCGAGCGGGCTTCGTTGACGAGGTCCTTCAAACTCATGCCGCCACCGCCCGCGCTTTTGCGGATGCCTTGGCGAGCCAAATTTTCACGATCAGTTTTTCCTTTGATGGGGTTTGAGGGGCGATGGCCTCGCCGGCCAGCGTTTGCAAATTTGCGGCCTGGAACCAGCCTTGTACTTCCTTATCGGAGAACCCAAGGCGGCGATGGGCGAAATCTTCTCGAAGAAATTCCAGCTCGTGGGGCGCAAAATCGGCGATCAGCAGCCTGCCCCCGGCACGCAACACGCGGGACGCCTCTAAGACGGCCGCGCCCGGATCGTCGAGATAATGCAAAACCTGATGGACAACCACCGCGTCGAAGCCGCTCAGCGCGCCGCCAGCGGGAAACGGCAGGCGGTAGGTATCGCCAAGCCGGACCTGACAATGGGCCAAATTCGCGCGCATCAACCGGTCCCGTGCTATCGCCAACATTTCGGGACTGACGTCGACGCCGACACCGCGCTTCACATGCGGCGCCAGAAGTTCGAGCATGCGGCCGGTTCCCGTCCCCGCATCCAACAGATGCTCGATAGGTGTCGCCGCCAAATGGCGGATGATGGCGTTTTCGACATCCTTTTCCGGCGCGTGGAGCGCGCGGATGCGCCCCCATTCCGAGGCGTTGGCTTTGAAATAAGCGGCCGCTTCGGCGGCCCGCGCTTCGCGTACGGCCGCCAATCGGGTCAGATCGGTTTGGTGGGGACCCGCCGCAAGCTGGGAAAGGGTGGCGCCCAATGCCGCACCCTGCCCTTCGTCGGTGGCGCGATAGAAGACCCAGCTTCCTTCTTTGAACCGCTCAATCAGGCCGGCACCGCATAGCAGTTTGAGATGGCGGGACACACGCGGCTGGCTCTGGCCCACGATCACGATAAGCTCGCTGACCGTCAATTCGGCCTGGCGCAACAACAGGAGCAGGCGCAAGCGCGTGGGATCGCCGGCGGCGCGCAACATGGCGACAAGCTGCTCCATGGCCTTTGCTCCTTTCTAGATACATATAAACATATCTTTATATGATTTAGCAAACCTTGAAGGTGACGGCGACCCGCAAAAGGAGTTAAGAAGTGCGGACAGGGGAATGCCTCATTTTTAGACGTTGCTTGGAAGCAACTGGGGCATAGGGGGACAATGCGCAAATTCTTGAAATTCGCGGCAATTTTCGCCGCTTTGGGCCTATCGGCCTGCGCCTCCGCTCAAAGCGGAGCCGAGGCGATCTCAACAACGATCCCAACGAGGCGATGAACCGAAAAATATTCGAATTCGATCAGAAATTGGATAGCTGGACTCTAAGACCGACAGCGGTGGCCTATTCGAAATATGTTCCCGACGCCAATCCGCGAAGGGGCACATAACCTCTTGGCAAACCTGGATCTTCCAAAAACCTTTGCCAATGATCTGCTGCAGGCCGAGCCGCGACGTGCCGCTCAAACAGTCGCCCGCTTTACGATCAATTCCACTTTGGGGGTCGCGGGGGCGTTCGACGTCGCGTCGGGTTTTGGCGTCCCAGCACATACGGAGGATTTCGGCCAAACGCTGGCAGTTTGGGGCGTCGGAGAAGGGAGCTATTTGGTGTTGCCCTTGTTCGGTCCTGACCCGCCGCGCGACGTTTTCGGCCAAGGCTGTGGATTTTCTGTTTGATCCCACTGTCTACATTCATATGAGACAACATCTCTGGTGGGTGATGGGCCGCGAATACGCCACGTTTGTGGATGTTCGCGCGCGCAACATGGAAACACTCGAAGATATCGAGCGCAATTCGCTGGATTATTATGCGACGACCCGCAGCCTGTACCGGCAATACCGGGCCAGCGAAATCCGCAATGGCGCGGTGGCACCGCCGGCGCCATAAGATTTCTTTACGGCCGCCACGAACTTGCCATAGGGCCAGCGGACCATTACCTGTGGAGCGGCAGGAGTCGGGGTTTTCATCCAATGCACGGTTTTTTCATAAGACACAATCTCGTGGCGGCGCTTCGCCCGCTACGGTTGGTTTTCGTGGTTTTCGTTCTGGCAGCGGGGTTGGCGAACGTTTCCGCGCCGGCGATAGCGGCGACGCCCGCCGAACAATTCATCAGCGACAATGTGCAGCGAGGATTGACGATCCTAAACAACAAATCGTTGTCGAAGGAACAGCGCCGCTCGCAGTTTCAGGATTTCCTGATCGGCCTCACCGACATCAAGGCGATCGCCGAATACACGCTGGGCCAATACCGGCGCACCGCGACACCCGCCCAGATCGCGGCGTTTGACGAAGCGTTCAAGCACTATGCCCTCGCCGTCTATCAGACCTATTTCAATAAGTTCTCGGGCCAGACATTGCAGATTACCGGCTCTTATCCTTTGGCGTCGGATGAAACCGTGGTCAAAACGATCATGATCGACCCGGCGAAAAGCAATGACCCCAATCCGCTGCAAGTGAATTTCCGGGTCTCGACCGCTGGCGGCCGGACGGCCGTGGTCGATTTCTCGGTGGCCGGGGTATGGCTGCGCGAAACGGAGCGTAGCGATTTCACCTCCGTGCTCGGTCAGAAGAACGGAGACGTCAGCGCTTTGAGCGCGATCCTGGAGACCAAAGCGCAGCAGCAGCGATAGGCGCTACCGCGCAAACCGCTTGTATTTGATTTTGTGGGGCTGGTCGGCGTCGATGCCGAGCCGGCGTTTTTTGTCGGCTTCGTAGTCCTGGAAATTGCCTTCGAACCATTCGACATGGCTGTCGCCTTCGAAGGCCAGCATGTGCGTGGCGATGCGGTCGAGGAACCAACGGTCATGGCTGATGATCATGGCGCAACCGGCAAATTCTTCCAGCGCCATTTCCAAGGCGCGCAAGGTTTCCACATCGAGATCGTTGGTCGGTTCGTCGAGCAGCAGCAAGTTCGCGCCCGACTTCAGCATCTTGGCGAGATGAACGCGATTGCGCTCGCCGCCCGATAATTGACCGACCTTCTTCTGCTGGTCGCCGCCTTTGAAGTTAAAAGCACCCACATAAGCACGACTTTGCACTTTGTTTTTGCCGAGCTCCAGCACATCGGTGCCGCCGGAGATCTCTTCCCACACGTTCTTGTTCGGATCGAGTGTGTCGCGCGACTGGTCGACATAGCCGATATGCACTGTGTCCCCGATGCGCAGCGTGCCCGCATCCGGTTTTTCTTGGCCGGTGAGCAGCTTGAACAAAGTCGTCTTGCCGGCGCCGTTCGGGCCGATCACGCCCACGATGCCACCGGGCGGCAGATTGAAATTTACGTTCTCGAAGAGCAGCCGATCGCCATAGGCTTTCGCCAGTCCCTCGCTTTCGACGACTAGCGAACCCAGGCGTTCCGCCACGGGGATCACGATCTGTGCCGGTCCGCTGCGCAACTCCTGCGACTTCGCCAGCAACTCTTCATAGGAGTTGATGCGTGCCTTGGACTTTGCTTGGCGGGCGCGAGGTGATTGCGAAATCCATTCGCGTTCGCGCGCAATGGTGCGCTCGCGCGATGCTTCCTCGCTGCTTTCTTGCCGCAGACGTTTTTCCTGCACGACGAGGAAGGAAGAATAGTTGCCTTCATGGGGGATACCGCGGCCGCGGTCGAGTTCCAGAATCCAGCCCGTGACATTGTCGAGGAAATAGCGGTCATGGGTGACGAGGATCACACAGCCTTTGTATTCGCGCAGCGTGTGTTCGAGCCAGCCGACCGATTCCGCATCCAAATGGTTGGTTGGCTCGTCGAGCAACAGGATATCGGGTGCGTCGAGCAACAGCCGGCATAAAGCCACGCGGCGCTTCTCGCCGCCCGATAGCGTGCTGACATCGGCATCGCCGTCCGGGCAGCGCAGCGCGTCCATCGCTTGATCGATTTGACTATCGAGATCCCATAACCCTTTGGCTTCGATCTCATCTTGCAGCGCGGCCATTTCGTCGGCAACCTCGTCGCTGTAATTCGCCGAGATTTCATTGAAGCGGTCGATCAACGCCTTCTTGGCCGCAACCCCTTCCATGACGTTGCCGCGCACGTCTTTGGAGGGATCGAGTTGCGGTTCCTGCGGCAGATAGCCGGTGCGCACACCGTCGGCTGCCCACGCCTCGCCGGTAAATTCCTTGTCGAGGCCGGCCATGATGCGCATCAGCGTGGACTTTCCCGAACCGTTGACGCCGACGATGCCGATCTTCGCACCGGGATAGAACGACAACCAAATGTCTTTGAGGACGGGGCGACCACCCGGATATGTCTTCGACATTTCCTTCATGAAGAAAACGAATTGCGGGCCGGCCATGGTCGGTTCCTTTGCGGGAAGCATTTGGGGTGTGCGGGTTTTAGATTGCTGGATGGCGGGGTCAAGCCCAGCCACACTATGCTAGAATTTGATCTTCGCTCGGCTCAGTACCGTCATGGCATTGTTGCCGTTTTGGCCGCCAAAATTCATCTGATACGAGGCGTTGGTCTGCAGGGCGATGGAGCCGCCGTCCAGGAAAGAGGTCACATAACCCAATTCGATGTCGGTTTCTGGAGCGGCACCGGCAAACAACTTATCGTGGCCGAAAAACTGTAGATCGTTCGAGTTTCCCGAAGTGAACGATCCTGTGTCGTAGGACGGCGCCGGCCGCGACAGTGCCACGCCAAGCGCGTCATTGCCGAACAGGCCATGCTTGGCAACCGCGATACCATAGGCCTGAGCGTGAAGACTGGTCTCGGCGCCGTTCGCCCCGGGCTTTAGGTCGAGTTGCGTGGAGGATTCGCTATAGGATGCGGTCGTCACCCAGCCGCCGCCGAAGCCAACATGCGCTGTAAGACCCAAGGCGGAGGTGCGCGCCGTGTCGATCGACGAATTGTTGGTGCCCAATGCGCCGTCATGTTCCGATGTCTGCGACGCGGTAAAGCCCAAACCGCCCCATTTTGCGAAATTCCAAGACAATCCGGCAATCAACGCATTGGTGTGCCGTGTATCGTAAGGCAATCCGGCGCCGCCAAGTCCGGCGACCGCCAAGCGCGGACTCACCAAATACGGATTCAAGCCGGGCTCACGCGAGGCCAGTCCAAAATGGAAATGCAAATCGTCCGCCAACGACACGGTGGTCCCGATCAGCGAGCCACCACTTGCCAATGAGGCAAAAGGCGAATTCAACGCCGACGCCGAATAGAACAGCCCGTCATAGGCACCGGCAGTCGGCGCATAACGATCAAGCACGCGTGCAATGTCGACATTGAAACCGGTGTCGATGCCGACACCGTCGAACAACAGAATTTCGCTGAAGACTTCGTTGGTCGCGTAACGCGATAAATCTTGCGGCCCTGTCGAAAGCGCTGGCATCAGAACGGGCAAATCGAGCGAAAAGGACGAACCGGCCAAGCGTGCGGGTGGCGCAGTGATAGCGCTATCAGTCCCGGACGCCAACGCACGCGACGACGAGGCAGCCGCCAGAATGGCGACGATGCCCGCGGCGATTATCAGCGCACGGTTGAATGGGCCCCTCATGACACGCGGTTGCTCTAGTTGCATCCCAAAACCTAAGTGAATTTATCAGAGAGCAGTTAGAAAATTCAAGGATTCCATGGGGTTTTGCGTGACATCGCAGCAACATTTGGACACACAAATCGAGCAGGCCTAACACAACTCTAACTCCCAAATTTGATCGGAAGGAGCCACATCCTGTGGCCTCCGGCCTGATAACCTCATCCTATTGTTCCACAATTGGGTTGAGTGGCAGACTTGCCTGTAACGTGGCAGTCCTAGGAGCGAGAATTTCCAGGAAGAACATCCTACAGGGCTGTATCTTGTCTCCTATCCTAGTACATCTAGACGCCGCGATGACCCCACCCTTTAAAGCTTCGATTCTCCCAGTCACGCCCTACCAGCAGAACTGTTCGATCGTTTGGTGCACCTCAACAGGAAAGGGTGTTGCCATCGACCCAGGCGGGGAGGTCGCGCGCCTGAAGGAGATCGTTTCCGCCAACGGCATCACGCTTGAAAAAATTTGGCTCACCCATGGCCATCTCGATCACGCTTCAGGCGCCGCCAAATTGTCGCGGGAGACGGGCACGCCGATAGAAGGTCCGCATACAGACGATATATTCTTGCTGCAGGCTCTAGGCGAGAATACGCGCCGGCCCGGCTTTGCCGATGCCGAGCCCTGCGTCCCTACCCGTTTTCTCGTTGACGGAGATACCGTCACGTTCGGCGAAGTAAAATTTAGCGTTCGTCATTGTCCAGGCCATACGCCGGGCCATGTCGTTTTCTTCCATGACACCGCCAAAATCGCCTTTGTCGGCGATGTTTTGTTCAAGGGTTCCATTGGGCGAACGGATTTTCCGCGCGGCGACCATGCTCAACTCATACGCTCCATTACCGAGCGGCTATGGCCGCTTGGCGACGACATGCAATTCGTCCCGGGTCATGGGGCCATGTCGACCTTCGGCTCGGAGCGCCAAACCAATCCGTTTGTCAGCGATCTGGCCCTTGGCCATACTTAAGACGGGCAGGGCAGAGCGTTGTCCAGCCCATTTCCTCCGACGGGCAATTGGCTCTAAAGTGGCTTGGTCAGCCCCGACCTCAGGAGAATGCCGTGTCCGAGAATGCGTCCCAATCTAATGACACCGGTATCATGCGTCTTCATCCGAGCGATAACGTCGTGGTCGCCGCGCGTGCACTTCCCGCAGGAATGACGATCGCGCGTGAAAATATCACAACACGCGAGGCCATTCCCTTCGGTCACAAGATTGCGACACGCGCCATCTCTCTCGGCGAGTCGGTGCGCAAATACGGCCAAGTCATCGGGGTCGCCACCAAGGACATTGCCGCGGGCGCCCATGTGCACGTGCAAAACCTAACAACTTCCGATCTGCGCGAAGAGGCCGGCAAGATTGCCGCCTTCCATGCCGACGGGCAACCGCGCAGTTTCATGGGCTTCAAGCGCCCCGACGGACGGGTCGGCACACGCAATTACGTTGCCGTTCTCACCAGCGTGAATTGTTCGGCAACGGTTGCCAAGTTCATCGCCGAACAAGCGCAAAAACGCGGTCTGCTCGAAGCCCATCCCAATGTCGACGGTATTGTACCGATCGTGCATCAAAGCGGTTGCGGCATGGCCTCTCAAGGGGAACTCTATGACCTTTTGGTCCGTACCCTTTGGGGCACGGCCAACAATCCAAATTTCGCCGCGGTGCTGTTGGTCGGTCTTGGTTGCGAAGTGCCACAAATCGCCCGCATCCAAAAGGATTACAGCATCAAGGTGGGACCCCATTTCCAATCCTTCACGATTCAAGATGTCGGCGGGACAAAAAAAGCTGTGGAAGAAGGAATTGCAAGGCTCAAAGACATTCTGCCTGAGGCGGCTCGTGCAACGCGTAGCGAACAACCCGCCAGCGAGATTGTCGTCGGTTTGCAATGCGGCGGCTCGGACGCTTGGTCGGGTGTCACCGGCAATCCAGCCTTGGGCAATGCGTCAGACAGACTCGTGGCACTGGGCGGAACAGTCATTCTTTCCGAGACACCTGAAATCTACGGCGCCGAACATTTGCTTTATGCGCGCGCCGCATCTCCGGAGATCGGCAAAAAGCTCAGGGAGCGCATTGTCTGGTGGGAGAACTATACCCGCCTCAACAATATGGAGATGAACAACAACCCCTCGCCGGGCAACAAAGCTGGCGGTTTGACCACCATCCTCGAAAAATCGCTGGGCGCCGTCGCCAAAGCAGGTACCTCACCGCTCAACGAAGTGATCGAGTACGCCAAACCGATCTCCAAGCGCGGCTTGGTTTACATGGATAGCCCGGGCCTGGATCCCTGCTCCGCGACCGGCCAAGTGGCATCCGGGGCCAATTTGATTGCCTTCACCACCGGTCGTGGCTCGGCTTATGGTTGCAAGCCTACGCCCTCCATCAAATTGGCCACCAACACTGCCATGTTTGAACGTATGCGCGACGACATGGACATCAATTGTGGCACCATCGCCACGGGCGATCAGTCGATCCCGCAAAAGGGAGCAGAAATCCTGGATTACATGCTAGACGTCGCCTCTGGCAAAAAGACCAAGAGCGAAGAATTGGGCTACGGCGAGTTGGAATTCGTGCCCTGGCATATCGGCGCAGTGATGTAGGGGCCGCGGGGACCGGCGCGCGATTAAACATATGTCCCCAGCACCAACCAAACGACGTTGCCCAAAGTCTGACGAGACTCACAATTTGGTCGACTGGCGGCGTAAATGACACATGCTGCGAAAGGGATTGGACGGCGCCCCGCGACTCTTTGTAGTCTGCAATGAAAACGCGTGGAGCGTACTGACGTGAAAAAGCGCAATTATTGCGGTGGGGTTGTATTGTGCCTCTTGCTTTGCGGTTGCGCGGGCGAGGGAAAATCGGATTCTGCTTATGATCCGCTGGAACCCATCAACCGCGAAATCTTCGCTTTCAATCACACACTTGACAAGCACGCGGCACTTCCGGCGGCGAGCTACTATAAAAACGCCGTCCCCGGTCCATTGCGCGATGGCGTACACAATTTTCTGTCAAACCTCCAATTGCCGGTGACGTTTGCAAACGACGTGCTGCAAGGCCAACCGACGCAAGCGGGCATCTCGGTATGTCGGTTCAGCGTCAACACGACGGTGGGCATTCTTGGCGTCCTGGATCCCGCAACCAATATGGGATGTCCGGAACGCGACGAGGATTTCGGTAAGACGCTGGCGGTCTATGGCGTTCCCGGAGGGCCGTATTTGGTTCTGCCGTTTTTGGGATCGAGCCTGCCGCGCGATCTGGCAGGCAAGATCTTGGTCGATCATTATTTTAACCCGTTGGGTTATATAACGTATCACGGTAAGCTCTATGTCTCGCTGACGGAAAACTTCCTCAACATCGTCGATCAACGATCGCGTCGTATTGACGAGTTGAAGGATGTCGAACGGACGTCAATCGACTATTATGCCGCGATGCGCACCCTTTATTTGCACAAGCGGGAAAATGAAATCCGCAATATCGATGGCGGACCTGTTGCGGCCAGTCACTGAATTCCCGGCACCTCTCACTTCGAAGATAGCGGCATGACCATCATCGAAAGAATTGTCGCTTATTGCTGCAAAAACGCGGCAAGAGTTATCGCGGTCTGCCTGCTCTTGTCGGTCGGCGCCCTTTGGTACGCGTCCAATCATTTCGCCATGGACACGAACAGCGAGACATTGATTTCGCCTAATCTGCCTTGGCGTCAAAAGGAAGCGCGCTTCGACAAGCTCTTTCCGCAGCGCAACAATCTGATTCTTGTGGTCCTCGACGGCGTAACCATGGAACGGGCGCAAGGGGCCGCGAATGCCCTGGCCGCAAAACTCGCCGAGAACAAAACACTGTTTCCCGCCGTGCGCCGTCCCGACGGCGGCGAGTTTTTCGACACGCATGGAATCCTGTATTTGTCGGAACAGGATGTTCGCGATACGACGCAAAGACTGATCACGGCACAGCCCTTTCTCGGCGCCCTGGCGGCCGATCCCTCTTTGCGCGGTGTGATGGATGCGCTGAATGCAGCACTCCTAGGCATCGAACACGGGCAAGCGAAACTGTCCGACATCGATCGACCGATGGTCGCGTTCAACGACACGCTGGAAAAGGCCTCGCGGGGCAAGGCGGTCTTTCTGTCTTGGAGCACGATGTTCACCGGCACCGTCGGCGGCGCGCGGTTGCGGGCGTTTATCGAGGTCCAGCCCAAACTAGATTACGCCGCACTCTCGCCGGGAGAAACCGCAGAGAACGCCATCCGGCAAACCGCGCACGCATTAGGCCTGACGCCCGACAAAGGCGTGCGTGTGCGCCTGACCGGCCCCGTCCCACTCGCAGACGAAGAATTCGCCACCTTGGCCGAGCGCGCGGACGTCATGGGCCTGGCCATGTTGCTTGCGGTCACCTTCTCGCTGTGGCTGGCTGTCCATTCCTTTCGTATCATCTTCTGCATTCTGCTCACGCTTGGTACCGGTCTGTTGGTGACGATGGCGCTCGGCTTGATGGCGGTGGGCGTTTTTAACATCATCTCTATCGCCTTCATTGCTTTGTTTGTCGGCTTAGGCGTGGATTTCGCAATCCAGTTTTCCGTGCGATACCGCGCGGCGCGCTACCGCGACAACAATTTGCAAAGTGCGCTGACGCGCGCGGGCCGCCATATCGGAATGCCGCTGGCGCTGGCGGCAGCAGCCACAGCGGCTGGTTTCTTCTCCTTTTTGCCCACCGATTATATTGGCGTGGCCAAACTAGGTCTGGTCGCCGGCATTGGAATGATTGTCGCCTTCACGCTCGCCATTACCCTGTTGCCGGCGCTCATCATGATTATCAATCCGGCCGGCGAAGAAGAGCATATCGGCTTTCGCTTCTTAGCGCCGCTCGACGGCTATATGAAAACGCATCGGCGGCGGATCGTCACGATCGGTGCTTTGGCCGCTCTCGTCTGCTTGGCGACCGTTCCTTTTCTTAAATTCGATTTCAATCCGCTCGACCTCAGAAGCCGCCATGTCGAATCTATGGCGACGCTGTTTGACCTAATGCAAGATCCCGATACCTCGCCCAACACGATTGACGTGTTGGCGCCGTCGCTAGACGCCACCGACGCTCTGACGGACAAGCTCGAGAAAGATCCGCTTATCGGACGGGTTCTGACGCTAAAAAGCTTCGTGCCCGAAGACCAGCCGAAAAAGCTTGCGATGATCACGGACGCGTCGTTTTTGCTGGACTCGGCCCTTAACCCCTTTGTCGTCAAACCGCCTCCCGGTGACCGTGAAATCATTTCAAGCTTGGAGAGTACGGCTAAAGGACTAAAGGCGGCGGCAGGAGACACAAAAACACCCGTAGCGCAACATGCTCGCGATCTGGCGCGAACCCTTGAAACGCTGGCAAACGGCCCGCAACCCGCGCGCCTCGGAGCGGCGAACGCCCTGATACCCGGACTCGACACCCTTCTCGAGGAAATGCGCCAGGCACTTCAAGCGGGGCCCGTAAGCATACAGACCATGCCGCCGGATATGGTGGCGGAATGGATTGCCAAGGACGGCACGGCACGCATCGAGGTGTTCCCCAAAACCAATGCTTACGATAACAAGTCTCTCAAACGCTTCAGCAAAGCGGTATTGGGCGTCACCCAAGAGGCGACGGGCGCACCGATCACGATTCAGGAATCCGGCGAGACGATCGTTCGCGCGTTCATCCAGGCCGGCGTCTGGTCCTTCATCGCCATCACCTTGCTGTTGATTCTCGTGCTACGGCGGGTCCGCGACGTCTTGGTGACGATCATGCCGCTCATCCTCACGGCGCTTCTGACGCTCGCAACCTGCCGCGTCATCGGTTTGCAATTGAACTTCGCAAATATCATCGCCCTGCCGTTGCTGTTCGGTATCGGCGTGGCGTTCAATATTTATTTTGTCGTGTCGTGGCGGGCCGGCACCGACAATCTGCTGCAGTCGAGTCTCACGCGCGCGATTATCTTCAGTGCGCTGACCACGGCATCGGGCTTTGGCTCGCTGTGGTTGTCAAGCCATCCCGGCACCGCCAGCATGGGCGAGTTGTTGATCATCTCGCTCTTTTGGACGTTGTTTACGACGCTGTTTTATCTGCCGGCGCTGCTAGGGCCCCACCCAGCGATCAGCCACCAAGAAGCTGCGCCGATTTCTCGTCGAGCTTCTTCGCCAAAGCTGCCGCCCCGCCCGCAGAGAAGGTAGCGCCGTATTCCGAACGCTGAATGGCGAGCTGGCTCATATTGCCGTTCAGATAGATGTCGAGGATTTTCCACGTTCCGCCGGTTTGGCGCAGCTTGTAGCCGAACGGCACCGTTTGGGATCCGGCGACCAGTTTGCTTTGAACCACACGATCGCTTCCACGTACCAAGATTGTGGGGTCGACGATAAATTTCTCGCCGCTAAAGCCATCGAAATTCTTCGCATAACTGGCGACCGTCATTCGCTCGAAAGCAACCAGCAATGCGTGTTGATCCGACGCGGACAATGTGGCCCATTTGTCAGGGCCAATGGAAATGGCAGCCATGTCCGCCAAATCGAATGTCTGTTCGATCACCGGCTTGAGCTTATTGTAACGACCCTGAGTGCCAAGCTCTTTGGCATGCTTCATGGAATCGAGCAGCGCATCGTAAAACGTCTGCACCTGCTGGACAGCGGGATCGGATACTTGCGCCGTCGCGGTCGAGGTTGCTATCGCACCGCCAAGCAGGATTGCTGCAACGAAGGTTTTCTTCATGGTATCGATTCTCATAAGTGCCTCTTAGATTCCTGACCGCATTCACGCACTATAATAGAACATTCTTGGCAGAATTTGGTTCGCGGAGCGCCGTTTACGTTTCTCGGTCCAGCAAAAACAGCGGCAAGCTGCGCAAAGCATCGGCTTCGGGCCCATAGGGCATCAGCGCTTCGATAGCCCGCTTGGCAATGCTTTCCGCCTGGGACCGCGCCCCCTCTATGCCATAGATGGACACCAATGTGGCTTTGCCGTGTTGTTTGTCTTTTCCCACCGCTTTTCCGGTTTTTTCCGCCGTGCTCGTGACGTCAAGAAGATCGTCGGTGATTTGAAACACCAAGCCCATATCCCGCGAATAATTGCGCAGGCGAGTTTGGTGTTCCACACCGGCTTCGCCGAGAATCGCTCCGGCCTCGCAGGAAAATTCGAAGAGCTGTCCGGTTTTTAGCCTCTGTAGCAGAATTACTTCTTCGGCGCCGAATGCGCTCTCGCCGGCGCGCATATCGATCATTTGTCCGCCGATCATACCATTGGAGCCCGCCGCTTCTGCCAGGCGCGAGATCAGCTGACAGCGAACTTCTGCCGAGCGATGGGTTTCCGCCCGTGCGAGAATTTCGAATGCGATGGTCAACAACGCATCCCCCGTCAGAACCGCGGTGGCTTCGTCGAACGCTTTATGCGTGGTCGGCCGGCCGCGCCGAAGGTCGTCGTCGTCCATGCACGGCAAGTCATCGTGAACCAGCGAATAGGTGTGCAGCACTTCGATCGCTGCCGCCGCCCGAAATGCGTTGGCAGGGTTAACGCCAAAAAGGTTTGCACAGTGTACGACCAGAAACGGCCTTAGCCGTTTGCCGCCGGCGAAAGTCGCATAGCGCATCGCCTCGTGAATACGCCCATGCAAGCCATGGGGTTGTGGTAAAGCGTGCTCGAGCACCTTTTCGACGGCTTTAGCCACCTCGTTCATGGCACCCGTTAGGCGCGAAAAATCACCGCCTTGCGCGCTATTCATCCCAAGTCACCCTGTTTCTCCCCCGCCGGGCGAAGCCGCCGCCTATCTATCGCAATCTTGCGCCAAGGCAAACGACGCTAAGTCGCGGTACGTTGCACCGGCAAGCGTGGCAAGAAAGTCATTGCGTCTGCGAACGGCTTCCGGGAAAATGTGTCGCAGCGGGTGGGCGACTGAATTTCCCCTTTGGCGCTGGGGATTTAGCTCACAAAGGGGCCTGCGCCTGGAGACGGAATGATGCGTGTCGTCCTTGCCCAGCCGCGCGGCTTTTGCGCGGGCGTCGTGCGAGCGATCGACATCGTCGAGCGCGCCCTCGAAAAATATGGCCAGCCCGTCTATGTGCGCCATGAGATCGTCCACAACCGCCATGTCGTCGAAACGCTCAAGAACAAGGGCGCACGCTTTGTGGAAGAACTCGATGAGGTACCCGATGGCGCTGTGACGGTTTTCAGCGCCCATGGTGTGGCCCAGACGGTTGTACAGGAGGCGTCCTCGCGGGGACTTCCCGTTCTCGACGCGACCTGCCCGCTCGTTTCCAAGGTCCATAGCCAAGGCAAGCGCTATGTCGGCAACGGCCGCACCTTGATTTTGATCGGGCATGCCGGGCATCCCGAGGTGGAAGGCACGATGGGCCAGGTCGGCGCACCCGTGCATCTTGTGCAATCGGAAGAAGACGTCGAAGGACTCGGAATCGAACGCGAAACGCCGGTCGCGTATGTGACGCAAACGACACTCTCCATCGATGACACAAGAAACATTATCGCGGCACTCAAGCGCCGCTTCACCGACATCGTTGGACCCGACATCACCGACATCTGCTATGCCACACAAAATCGGCAATCCGCGGTGCGCGAATTGTGCCGCGTGTCGGAAGTCATCATTGTCGTCGGCGCCAAGAACAGCTCGAATTCGAACCGTTTGCGCGAGATCGGCATCGAGGAGGGCGTACCATCCTACTTGATTGCGGACGGAAGCGAACTAGATCCTACCTGGGTAACAGGCAAAAAGACCATCGGACTGACGGCCGGCGCGTCGGCGCCGGAAGCTCTGGTGGAGAACGTAATCGCAGCTCTGCGCGAAATCGACCCAGACGTCGAGGTCTCGCAAATGGACGGCAAAAAGGAACATATCGAGTTTCGGCTTCCCCCCGAACTCAGAGGCTAGGAGCAAAAATTGGGTATTCCGGCAATGCAGGCGGCCCGTATCGGCGCCTATGTTCTCAAGCAGCATATTAGCGGCAGGAAACGGTATCCGCTGGTGTTGATGCTCGAACCGCTTTTTCGCTGCAATCTCGCCTGTTCGGGATGCGGAAAGATCGACTATCCCGATGACATCCTGAATCAGCGCCTAAGTTATGACGAATGCATGGAAGCGATCGACGAGTGCGGCGCACCCGCGGTATCGATCGCCGGCGGCGAGCCGTTGCTTCATCGCGAAATGCCCAAAATCGTGAAGGGCTTCCTGGCGCGCAACAAATTCGTCATCCTTTGCACCAATGCGCTGTTGCTGGCGAAGAAGATCGACGATTACGAGCCCAATCCCAACTTCACCTGGTCGATCCATCTCGATGGCGACAAGGGCATGCACGACAAATCCGTGTGTCTGGAAGGCACCTATGAGAAGGCCGTCGCGGCGATCCAACTGGCCAAGTCCAAGGGTTTCCGCACCCAAATCAATTGTACATTGTTCCAGGATGCCGAGCCGGAGCGCGTCGCCAAATTCTTCGACGAAATGATGGCGATGGGCCTGGACGGTATTACGGTGTCGCCTGGCTATGCCTATGAGCGCGCGCCCGACCAGGAGCATTTCCTGAATCGCGAGCGCACCCGCAAATTGTTCCGCGATATTCTTGGACGCGGCAATGGCGGCAAGAAATGGGCGTTTACGCAATCCGACCTGTTCCTCGATTTCCTCGCCGGCAATCAGACCTATGAATGCTCGCCCTGGAGCATGCCCGCGCGCACCGTATTCGGCTGGCAGAAGCCTTGTTATCTGCTCGGCGAAGGGTATGTGCAGACCTTCAAGGAGCTGATGGAAGATACCGATTGGGACAAATACGGCGTCGGCAATTACGAGAAATGCGCCAACTGCATGGTCCATTGCGGCTTCGAAGGCACGGCCGTCAAAGATTCCGTCAAGAATCCGCTCGAAAATGATTCCGATTGCAATGCGCGGAATCAAGACCGACGGCCCGATGGCGCCGGACATCTCGCTCGCCCATCAACGGCCGGCGGAGTTCGTCTTTTCGCGCCACGTGGATAAGAAGCTAGCGGAGATACGGGCAGCCAAGACTGGGGCCGAGAAGATTGCGGCAGCGGAATAAGGTGCTGAACGCCTTGCCCGCTTCGCGCCCGGTGCGCATCAGCTCCGGAATCTGAGAAGGCTCGAGCAGTACCGATTTGAGAACGGAAAGAAGCCGCGGCTTGCCGTTGGGCCTGAGCGGCTCTAAAGCCGCAGGCGGCAACGTGTGATCGGATTTATCGGAAATTACCCGCAAAGCGGCGAAGGGCAATGCATGCTGCTTCGCGAAACGGGCCGCGATATGCGATTCCATATCGACGGCATGCGCTCCGGTGACGCGAAACAGGGTTTTCTTCTGAGCGATATGACCCACCACGGTGTCGACGCCGACCAGGCCTACGGATTGGGCCTGTTCCAGCTTGGTCCGCAGAATTTGCGACCAGCGAACATCGGTTTGATAGTGTTCGCTTTCGGTCACGACATGCGTCGCGATGACGGCATCTCCGGTATCTAGCAACGGCGCCAGGGCCCCCGCAATACCGAAACTGATGACTGCCGTGGCATCCGATGCGGCGGCGTGCAGACGTTGCTTCAATAGCTGCGGAATCCCCCCCACCGATAATGGCAACGAGACCGGCGCGCTTGGCGATGCGCGCCTCTTTGGCAAGCCCGACGACGGCGATGATGCTCACTGTCAGAGTCCGTAAGCGACGCGGCGCGAATTGCCGGCCTTCAGATTGCGGTAGCGCGCCACCGCCCAGAGCGGAAAGAACTTCGGATAGCCGTGATAGCGCAGATAGAACACGCGCGGAAAGCCGCCGCCGGTATAATGCTCTTGCGCGCCACAAGCCGTCATCTTGTTGTGTCGCCTGCAGATAGGCGATGCCGCGCGCCACGGCGGGATGATCCACCTCGCCCGCCGCCATCAGGCCCAGCAACGCCCAGGCGGTCTGTGAAGCGGTGGACGGCGCAGGTTCGTAACCTGTATAGTCGAGCTTGTAGCTGTTGCAATCCTCGCCCCAGCCGCCATCCGCATTCTGGATGGCGATCAGCCAATCCGCCGCGCGCCGGATCATCGGTGTTATGCGGATCCAGACCGGCGCGCATTCAATCCCGCCAGCGCCGACCAGGTGCCATAGATGTAGTTGACGCCCCAGCGGCCGAACCAGCTTCCGTCTTTTCGCTGCACGCGTTCGAGATAGTCGATCGCCGTCTTTCATGCGCGGGCTTGTGGCGGGCTCGCCCAATTGCGCCAGCATGCCGACGCAGCGGCCCGACACGTCCTCGGTCGGCGGATCGAGCAGCGCGCCATGATCGGCGAAGGGAATGTTGTTCAGATAGTAATAGGAGTTGTCGGCATCGAAGGCGCCCCAGCCGCCGTTTTTGCTTTGCAGGCCCTCCACCCATTCGCGACCGCGCGCGATGGCGTCCCTGTAATCCGTTTTCGGCGCAACGCTCTCTTTGGCGCGGTCCAGCGCCATCACCACCACGGCGGTGTCGTCGAGATCGGGATAATAGGCGTTGTTGTACTGAAAGGCCCAGCCGCCGGGACGCACGCCGGGCTTTTCCTCCGCCCAATCGCCTTTCACATCCAGAACCTGGAGCGGCTTCAGCCATTCAAGCCCGCGCGCCACAGCGGCATCGGCCTCGACCGTGCGCGCTTCCATCAGCGCATGGCAGACCAGCGCCGTATCCCACACCGGCGAGACGCAAGGCTGGCAATAGGCTTCGTTGTTCTTTCACGACCAACAGCTTTTCGACCGATTTGCGGGCAATGGCGCGGTCGGGATGCGTCGGGGGGATAGCCCATCACGTCGATACATCATCACGCTGTTGGCCATGGCCGGATAGATCGCGCCCAGCCCGTCCTCGCCATTCAGCCGCTCGGTCGTCCAGCGCACGCATTCTTTAATCGCGCGCTCGCGCAGGCGCCTTCGGCCAAAACGGTTCGAGCCGTTTCAACACCCAATCGAGCGCGCCAAAGAACGCCGACCAGAACGCGCTTTGATGCGGGCGCGCGCTTGGAGGCCACTTTGCCGGGCACGAACAGTTCTTTCACATGCACGCCGCGCGGATTCTTCGCCAATGGCTTTTTCGCCGCCAGCACCAACAGCGGCACGATCACCGTGCGCGCCCAATAGGACATCTTCGAGAGATGGATCGGGAACCAGCGCGGCAAAAGGATTAGTTCGGCGGGCACGGTCGGACATGATGTTCCAGGGCACATCGCCGTAGAGCGCCAGCTGGATGCGGGTGAAGACATTGGCCTTGCCCGCGCCTCCGCGCTTTAGAATCTCTTCGCGTGCCCGCTCCATATGCGGCGCTTCGGGATCGTCGCCGATCATCTTCAGCGCGAAATAGGCCTTCACCGTGGCGCTGATATCGAGCGCGCCGGCATGATAAAGCGGCCAGCCGCCATGAGCGCCTTGGATGCGGCGCAGATAGACGCCGATCTTCCGTTCCAGTTCGAGATTGGGTGTTTCCGCCAAGATAATGCACCAGCAAGACATATTCCGCCGGAATCGTGGCATCGGCTTCCAGTTCGTAGACCCAATGGCCGTCGGGGCGCTGCTCTTTGAGCAAAGCGGCCGTGGCATCGCGGATGATCGCATCGACCGCGAGATTTCCTTCCTTTGCCATGGTCATTTGATTCATGCGCCCACCCTATTCGGAGATTATACGGCTGTCCGCGTCCATGCCAATTGGGCAGCCTTGTGACCGGAGCGTATGGCGCTTTCTATCGTGGCCGGAAGACCCGTATCGACCCAATCCCCGGCCAGCAAAAGATTGCGCCAGTTTGTGGCCGTTTGAGGCCGTTTTGCATCCTGTTGGGGCGTCGCTGCAAAAGTGGCGCGCTTTTCCTTGACGATTTGCCAAGGCGGCAAACCGCACGACAGACCGTAAGCGCGCTCCACATCGGACCAGATGAGTTGCGCCAGCGCCTCGCGTTCCTTGTCGACGATGGCATCCGCCCCACTGATCGTTACCGAAACACGATCCGGAAAGGCGAATATCCATTCCGCGGTTCCCCCGATCACGCCGAGCATCGCAGGCGCGCCTGGTGGCGGAGCGATCTTGAAATGCGCATTGACGATGGAGCGGAACTCGTCCGGTGCGGAAATTTTCGGGACCAACTCGCGCACCACCCAAGGCGGTATCGCCAGCACCACCGTGTCGTCGGTCGTCACGGGGAGCGTGCCGTCGGGAAATTCGAGCGCCACAGCTTGGCGATTGTCCAACACCATCCGCCTGAGCCTCTGACCCAGGCGGACCTCGACGCCCTTGGCGGCAAGGAAAGCGATTGCCGGTTCCACAAAGGCGCCTGCCAGTGTGGGATGAGCGATGCGCGGACGGTAGGCCCGTCCGCCCTTTGCCAAGGTTTCGCGGAGGACGGCGCCCGCGAGAGAGGCTGAAGCCAATTCAGGCTCAGTGTTCAGCGCAGCCAGCAGGAAGGGGCGCATCAACCGGTCCCACAAGGCGCCTTCGCAGGGAATGACATCGGCAATGCGCCGCGAGGACCCCGCCAGCATCAGCGGTACCAGCCGGACATAGTCCATCGGCTCGGTCCCGGGCACGCGGCGCAATGCGGAGAAAATCCACCAAGGCAGCGGCCCTTCATTTGGCATCAGCCGCCAACGCGCTCCGCTCGCCAGATCCACGAAAACAAATTCCGCATGCTCGGGACCCACCAGCGCATGCTCCGCACCGATGGTGCGAAGATAGGAGCGCACCGCATGATTGCCCGACAGCACGAGATGATTGCCGTTGTCGATAACACAATCGAGGGTCGGATCGAAATACGAGCGGCAGCGCCCGCCCGCTTGTCCGGCTGCTTCGAACAGCACGACGCGCGCACCCTTGTCGGCCAGCGCCACGGCTGCGGAAAGTCCCGCCAGCCCACCGCCGATCACATAGTTCACCGGTGTGCTCATGCGCCAAGACCATGTCGCAACACGATCATCGCCAGTTGCGTCTTTGGAATACGAGCCCGTTGGCGCGGCGGCGCCCAGCCCGCGGCCTCCATCTTGCGCAATATTTCTGCATAGACCGCGCCCATCAAACGCGGAGCGCGCAAATTGCCTTTTGGCTTGGCACGCAAGATGCGGTTTGCTTCTTCGTAATGATTGTGCGCAAGGTCGGCCACGTCGTTGCACGCTTTGTCGACCGCCGGATTGGCCAGCGCCGTACGCGCATTGTGGTAATCGACTCCCGCCGCTTCAAGATATTCGCGCGGCAAATAGAGACGCTCGATGGCGGCATCTTCATCCAGATCGCGCAGGATATTGGTGAGCTGCAAGGCGCGGCCCAGATGGTGAGCAAGCGCAAAGCCGGGCGCCTCTTCCATGCCGAAAACCTTGATCGACAATCGGCCAACCGCGCTTGCTACGCGGTCGCAATAAAGGTCAAGTGTAGCCAGATCGGGCGCGACAATGTCGCTGGAAACATCCATATCCATGCCGTCAATGACCGCCAGAAAATCCTCCATACGGGGCGCATAGAGAGCGGCCACATCTGCGAGAAAAGCGGCCCGACCTGCGGGCCTGCCGGCAAAAAGAGCCGCTATATCGGCTCGCCAGGCATCCAGCGCCGCATGGCGTTCCGGCCGCGTCCCTTTGCCATCATCCGCGATATCGTCGACCGCGCGGCAGAAGGCATAGATCGCATACATCGCCTCGCGCTCGGCCTTTGGCATCAACCGCATAGCCGCATAGAACGAGCTGCCGGAGGCCTTGCGGCGCACGGCTTCGATTTCGGGTGCGGATGACGGTGACGTATCGGTCATAGCGGGCGTGCCGCCCTTTTAGAGCCAAGCCGGGCGCCAAGAAAGCGCGTGAAGGCCGCAATCAAGAGCCCCGGCAGCTCGCTTTTGCGATGATGGACACGCTCGGACAAAGGATCGCGGACCAGAAGCCGGTTGTTGAGGTCTTCCGCTAGGCTTTGGATGACGCTGACCTCCAAGGCCAAACGCCGGTCGTCTATCTGTGCTGCGAATGGGGCCGATTGCGCCAGCAACAGGGCGTTGCGCTGGGCGAGTGCCGTTATCACCGCCCGCAGAGCCTGAGAGGCCCGCGGCGCACGCAAATCCTCCGGCGTTGCGCCATGCGCCGCCATGGTGTCGAGCGGAATATAGACGCGGTCGAGCCCGCGAAAATCCTTGGCGCAATCCTGCAAATGATTGATGACCTGGAGTGCGGCGCATAGCGCATCGGAGAGTGGCCAGATCGCACGGGACTCGCCATGCACATCGAGCACATAGCGCCCTACCGGCATCGCCGAGTAGCGGCAATAATCGATCAGCTCGTCCCAATCGGCATAGCGCAGCTTCGTGACATCGCGGCGGAAGGCTTCCAGAAGATCGGCGGCGTGATCGGTCGCAAGTCCGCGCTCGGCGAGCAGTTTGCGCAACGCGACGCCCTCCGGCGATGCATCGCTCTCGCCCATTAAGCCCGCGCGCATAATTTCCAGCAGACGAAGTTTTTCGTCAGGCGTCGCGGTTTCGTGATCGGCAACATCGTCGGCCGTTCGCACAAATCGATAGAAGGCGAGAATCGCCGGCCGATGGCGCGGATGGATGAGCACCGAAGCGACGGGAAAATTCTCGTCGCGTATGGCCTTTGCCGGATGACAACGCCGAGGCTTGTTCGCTCATGTCGGTATTATCGCCTGGGCGCGACCCTTCCACATGCCACCGCGGCCGCGCCAATGCTGTATGGCGGAATCGATGGTGAACGCGGCGTAGAATACGCCGATCAGCGGCAACGCCACGCCCCAGAGCGGCGAACGGCGATAGAAATGGAGCATCGGCTGGAATGCCAAGGTCATGACCGCCCAGGCCAGCGCTCCCGCTAGAGCGGCCAAACCGCCCATTGCAAGCCCCGCCAGCGGGATGATGTAAAGCAGCATCATGCCCAACACCGTACCGGCCAAGATCATCGGCGAATAGCCAAGTTGCGCATAGGCCGAGCGCGACACCATGCGCCTAATATCGGCGATCTTTGGATAGGGACGCAGGCTGACGGCGCGCTCCGTCAAGCCGAGCCAGATCGGGCCTTGGGCCTTTAGGCGGCGGCCGAGCGCGCAATCGTCGATGATTTCGTTATGGATAGATTCGATACCGCCCGCCCGTACCAACGCGGTACGGTTCACCAGCATGCAGCCTCCGGCTGCGGCTGCCAGTGCGTTTGCGCGGATCGTTTACCCATCCGAAGGGGTAAAGCATGTCGAAAAAGAAGACAAAGGCGGGGATAAGAAAGCGCTCCGCAAAACTTTCGCAGCGCAATTTGGCCATTAGCGAGGTCAGAACAAATTTTCCCGATTCCGCGCGCACCACAAGCCGGCGAAGATTATCCGGGGTATGCGAAATATCGGCGTCGGTGAGCCAAAGATAATCCGGAGCATTTCCCGCATTGGCGCGCGCCACACCTTGGCTGACGGCAAATAGTTTTCCCGTCCAACCCGGCGGATGTGCCGCCCCGTGCAATATTTCAAGCCGCTCGTTGGTCAGCGCTTGTGCTGCCAAGGCCGTGCCGTCGCTACTTTGATCGTCGACCAAGATCACACGGAAACTGCCTGGATAATCCTGCGCCAGCAGACTTCCGATAGAGCGCGCGATCACATCGGCTTCATCGCGCGCCGGAACGACGGCAACAACGGAGGGCCAGTTTTGCGGTGGTGGCGCCTCTTCGCGGTCGTCGCGTTCGCGCAGCAGCCAGAAGAAACCGCGGCCGAACAGCAACACCAGCCAAGTCGCCAAAGATAGAAAAACGATCAAGGAAGCGGCGCTCATGCGAGGTATCTCGACTTGCCGAACCAATCGAGCGCATCGCTGAGGGCCTGCCGATAAGGACGCGCGGAATATCCCAGCTCGCGTTCGGCCTTCGCCGAAGAGAAGAACATACGATACTTCGCCATTCTCAGCGCATCCGCGGTGATGAAAGGCTCTTTGCCCGTCAGCCTTGCGACCGCTTCGGCAGCGTAGGCGAGCGGAAAAAGCGGTTTGCGCGGCAATCCGATTTTCGGGGCGCGCCGTCCCGCCAGTTGCGCGATCGCACCGACCATATCGCGGAATTCCACATCTTGCCCGCCGAGAATGTAGCTCTCGCCGATGCGGCCCCGTTCCAGAGCAAGAAGATGCCCTGTCGCCACATCGTCGACATGAACCAAGTTCAAGCCCGTATCGATGAAAGCCGGAATCTTTCCCAAAGCGGCCTCGACGATCACACGGCCGGTCGGGGTTGGCTTGATATCGCGCGGACCAATAGGGGTCGACGGACTGACGAGAACCGCGGGCAGTCCCTTTTCGGCCACCATGCGTTCGACCAATCGCTCGGCAACGACTTTGCTCCGCTTATAGGCACCGATGGCGGTTTTTTCCGTATGGCGCGAAGTTTCATCCGCCGGCGTACCATCATCATGCGGCTTCAACGTCGCCACGCTGCTGGTGTAGATGATGCGTTCGACACCGGCCGCCAAGGCCGCTTCCATCACCGCGCGCGCGCCCTCGCGATTGTTTCGCACTATCTCCTCCGGATCGCGCGCCCATAATCGGTAATCGGCGGCGACGTGAAACACATAGCGCACACCCGCCATCGCTTTGGTCATCGCCGCAGCATCGCGCATATCGGCGGTGACGACCTCCGCCGTGAGCCCGGAGAGATTGTCGCGCTTGCTGCTCTCGCGCACCGAAAGGCGCAAAGCGAAACCTTTCGCCGCCAAATGACGGGCCAATGCGGAGCCGACAAAACCGGATGCGCCGGTCACCAGGACGAGGTCGCTCATGACGGCACCGTCTCGTCTTTCTGGCCAAAGGCGCGCTTGCCCTCGACAATTTGCCAGATGAGAAGAATAGGAACGCCGATCACGATATCGCGCGCCCGTTTCAGCAGTGAGACAGCAAGTCCGATCTCCGGACCCATGCCGAATACCGGCGCCAGTGCCGCATAGCCCGCCTCTTGCACGCCAACCGCGCCGGGAATGAACACCAGCACGCTGCGCAAGGCCGACAAAAGCGCTTCGATGGCAATAGCGGAGAAGAAACTTACATCGGCACCGCAAAGCAGCAACATCACCCAGAGCCAGGCCGCGCTGGCCAGCCAGGCCAGCAAATGAAAGCTGGAACACAACGCCAATTTCCAAGGCTGGCGATAAAGCGCTTCGATATTGGCCGTAAAGGCCGCGGTTTGTGTCACGGCTTTGGGCAGAAACCGTCCGGTCAATTTTTCCGCAAGCGCCGTGCCGCGCCGTTGCAGCACGACGAAGGCTGCGATGGCCGGCACTAGGCAGTGCCGTGCCTAGGATCATGGCGTCGGCGTATGGTGCCAGCGCGGGGGCGGCCCTTAACTGCGCCATGCCGATGGCCAGTCCCAACACGGTGAAAGCAGCCTGCGCCATAATCTCGGCGGTGATGTCCACCACGGCCGAGGAAAAAGCGATCACGGATGGGATCCCGCCCAATACGCCGACCCGAGCCCCGATCACCACGCCGCCGATTTGGGTGAAGGGTAACAAATCGCTCGCCGAGTCGCGCAATTGGCGCGAGGCCATGAACACCCAGAACGGCGCCAAAGGTCCCACCACGGAACGCCAGGCGAGCGCGAGAAAAAAGATCACCGGCACCGCGGCCAAAAGGATCAGCACGAAGCCGCCCCAACCCACTTTCGTCACGGCACCGAACACCGGTGCTATGCCGATATGGACGATCAGAAAAATCGCCAGCGCCAAGCCGGCGAGCAAGGCAAGAACGGCGCCGATTCTCACGGAAAACTCCTAGGCGGGCGAAGCGTGTCCCAGGGCGATTTTACGTCCATCGCGAGGATGGCACGAAATCGGCGAAAGGTCCCACGCGGAATGAAGCTTTCCTCGTTAAATCAAGTACTTGCAATGACGTCAAGGCGGCCAGTTCTTCGACATAGAGATACCCAGGCGCCGAGCCCGAATAGAGAGGGCTGGTTGCCGGGTGCATGTAAATCTCGCTGACTCCTTCGGGCAGATGGGCGATCAGACCCGCCAGAGCGCGTTGTCGTCATCGCGCCCGACCATGCCAGGCCGAATATGCGATCCGGCGTGTAGATGCCCGCGGCCGCAAGCCTCCGACGCAAACGGTTCGCCCATATCTCCACGACGGTGCTTCCGCGCGCATTGCGCTCGATCTGCCGCAAGACATTCACCGGCTCGTAGGGCACGCGCATCGCCTTCATGCCGTAGCGGCGCCCGATCCGCAAGATCAGGCCGGCAATCGTCGGATGCAGATGAAAATGTTTGTGGGCGTTGACGTGATCAAGCGCCAAGCCCGTGGCCGCGAAGGCTTTGAATTGGGCTTCGATCTCGGCTGCCAATTGGCGGCGAACATGCGGCAGGAAAAACATCGCCGCCCCGGCCCGCACCATATTCGTGCGGAAAAAGCCGTCTGAATCGACCAGCGCCGGGATGTCCGAGGCGGCGCAGCGTCGGCCGCCCCTCGACCAGCACCAGATGCAGTCCGACGCGCAGCTTGCGGCATGGCCTTGGCGCGCTTCACGGCATCTGTCGATGCCGGCCCGCTGACCATCAAGCTGGCGGCGGTGAGAATCCCTTCGCGATGCGCCAGCTCGACAGCGTCATTGACCTGGCTGGCGGCGCCGAAATCATCCGCGGTGACGATGAGACCCTTCAAGAAACGATCATGTCCTCGCGCGTGCGCAGGAACTGGAAGAACTCGACGCCCTCGCGCAAGCGGCGCACCAGCATGTCGCGGGAGGTCAGCATCTCGCCCACGATTTCGGCGATCTTCGAGGGGCGGAAATAGAACTTCTTGTAGAAATCCTCCACCGAATCGAAAATCTCCGTGTGGCCGAGATGGGGATAATTGAGCGGCGCGATCTGCGTGCCGTCCTCGGTCAACAGATCGACATCGGAGGCAAACCAGCCGTTCTCTTTCGCCTGCTTGTAGAGGAAGGTGCCCGGATAGGGCGCCGCCAGCGACACCTGCAGCGTGCGCGGATTGACTTCCTTGGCGAATTGCCAGGGTTTCCTGGATGGTTTCGCGCGTTTCGCCGGGCAGGCCGAGAATGAAGGTGCCGTGCACGATGATGCCGAGCTCATGGCAATCCTTGGCGAAGCGGCGCGCCACATCGACCAAAAGGCCCTTCTTGATGTTGTGCAGGATCTTCTGGTTGCCGGATTCATAACCGACCAGCAGCAGGCGCAGTCCGTTCGCTCTTCATCACTTCCAGCGTCTTGCGCGGCACATTCGCCTTGGCGTTGCAGGACCACACGACGCCCAGCTTGCCCAGTTCCTTGGCAAGCTCTTCAACGCGATCGTGGTTGTCGGTCAGCGTGTCGTCGTCGAAGAAGATTTCCTTCGCTTCGGGGAAATTCTTCTGGATGTATTTCACATCCTCGACCACGCGCGCGATCGAATGGTAGCGGTATTTGTGCCCGCCGATGGTTTGCGGCCACAGGCAGAAGGTGCAATGCGATTTGCAGCCGCGGCCCGGTGTAGTAGGAAATGTAGGGGTGCTTGAGATAGCCGCCGAAATATTTTTGCGTGTCGAGCTGCTTGTAGAGCGGCAGCACGGACGGCAGCTGATCCATGTCCATCAGGATTTCGCGCTCGGGATTGTGCACGATGGCGCCGTCCTTGTTGCGATAGGACATGCCTTTGATCGTCGACCAGTCGCGGCCCTCGGCAAGTTCCTTGATGGTGAATTCGTATTCGTTGCGGGCGACGAAATCGATCGCCGGGCAGGCCTTGAGGCTCTCCTCCGGCTCGACCGCGACCTTGGCGCCGATGAACCCGATGATCGCTTTGGGATTGAATTCGCGGATCATGCCCGCGGTCTTGCAGTCGGATTTGAAGGACGGCGTCGAGGTGTGGATGACGATCAAATCATGCGCCTTCACGTCTTCGACGATGTCCGCGAATTTCAGGCCGTGCGGCGGGGCGTCGATCAGCTTGGAGCCTTCGACCATCGCCGCGGCCTGTGCCAGCCAAGTCGGATACCAGAACGATTTGACCTCGCGCTTCATCTGATAGCGCGCGCCGGCCCCGCCGTCATATCCGTCGAAAGAAGGCGCCTGAAGGAACAAAGACCGCATTACCCAAACCTCACGATTTCCACAACGCGCCGCTGCGCTCTACCCGCAGGCGTTCGCCTTTCCACTCCACCGACCCGCCGAACAGCGATGCCAGAAACACGCCGAAAGATAGCACGTCCCTGACGGGAAGTAGCCATAACGGTCCGCCGTTGCATCCAAAACATTGGTCGATGCGCCATTTGAGCACGGCGCGGGCGGCCACGGAAGTAACAAGGCTGGCCATGGCAAACAAGGTAAAAGCCGGACAGAATTGCCCCTAACAGCGCTAGGGGAATGGCATGGGTGACGATGCTGCCGGCATGGCCGGCGGGATCGACGACGCGGATCGTGCGCGCCCAGCGAAGCTCATGGGCCAGCCATTCCCCAATCGTTTTTCTCGCTGCAGGTATGGCCGACCGCGAAGCGCGGGAATGGCGACGCGAAGGCCTTTCGCCCGCACGGCGCGGCCGATCTCGTAGTCATCTGCCAGAACGGACGCAAAGGACTGAAGCCCGCCAATCTGGTCCAGAACAACACGGTCGAGCGCGATGGTCGAACCGAAACAGGGCTTGGCCAAGCCCAATGAGACGCCCGTCACCACATTGGGCAGGAAATGATAATCGATCCCCATCGCCGACAGCTGCGCCGCCAAACCGCCAAGGGGCTTGCCCGTATAAAGGCAGGTTACGGCGCCCACGCCGGGTTGTGCGAGCGCATCCGCCACACGGCGCAAATAATCGGGCGGCACCGCGATATCGCTATCGCTGAGCACCAACAGATCGTGACGTGCCGACGGCAGCATGTTGATGAGGTTCGAAACTTTGGCGTTGCTGCCATGCCGCCTGGCGTCGGCGACAAGCTTAATGTCGACACCGGGATAAAGCGCGCGCAACCGCTCGACGGTGACAACCGCCGTATCGTCGGGATCATGGACACCGCAAACGATTTGGAATGGCGCCGGATAATCTTGAACGCAGAACGTGGCGAGGTTTTCCAGCAGCCCCGGCTCGTCGCCATACAGCGGCTTAAGAATGGATACAGGCGGATAATCGGCGAGCGGCGGGTATCGCTCGTCGCGCGAAACGGCTCTACGAATGCCGCAGACAGGATTGCATAGCACGCGCCGCAAAAAGCGATTGCGCTGACCGCCAAACCCAGAATTGCCAAAACAGACATCCGATGCCCCGGTGCGCCTTATGCAAAGCGCTGCCGGGATCATGACATCTTTCGGCGGACCATTGAACGCTTGGCCGCGCCGATTATCGGATGACGCGGGCTCCCTTGCCCTTCATGACGGCTTCGACTTCTTTGACATTGACCATGGAGGTGTCGCCCGGCGTCGTCATCGCCAGCGCGCCATGGGCCGCGCCGTATTCGACGGCGGCCTGCGGGCCCTTGCCTTCCAAGAAGCCATAAGCGAGGCCCGAAGCGAAACCGTCGCCGCCGCCCACGCGGTCATAGATCTCCAGATTTTCGCGCATCGGCGCTTCGTAGAAATTCCCGCCGGCCCAGATCACCGCGCCCCAATCGTTGAACGTCGCCGTCTTGGCGTTGCGCAGCGTGGTCGCCGCCACCTTGAAATTCGGGAACTGCTTGACGGCGGTTGCGATCATCTTCTTGAAGTTTGCCGGATCGATCTTCGAAATATGCTCGTCGAGGCCTTCCACTTCGAAGCCGAGACAGGCGGTGAAGTCTTCCTCATTGCCGATCATCACGTCGACATATTCGGCGATCTTGCGGTTGACCTTCTGCGCCCCTTCCTTGCCGCCCTGGCTCTTCCACAGCGAGGCGCGGTAGTTGAGGTCGTAAGCGACGATCGTGCCGTGTTTGCGCGCGGCCTGCACCGCTTCGATCACCGTTTCCGACGTGTTGGGCGCCAGCGCCGCGAAGATTCCGCCGGTGTGGAACCAGCGCACGCCTTCTTCGCCGAACAGCTTGTCCCAATTCACCTCGCCCGGCTTGATCTGCGAGGCGGCGGAGTTGGCGCGATCCGAACAGCCCAAGGCCGCGCGGATGCCGTAGCCCTTCTCGGTGAAATTCAATCCGACGCGGGTGTTGCGGCCGATGCCGTCGAAGTCCCGCCAGATGATGTGCGAGGTGTCGACCCCGCCTTGGCAGATGAAATCTTCCACCAGCCAGCCGAGGTCGTTCTGCGGCAGCGCGGTGACGACCGAGGAGCGCTTGCCCCAGCATTTGCGCATGGCGCGCGCGACGTTGTATTCGCCGCCGCCCTCCCACACCGTGAACTGGCGCGCATTGCGCACGCGGCCGAAGCCCGGATCGAAGCGCAGCATCACTTCGCCGAAGGACACGCAATCCCATTTGCAGTCTTTGGCGGCGCGGATTTTCAAGATTTCATCAGCCATTTTTATTTCCCACGAATTTTCTTGATGAGAGCGATCGTCTCGGCAACCTTCTTCTCGATGCCTTTGTAATCCTTGGCTTTGAGAAGGTCCGAGGTAATCAGTTTTGACCCGATGCCGGCCGCCACGATACCGGCGCCGAACCATTTGGAGAGCGATTCTTCGGTCGGATCGACGCCGCCGGTCGGCATCAGCTTGGTCCAGGGCATCGGTCCAAGGATGTTCTTGACGAATTCCGGCCCGCCGACGCAGGAGCCGGGAAATACCTTGACGATCTCGCATCCCAGTTCTTGGGCATAGGAAACTTCGGAGGCGGAGCCGCAGCCCGGGACTATAAGGGATCGCGCGCCGGTTGCAGACTTTCGCCACATCGGCGTTAAGGATCGGGCCGACCACAAAGTTGGCGCCATTGGCGATGAAGATGCCGGCGGTCGGCGCATCCACAACCGAACCCACGCCCATGATCACGCTCTTGTCCGCTTTCGCGAAATGGCGCGTCACATCGAGAAAGACTTGGGAAGCAAAGTCGCCGCGATTGGTGAACTCGATGCACTTCGCCCCGCCATCGGCGCAGGCCTGAATCACATGGGTGCAGACCTCGACATCGGGATGATAGAAAACCGGAATCACACCTTGTTCCATCATCGCGGCCAAGACGGCCAAACGGTCTTTTGCCATTTTCCCTGCACTCCCTGGTTTTGGCGGAGGCCCGCAATTCAGCAACCTTCCGCCGGACAAGCAACATCTATTGCGCCGCACGTGTTGTCTAAGACGATGGAGGCCACGGCTTCGAACAATGGATGCGGCAAAATACTGATGACACCGGTGTCATAGACTTTGGGTACACCATCCTCCGCAATCGATCAAGAATGAATCGAGCGCGACACGATCGCGCTGGCGCAAGAAAAAGGCGCCGGGGAGGTGATCCCCGGCGCCGAGTAAGCAAATCGGAAGAATTACGAGTTACTGACTCAGTAGGTGTACTTCACGCCGAGATAAAATATCCGGCCGGTCTCGTGATACTGATAGGAGCCGCTGGGCGGTTTTGTCGGCATAGAATGTTGCGTGGCTTGATCGGTCAGGTTCAGCGCATCGAAGGTCACCATGATGTTTTCGCTCAACTTGTAGGAAGACGACGCATCCAGGTTGAACGTCGGCCAGCCGAATATGCCCTGGTTGTTGTAGATGGTGAGCGATATTCGAATCGATCAGGAATTAATGGCTGCGGAACGCCGCCGTCAAACGGGTCTGGAAGACAGTGTCGTCGTAGTAAACCGTCGCGTTATAGCTCGTTGCGCGACATGTTGCTGCAGATCGGCCATCATAGAAGACCCTTCGCCAGTTCGAGTCGTAGATAGGTCTGCTGCGCCTGGACGTAGGTGTAGTTCCCAGAAGCCGAAATTGTCGAACGGATGCGGCAGGAAGTCGAGCTGCTGCTGCCAGTTGATTTCCGTGCCGTACAACGGTGCGCCCTTGACGTCTCCGATGACAGCTGTAGGTCCAAGTCATGATTTGCGCCGCCCTGGCCACTGGTAGAAGGTTGGTGATGGTGGCCCAGTCGGAGCCAGTTCCGCCGCAAGCCGCGACGAAATGGAGCCGCATCAAAACTGAACGGGTTATTTGCGGCAGTCCCCGAATTGTCTGATCGTCTGCACGAAGTTGTCGAGGTGCTTCCAGAAGCCGGCGACCGAGATCATCGAGCCTTTCGAATAATACCATTCGAAGGCCAGATCGAGGTTCTTCGACCGCATCGGCGGCGTCTAATTTCGGATTGCCGACGCTGGCGGTCGCATTGCTGCCCGATACCGAAACCGAACCGGTCGGCATCATGCCGTCAAGGTGGGCCGCGTCATCGCATAGCTGGCGCCGAAACGAACCAGGAAGTCTTCCCGCGGCTCGAGGACGGCGTTCAATGCGGGCAGGAAGTCGTGATAGACATTATGCCCTTGTACCAAATTATAGTTGGTGGAACTGCCCAGTGAAGCCCAGCCGAGTGGATACCGAGTTCCGTCAGGATGAAGCGCCCACCGATGTTTCCGCGGAACGGCATGTCGCCGAAGAATGGGATCACCGTGTCCCAATCGGCCTGCAACCAACCGGCATAATCATCCTCTCTCACGCCGCCTGCGGTCTTAGTGTAGAGATTCAACGGGAATATTGTCGGATTCCAGATACTCAATACCGAGTTCGCTAAAGCGAAATTGGGCGTGAGCCAAGTCGTTGTCGGGGGCAATGTCGACAAGGAAGAACCCGGAACGGCAATTCTCCTAAGCGATACCTCATTCGTATAGGAGGCCACCGGGGCAGACAATTGGGCGGCTGGAATCGTACTCAGCTCCGTCGCCCCAACGCTCGTCTGGCGGCGATTTTCCGATGTACCGTAGCCGTAATCCCGATAATCGAGACCACCTTCGAATTTGAGAGCCTGGAACGGCGAATATTCGAAGTCCGCATTTGCCGTGCGGAAAGAGTTGTAATTGAACTCTTGCCTTTCGCGGATGTTTGCCAGGAACCAGTTGCCAGGCGCCGATGATGTCGGATCAAAACTTCCGGTGTTAAGATAGGGAATATTGCCGACGGTATAATCATAGATGTACGGGCTCGCCGTCGTTCCGGCGCCGCCACCGGAACATGCGGCTGGGATGGCGGACGTCGCGCTGGTCGCCACGCAGCCATTGTTGAGAACCAGCGTGGTCTGGATCGGATTGCGGTGATGGGATTCCGACCAGCCAGCCAAGACATGAACTTTGAACACTTCTGAGAAGCTGTGCGTTCCGTCAATGGTCACCTGCTCGAATTTCGTGTCGAGATGATCGAGGCGATGCTCGCTTTGCATGCCGACATTGCTCGCTTCCACGCTGGTCAGGCTGCTATACGAGGTTCCATTGACCGGATAGCCGGGATCGCCGACTGTGTAGTTGAGCAAATTCATGGCACCGACACCAGGCTCCGCCACATACGTTCCGTGGTTCGTATTCGTGTCCACATATTTTTCCACGTCGGTCGACGTGCCGGTCGCACTGAACGACTGCGCTTCCAACTGATATTCGTTGCGAACTTGATTGAAATCGGCAAACAGGGCGTCCACGGTGAACAGCGTATTATCGTCCGGCTGCCATTGAACAGACCCGGTGAGGCCCAGACGTTTCTCATGCACCGTGAAGATTTCGTAGCGCGGGAAACGCGAACGGAAATCCAGGCCGACCGTCGCGCAGATGGCGGGTTCGGCCGACGTTTTGCACGTCGTACCGCTGACACTGCCGAAGTCCAAACCCGTCGAGCTGACGGTGGTGGAGGCGTTACCGAGATTGTTCTGCCACTTCACCGAGCTGGTGCCTTCTTCCAACGTGTTTACTGATGCCGTAGGCGCCAGAAAGCAGCACACCGAAATGGCCATTGTCGAACGTATCGGAGACAAGCGCGGCGACACGCGGATTGCTGCTTTTTGCGAGAGTCCTGATAGCCGTATTGCACCCGACGTAGTGAAAACAAAGCCCGGATGATCGAAGGGATGGCCGGTATGCAGGTCGACCGTTGCGCCGAGCGAACCTTCTTCCATCGTGCCGAGTTCGATTTGTGAACCGTCAACGCACTGAAGAGGTCGGATGCGAAAACATTGAAGTCGAAGCCGCGGCCGCGGTTGGTGCCGCCGGCGCCGCTGACCCGGATTGGAGGTGTCGACGTCCTGCGAACCCACCGTGCGCCATGGCTTCGATGCCGTTGATCAGCACGCGGGTGAATTGCGCGCCGAGGCCGCGCACGGTGATTTCGCGTCCTTCGCCCGATTCACGCTGTGAGCGCGACGCCCGGAATGCGTTGCAGAGATTCCGAGACGTTCATGTCCGGGAATTTCGCGATATCTTCGGCCAGGATCGAGTTCGGACGAGTCGAGCGCGTTGCGCTTCATGTCCAACGCTTTTTCCAAGCTCGCGCGGAAGCCGGTGACAACCACCGTTTCCATCTGCTCGCCGGCAGCTTGCGCATAGGCTGCGCCCGTGCCGAAAACCGTCAAAAGCGCGATGACCGACGCTCCAAGCTTCAACTGCGATGACGCAGCAAGAGTCCGATTTGCCTTCAACACTGATACCCTCCCTAGCTGTCATCCCCAGGCGAAAGACCGCCCGTGCCCGTTTAAGATGACAGCGGTGTTTTAATGTTTCCCCTATGACACCGGTGTCAAATCGGCTATTTCGTCCTCGTCATGACACCGGTAGCAGCTAGCATTGTCACGAACCCGTGCGCCGTACAATAACAAGGGACATTGCTCGCTGCGATAACAGACGGACCGATGCTTTCACGCAACATAAGTGTTGCAGGCACGTGGTCAGGACACACCATAAAATTGTAAATAATATCAATATGTTGTAAGTAATGACGCGCTTGATAACCAAAATACAATTTTTTGCTCAAGGCAACAGCAGCAGGGCCTGCCCACGGCGCGCAAGAGGATGACGAAATCGCCCTCGAAACGCCAAGGGGCAGACCACAACGGGCCTGCCCCTGGGTCTCACTTTCTGGTCGATGCTTCCCCGATATCAGCGCGCCAGCCAGCCGCCGTCGACGGGGATAATCG
Organism: uncultured Alphaproteobacteria bacterium; assembly: GCA_963822275.1. Taxonomy (GTDB): domain Bacteria; phylum Pseudomonadota; class Alphaproteobacteria; order Micropepsales; family Micropepsaceae; genus Rhizomicrobium. The sequence continues at coordinate 70,820 of CAWGHR010000033.1, forward strand.
CGCCGTGCAAATAGTCCGCGGCCGAGGACGATAGGAACACCGCCGTTCCGCCGACATCCGACGGTTCGCCCCAACGCCCGGCCGGAATACGCGCCAGGATTTCCTTGCTCCGGCTCTCGTCCCCGCGAAGCTGCGCGGTGTTATCGGTCGCCATGTAACCCGGCGCGATGGCGTTGACGTTGATGTTTTTCGCGGCCCATTCGTTGGCGAGAAGGCGCGTGATACCGGCCGCCCCGCTCTTGCTCGCCGTATAGGAGGGAACGCGAATGCCGCCCTGAAACGACAGCATCGAACAGATATTGATGATCTTGCCGGCGCCTTGCTTGACCATCACGCGCCCGGCTGCCTGGCACATGAAGAACAGGGCTTTGAGATTGACGTTCATGACGTCGTCCCAGTCCTTCTCGGAGAAATCGAGCGAATCCGCGCGGCGTATCATGCCGGCGTTGTTGACCAGAATGTCGAGCTTGCCGAGCCCTTTCACGGTTTCGTCGACGATACGGGTGACCGGTTCGATGCTCATCAGATTGGCGTCGATGTTGACGAATTTGCGCCCGATTTTCTTGATCATCGCTTCGGTTTCGGTCGGCGGGACAAACCCCGCGACCGCAATGTCCGCACCTGCTTGTGCCAGCGCCACGGCGATGCCCTGCCCCAGACCGGTATTGGCGCCGGTGACGAGCGCAGTTTTGCCTTCGAGACTGAACGGATTTTTCATAGGGACCTCTTATTTCAGCTGGCAGATATCGAGAACATTCATGTCGGTATAGTCGAGGTTTTCACCGCCCATCGACCCAGATGAAGCCGTAATTGCTCGTTCCCGCACCCATATGAATCGACCAGGGCGGCGAGATCACCGCTTCGTCATTGCCAATCAGGATATGTCGCATGTTGTCGGGCTGGCCCATGAAATGGAACACGCGATCCGCCGGCTTCAGATCGAAGTAGAAATAAATTTCCGAACGACGATCATGCAGATGCGGCGGCATCGTGTTCCATACGCTGCCCGTCTTCAGGAACGTCACGCCGAGCAGCAATTGGCAGCTCTTACAAGTCGCCGGCACGATGTACTGATAGATCGTGCGCTCGTTGGATGTTGCCAACGCGCCGCGTTCCAGCGGGACAGCTTTGTCGATCGATATTTTCACCACTTCGAATCGAGCGTATGCCGGAGTGGAGGCGAGATAGAATTTCGCCGGATGCGCAGCGTCATCGGATTCAAAGGTTACGTCCGCCGATGCCATCGGCACATAAAGTCCGTCGCGCGGCACCAGGTCGTATTTCTTCCCGTCCACCGTCACGCGGCCATTGCCTGCGCCAACATTGACGATGCCGAGCTCGCGCCGCTCCAGATAAGGCTTGCCCTTGGCGGATTCGGGTTCGCTTTGCGCCGGCAGCTTAACGGTTTTGCGTATAGGAGCTGCGCCGCCGATCACCAGGCGCTCGCCATGCGAATAGAACAGAGACACGTCCTCCGGCGCAAACAGACCGCCAATCAGGTAGCGGTCGCGCAGGGTTTGGTTGTCGGCAGCGGCGTAGCTGTCGGGATGCGTCGCGTAATAGGTTTTTTTGTACATGGGGCCCTCTTCGGCTGATCGACGAAGGATTCGACTGGCCATAAAATTCGTGGACTGGTAACCGGTGTCATACGCCTGCCAAGCACCGACCGCGCAACCGTCTTTATGGGACGGGCGGCGGCGCGGTGGACTTCGCGCACGACCAATGTCGGGATAACGTCGGTGACGACCTCGCTCGCGCCTCGCCGCTCCTTGGCCCGGTGAATGAGCTTTTCGGCCGCCATATGTCCCATGTCCCGGATCGGCAAGCGAACCGAGGTCAGCAAAGGCCACATGCGCGAGGCGACCGGACTGTCGTCGAAGCCGACGACCGAAAGATTTCTTGGGGATTTCCAATCCAAGATCGCGGGCCGCTTTATAAACGCCGGCCGCCATCTCGTCGTTACCGGCAAATATCGCCGTGGGACGCGGATTCATCTTCAGCAGATCTTCCGCGGCGGCTCTGCCGCTTTCGAACGTATAACCCGCTTCGCGGTCATAGGCGGATTTGAGCCGCAAATGGCGTTCGTCCAATCCCTGTGCAAATCCGCGCCGGCGTTCGTAAGACGAGCGGAATGTCGACGGACCGGAAATATGGGCGATAATCTTGTGACCGAGATCGGCCAAATGGCGCGCGGAATCTGCGGCACCCGCAAAGTCATGAGTGACAACCATGTTTGCCGGCGTGTCGAGCGAGACGGCTGCGATACGCACATAAGCGCAATCGAGCTCGTGCAAAAGATGCACGAGGCGATCATCTTCCGAAACCGATGGCACGAGCACGACGCCGAACAGCTTTTGGCGCTCCACGAAAGCCCGCATGTCGTGAAGAAAAGTCGGATTGGCACGATCGCACGGACGGATCACCAATTCGAAACTCGAGCCGCGCATGGCGTCGAGAATGCCTTGTTGCATATTCACGACGTATTGCGCGGTCGGATTGTCATAGATCATGCCGATCAGGAACGACCGCCGGAATGCGAGCCCGCGCGCTTGGGGATCGGGCGCGAAACCAATCTCGCGAATGATATCGTTGATCTTGGTGCGCGTTTCTTCTTTGACGAAAGGCGAGTCGTTGATGACGCGCGAGACGGTCTTCTTCGACACATTGGCTAGACGCGCAATGTCGTTGATCGTCGAGCGCCCTCGGATGGACTCCGATGCTATCGGTTTGGCGGGCGCTATCGCTTCCGCGCCCGTTTTTTTACGTGCGTTCACAGTCTGTCCGGGTGATGTCCCGTTCCCTTATTAGCGTCCGTCCGGGTTTTACGGCAATGTGGACTGAAACTTGGGCCAAAATGACAGCGGTTACCATAGGGTCATGGACGAAATTTGCCATCAAGCGGAAGACTTTGCGCCAATGGCCCGCCTTAACGCCGCAGGCTTGCCCGTTCTTCCTGCCGGGATAGGCCGCCCCACCTATGACCGTTCGCAGATTGCCACGGGAATTGTTCACTTCGGTCCCGGCGCTTTTCACCGGGCCCATCAGGCGGACTATTTCGACCGGCTTCTCGTTCGCGACAAGCGCTGGGGGATTTGTCAGGTCTCGCTCCGGTCGACAGATTTGCGCGACGCCATCGTGCAGCAAGACGGTTTGTACACGCTCGTCGAACTGGGCGAGCGCAATAAAGCGCGCCTCATCGGGTCCGTGACAGATGCGCTGGTGGCACGTCGTTCGCGCGAAACGGTTCTTTCCCGCCTGGCCTCGCCCGACACAAAGGCGGTGACGATAACGGTGACGGAAAACGGCTACTGTCTAACGCCTGACGGGGATCTTGATGTCACGCGCCCGGAAATCAGGCACGATCTCGCCGACCCGCGCAAACCCGCGAGCCTTGTCGGCTGGTTGGTGGAAGGATTGCGGGCACGGCGTGCAGCAAAGCTCAAGCCGTTTACCACAGTCAGTTGCGACAATCTTGTAGACAACGGTGTGCGGTTGAAGCGCGCCGTCGTCCAGTTTGCCGGAGCCTGTGACGCGGATCTGGCACAATGGATCGAACACGACGCGCTGTTTCCGCGCACGATGGTCGACAGCATAGTGCCTGCGACCAACGATGCTTTGCGGGCGGATGTGCGAACCCTGTTGGGTGTCGAGGATGCCTGGCCGGTCCAACGTGAAACGTTCTCGCAATGGGTGATCGAGGACCTGCCCGGTTCCGCAGCCGTCAGCTGGGCGGATGCGGGTGTGACCTTGACCGCCAGCGTCGCGGCTTACGATCGTGCGAAGCTTAGGCTGCTAAACGGTCCACATTCGACGCTGGCTTATGTCGGCTTGTTGCGCGGTCATGAAACCGTATTCGAGGCCATGCAGGACCCGGCCTTGTCGCGTTTCGTCGAACGGCTGATGCGTGAGGACATTCGTCAAACGCTCCAACCGCCGGCCGATTTCGATCTCGACGGGTATATCGATACGGTGCTGACGCGCTTTCGCAATCCGAGCATTCGCCACCTTCTATCGCAGATCGCCTGGGACGGTTCGCAAAAGCTGGGTCCGCGTCTGCTCGGCACGATCTCCGACACGATTGCTGCCGGACGTCCGCTTAACCGGCTCGCTGTCCCGATTGCCGCTTGGATGCTCTTTCTTCGCATGCGGATGCGCGAAGGCGCGAGAATCGTCGACCCACTGGAAAAGCTCCTCAAAGACGTCGCGGCCGCTTGCGAGAATCGGGGAGAGACGGATGTACCGCATTTCTTGGCACTCAACACGATCTTTCCGCGTAAGCTTGCCATTCAGGCGCAATTTCTGGAGTCGGTCACACGCGCTTACGACGCGTTGTCGAACGACATGGTTTCGCAATTTCCGTTTTGAGGTCATTGCTTAACTCGCTGCTCGCCCAAATGCGCGTTTGACCTCGCGCAGCATTTCCGTCGATGGCAGGATCTCGGCTGCCCGTGCGGCTGGGTCGCTTCGTTTTGGCTAGCCATGGTTATCATAAATTTCTTACCGGTAAGCATTTGTAAACCAATGTTTTTCAAGCGGGATTAAAGAGCGGCGGGTGACACTCGACATCGGAAAGACCGATGTCCCACGCAAAACGCGATAACAGTTCCGCGCCTCTTAACCCCGCACAGGCTTTGCGGTTGCTGGAGCAGCGCGCCAAAAAGGAACAGGACGAGCTGGCCTCGCAAACCGATGTGGGCGAGGACGTGCTGGATTATTTGGCGAAGAACGGCGCCGTCGCCACACGGCGGGCGGTTGCGGCAAATCCCGGCGCGTCCGCCAAAACCAATCGGCTGTTGGCCGATGATCCCGAAGACGATGTGCGCGTCGAACTTGCGAGCAAGATCGGCCGGCTGTTCCCCGGGCTGCTTCTCGTCGAACAGAAAAAGATTCGTGATCTGACGATCGAAACGCTCGAACAATTGGCGCGCGATGAGGTACCGCGTGTGCGCGCCATGCTGGCCGAGGAAATCAAACATTTGGATTGCGTGCCCAAGCCGGTTATCGACCGTTTGGCGCGCGACATCGAAGAAATCGTTGCCGCACCGATCCTCGAATACTCTCCTTTACTGACCGACACCGACCTCATCGAGATCGTCACCACGGCGCATGCCAATGCCATGCTGGCCGCTGTGGCGCGGCGCAAAGGACTATCGGGCGAGGTTGCCGATTCCGTGGTTGCCACGCGCGACACGGCCGCCATTACGGCCCTGCTCGCCAATATCGACGCCGCCGTCCGCACCAGAACACTCGACAAGATCATCACACAGGCGGCTGAAGTCGCGGAGTGGCACGGTCCGCTTGTCCTTCGCACCGAATTGTCGCCGCGCGCGATCCGGCGTGTCGCCGCTTTCGTCGCCAGTGCCTTAATCAATTTGCTGGCAAACCGCCATGGGCTGGACGACGCCACCCGAACCCATCTGAACAAAAAACTGCGCGAACGTCGGCGCAAAGAAGCCAAGACCTCCAAAGTTGAGGCGACGGACGCCGCCGGCGATGTCAAAGCGGCTTACCGCAATGGACGGCTGGACGATGCCTTTGTCGCCGCGGCAGCGGAGGCCTGCCAAAAGGATACCGTGGTCTGCGCTTTGTCGGTTCTCGCCAAAGCGGAGGAAGGTATTGTCCGGCGCATTTTGGATTCGGGATCGGCCAAGGCCATTACCGCCTTGGCTTGGAAGGCCGGACTGAGCATGCGCATCGCCTTCAAGCTGCAGAACACGATCATGCATTTGAAAGGCAAGGACCTGCTGCCGGCGCGCGGCGGTATCGATTACCCCTTAGACGAGGGCGAGATGCGTTGGCACCTGGGCTATTTCGGGATCGCTTAAAGCCGGCCATAAAGACAGTTCCGTCCCCACAGCCAGTCGTGCTAATCAATGCCGCATGCGGGCGTAGTTCAATGGTAGAACGGCAGCTTCCCAAGCTGCATACGAGGGTTCGATTCCCTTCGCCCGCTCCAGATTTCACCAGCAGGACAACGAACCCTCGATTTTTTGATTGCGCTACGGCTGACGCCTCCGCGCGGGGTTCGTCGCGCACGGCCCTTATTCCGCTGACGCGGCGGGCCGCACGCGACCCCTTCGCCCGCTCCAGCCTTCGCTCGCGAAGCGAGAGAAGGCGTCCAAACGCTGCCGCTATGGACCGCCGGTAGCCCGCAGGGCGAAGGCGGACTGGCTGCCGCGAGCTACGGCTCGGCAAGCCAGGCATTGCAACGAACCCTCGATTCTTTGATTGCGCTACGGCTGACGCCTCCGCGCGGGGTTCGTCGCGCACGGCCCTTATTCCGCTGACGCGGCGGGGCGCACGCGACCCCTTCGCCCGCTCCAGCCTTCGCTCGCGAAGCGAGAGAAGGCTGTCATGTCGTGACCGGCAGGGCGAAGGCGGACTGGTTACCGCGAGCTACGGCTCGGCGAGCCAAGGCTTGGTGGAAAAGCAAAGATTCTTTTAGCAGGTCTTTTGACAGTACAAGCTGCGTTCCTGCGAACAACATCAAGTCCATCATCTACCGTTAGTCCGATCCCTGTGTTAAAATGCCAAGATATTTGAGTAATCTGGAAATCGTGCCGTCTCCCCGAGTATCCTAATCCCCAGCCCATATTAACGCCGTAGCACTGCATGATCCCGCTCGAAGACGAATCGCGACGCCCTTCACATTTTCCCATAGTCACCGCGTTCATCATCGCAGTGAACGTGCTGACGTTTATTCTCGAATTGGCGAACGGCGATGCTTTTGTAACCCGATGGTCCGTTATCCCCGCTGACATCAGTGCTGGCCGTCACCTGATGACCATCGTGACAGCCATGTTCATGCACGCGAGTTGGTCCCACATCATCGGCAACATGGTGTTCTTCTGGGCGTTCGGACCGGAGATCGAAGACGCCATGAATCCTTGGCGATACGCTGTGTTCTACCTTGTTGGTGGGATCGTGGCGATGCTCGCACAAGTCATCGCCGATCCTGGTTCGACTGTTCCCAATCTTGGCGCGAGCGGCGCGATCGCCGCCGTGATGGGCGCATTTCTCGTCACCTATCCCCGCGACAAAATTCGCACGATTTTATTCTTCGGCTGGTTTTTCCGCATCACGTTCATTCCGGCTGCTCTTTTGATCGGGCTTTGGTTTCTAGCCCAGCTCCTCAGCATTGGCGTCATCGCAGACACGCAATCGGGCGGCGTGGCTTATCTCGCCCATGTCGGCGGCATGGTCTTTGGGGCAGTCACGGCCCGATTGTTCGAGAACCCGCGCCGGATCGCTGGATAGCAAATACAACGTGGCCTAGGCCACTGAAAGGAAGGCCAGAGGTCCGCACTTTCGGAATGTGACGTCGACAACAGCGCCGTTAGCGAGTGGCGCTAAGAGCGAGCTTTGCCTCACGCACAAGCGCGTTGCCCAGCTTGGCCAAATCTTCCGTCCCCAATGTCTCGTGGGTGAGAAGCTGCTGCGCGCCCGTTTCGAGGACGGCGTGGTTTCGCTGCAGTGTCCCGCGTGCCAGCTCGAAGGCCTTCTGGATGAGGCTTTTCACGGCTTCATCGATCGCGTCGGCGGCATCGTTTCCGTAGGCGCGCGGCCGCCAATTCGGCATCTGGCCCCCAAGATAACTTGCGGTTTCGGGCTCATACACCACCAGACCGAGCGCCGGCACCATGCCGAAACGCACGACCATGTTGCGGGCAATGTCGGTCGCGTGGGTCAGATCGTCGGCAGCGCCGGTCGAGACTTCGCCGTAGACAAGGCTCTCGGCTGCGCGGCCGCCCAATAGCACGGCGATGCGGTTGAAGAGCTCCAACTCGCTTATGATAAAGCGGTCCTCGATAGGGCGTTGTATCGTGTATCCGAGGGCGCCAATGCCGCGCGGAATAATAGATACTTTCTGCACCGGATCGGTGCCCGGCAATGCCATGGCGACAAGGGCGTGCCCCATCTCGTGATGGGCGACGATATCGCGTTCGCGCGGACTTAAAATCCTGCTTTTCTTTTCCAGGCCTGCAACCAGGCGTTCTATGGCCTGGGTGAAATCCTCAAGCGTGGTCGAATCCGCCTTGCGGCGCGTCGCAACCAGGGCCGCTTCATTGACCAGATTGGCGAGATCGGCGCCCGTGAAGCCGGGTGTCAGACCCGCAACCACATCAACGTCGAGCGTGTGACTCACGGAAATCTTCTTCAGATGAACGCGTAGAATTTCGGCCCGACCTTTGCGGTCGGGGCGATCGACCAGAACCTGCCTGTCGAACCGGCCGGCGCGCAGCAAAGCGGGGTCGAGAATTCGGGCCGGTTGGTCGCGGCAAGCACGATAATGCCCGCACTCGGATCAAAACCGTCCATTTCCGCGAGGAGCTGATTAAGCGTCTGTTCCTTCTCGTCATGCCCGCCGGAGGGAAAATCAATGCCGCGCGCACGGCCAAGCGCGTCGAGCTCATCAATGAAGATGATCGCGGGCGCGCTTTCCCGCGCCTGCTTGAAAAGATCACGTACGCGCGCGGCGCCCACGCCGACGAACATCTCGACAAATTCCGAGCCGGTGATCGAGAAGAATGGCACATCTGCCTCTCCGGCGACGGCGCGTGCCAGCAACGTCTTGCCCGTGCCGGGAGGACCGACAAGCAACAGGCCCTTGGGCACGCGCGCCCCGAGGCGTCCGTAAAATCCAGGATTCTTGAGAAAGCCTACGACTTCCGCGAGCTCTTGCTTAGCCTCATCGACCCCGGCCACGTCAGCGAACCTGACTTTGACGTCTTGCTCTGCAAAGACTTTGGCACTGCTGCGCCCGACTCCCATCAATCCACCGACATTCATTCCGGACCGGCGCAGAAGAAGGAACCAAAAACCGGCGAACAGTATCATCGGCAGAATCCACAGTGTGAATCGTTCGAGCCAGCTGGCCGGTTTTTCGCCGCTAAATTTTACGTTGTGCTTCTGGAGGTCGTCAGCAATGGAGGGTTCGACGAGTGTTGTCGTGAAACTCTTGAGTTCGCCGTTCTTGGCCTGCGGCTTGATAGTGCCCGTGATGGTCGACGGCCCGACCACGACATCGGAAATCGCGTTCTTCGCGAGCAGGCTGCGAAATTCGCTATAGGGAATCTCCTGGCCAGCTTCGAAGCGAGTCCCAAGCGTGCCAAGGAAGAAGAGCAGGCCAAGAAGGCCAAGCATGTACCAGATCCAGTCCGACTGAGTTACCGGCTTTTTTCCGGACCCATTCTTGTCATTCATGACACCCTCGCGATTGAGCGTTATGGTTCGGAGGCTACTTGGGGAAAGTACTTGCTTAAGGATAGACTCGCACGTTCGATACATGCGCGCCCTTCGGCAATCGCCTCGCGCCCGCGCTGGAATTCCATCCAGTTTAGATTTGTCAGCTGAGGACGCAGCAACACATGTGGCGGCTCTCCGGCAAGGCGCGCCCGGGTAATGTGATCCTCCATGATGTCGAGAGCATTGACGAGTACTTCAAAATAACCGGGAACGGGCTCTCGAGGCGACAGCAGGTCCATGGCGATGGGCTTCATTCGGTCCCTCAACATGGCAGGAAGCTGCTCGATGACACGCTCGGCGAATTCATGGCTGGCACTCGTTGCGGTCTCGCGAACCCAGCGCTTGCCGAGTCGATCGCCATTAAGGTCGACGGCGATAATGATGTCGGCGCCGAGTGCACGGCAGAGCGATACCGGCACCGGATTGACGAGGCCACCGTCCAGGAACCATGCATCATTCATGCGGAAAGGACTGAACACCCCAGGAATACTGATCGAAGCGCGAACCGCCTTGTCGATTGGTCCGGTCTGCAGCCAGACTTCGCGACCTGTCGTCAAATCGGTGGCAACGGCGGCAAAACGCTTGCTGCAGGTCTCGATAGGTCCGGAAATGCCAAGATCGCGCAGAAACGTTTCAACGCGTGCGCCTTCCATCACTCCGCCGTTCGACATGCGCACGTCGATCAAAGAGGCAATCTCGCGCCAATTAAGCTGTTCAATCCTGGCCCGAAGCTGAGGCAAACGATCCGCCGCATAGGCCGCGCCCACCAGAGCGCCCGCAGACGTGCCGCAAACGATATCTGGCACAATTTTTTTGTCGAGCAAGGCTTCGATGACACCAATATGCGCCCAGCCGCGCGCAGCGCCGCTTCCCAGCGCAAGTCCGATCTTGGGTTGAGTCATGGTGCGATCCTCATTTTAGGTGTGATATCCTGAGACCAAAAAGTCCGGACAACACGTTCATGCCCCTGATCATGAGCGGACGCTATTATATCTGGCTGGTTCCGCTGCAGGAACAGAGGATGTGGTCAGGATCGGTGGCGAGGAAATCTCGAGAAGTGGCATGGCAAAAGTTGCCGGTTTCCCCTGGATATAAGCGGCGCACTCCGCGTGAAACTCATCCTCGAGTTCCGCCTTTGCTATCAGCCAATGCAGCTCGGCTTTACCCTCTGGGCGACCTTCGCGTTCCCAAATAGCGTGGCTCCGCGCGCGGATGCTTTCATCAGAGGGAACGGGTTGCTTTCGAAAGGGCATCGAAGCGGTACGCTCTTCCTCAAATTCCAACTCAAGTTCCGCTTTTGCTCTCAGCCAATGTTCTTCTGATTTGCCATCCGGGCGACCTTCGCGTTCCCAGATCACGTGGGCGCGCTCGCGGACATCTTCCTCAGATGGGATGGTTGGTATTCGATGGTACATGGCACTCTCCTATTCGCCGCTACAGAATGTATTTCCTTTCGTTCTCCAAATTCGGCTTCTTCGAGAGGCCTGACAGCCACAAAAGTCACAATGCCTCAGCGCGCTATTAGCCTCTCCGTTTCCCGTGTTTGTTTCGCGTCGGACGCCGTCTCGGCGATTGGCGGTGCTCCGCTCAGTTCGCTATACAAAGAGATGTATTTGGCGGCGCTGGCGTCCCAACTGAAGTCTTGCGCCATGGCGTTCAACTGCAATCGCCGCCATGTCAGCGGCTCGCGGTAGAGGGCCAAGGCTCGGCCAATTGCCGACACAAGGCTGGTCGTGTTCGCATCCTCAAAAACGAAACCGGTCGCAGTCCGATCGGCCATCGCCCGAACGGTGGCGTCCACCACGGTGTCTGCCAAACCGCCGGTACGGCGGACAATCGGCAATGTGCCGTAGCGCAAGGCATAGAGTTGCGTCAGTCCGCAGGGTTCGAACCGCGCCGGTGCCAGCAATATGTCGCTTCCCGCTTGAAGGCGATGCGCCAGCGCTTCGTCATAGCCGATCGTCACAGCCACTTGATTGCCATACCTCGCTTGCGCTTCCTGCAACGCGGCTTCGATCGACGAATCACCTTCTCCGTCGATCACCAATTGCGCTCCTTGCTCGACGATCCACGGCAGCGCAGACAAGATGATGTCCACCATCTTTTGCTGTGTCAGCCGGCTGACGAACCCGATGAGTGGTGTTTCGGGGTTTATCGGTAAACCAAGTTCACGCTGTAGCACGGCCTTGCAGGTTCTTTTTCCCGCAATACTGCTTGCGCGATAAGTCTGAGGCAGATGGATATCGGTGGCTGGATTCCACAACTCATCGTCAATCCCGTTGAGGATTCCGCAGAAATCAGTATTTCGTTGACGCAGATCACCGTCCATGCCGCAACCAAAATCAGGCGTAAGGATTTCCTTCGCGTAAGTGGGGCTAACCGTTGTGACTCGATCTCCATAGCGAAGGCCGGCCTTCAGAAACGATACCTGTCCATAGAATTCGATCGCGTTGGCGTCGTAGCAATGGTCCGGAACGCCGATGGTAGCCAACGTTTCTCGCGCGAAATTCCCCTGGAAGGCCATATTGTGGGCGGTGAACACCGTGCTCGGTTTGGGCGCGGTTTCAAATGAAAGCAGCAACGGCAATAAACCCGTGTGCCAGTCATTGGCGTGGACGACGTCTGGTTTCCAAGCGACACGAGTTTGCTGCATCGCCAGTTTTGCGCCGGTATGCGCAAGGAATGCGAAACGCAAGGCATTGTCCGACCAATCCCGGCCGCTCTCGTCTTGATAGAGGTTACCGTCGCGCTGGAAGAGCGTCGGTGAATTGACAAGCCACACGGGTAAATTCGTTTCGGGGAATGTCCCTTCGATGAGCGTGGCATCTGCAATCCCAAGCATGGGGCCAAGCTTGGCGACCGTATGCGGCTTTTCGATTTGCGCAAGGGCGATGGGATAACAGGGAAGCAAAAGCCGGATATCGACGCCGTGGCGAGCAAGCGCTATCGGTAGAGCCCGGGAGACATCGGCAAGCCCACCAGTCTTGGCAAGGGGATAAGCTTCAGCGGTGGCAAATAGCACTCTCACAACAATCCCTCCCGTAACTGGAATCCGAATTCCACGGCATTCTGTGGCAACGACCTCGCCGCTAGGGGCTTTACAGCGAGGCCGTTCCACAATGTCGGCTAACCGATTACTAGGTTGTCTTTGACCTTAGTCACTTTCGGCGCTGACGAAGCCGTATGTCCCACGCCGGAGCAGAATCAGAAAGGCTCGCGTCGGCCAATATCCAGTCCAAACTGGCCATAATGAAAGCAAACGATTTTGTGGTGTTCGGTTCACGTTGCAATCTCGGCCAGTGCCGGAATCAGCGCGAGCTTTTTTTCGCGCGATCGTTCGGAGGCTAATGCCGCAGTGGCAACACATTCGGAATTAATGGCACAGAAGAACTGGCAGGCTTGCGTCGTTCAACACATGGCGTGTGAATCCGCCGAATATCCGCTCATGCGCACGACTGCGGTTATAAGGTGACGTCCAACCGTTGTGGTCGACGGATCGAGCTGAAATGCAAAGCGCCGTAATTTTAAATCACTTCGTTTCCAGCCAGGCAAAAAGCGTCAGGAACGTCAAAGCGAGGCAGACAAATTCGTACTTCGGCGCTTCGTAATCGGGTGGTTCGGTGCAAAACATTCCGACAAACGCGCCTCCCATGAACGTCAAGGTCAGTAATCCGGCTATCAGGTGCAAACTCATGTTTACCTCCTGCCCCTGCTTGAGCTGTCGCATCGTGCTCTACGTCAGCAACGTGGTTCTAACCTCCGATCCCCACGTCCCGTCATAGGCCATGCAAGATCATGGCCGCGAGTGGGTAACGGGGGCCTCCAACAAACGCGTGATGCCGCGACCAGCGATTGCCACCATCATGACCGCAAAGCCAGACGTGATCAGATTGACGCCGACGAGTAGACCCAACGCCCAATTTGCGGTCATCGGCCAGCCAAGCGTGATGATTACAACCAACACCAAATCCGCGATGCCGCTCGTTAGCATCCAACCCCATGACTCACGAATCACGTCGCGATAGGCGATTGACGTCGCGATCTGAAAGATGCCCTCAACAAGGAAGAGGACCGTCAACAAGACCGTAAGCGATTGAGCACCCGCGACGGGGTGCCAGATGAGCAAAATACCGATAGCGGTCGACAAGGCTGCAGTGACCAGACTCCATGTAAAGGCTGGAATGTTTCTGGTCGAGAATATCGCAAACAGACCCACGATGCCGCAAACGAGAAAAAGCCAACCGATGAAGATATCTACGGCGATTGTCGCAGCAATAGGCAAAGCGACAGCAAAAATGCCAAGCGCCAGCATGACCAGGCCCTGGAACAGAAACAACCGCCAGTGAATGCCCAACGCATCGCTTATGGCGCGGTGCATGATGTTGGTTTCTTGTTTCTCGTGAACCATTCTATCCTCCTATCGTTCCATTTCTCTGACTGATGTGCGTATACGCCGTTCAACCGACATGACTCACACCATTTCGTACGGCGGCGAAGATGGCCTCCGCCAGCGGATTCAAATTAATCGCCGCTAGTGTCATCTTTTTAAGCTTTTTTGCCTTATCGAACGCCAGGTGCACTACGATGGGAACGGCTGCTTCTTCGGTATTTTTGACCATCGACTGTCTCGCTAAAACGCCCAGCAGAACGATGTCGCATTCGTTGACCAATTTGGTGTTCACGGAAAAACCATTCCTGATGTCGCCGTGGATGCCCTCCAGCACGCGCATGGCATTTTCACAGCCGAATGCGTGAGTAGCGCTGCAGTTTTGGCCGATGCATGTGGTGCCCGGTCTTATCGACAGAACGACATCGTCTGCGAGAAGCTCATTCCATTTAGCCCAATCCCAGTCTGCCATGAACAATCGAGCCACTGTACGTGCAAGACCTTCGATGTGGCTTATCCGTGCAATGTTTATCGGGGTCATGTACCAGCGCTCTTTGTTCTGGGATTCCGGATAGATCGTAATTGACCACTACTGCGTGCGGACGAGATCACCTGTGAATCGCCGTATTGGGACTTAGATTTTTGGTTGGCGCTAAATCGGCGTCGTGCCGGGCAAGCCAGGCCTCGATCGCCGCTTTTTCGACCTCGTCCACGGCCGCCATAGCAAGATCAATTGCGGCCTCGGCATATCGTTCGGCCTTAACGGCGCGACCCTGCAGCTTGCCTAGATCGCGCGTGGCCTTCCATCCGGCGATCTTATCCTCCGTCGCGACCTTCTGGCTTTCCGCCCAGTCTTTCACTTCGGCCTGCGCCGCCGAGACCTTCTTTGCGTCCTGTTTGATACGCCAGCGGACGTCGTCGAGGTGAAGGCGGACCGCCTGTTCGATTTGCTGAGACTTACCGTCGATTTTGGCTTTGAGGCCCGCGAGTCCGCTATCGATATTTGTGAGTTTGATTCGAAGATTCTCGCAGAACTGGTCGATCGGTTCACTCATGATGATGTCCTCCAATAGGCATAATTGCGTGACCACCCGAAGATAGGTGCTTGGAGGAATGCCAAAAGGTTCGCAGGGGCCAATATCAGGTCTAATCCGGCCATAACCGAGATAAACCGGACGGACGTGACACGCGGCAATTCGGCGAAAACGTGGCGGCAGCATTCCAGGGTGGGGCGCCAGCAACCTCAGTCAGGCGATTCGGAGTGACCGATACTGCTCCTCGAACGTTGTCTGAACTCAAGTGGTGCATGATTTGTCCAGCGCCGAAATGCGCGCCGGAAATTGGCCGCATCCTTAAATCCCAGAGCGTATGTGACTTCTTCAATCGTCAGGTCAGTATCCCGGAGATACTTGATCGCAACCTGCATCCTCAATTCATCCACCAGCTCGTGGAAAGACGTGCTCTCTTCGGCGAGTTTCCTTCGCAATGTGCGCGCGGTCATATTCAGATGTTTTGCGGCAGCTTCCAAGCTTGTCGGGCGCATCAGGTTGACAAGAAGAATCTCGCGCACCTTCCCGACGAGACCGACGCGAAGCCGCAATTCCTCCATCAATTGGTCGCACAACCGCAGGGAAATGGCGTGAGTGATTTCGTTCCCCACCTTGGGCTCGCGATCCAGCCACGCCGCATCGAAGACGAACTTGTTCTGCGGTTGACCGAAATGCACTTCGCAGCCAAAGGTCTCAGCGTAGCTCTGCGTGTCCCCTGGGGCGGCATAGGTGACATGCAGCTGTCGCGCGACGAACGACGGGCCCATTACGTCGCGGTGAAGTGACACGTGAATACCGAATTGCATCTCGACCAGGAACTTATAGAGGGAAGCGTCGATCCTTGGGTGCGCAATGGGGCTTATGAACCACGTTGCGCGATCACCCTCCTCCTTGAGGGATATGTCGCAGAGTGGCGTTGCCGACAGTTCGTGATACTTCTCTGCGACGCGCATTGTCTGACGGAAGTTCGTACTGCTGAGGATCGCGAAGCCTAGCGCCCCGTACGCAGAAACGTGAAACCGCAAACCTGCATGATAGGCGAAGCACGGATTGCGCGCGAGCCTTGAGGCATTGCGGCAACATTCGATGATCTGATTCAATGAAACCCTTGTCGCGGGCGACGAAATCTCGCTCGCTGACAGCTGAACCCCGTTCAGAACATCCGCGGACGGTACGCCCTCAGCCGAGAGCGCCTCCACGACCGTCGCAAGCTTGACGACGGGATAAATCTTTTCGTCCGGACCGGCCTTGAGCATTGTCGTTCCATAAATCGTCCGCGCGACCACCGCGAGCGTCGCAATCGGATAATAGTTCAAATTGCGGGAATCCGCGCGTCAATGCGCGCAGCATTTGTGCAGCGCCAGGACTGCTATTGTGTTGACTGCATTAGATAATTCAAAAATGCACCGGTGCCTTATTTCTGTTCTTCCCAAGCTGTATCCGAGGGTCCGCGGTTACGCGAACGCCAACTGCCCCTTCGCCCGCTCCAACTTTGCGCATTTGAGCCCGAAAATATTGACAACCGTGCGTGGTCGAACATAGCGTGGTGGAAAGGCTGATGCGGCCTGCCGCTTGCGCCCATGGGGTTCGGTGAACGCGTCGATCGAACTCGCTGCCTTTGCCACGAGCGAATGGATCAGCAAAGCAAGCACTGATACGCCCTTCGCTCCAGCAGAGGACAGCATGCGCGATTTTCGCGATTCCAAAGCAATGGCCAGAACCTTAAGAGATGCTCTTGCCGAGAAAAGCATTGCCTTCACGCAGAGCGAAAGCTTGGAGCTCGTCTCCAAGATGTTTGGCTTGGCCAACTGGAACGTGCTTGCGGCAAAAATAGAAACTACAGCCCGTCCTATCGCTGCGCAAATGTTTCCGCCGCGCGATAGCTCAGTTCGCCCGACAAACGCGAAAACGCCGCGCACGCTGGGGATTTCGCCATTTCTGATCGTCAGCAATGTCGGCCGTTCAATCGCGTTCTACCGCGATAAACTCGGCTTCGAACCGACGTTTGTGGAACCGACGGAGAATCCGTTCTTCGCCGTCATTTGCCGCGACCAAGCGCAGATGCTTATCAAATCGGAGGGCGGCATCACGCCGGTCCCAAATCATACGCGCCATGGTCATCTGAGATGGGATGCCTACATCTATGCGCCAGACCCCAATTCCCTTGCCGCGGATTTTGCCGAACGTGGCGCAGTTTTCAGTGCCCCGCTCACCGACACAAATGACGGATTGCGAGGTTTCGAAGTGAAAGACCCGGATGGCTATGTGCTGTTTTTCGGACGGCCCAGACCGGATTAACCCCGAGACGCGCCGCAAGGCTCGGGTTTTGTGCAGCGTCTCACCACAGCAAGGGGATCAAGCGCCAGCGCACGCGGGCGGCATAGCGGGCGTAATCCGGAAGCCCTGCGCATAACAGGCGTTCCTCAAGAACGGAACGGAAGGCCAGCATACCGGCAAGCAGCGGCACGCCTCCGAGGCCGATCCACGACCCGAGCAAGAGAGCCGTGCCGAGATGGATGATTACGGACCCCGTGTACATCGGATGGCGAACACTGGCGTATGGTCCGGTATCGGCGACTTTCTGACCGCGCTCCTGCTGAAGCCGTATGACGGTGGTGGCAAAGCTGTTTGCCTTCAGCGCACAGGCCACCAAAAAATATCCGGCGAAGATCAAGAACGCGCCGAGCACGGCAAAGATGGCGGGCATGTGCGACAGGCCCCAGCGTTTGACATCGAGGGCCATGACGATGATCCAGCTGTACCAAACGAGGCCCATCGCCAGCATGAATATCTGGTCCCAGCGCGCCCTGGCCTCTCGCCGCGTATTGCGCATGCGCTCTTCGAAGAGGGCCGGGTCGTGCCGCTTCAGCCAAAACGCCGTTATGGCGATGCCGCCGACAAATTCGGCAAAGAACAATCAGCCTTGCGGCCAATCGAGTGTGCCGGCCGGTACGAACAGACTGCCACCAATGACGAACAGCCACGGCAAGCGTTTCGGCAACTGCGGCCTAGCCATAGAGTCCCCCGGAAAGGCCTGTCCGCCGGACACATTATCCACGCCCAGAATTGGCGCCCATGGGACCAACCATCGCGACCGAACGGCGCCGCAAGCAATCGCATCGCGCAGCGAGACCGTCTTCACGCCGTGAAGAATGGGCAACGTTTTGCATCGACATCGGCTTGCCGCGGCTGACACTCATTCCCAGCGCAAGCATCGCAGCGGCGATCCGTAACATCTGCACTCCTTCGAACAACGCTATGATCCACGCCGAATTCATCGTCCTTAGGGATGGTCGGGGATGCCGATGTGGAAGCGCGCCGCTATGGCGTTTGCCGCCATCTTGATCGCGATGGCTTGCTGGCTGGTCTTCAAGTCATACACCGATCCGATCTTCGCGCCTCGTGCTGTTGCCAGGCTTCATGCTGTCACCGTGAACGACGATCGCCAATGGTTGTTGGAGCGCGGTTGCGATCGAAACAAACCGGTCCTGCTGTTTCTTCACGGCGGGCCCGGAATGCCGGCAATGTTTCTGGCCCACGCCTTTGCGCGCCCGTTGGAGCGCGACTTTGTCGTCGTGCAATGGGACGAGCGCGGTGCAGGAAAAAGCTACCACGCCGATATGAACCCGGCGCACATGACCTTCACCCAGATGGAAGCCGATGCATTGGAGGTGGTCGGGGACCTGCGCCGCCGCTACGGCGTCAAGCGCGTGTTCCTGGTGGGCCATTCATGGGGCACTTTCCTGGGCGCTCACCTCGCCGCATCGCATCCCGAACTGTTTTACGCCTATGTCGGCGTCGGCCAGGTCGCCGATCCCGCCGCCGAACATGGCGAGCAGGATCGCCTCATTCATCGCAAACTCGGCAACCGGCTGAGCGTGACGGCGGCGAACCGAGAGGATTTGCTGTTTCAGGCCGGGGGAGAGCTCGCCCATTCGAAATCCATGACGCCGCTGATCCTGACCGGACTGATGGCCCCAGAATACGGCCTCAGGGATGCGCTAAACGTCTCCAAAGGCCCTAAATTCGCGCAGGCACATCTCAAATATAATATCCCCGGCGGTTATGGCGTGCCGCCGCAGCGGTTCGCCGTCCCGGTTTATGTCGTTATGGGAGCCAACGACATGACTTCGCCAAAAAGCCTCGCAAGGACATGGTTTGACCATGTCGTGGCGCCGAGCAAGGAATGGTTCGAAGTGGCTGATGCGGCCCATTTTCCTCAATTGGAAAGGCCGCAGGCATTTGCGGAAATCATGCGGCATGTGAGCCGCCAGAGCTTGGGCACAAATGGGCCGAGTTCCTCCAAAGCTCTGCCAATTCCGCGCTTCGGCCTACAATGCGCTTCCGATTAAATCAGTTCGACATCGTCATCTTCTCCGTCTCGCTTCCTCAGGCGAGCCACTAATGGCTATAGTTCATTCGAACCGACGCATTCGACAGATGGGGAAAATCGATGCAAAAGATCTTAGCTCTCGTTCCGGCCGTTTTGTTCGCACTTGCCGGTGCGGCCATGGCACAAGACGCGCCGCTTTATGCCAAGCAAAATTGCGAGACTATGAAGTTGAGTAAGCCCGCCTTCATCAAATGTTATGCGGCGAATTTGGCGGCAGCCAACATAGCTCTGGGCAAAGCCTATGAGGCCGCAATGAATCACCCCGGCAACGACAAGAACGCCGTCCGCGATGTGGAGCGCACCTGGATCGCTTACAAGGACAAGGAATGCGCCATCCAGAACAATGGCGATGTGACCTGGAAGAAGAACGAGGACTACGGGTTGCGCCACAGCCAATGCGAAATCCAGAAAACGGAAGAACGCATACGGGAACTTCAAATTTTGACCTGCGAGGGCGCTAGCCTCTGTTATCCGCACGTCTACTAGGCCCTGTTTACATAGTCGTCACGGCCGCGACGCTGCCGATTTTGCCCGTTTCCGGCAGAGTCCGTAGCAACCGCGTACGGACGCGCGTAGCGCGATGTGGGACATCGGGCAAGCGCGGCGACGCGGGCAAAATCGGCGCGTCCCGAAGGGTTTCGGTGAAAATCGCCGGCTAGTTCGTCGAAGCCCTCGACCGTATTGCCCGATACGCTCTTCGGGCGGTCGCGGCTGTCGCCGCTCCATCTGCCATCCGGCGATTTTCGCTCGAAACGCGGCTCGCGAGGACTATGTAAACAGGGCCTAGTACATCCGACACGGCGCTGGCGGCACCCTGCGCCAAACTGGGCAGAAAGAAGTGCCCGCCGGCTTGCGCGAGGAGCGATGATCTTGCAGGGGACTGCGCAACCCCCTGGACGAATTCGAAAAACCGCGCTGCCGCACCCGCCGAAAAAAGCACGACGCGCCCGGCGGTGGCCGTTATAACTCGCCGCTGGCCCCGCGAATCCTTTGCGGGCGGCACAGAGCATCCAGGTATAAGCAATGGCGAATGTGGCAGTGATCGGCGCTCAATGGGGCGACGAAGGCAAAGGCAAGATTGTCGACTGGCTGTCGGCGCGCGCCGATGTGGTGGTGCGCTTCCAGGGCGGACACAATGCCGGCCATACGCTTGTCATCGACGGGGTGACGTTCAAGCTAAGCCTTTTGCCATCGGGAGTGGTCCGCCAAGGCAAATTGGCCGTCATCGGCAATGGTGTCGTGGTCGATCCTTGGGCGCTGGCGGGCGAAATCGAGAAATTGAAAAGCCAAGGCGTGATGGTCACGCCGGCCAATTTGATCGTCGCCGAAAACGCGACCCTCATTCTGCCGCTGCATCGCGAACTCGACGTGGCGCGTGAAAGCTCAAATTCGGTGCAGGCCCTGGGCACGACGAAGCGCGGCATCGGTCCGGCTTATGAAGACAAGGTCGGTAGACGTGCCATTCGCGCCGTCGATTTGCGGGATATGAAAACGCTTCCGCCGAAGATCGAGCGGCTGCTCGCCCATCACAATGCGCTGCGGCGGGGAACCGGTGTGACCGAATTGACGGTTGAAGACGTGATGAAGCCGTTGATGGAGATCGCGCCGAAGGTACTGCCTTTCATCGGTGCGGTTTGGCGCGTGCTCGACGAAGCGCGGCGCGTCGGCAAGCGAATTCTGTTCGAAGGCGCCCAAGCGGTTCTCCTCGATGTCGATCACGGCACCTATCCCTTCGTCACCTCATCGAACACCGTGGCGGGACAAGCCGCCGCCGGCTCCGGCATCGGGCCGCGTCAAATCGGCTATGTGCTCGGCATCGTTAAAGCCTATACGACGCGCGTCGGGGAAGGCCCCTTCCCCACCGAGCAAACCAACGACATCGGCGAGCGGCTCGGCACGCGCGGTGCGGAATTCGGAACCGTGACCGGGCGCAAGCGCCGTTGCGGCTGGTTCGATTCCGTTCTGGTGCGCCAAACGATCGTGACCGGCGGCGTCGACGGCATCGCGCTGACCAAGCTTGATGTGTTGGATGGGTTCGATGAAATCAAAGTTTGTGTCGGTTATCGTTTGGGCGGCAAAACGCTGGATCATTTGCCGGTGGACGCCAACGAACAGGCCGCCATCGAGCCGGTCTACGAAACCATTCCGGGTTGGAGCGAATCCACGCGCGGTGCGCGCTCTTGGGCGCAACTGCCCGCCAATGCGATCAAATATGTGCGGCGGATCGAAGAATTGATCGGCGCGCCGGTGGCCCTGTTATCCACCAGTCCGGAACGCGACGACACGATCCTGGTGCATGACCCGTTCGTCGGCTAGTCTCGTATCACGAAGAGCGCTGCTCACCACGCAGTAGCGGAAAGTTTTTTGTTTCCGCGATCACTTGCGTCCCCTTTCGCTTTGCAGGCACGCTCGGCCCTTCAAAGCGGGGCTCAACATGTTGAAGACCAGATTCACCGAAGCGTTCGGCATTGCGCATCCGATTGTGCAGGGCGGGATGCAATGGGTCGGCTATGCCGAGTTGGTGTCGGCCGTCGCCAATGCGGGGGCGCTGGGCTTTCTCACCGCCCTGACGCAGCCGACGCCCGAAGCCCTCGACAAGGAAATCGCGCGGACGCGATCCATGACCGACAAGCCGTTCGGTGTGAATCTCACTATTCTGCCGACCGTCAATCCGGTGCCTTACGACGAATACCGGCAGGTGGTGATCGAGGCCGGCATCAAGATCGTCGAGACGGCCGGCAACAATCCGGCGCCGCATCTGCCGGCGTTCAAGGCGGCCGGCATAAAGGTCATCCACAAATGCACCAGCGTCCGCCACGCCTTAAAGGCTCAATCCATCGGCGTCGATGCCGTATCCATTGACGGCTTCGAATGCGCCGGCCATCCGGGCGAGGACGACGTGCCGGGTTTGATCCTGATCCCCGCCGCCGCCGACAAAGTGACAATACCCATGATTGCATCGGGGGGATTTGGCGATGGGCGCGGCTTGGTGGCAGCTTTGGCGCTTGGTGCAGACGGCATCAACATGGGAACGCGCTTCATGGCGACCAAAGAGGCGCCGATCCATCAAAAGATCAAAGAGGCCATCGTCGCCAATGACGAACGGTCGACAAACCTCATTTTCCGGACCCTGCACAATACCGCGCGGGTGGCGAAGAACGCCGTTAGCGATGAGGTCGCGGCGATCGAGAAGCGAGGTGGCGCCACCTTCGAAGATGTAAAGCCCTTGGTTGTAGGTCAACGCGGACGCCAAGCGCTCGAGACCGGAGCGATCGATGGAGGAATATGGTCGGCCGGTATGATCCAAGGTCTGATCCATGACATTCCGAGCTGTCGGGAGCTTGTGAACCGCATCGTGCATGAGGCCGAAGAAATCATTCGCGGCAAATTGAACGGCGCGGTCCTCTCATAAAATCGCTGACAAGCCCGCAATGGGCGTGCTAACAGCGAGTGATGTACAACTGTTCCAAGTGTCCGGGATATTGCTGCTCATACCACATCATCCCGGTGACACGGCGTGACCTTGAGCGGCTGGCGAAACATTTCAAACTCACTTTTGCCAAGGCCAAGGCGAAGTTCGTCACCAAAGGTGATGTCAAAGACGGCGGCGAGTTCAAAATGCGCCGCAAGGCTGACGAGCATTTCGGCCGCATCTGCCGTTTCTTCGATACGGAAAAACGCTGTTGCACGGTGTATAAAGCGCGGCCCTCGATCTGCCGCGATTATCCCACCGGGCGATGTGGCTATTATGACTTCCTGTCAAATGAGCGCCGCACGCAAGAAGATCCGGATCTTGTGGCCCTCACCTGGAACAATTAGCTTCCCTGGAACAATTAGCTTCGGTTATTTCAATTTTGCAGCGTGATTGAGCGGCCCTTGGCCTTTGCCGAAACCCGGCGCGGCTTCGATGGCCATCTGCAAATATTCGCGTGCACGGCCGACGGCCAAGGGAATCGACAGGCCCTGTGCCAACCCGCAAGCGATGGCCGACGCGAGCGTGCACCCGGTTCCATGCGTGTGACGTGTCTTGATCCGGGGGAAAGCGAATATCTCTTCGCCGCCTTCCCAAACCAGAATGTCGTCGATCGTGGCCCGCGTCGAATGACCGCCTTTGATGAGCACCGCCTTGGCACCCATCGCGCGCAAGCGGGAAGCCGCAGAGCGCATATCGCTGCGGCTTGCGCCGCGAATACCGGTCAGCCGCTTGGTTTCCGGTATGTTGGGCGTGACCAATGTCGCCAATGGCAGGAGATATTCTTTGATGATTTCTTCGCCGGCCTTGTCAAGCAGAGCCGCGCCGCTTGTGGAGAGGATGACAGGATCAACGACCAGCGGGACGCCGCTTGCATGCTTGGCGAGAATTTCGGCGACGATTTTCGCGATGGCTGCGTTTGCGAGCATGCCGGTCTTGATCGCGTCTACGCCGATGTCGTTGAGGCAGGCGAGAATCTGGTCACGTACCAATTTTGGCGAAACGGCTTGAATAGCGCTAACGCCTTTTGTGTTCTGCACGGTGACGGCCGTAATCGCCGTCATCGCGTAGACGCCGAATGCATCCGCGGTTTTGATATCGGCTTGAATTCCCGCGCCGCCACTCGAATCCGAACCGGCGATAATCAAAAGACGCGCCGGTTTCGCGGCGTTCACGCAGCCGCTTCCTCGATTGCCGCGGCAATATCGTGGACAATGGCGTGGATCAACTGTTCGTCGTCGCCTTCCGCCATGACGCGAATGACGGGCTCGGTGCCGGATTTGCGTACCAGAATTCGCCCCGAACCGTTGAGGCGCGCCGTGCTCGCTTCGATCGTCGATTTGACGTGTGCGTCTTCCAACGGGGCGCCTTTGCGAAAGCGCACATTCTGCAGAACCTGGGGCAACGGTTCGAAAAGGTGGGCGGCCTTGCTGGCCGGCTTGTCCTCTTGCGCGATCACGGCCAACACCTGTAGAGCCGCGATCAAACCGTCGCCCGTCGTGCAGAAATCCGACAATACGATATGACCGGACTGTTCGCCGCCCACATTGTAACCGCCTTTTTTCATTTCCTCGATGACATAACGGTCGCCCACCTGCGCACGGGCCAACTTCAGATGCTGGGCTGAGAGGTAGCGGTCGAGCCCGGCATTGGACATGACCGTGCCGACGATCCCGCCGCCCTTTAAGGCACCGGATTTGCTCCAGGATCGCGCGATCAGCGCGAGAATTTGATCGCCGTCGATGATCCGGCCATGTTCGTCGGCCATGACGACACGATCGGCGTCGCCATCCAGCGCGATACCGAAGTCGGCCCGCACTTCGCGCACTTTCTTGCACATCGCTTCGGGCGCGGTGGACCCGCATTCGAAATTGGCGTTCATGCCGTTCGGTTCGACACCGAGCGTCACCACATCGGCACCGAGCTCCCACAAAACGGCGGGCGCGACTTTGTAGGATGCGCCATGCGCACAATCGATCACAATGCGCAAACCGTCGAGTTTGAGGTTGCGCGGAAATGTATATTTGACGAATTCGATATAACGCGCCTGCGCGTCGTCGATGCGTTTGGCGCGCCCGATCTTGGATGACGGCGCGAGGCCTTCTTCCATGCCGTTTGCCATCAGCTTTTCGATCGCCAATTCGCGCTCGTCGGAAAGTTTTTGACCGTCCGGCCCAAACAATTTGATGCCGTTGTCTGTATAGGCGTTGTGCGAGGCGGAAATCATCACGCCCAAATCGGCTCGCAGCGATCGTGTCAGCATGGCGACGGCCGGCGTCGGCAATGGCCCGAAGAGAAATACGTCCATACCGACGGCTGTGAACCCCGCCACCAGCGCCAATTCTACCATGTAGCCGGAAAGCCTGGTGTCCTTCCCGATCACCACGCGGTGGCGGTACTCGCCGCGGGTGAACATACGTCCGGCTGCCATACCGACTTTCATGGCAATCTCGGGCGTCATTGGGAAGGTGTTGGCGAGGCCGCGGATACCGTCCGTGCCGAATAGTTTGCGGTTCATGAGTTGCTGACGCCCCGTTCTCTCATCGAACGATAATATCCTTCAATCATAACAAAAGCTTGAGCGGGCAAGGGTCACACAGTATTGCGGGTTGTTGCTGCAGCCCAGACCGCTAGACCGTCCGACAGCGCCGCCGGATCATGCGTACGGATATAGTCCGCTCCTTGATAAACAGCAAAAAGCTCGGCCGCCAAGGTCGCAGGACCGGCCTCCGCAGCGCTTCGCTTGGTCATTGTCCTTAAGAATGATTTCCTCGAAACCGAAATCAGGACGGGCAAGCCAAAAGCCCGCTTCAAATCCGGCAAATGCTTCAGAACCTCAAAGGATACTTGCGGCTCCCGGCCCAAAAAGAACCCCATCCCCGGATCTAAGATTAATCTGTTTGGCGCGATCCCAGCTTGCTCAAGCTTGGCGATACGCATTTCGAAGAAACGCAGGATCCGCCCCATGATCTCCTGCGGTGTGGTCTCGACCGGCGTTGCCCTGCCCTCCGTCTGCACGGCATGCATCACGATGAGCCTCGCCTTGCCGGCCGCCAGCGCCGGATAGAGCGTTGGGTCGGAAAATCCATGAATGTCGTTTAAATAGTCGACGTCCTCAGCCAACGCCCAACTTTGTACGGCGGACGAAAACGTATCGATGGAAACCGCGATTTTTTCCTGTTTCAACGCCGCGACGACGGGCGCCAAGCGGGCGATCTCATCCGCTGTCGCGATGGGTTTGGCCTTAGGATTGCTGGCGGCAGCACCCAAATCGACGATCACCGCGCCATCGGCGTGAAGTTTTTTTGCGTGCGAAATCGCCGCATCCGTTGTGAGATATCGCCCGCCGTCGGAGAACAAATCCTCCGTGATGTTCACGATGCCGAGAAGGATGGGCGATCTCTCCACTGCGCCACCCGCAAACTGGAGTTTACCGACCCGGCTGAGGTTCGGGCGCGATAATGCCGGGGCCACGCGGACGACCAGCCTGCGGCACGCTGGGACCTGAACCGCGTTGCGGTTCGGGTTCTTCATAGGGCGTGCGTACCGGCGGAATGCCTTTGAGGAGCGCCACGATCTCGTCGCCAGACAGCGTTTCATATTCCAAGAGGCCGCGGGCCAAGACGTTGAGATCGCTCATCCGCTCGCTCAAAATCTGATGCGCACGTTGGTAACTGTCGTCGATGATACGGTGAATTTCCAGAGTCGATCTTTTGCGCCGTTGCTTCGGAGATGTTTTGCGTACGCGATACGCTGTGACCCAGGAAAACTTCTTCCTGGTTTTCGGCATAGGCGATCGGCCCTAACTCATCGGACATTCCGAAGCGCGTGACCATCGCGCGCGCCATACGCGTCGCCTGTTCGATATCGCTGACGGCTCCGGTCGTTACTTTTTCGTGCCCGAAGACAAGCTCCTCGGCAATGCGGCCGCCAAAGGCGACGCACAGGTCGGACAGCATCTTCTCTCGCGTGATCGAAAGATGGTCGTGCTCCGGCAGCCGCATGACCATACCCAACGCGCGACCACGGGGAATAATCGTGGCTTTGTGGATTGGATCGGAACCCTTGACGTTCAACGCGACGATGGCATGTCCGCCTTCGTGGTACGCAGTAAGTTTCTTCTCTTCCTCCGTCATCGCCATGGAGCGGCGCTCGGCACCCATCAGGACCTTGTCCTTGGCTTCCTCGAGTTCGCTCATAGTTACGACACGTTTGCCGCGGCGCGCCGCCAGCAATGCCGCTTCGTTGACCAGATTGGCCAAATCGGCTCCGGAGAAACCGGGCGTGCCGCGCGCAATGACGCGGGGGTCGACATCGGGCGCCAGCGGGACCTTGCGCATATGCACCCGCAGGATCTTTTCGCGACCGCCGAGATCGGGATTGGGCACCACAACGTGCCTGTCGAAACGGCCCGGCCGTAGAAGCGCGGGATCGAGCACGTCGGGACGGTTTGTGGCCGCGATCAGAATGACGCCTTCGGTCAATTCGAAGCCGTCCATTTCGACCAGCAATTGGTTCAACGTCTGCTCGCGTTCGTCGTTGCCGCCGCCCAGTCCAGCACCGCGATGGCGGCCGACCGCGTCGATTTCATCGATGAACACAATGCAAGGTGCGTTCTTTTTCGCCTGTTCGAACATGTCGCGGACACGGCTGGCGCCAACGCCGACGAACATTTCCACAAAATCGGAGCCGGAAATCGTAAAGAAAGGCACATTCGCTTCGCCCGCAATGGCACGCGCGAGCAGCGTTTTGCCGGTACCGGGCGGGCCAACGAGCAACACGCCTTTGGGGATGCGGCCACCAAGGCGCTGAAATTTTTGCGGGTCTTTGAGGAAGTCGACGATTTCCTTGAGATCGTCTTTGGCCTCGTCGACACCTGCGACATCTTCGAAGGTTATGCGGCCTTGACGTTCCGTGAGCAATTTGGCGCGAGACTTACCGAACCCCATCGCCTTGCCGCCGCCGGCCTGCATCTGGCGCAAGAAGAACACCCACACACCGATCAACAGCAACATCGGAAACCAACTGATCAGGATGTTCAAGAAGTTGAATGCCCCATCGTCAGCCGGCTCGGAATTGAATTCGACGTGATGGTCCAGCAGCCGCTGGACCAGGCTCGCATCTTCGGGCTTGTTGGTCGAAAATTGCTGGCCCGACGACAGAGTACCCTTGATCACATTCCCCTTGATCGTGACTTGCTTAATTGCCCCGTTATCGACCTGCTGAACAAAGTCCGAGTATTTGACGTCCTGTGGCCCCTGTTTTTGGCCGGCCCCTTGGAACATGTTGAACAAAAGAACAAGCAGCAGTGCGATCAGAATCCACAGCGCCAGGTTGCGAAGGTTGTTCAAGGTGGTCCTTTCCTCGGGGCCTTTAAGGCAATGAATTCGGTACGAAAAGCCTTCATCCATAGATAGGAGGTTTCTACCGCATTGCCAGAGTGCGAAACGTTAAGGAATTTGCCGTGCGACAGCAATGACTATGGCCAAACGAGCTTAAAAAGCCCTTTGGCGGGTTATGGCCCGTTTTCCATGGAGTTACGGCGCATTCCCTCGCGCCGGACGAGCAAAGTTCCCTTGCCAAAAACGGCGATTGCGCGAGGCGCAGGGCCGATCCGGCAACCATGTAGCGTGCGTCCCGCCCCCAGGGTCGCATCCAAAATGCTGTCGAACAAACGCTCCAACCGCTCAAACCGGGGCCGGTAGACGTTTTGTGACACGATCATGAGCACGCGCGCCAAGGCCCGCAGTCCGAGCTCCCGTGGCGCACCGGTCAACGCCGCGGGATCGAGCAGAGCATCGGGGGCTTTAAAGCGGCATGCCCGCGTCAAAACCGCGGCGCTCGCCAAGTCTAACGCCGTTCGCGCCCGCGCCAGATGCTTGGCCGCGTCGGCAATGCGCGCTTTGTTCAAGCCCACTTCCTCCAACAACGGCCATGCATTGCGGATTTTGGCCCGGGCAAAACGCGTATCGGCATTCATAGGGTCGTCGAGCCAAGCCTGGCCGCGCGCGGCGAGGTAGGACCGTAACTGTCCGCGGTCGATATCGAGCATGGGCCGCACCAGCACCAAACCGGAAAAGCCGGGCAAAGGATAGGACGCGAGAGTGCCCATCGCCGACAGTCCATCAACTCCGCTGCCACGCGCCAATCGGAGCAAAAACGTCTCGGCCTGATCGTCGCGGGTATGGCCGACATAGAGCGCCCGGAGGCGTTGAGCCGCCGCCCATGCTCCTATCAACCTGTAACGGGCGTCTCTTGCGGCGGACTCGATGTCGGCGCCGGGTACTTCACCCTCGCGTACCAAGACTTTGATCCGCAACCCCGCCGCCCTGGCCCAGCGTCGCACTTGCCGCGCATCGTCCGCAGAGCCTGGTCGCAATTGGTGATCGACGCAGACAACGGTTGGAGGCGCCAACCGCGACTTCTTCGCCCAATCGCGCAGAAGGAACATCAATGCCAGAGAATCGCTGCCTCCGGAGACGGCAACGGCTGCCGGCCATGGCGCGCCCGCCAAACGCATCGTCTCGGCAAAACGCGAACCAAGATCGTCGCTATTTGCAGGAGCTCGTACGGATGCTCGCCGCTTGGGAGAGGACGGCCGCCGAGGCTTGCGGGTATTTGCTCTTGATCGCGCCAAGCGTCACGCAGCCTTCCTTTTTTTGGCCCAACGCGAGGAGCGACTGGGCCAATTTCAGCATGCTATCGGGGCCGCGCGAACTTGTGGGATACTTTTTGATCACTTCTACAAAGGCTTGCGCTGCCGCGGTATAATCCTTTTGCACAAATGCTATGTCGCCCACCCAATAAACCGCCTGAGGCGCCAAAGGGTCCTTGGGGTTGCTGTCTGCAAAAGAGCGGAACGCCGCGCGTGCTTCGTCATATTGCGCCTTAGCGAGCAGGTTCATCGCCGAATCGAATTGCGGTTTGGTGTCCGGCACCGCCCCTTGCGGGAGAGTACCGAGTACGCCACCGGAATTGGCGGGTGGTGCCCCTTGCGCCGCGGATGCAGCGCCCAGATTGCACGGTAAGCCTTCGCCTGATTGGCCTGGCGCAGTGCTGGCACCCAACATTTGTGCCGACAGGGCGCAAAGCTTGTAGTCATAATCTTTCTGCTGGCTGTCAATTTTGTCGCCGAGCTCATGAACGTGATGACTGAGCTGTTCATTCTGGCTGGTTAGCTGCTGCAGAGTTTGCTCCAGATCGTGTATTCGCTGCTTCAAATCGGCGATTTGAGCATCCTGGTTGTCCTCGTGCTGCTGGCGGGCGGCTTTTTCCTCGTCGCTCTCACCGAAAAGACCTGCGATCTGCAAGCCGCGAACCTGCGGGTAGGTTTGCGCATTGGAAGTATCGCCACCGGCGTAGGCCGTTGCCGTACCAACACAAAAAACCGCGCAAAGCACTGCGATGCCCGCCAACCGTCCTGTCATTTTCGTCACCGGTTCGAAGAAAAAGTTCTACTACAACCATACTTAGCCAAAATTGCGACCCTAGCTCTGCCAAAACGGACAAGGGCGCCGTTTCCGACGCCCTTTTCCGCCAGTGGTATCGTCAAACCCGCGTTAGGAAGCGGGACCGGCCGAAATCGTCGTCACGCCGCGGCGATTTTGCGCCCAGCAAGATTCCGTCGATTCCGAGCAGATCGGACGCTCCTTGCCATAGGAGATCGTGTCAACCCGCGCGGCCGAAACGCCTATGCTGACCAAATACTCTTTGACCGCATTGGCGCGGCGAGCACCGAGCGCCAAATTGTATTCGCGCGTTCCGCGTTCGTCGGCGTGCCCTTCGATGGTGACCCGGACGGAGGGATATTTGCCCAACCAGGTGGCCTGGCGCTGCAAAGTGCCTTTGTCGGCATCAAGGATTGCATATTTGTCATAGTCGAAATGGACGGTATCGCCGACATTGACGCGAAGATCTTCAGCACTGCCAGGCACGATTGTCGACGTCGGAGTAGCAACGGCGGGCGCTGGAGGCGGCGCTTCGGGCGTCACGACAGGCTTGGTCTCACAACCAGCGAGCACAACAGCGAATGCGATGGCGGCCAGCTTAAGGCCTAAGGAAAACTTCTTCATGGCTATAGAAACTCCAGTGACACACGCTTGGTTCCCGGTGCGGCGGAACGGCGTGCAGAGAATCTTTTCCGCACCTCCCCAAGCGCCGGGTTGACAAGGAAGAAGACAACGGAGCGCGGGCTATTGTAGTGACTTTTGGCCTATTGGATCAAGGGCGACCATGCTGGATCGGACGCGTCACCATGGGTGGCAACACGCCGCTCGTTGCGACCGGTGATGTCGACAGACCATATCTGTGCGCCGCGACCACCCTCGATTGTTCTGGTAAACATTAGCACCCGGCCGTTGGGCGCCCAGGTCGGACCTTCGTCTTCCCAGCCGGTTGTCAGAATGCGCTCGCCCGTGCCATCGGGCCGCATCACGCCAATCCGAAAGCTGCCGCCTGATTGCTTTGTAAACGCAATCAAATCGCCGCGTGGGCTCCAGACAGGCGTCCCGTTTTGCCCCTCCCCGAAGCTGATGCGGTGCTGATTGGAACCGTCTGAATTCATGACATAAATCTGTTGCGATCCGCCGCGATCGGATTCAAAGGTTATTTGTTTTCCGTCGGGTGAAAACGATGGTGACGTCTCGATCGACGGATCATAGGTCAGCCGCGTCGACGTCCGTGTGCGCAAATCCATAACATAAATGTCGGAATTGCCGTTCTGTTCGAGACTCATCACCACTTTATTGCCGTCAGGCGAGAAGCGCGGCGAGAAGGTCATATTCGGAAAATCGCCAAGTTTTTCCTGACGGCCGCTTTCCAGATCGAACAAATACACACGCGGCTTACCGACGATGTAGGACATATAAGCGATCATTTGCGCTGTCGGATTGAACCGGGGAGTCAAAACGAGGTAGCTGCCATTGGTCAGAAAAATCGGATTGGCACCATCTTCGTCCATCACGGCGAGACGTTTTTTGCGCGCCAGCGGTGGGCCCGATTCCGAAATGAAGACGATACGGGTATCGAAATAGCCCTTCTCGCCCGTGATGCGTTGATAAATGGCGTCCGAAATCATGTGGGCGATGCGCCGCCAATTGGTCAATTGCGTGAAATATTGAAGACCCAGCATTTGGCTTTCGCCGTAGACATCCCAGAGGCGAAAATCGACGCGCAGCCTCCCGTCGGGCTGCATCGCAACTTGTCCTGTCAGCAAACCTTGCGCGGTGATGATGCGCCAATCGGCGAATTTCGGCTCGGCATTGATATCCGAGATTTTGTCAAGGAACGATTTTGGATCGAGCGGCTTGAAGAGACCCCGACCGATCCAGGTCGGCGCGCACAACCTTGGCGATATTCTGTCCGGCTGCCGTATCGCCAGGCGCCGACGCGGCAAAGTCGGGAATGGCGATGGGGAGCGGCTGTGGGTTGCCTTGTGTAACATCAACCTGGAGCGCCGCAAATGACGGCGTGGTCACGGCCAAAGCCGCCAAAAACGCACATACCAGTCCGAACTCTCTTCATAACAGTCTCCAGTAACCTACCGTTACATGTTATCGCGCGGATCAAACCTATACGTGAAATCGCGCCATTCGCTATATCGGTTTCGCGGCAAACTATAGGGCGCACACTGTTTGATAGCGCGCAGTGCCGTATCAGCCGCCGCCCGGGTGTACGAATTGCTTGCCGCTGCCGCCGCCGAGCTCGCAGTTAACTGCGGCGGTTGTGCTAGAGTTCCGTCGAGGTTGAGAAACATTTCGAAGGTAACCACCAGATCCTCGGGATGCGGCGCTCCGATCTGTGTCTGCGTGTACCAACACCGCATTATCTCGCTTTGCAGGACCGATCTTAGATCGGCCGTCAACCCATTCTGCGCACCAGAGCCGGTGAGGTTCTGCTTGCCCGGTTTGGGATTCTTCTGCGCAGGCGCTGTGAGCAGTCCTGGAAGCATGTTGTCAAACTGATCTTTTAATGATTGTGGCGGCCGTGGCGGTGCCGGTTTTGGCAGCAGCGTTGGTGCCACCTCGATATTCGGTTCTGTCGGCGTTGGCTGGCTCTGCGGCTGAATCAAGTCCGGCTGTGGCGGCGGTGGAAGCGTTTGCGTCACACTCGGCGCGATATTGGTCTGATCGGCCACCGTGACCAAATCGACGGGCACGATGTGCGACGGCTGTTCGGCGATATCGAGCTTATGTGTCCAGGTGAAGAGCGTCGCAGCGACAATTCCGGCATGCAGCAGCAGCGAGCCTGCCAAACCCAGGCGAGGTGCATATCGCTCGGCTGTCGCCCTACGGCTCATTTTGTTTGGGTTTCGCCACATCGGTGACGAGCCCGATATGAGTGAAGCCCGCCGCGCTTAACATCCCCATCACTTGCATGACGCGGCCGTAATCCACGGCTTTGTCACCGCGTACGAAAATCCGCTGATCGTAGCCATTGGCCGCGATCGCCGTCAGCTTTGACACAAGGTCCTCTTCGGGAACGGGCGTGTTCTGGAGGAAAATCTGCCCGTTCCGTTTGATCGTAACCGAAAGCGGCTCGCGATCCTGGCCAAGTGTTTGCGCGCGCGTCTTGGGCAGATCCACCGGAACGCCGACGGTCAAAAGCGGCGCCGTCACCATGAAAACGATGAGCAGCACCAGCATCACGTCGACGAACGGCGTGACATTAATTTCCGAAATCGGACGGCGGCGGCGCGATCGCCGGCCGCTGATATGCCGCTCAACTGCCGCGCCCATCAGTGCGCCTTTTCGTCAAGCTGGCGCGACAAGATCGCGGACAATTCGTCTGAGAAGGTATCGAGGCGATTGGAATAACGTCCGATCTCGCTGACGTAACGGTTGTAAAAAATCGCCGCCGGAATGGCTGCCAGAAGGCCCATGGCCGTGGCAAACAGCGCTTCGGCGATACCGGGCGCCACGACGGCGAGTGTGGTGTCGTGGCGGGCTGCGATCGCTGCGAAAGAATTCATGATGCCCCACACCGTGCCGAACAAACCCACAAAAGGTGCCGTGTTGGCAACGGTCGCAAGAAAGCCGATTTGACCTTCGATAGCATCGGTCTCGCGCGAAATCGTCACGTTCATGGCTTTGTCGACACGATCCTTGACGCCTGCAACCATGCCTTCGCGCGGGTTGCCGTGTTCGAAGGCCCGGCGCCATTCGCGCACACCGGAAACAAAAACTGCGGCGAAGGGATGATCGTTGCGCGAGGCAAATTGCGCGAAAAGCTCATCGAGCGATTGGCCCGACCAGAATATCTTTTCGAATTTCGAGGCGCGGCGTTTGAGACCGGACAGGGCCAATCCTTTGTTGATGATGATGGCCCAAGACCAAAGGCTGGCAAGCAGCAAGACGATCAGCACCGCCTTCACCAGCGGATCTGCGCGCATGAACAGCGAAACGACAGAAATTCCCGCAAACGGCGAGGTCGCCTGCTCTCCGTTTTGGGAAATATCGACATCGGTCGTCGGAGCCGGAAGCGAAGCGCTTTGCGCGGCCTCACCGGTTGGAGCAGCGCGCGGCTCGCCTTGGGCCATAGCGGGCATCGAAAAGGCCAGAGTGAGTGCAAAAACAAACGCCGATACGCAAACAAGAGCGGCGAACCACCTTTTCGTGCTCATAAACGCTACCTCGTCCCTCACTGAATTTGCTACGTCCCCTGGGACCGGATTATGCCGGGTGGAGAAGAGAAATGCTCACCGAATGTTGGCATTATTTTGACGGACAATCCTTAAGCCTATGTTTCATAAAGAAAAGGTAGAAGTTTGTCGCGTAGTTCGCGCGGGATTCGCCGCGGTTTGCCGGTTAACGTCATAACGCAAGCTTCGACATGGCCGCGCGTCAGCAGGATATCTGCGCAAAAGATGGACTGTTCCGCCGCCATCCGGGCGCCGCTGAGCGACATGCATTTGGTATGCACCTCCACAAGATCATCGACCCGCGCCGGGCGAAAATACTCGATGTCGATTTTGCGAAGCGTCCAAGCCGTCGGGTCCGGGTCGTCAAGGCCTGGCAATTTGGTGATGCCGCACCGCGAAAAAACTCCGAACGGCCGCGCTCCATGTAGCGCAAATAATTCGCATGATAGACGACGCCCGAAAGATCCGTGTCTTCGTAATAGATGCGAATGGGCAAGATATGCGCTTGCCCTCAAAATGGCCGGGGCTCGGGAACTCATCGTCGCCCTCGTCCGCGAAAAGGCCGATCTGCGCCGGATCGCGCGGCGGCGCTGGCAGCCCCAGATGGGCAAAAGCGTTGCCGGTCAAAATGCGCCCGCGCGGCGAGCGCTGCACAAAGCCCTGCTGCAACAGAGAACGGTTCGACAATTTCTTCGATGGCGTCGCGCGCCTCGCCGAGCGCCGCGGCGATGGTTTCGATGCCGACCGGTCCGCCGCCGAAATTTTCCGCGATCAATTGCAAGATAGCGCTTGTCGAAGGCGTCGAGGCCGCGCGCATCCACTTCCAGGCGCGTCAGCGCGGCGTCGGCGATCTTGGCATCGACGCGTGCATGTCCCGCGACGGACGCAAAATCCCGCACCCGCTTGAGCAGCCGGCCGGCGATGCGCGGCGTGCCGCGCGCGCGCCCGGCGATTTCGCGCGCGCCGTCGGAGGTCAGATCGAAGCCCAGAACGCGCGCGCCGCGCTCGACAATCGATAGCAATTCCTCCGCCGAATAGAAATTGAGCCGCACCGGAATGCCGAAGCGGTCGCGCAGCGGCGTGGTGATGAGCCCGGAACGCGTCGTCGCGCCGACCAGCGTGAAAGGCGCCAGAGAAATCTTCACCGAGCGCGCCGACGGCCCTTCGCCGATCACAAGATCGAGTTCGAAATCTTCCATCGCCGGATAGAGGATTTCCTCGACCGCCGGACTGAGACGATGGATTTCGTCGATGAACAACACATCGCGCGGTTCGAGATTGGTAAGAATGGCGGCGAGATCGCCCGCCTTCGCCAGCACCGGACCGGAGGTCGAGCGAAAATTAACGCCGAGCTCGCGGGCCACGATCTGTGCCAGCGTGGTTTTGCCCAAACCCGGCGGACCGGAGAACAACACATGATCGAGCGCCTCGCCGCGCGATTTCGCTGCGGCGATAAAGACTGAGAGATTTTCCCGTGCCTGTTGCTGACCGACGAATTCGGCGAGAACTTTCGGGCGCAAGGATGCCTCGAGCGAATCCTCTTCGGCACGCTGCGGCGTGACGAGGCGATCGGTCTGATTGGCGGCGACTTTGGCCATTTATCGTCCCATTGCTCGCAAGGCCTCGCGGATCAACGCATCGAGTGCCGCGTCCTCACCCAAATCGCGTGTCGTACGCGCCACGGCCTCAGCGGCCGTGGATTGAGAATAGCCTAGCTTTACGAGCGCCGCGACCGCGTCGGCTTCCGGGCCGCGCGGAGCAAGTGCCGTCATCGCGGCATCGCCGGCATGGCCGCGCAACATCATCGAGGGAGCTTTGTCTTTCAGTTCGGTGACGATGCGCAGTGCCAGTTTCGGGCCGACGCCTTGTGCGCGCCCGATGGCGGGTTTGTCGCCGAGCGCCAACGCCCGTTCCAAATCGCGCGGCGACAAGGCCGACAACACATTCAAGGCGACGCGCGCGCCGACATTCTGAACCGTTTGCAGCAGACGGAACCATTCGCGCTCCTCAGCCGTGACGAAACCATAGAGCTTGATGGTTTCATCGGTCAGTCGCATCTCGGTCATCAATGAGACATGGGCCCCCACTATCATCTTGGAAAGCGTCGAGGACGGGCAATGCACGAGATAGCCGATTCCGGAGACGTCCAGCAGAACGTGGTCCTCGGCGACAAAATCCACGATGCCCGTCAGTTTTCCGATCATGCGAGTGCCGCCATGATGCGGGCGCGCGTCCCGGCAAGATGGGCATGGGCGATGGCGGCGGCCAGTGCGTCCGCGGCGTCGCCCACTTCCACACCACAGGCCGGCAACAACCGTTTGACCATTGCCTGAACCTGTATCTTGTCCGCGTGGCCGGCCCCAACCACCGACTTCTTGATATGGTTGGGGGAATATTCCGCGATATCGAGGCCCGCCTGCGCGGCAGCGAGCAAGGCGATCGCCCTGGCATGGCCGAGCTTGAGCGCCGCCGACGGGTCTTTGTGGACGAAAGCTTGTTCCACCGCGATGGCGCCGGGATGAAGTTCCGCAATAACGCGGGTAATGGCTTCATGCAGCGTCAGAAGCCGGATACCCATTCCGTTGCCGGCTCGGGTCACGATCACGCCATGGGCGACATGGCTCAGCTTGCTCCCCGACACGTCGATGACGCCCCAGCCCATGCGGCCGAGGCCCGGATCGAGGCCGAGTATGCGAACGGTCTGCATGGCAACGCCCGAACGAATCGCGACCGTTAGTTTCGCGGATTGCAGGGCACCGGCGCAACAGTATCGGCTGAGGCTAGTTGCACGATCCCCGTTTGTGCGACCTAATGGATGCAACTCAAACACAGGATGCAATCCATGAAGATGTGCAGGCTTGGCGCCAGCGGACCCGAAGTATCGGCCATCGGGCTGGGCTGCATGGGCATGTCCGATTTCTACGGTCCGGCGGACGAAGGCGAGAGCATCGCCACCATCCATGCGGCGCTGGAAGCTGGCATCACGCTGCTCGACACCGGCGATTTCTACGGTATGGGCCACAACGAGATGCTGCTGCGCGAGGCGCTGAAGGGCGGCAAGCGCCAGCGCGCCCTTCTGAGCGTCAAATTCGGCGCTATGCGCGGACCGGATAACGCCTGGCTCGGCATCGATCAACGCCCGGAGGCGATCAAGAACTTTGTCGCCTATTCGCTGAAGCGACTGGGTACCGATTACATCGACATCTATCGCCCGGCGCGGCTCGACCCGAATGTGCCGATCGAGACTGGTGGCGGAAACCGTCAAGGAGCTGATCGCCAAAGGCTATGTGCGCCATTTGGGGCTGAGCGAGATGTCGGCGGAAACGGTGCTGCGGGCCCATGCCGTGACGCCGGTCTCGATCTGCAAATCGAATACGCTCTCGTCACGCGCAGCATCGAAGCGAAGATCCTGCCCAAGCTGCGCGAGGAGGGCATCGGCGTCACGGCTTATGGTGTGCTGTCGCGCGGTCTGATCAGCAACGGCGCTTTGGTAGGCCAATCGCGCAGCGGCTACCGCACCATGTTGCCGCGCTTCACCGGCGACAACCTGAAGTACAATCTTGGTTTGGTCGAAGCGCTGGCGACAATCGCCAAAACGCGCGGCATCACGGTGGCGCAGCTGGCGATCGCTTGGGTGCTGTCGCGCGGCGAAGACATTGTGCCGTTAATCGGCGCGCGCAAACGCGACCGGCTGAGCGAAGCGCTGGGCGCGCTCGACATAGCGTTGAGCAAAGATGAGATCGCGGCGATCGAAAAGGCCGTGCCTCCCGATGCCATCAAAGAGCGATTACCATCTTTATGTCCTCTTACTGGTTTTCGGTTGCGTATTGCTCTTTGATCGCGCCGGGCGGCACGGCCGCTTCGATAGAAGCGAGTTCTTCTTTGCTCAACGCTGATGTCGAGCGCGCCCAGCGCTTCGCCGAGCCGATCGCGGCGGCGTGCGCCGATCAGCGGCACGATGTCCTCGCCGCGCGACAGCACCCAGGCGATCGCGAGCTGCGCCACCGTGATGCCGCGCGCTTTGGCGATCTTCGCCAGCGCTTCGACCAAGCGCGAGATTGTCTTCGAGGTTTCGCCCGAGAAGCGCGGCAGCATGGCGCGATGGCCGCTGCGCGATTGGCCAGCCAAAGCGCCGTCGCTGATCAGACCGCGCGACAGCACGCCATAAGCCGTGACGCCGATGCCCAGCTCGCGCAGCTCGGGCAGGATATTCGCTTCGATCCCGCGCGTGACGAGAGCATATTCGATCTGCAGATCGCAGACCGGCGTCACCGCATGGGCGCGCAGCACCGTCTCGGCCGACATCTCGCTCAGCCCCAAATGGCGCACATAGCCGCTTTGGCGATCATCTCCTTGATGGCGCCCGCCACGTCCTCGATGGGCACGTTCGGGTCGAGCCGCGCAGGGCGATAGATGTCGATATAGTCGGTGCCCAGCCGCTTCAGCGAGTAGGCGACGAAAGTTCTTCATCGCCGCCGGACGCGCATCGTAGCCGAGCCAGCTACCGTCCGGCCCGCGCAGCGCGCCGAATTTGACGCTCAGGACGCGCTCGTCGCGCTTGCCGCCCTTCAGCGCCTCGCGCATCAGCATCTCGTTGTGGCCCATGCCGTAGAAATCGCCGGTGTCGAGCAGCGTGACGCCCGCTTCCAGCGCCGCATGGATGGTGGCGATGCTTTCGCCTTCGTCCGCCGGGCCGTAGAAGTCCGACATACCCATGCAACCGAGCCCAAGGGCCGAAACCGCCGGTCCGCCGGCGCCGAGTGTGCGCGTTTTCATGTCTCGCATCCTATGTAGAGTGGAATGCATAAGTCGCACAAAAGGGGATATGCGACAGTCTGCCGATGCGTTGTGTCAGTCCTGAATCGGGAACTAGTACGATTCGTCGGGCGCGCAATGGCCACCGTTCGCATTCTCGGCCTCGATCCGGGCCTCGGCCGCATGGGCTGGGGCGTCATCGAGGTGTCGCGGCACCAAGCTCACGCATGTGGCGCATGGCGTGATCGTGACGCGCGCCGCCGACGGGCTGGGCTTGCGCCTGCTGAAGCTGCACGACGAAGTGGCACGCATCATCGCTGAGCTGCAGCCCGGTGCCATCGCGGTGGAGCAGGCCTTCGTCGCACAAGGACCCGTCGGCGGCGCTCAAGCTCGGCCATGCCCGCGCCGTCGCCTTACTGGCCGCCGCGCAGGCGGGGCTGGAGATCGCGGAATACTCGCCCAACCACATCAAGAAGTCGGTGGTCGGCGCCGGCCATGCCGGCAAGGAGCAGGTGCAGTCGATGGTCAATCGCCTGCTGCCCGCTTGCGGCGTGGAAGCGGGCGATGCCGCCGACGCGCTCGCCGCCGCCATCGCCCATGCCCATCTGGCCGGCACGCGCGCCGCGCATTCATGGCGGCACTACGCATGATCGGAAAACTGACGGGCACCGTGGATTTCGTCGCCGAGGATCACGTGCTGCTGGATGTAGGCGGCGTCGGCTATCTGGTGCATTGCCCGTCTTCGACTTTGTCCAAGCTGGCCGTGGGCGCGCATGTCTCAGCTGATGATCGAGATGCGACTGACCGATGAGACCATCAAGCTCTACGGTTTCGTCACCGCCGAGGAGCGCGAATGGTTCCGCCTGCTGCAAACGGTGCAGAATGTCGGCGCGCGCGTCGCCTTGAATGTGTTGTCGGCCTTGTCGCCGCGCGATTTGGAACGGGCGTTGGCGCTCGGCGACAAACCCGCCATCGGGCGCGCACAAGGCGTCGGCCCGAAACTGGCACTGCGCATCGTCACCGAACTGAAAGACAAGGCTCCCTCGATGATGTTGCGCGGCCATGCCGGCGATGCCGCGATGACGGCACTTGCTCCGCGCGGCCCGGAAGCCGACGCGGTCGCGGCGCTCGTAAAGCTAGGCTATTCTCAATCCACGGCCGCTGAGGCCGTGGCGCGTACGACACGCGATTTGGGTGAGGACGCGGCACTCGATGCGTTGATCCGCGAGGCCTTG
This sequence comes from uncultured Alphaproteobacteria bacterium, assembly GCA_963822275.1. Classification (GTDB taxonomy): domain Bacteria; phylum Pseudomonadota; class Alphaproteobacteria; order Micropepsales; family Micropepsaceae; genus Rhizomicrobium. The sequence goes on from CAWGHR010000033.1 coordinate 110,995, forward strand.
CGAGCAATGGGACGATAAATGGCCAAAGTCGCCGCCAATCAGACCGATCGCCTCGTCACGCCGCAGCGTGCCGAAGAGGATTCGCTCGAGGCATCCTTGCGCCCGAAAGTTCTCGCCGAATTCGTCGGTCAGCAACAGGCACGGGAAAATCTCTCAGTCTTTATCGCCGCAGCGAAATCGCGCGGCGAGGCGCTCGATCATGTGTTGTTCTCCGGTCCGCCGGGTTTGGGCAAAACCACGCTGGCACAGATCGTGGCCCGCGAGCTCGGCGTTAATTTTCGCTCGACCTCCGGTCCGGTGCTGGCGAAGGCGGGCGATCTCGCCGCCATTCTTACCAATCTCGAACCGCGCGATGTGTTGTTCATCGACGAAATTCACCGTCTCAGTCCGGCGGTCGAGGAAATCCTCTATCCGGCGATGGAAGATTTCGAACTCGATCTTGTGATCGGCGAAGGGCCGTCGGCGCGCTCGGTGAAGATTTCTCTGGCGCCTTTCACGCTGGTCGGCGCGACGACGCGTTCCGGGCTCATCACCACACCGCTGCGCGACCGCTTCGGCATTCCGGTGCGTCTCAACTACTATTCGGCTGAGGAATTGTTATCGATTGTCGAACGCGGCGCTCGCGTTCTGGATTTCAATTTGACCTCCGACGGCGCGCGCGAAATTGCCGGACGCGCCCGCGGCACGCCGCGCATCGCCGGCCGCTTGCTCAAGCGGGTGCGGGATTTTGCGTCGGTGGCGGGACATGCATGCGTCGATGCCAAGATCGCCGGCGCGGCATTGACGCGCCTGGAAGTGGATGCGCGCGGCTTGGACGCCTTTGACAAACGCTATTTGCAATTGATCGCGGAAAACTTCGGCGGCGGACCGGTCGGCATCGAAACCATTGCCGCGGCACTCGGTGAGGCGCGCGACGCCATCGAAGAAATTGTGGAACCATTTCTCATGCAGCAAGGCTTTGTGCAACGCTCGCCGCGCGGACGTATTTTGACCGGCAATGCTTTTGCCCATCTGGGGCTGCCCCCGCCGCCACGCGATCCGGCACAAATCGGTCTTTTCGCGGAGGAGGGCGACGATGGTTGACGCCTTCGGCCATTTTGAGGGCAAGACGCATATTTTGCCCATTCGCATCTACTACGAAGACACGGATCTTTCGAGCGTCGTTTATCATGCGAATTATCTGCGTTACATGGAGCGCGGTCGTTCGGAGTTTTTCCGCGGTGTCGGAATCACCAAATTGGCAGGCCTTGAGGACCCGGAACCGACGGCTTGGACGCTTCGCAAAATCGACATCGAGTATTTTCGCCCGGCTCGGGTCGATGATCTTGTGGAGGTGCGCACGAAATGTACGTCGCTCAGCGGCGCCCGGATGGCGGCGGAACAGTCCATCTTTTGCGCGGATATTCTGCTGACCCGAGGCCATGTCGAAGCTTGCATTATGACGTTAACCGGCAAACCGCGGCGTATCCCGCGCGAAGTGCGCGACAAACTTCTACCTTTCCTTTATGAAACATAGACTTAAGGATTGTCCGTCAAAATAAAGCCAACATTCGGTGAGCATTTCTGTTCTCCACCCGGCATAATCCGGTCCCAGGGGACGCAGCATATTCAGTGAGGGACGAGGTAGCGTTTATGAGCACGAAAAGGTGGTTCGCCGCGCTTGTTTGCGTATCGGCGCTTGTGTTTGCACTCACGCTGGCATTTTCGATGCCCGCCATGGCCCAAGGCGAGCCGCGCGCTGCTCCAACCGGTGAGGCCGCGCAAAGCGCTTCGCTTCCGGCTCCGACGACCGATGTCGATATTTCCCAAAACGGAGAGCAGGCGACCTCGCCGTTTGCGGGAATTTCTGTCGTTTCGCTGTTCATGCGCGCAGATCCGCTGGTGAAGGCGGTGCTGATCGTCTTGCTGCTTGCGAGCCTTTGGTCTTGGGCCATCATCATCAATAAAGGATTGGCCCTGTCCGGTCTCAAACGCCGCGCCTCGAAATTCGAAAAGATATTCTGGTCGGGCCAATCGCTCGATGAGCTTTTTGCACAATTTGCCTCGCGCAATGATCATCCCTTCGCCGCAGTTTTTGTTTCCGGTGTGCGCGAATGGCGCCGGGCCTTCGAACACGGCAACCCGCGCGAAGGCATGGTTGCAGGCGTCAAGGATCGTGTCGACAAAGCCATGAACGTGACGATTTCGCGCGAGACCGATGCTATCGAAGGTCAAATCGGCTTTCTTGCGACCGTTGCCAACACGGCACCTTTTGTGGGTTTGTTCGGCACGGTGTGGGGCATCATGAATTCTTTTGCAGCGATCGCAGCCCGCCACGACACCACACTCGCCGTCGTGGCGCCCGGTATCGCCGAAGCGCTGTTTGCCACGGCCATGGGCCTTCTGGCAGCCATTCCGGCGGCGATTTTTTACAACCGTTACGTCAGCGAGATCGGACGTTATTCCAATCGCCTCGATACCTTCTCAGACGAATTGTCCGCGATCTTGTCGCGCCAGCTTGACGAAAAGGCGCACTGATGGGCGCGGCAGTTGAGCGGCATATCAGCGGCCGGCGATCGCGCCGCCGCCGTCCGATTTCGGAAATTAATGTCACGCCGTTCGTCGACGTGATGCTGGTGCTGCTCATCGTTTTCATGGTGACGGCGCCGCTTTTGACCGTCGGCGTTCCGGTGGATCTGCCCAAGACGCGCGCGCAAACACTTGGCCAGGATCGCGAGCCGCTTTCGGTTACGATCAAACGGAACGGGCAGATTTTCCTCCAGAACACGCCCGTTCCCGAAGAGGACCTTGTGTCAAAGCTGACGGCGATCGCGGCCAATGGCTACGATCAGCGGATTTTCGTACGCGGTGACAAAGCCGTGGATTACGGCCGCGTCATGCAAGTGATGGGGATGTTAAGCGCGGCGGGCTTCACTCATATCGGGCTCGTCACCGATGTGGCGAAACCCAAACAAAATGAGCCGTAGGGCGACAGCCGAGCGATATGCACCTCGCCTGGGTTTGGCAGGCTCGCTGCTGCTGCATGCCGGAATTGTCGCTGCGACGCTCTTCACCTGGACACATAAGCTCGATATCGCCGAACAGCCGTCGCACATCGTGCCCGTCGATTTGGTCACGGTGGCCGATCAGACCAATATCGCGCCGAGTGTGACGCAAACGCTTCCACCGCCGCCACAGCCGGACTTGATTCAGCCGCAGAGCCAGCCAACGCCGACAGAACCGAATATCGAGGTGGCACCAACGCTGCTGCCAAAACCGGCACCGCCACGGCCGCCACAATCATTAAAAGATCAGTTTGACAACATGCTTCCAGGACTGCTCACAGCGCCTGCGCAGAAGAATCCCAAACCGGGCAAGCAGAACCTCACCGGCTCTGGTGCGCAGAATGGGTTGACGGCCGATCTAAGATCGGTCCTGCAAAGCGAGATAATGCGGTGTTGGTACACGCAGACACAGATCGGAGCGCCGCATCCCGAGGATCTGGTGGTTACCTTCGAAATGTTTCTCAACCTCGACGGAACTCTAGCACAACCGCCGCAGTTAACTGCGAGCTCGGCGGCGGCAGCGGCAAGCAATTCGTACACCCGGGCGGCGGCTGATACGGCACTGCGCGCTATCAAACAGTGTGCGCCCTATAGTTTGCCGCGAAACCGATATAGCGAATGGCGCGATTTCACGTATAGGTTTGATCCGCGCGATAACATGTAACGGTAGGTTACTGGAGACTGTTATGAAGAGAGTCGGACTGGTATGTGCGTTTTTGGCGGCTTTGGCCGTGACCACGCCGTCATTTGCGGCGCTCCAGGTTGATGTTACACAAGGCAACCCACAGCCGCTCCCCATCGCCATTCCCGACTTTGCCGCGTCGGCGCCTGGCGATACGGCAGCCGGACAGAATATCGCCAAGGTTGTGCGCGCCGACCTGGATCGGTCGGGTCTCTTCAAGCCGCTCGATCCAAAATCGTTCCTTGACAAAATCTCGGATATCAATGCCGAGCCGAAATTCGCCGATTGGCGCATCATCACCGCGCAAGGTTTGCTGACAGGACAAGTTGCGATGCAGCCCGACGGGAGGCTGCGCGTCGATTTTCGCCTCTGGGATGTCTACGGCGAAAGCCAAATGCTGGGTCTTCAATATTTCACGCAATTGACCAATTGGCGGCGCATCGCCCACATGATTTCGGACGCCATTTATCAACGCATCACGGGCGAGAAGGGCTATTTCGATACCCGTATCGTCTTCATTTCGGAATCGGGCCCACCGCTGGCGCGCAAAAAACGTCTCGCCGTGATGGACGAAGATGGTGCCAATCCGATTTTTCTGACCAATGGCAGCTACCTGGTTTTGACTCCCCGGTTCAATCCGACAGCGCAAATGATCGCTTATATGTCCTACATCGTCGGTAAGCCGCGTGTGTATTTGTTCGATCTGGAAAGCGGCCGTCAGGAAAAACTTGGCGATTTTCCGAATATGACCTTCTCGCCGCGCTTCTCGCCTGACGGCAATAAAGTGGTTATGAGTCTCGAACAGAACGGCAATTCCGACATTTATGTTATGGATTTGCGCACACGGACGTCGACGCGGCTGACCTACGATCCGTCGATCGAGACGTCACCATCGTTTTCACCCGACGGAAAACAAATAACCTTCGAATCCGATCGCGGCGGATCGCAACAGATTTACGTCATGAATTCAGACGGTTCCAATCAGCACCGCATCAGCTTCGGGGAGGGGAGAAACGGGACGCCTGTCTGGAGCCCACGCGGCGATTTGATTGCGTTTACAAAGCAATCAGGCGGCAGCTTTCGGATTGGCGTGATGCGGCCCGATGGCACGGGCGAGCGCATTCTGACAACCGGCTGGGAAGACGAAGGTCCGACCTGGGCGCCCAACGGCCGGGTGCTAATGTTTACCAGAACAATCGAGGGTGGTCGCGGCGCACAGATATGGTCTGTCGACATCACCGGTCGCAACGAGCGGCGCGTTGCCACCCCTGGTGACGCTTCCGATCCAGCATGGTCGCCCTTGATCCAATAGGCCAATAGTCACTACAATAAGCCCGCGCTCCGTTGCCTTTTTCTTGGGTCAACCCGGCGCTTGGGGAGGTGCGGAAAAGATTCTCTGCACGCCGTTCCCCCGCACCGGGAACCAAGCGTGTGCCATTGGAGTTTCTATAGCCATGAAGAAATTGTCGTTCGGCCTCAAATTGGCCACCATCGCATTTGCTGTCGCACTCGCCGGCTGTGAGACCAAGCCGGCCGTGACGCCACAAACGGCGCCTCCGGGGCCTGCCGTTACGGCTCCGACATCGACAATCGTGCCCGGCAGCGCCGAAGATCTCCGCGTCAATGTCGGCGACACCGTCCATTTCGATTATGACAAGTATGCGATCCTCGATGCCGACAAGGGCACTTTGCAGCGCCAAGCCAGTTGGCTGTCAAAATATCCCGCCGTCCGCGTCACTATCGAAGGTCATGCCGACGAACGTGGAACGCGCGAATACAATTTGGCGCTTGGTGCCCGCCGCGCCAATGCCGTCAAAGAATATTTGGTGAGCATAGGCGTTTCAGCCGCGCGCGTTGATACGATCTCCTATGGTAAGGAGCGTCCGATCTGTTCCGAATCGACGGAAGCTTGCTGGGCGCAAAATCGCCGCGGCGTGACCACGATTTCGGCCGGCGCCTCTTCCTAACGCGGGTTTGACGATACCGGTAACGGAAAAGGGCGTCGGAAACGGCGCCCTTGTCCGTTTTGGCAAAACTGGGTCGCAATTTTGGCTAAGTATGGTTGTAATATAGCTATTCCTTCGAGCCGGTGACGAAAATGACAAGACGGTTGGCAAGCATCGCAGTGCTTTCCGCGGTTGTTTGCATGGGGGCGGCAACGGCAAACGCCGGCGACGATAGCTCCAATGCGCGAGCGCAGGTTCGGGGCATGCAGATCGCCGGTCTTTTTGGTGAGAGCGACGACGAAAAAGCCGCCCGCCAGCAGCATGAGGACAACCAGGATGCTCAGATCGCCGATTTGAAGCAGCAAATCCATGATCTAGAGCAAACTCTGCAGCAGCTAACCGGCCAAAACGAACAACTCAGTCATCACGTTCACGAACTGAGCGACAAAATTGACAGCCAGCAGAAGGACTACGACTACAAGCTTTGTGCTTTATCGGCACAAATGTTGGGCGTGAGCGCCGCTCCGGACCAATCCGGTAGCGGCTTACCGTGCAATTTAAGCGGTGCACAAGCGACGCAGGCGGCGCCACTGCCCAATTCCGGGGGCGTATTGGGTACGCTGCCGCAAGGGGCGGTGGCGGATACCAAACCGCAATTCGATTCCGCGATGAATTTGCTCGCCAAAGCGCAATATGACGAAGCACGCGCGGCGTTCCGGGCCTTTGCGGACAACAATCCCAAGGATCCTTTGGCGCCTCAAGCGGTTTATTGGGTGGGCGATATAGCTTTTGTGCAAAAGGACTATACCGGGGCTGCGCAAGCCTTTGTAGAAGAGATCAAGAAGTATCCCACAAGTTCGCGCGGCCCGGATAGCATGCTGAAATTGGGCCAGTCGCTCCTCGCATTGGGCCAAAAAAAGGAAGGTTGCGTGACGCTTGGCGCGATCAAGAGCAAATACCCGCAAGCCTCTTCCGCCGTCCTCTCGCAAGCGGCGAGCATCCGCACAAGCGCCTGCAAATAGCGACGATCTTAGTTCGCGCTTTGCGGAAACGATGCGCCTGGTCGGCGCGCCCTGGCCGGCGGCCGTTGCAGTCTCCGGAGGCAGCGATTCTCTGGCCTTGATGTTTCTTCTGCGCGATTGGGCGAAGAAATCGCGGTTGCCGCCTCCAACCGTCGTCTGCGTCGATCACAATTTGCGGCCGGACTCGGCGAACGATGCACGGCGGGTGCGACGCTGGGTCAAGGCGGCGGGGCTAAAGATCAAAGTCTTGGTGCGCGAGGGCAAAGCACCGGACGCCGACATTGAGTCCGCCGCGCGGGACGCCCGTTACAAATTGATAGGAACTTGGGCAGCGGCTCAAGGCCTGCGGGCCCTCTATGTCGGCCATACCCGCGACGATCAGGCCGAGACGTTCTTGCTCAGATTGGCGCGTGGCAGCGGAGTCGATGGACTGTCGGCGATGGGCCCTGTGGCGCCTTATCCATTGCCCGGGTTTTCCGGTCTGGTGCTGGTGCGGCCTATGCTCGATATCGACCGTGGGCGGTTACGATCCTACCTCATGGCACACGGCCAGAAATGGCTCGACGACCCTATGAATGGCGATGTGCGTTTTGCCCGGGCCAAGATCCGCAAGGCATGGCCGTTGCTCGAGGCCGTGGGCTTGAACAAAGCGCGCATTGCCGACGCGGCCAAGCATCTGGCGCGGGCGCGCACGGCGTTAGACTTGGCGAGTGCCGCGGTTCAGACGCGGGCATGCCGATTTAAAGGTTCCGACGCTTTGATCGATCCCGCGGCGTTGATCGGTGCGCCACGGGAGCTTGGGCTGCGGGCCTTGGCGCGTGTGCTCATGATTGTGTCACAAAACGTCTACCGGCCCCGGTTTGAGCGGTTGGAGCGTTTGTTCGACAGCCTTTCGGACGGAACGCTGGGGGCGGGACGCACGCTGCATGGTTGCCGGATTGGTCCCGCGCCGGTGGCCATCGCTGTTTTTGGTAAGGGAACCTTACTCGTCCGGCGCGAGGGAATGCGCCGTAACTCCATGGAAAACGGGGCATAACCCGCCAAAGGGCTTTTTAAGCTCGTTTGGCCATAGTCATTGCTGTCGCAGGACAAATTCCTTAACCTTTCGCACTCTGGCAATACGGTAGAAACGTCCTATCTATGCATAAGGCTTTTCGTACTGAATTCATTGCCTTAAAGGCCCCTAGGAAAGGACCACCTTGAACAACCTTCGCAACCTGGCGCTGTGGATTCTCATTGCACTGCTGCTCGTGCTTTTGTTCAACATGTTCCAAGGGGTTGGCCAAAAACAGGGGCCACAGGACGTCAAATACTCGGACTTTGTTCAGCAGGTCGATAACGGGGCAATTAAGCAAGTCACGATCAAGGGGAATGTGATCAAGGGTACTCTGTCGTCGGGCCAGCAATTTTCGACCAACAAGCCCGAAGATGCCGAGCCTGGTCCAGCGGCTGCTCGACCATCACGTCGAATTCAATTCCGAGCCGGCTGACGATGGGGCATTCAACTTCTTGAACATCCTGATCAGTTGGTTTCCGATGTTGCTGTTGATCGGTGTGTGGGTGTTCTTCTTGCGCCAGATGCAGGCCGGCGGCGGCAAGGCGATGGGGTTCGGTAAGTCTCGCGCCAAATTGCTCACGGAACGTCAAGGCCGCATAACCTTCGAAGATGTCGCAGGTGTCGACGAGGCCAAAGACGATCTCAAGGAAATCGTCGACTTCCTCAAAGACCCGCAAAAATTTCAGCGCCTTGGTGGCCGCATCCCCAAAGGCGTGTTGCTCGTTGGCCCGCCCGGTACCGGCAAAACGCTGCTCGCGCGTGCCATTGCGGGCGAAGCGAATGTGCCTTTCTTTACGATTTCCGGCTCCGATTTTGTGGAAATGTTCGTCGGCGTTGGCGCCAGCCGTGTCCGCGACATGTTCGAACAGGCGAAAAAGAACGCACCTTGCATCGTGTTCATCGATGAAATCGACGCGGTCGGCCGCCATCGCGGTGCTGGACTGGGCGGCGGCAACGACGAACGCGAGCAGACGTTGAACCAATTGCTGGTCGAAATGGACGGCTTCGAATTCGACCGAAGGCGTCATTCTGATCGCGGCCACAAACCGTCCCGACGTGCTCGATCCCGCGCTTCTACGGCCGGGCCGTTTCGACAGGCACGTTGTGGTGCCCAATCCCGATCTCGGCGGTCGCGAAAAGATCCTGCGGGTGCATATGCGCAAGGTCCCGCTGGCGCCCGATGTCGACCCCCGCGTCATTGCGCGCGGCACGCCCGGTTTCTCCGGAGCCGATTTGGCCAATCTGGTCAACGAAGCGGCATTGCTGGCGGCGCGCCGCGGCAAACGTGTCGTCACCATGAGCGAACTCGAGGAAGCCAAGGACAAGGTCCTGATGGGTGCCGAGCGCCGCTCCATGGCGATGACGCGAGGAAGAGAAGAAACTTACCGCGTATCACGAAGGCGGACATGCCATCGTCGCGTTGAACGTCAAGGGCTCCGATCCAATCCACAAGGCCACGATTATTCCCCGCGGTCGCGCGTTGGGTATGGTCATGCGGTTACCGGAGCACGACCATCTTTCGATCACGCGAGAGAAAATGCTGTCCGATCTGTGCGTCGCCTTTGGCGGCCGCATTGCCGAGGAACTTGTCTTCGGTCACGAAAAAGTAACGACCGGTGCCGTGAGCGATATCGAACAGGCGACCCGTATGGCGCGCGCGATGGTCACGCGCTTCGGAATGTCGGACGAGTTGGGGCCGATCGCCTATGCGGAAAATCAGGAAGAAGTCTTCCTGGGCCATAGCGTTTCGCGCACGCAGAACATTTCCGAAGCAACGGCGCAAAAGATCGACTCGGAAATTCACCGTATCATCGACGACAGCTATCAACGCGCCCATCAAATTCTGAGCGAGCGGATGAGCGACCTCAACGTCCTGGCCCGCGGGCTCTTGGAATACGAAACGCTGTCCGGTGATGAGATCGTGGCACTCCTCAAAGGTATTCCGCCTGTGCGCACGCCCTATGAAGAACCCGAACCGCAGCGCGGCTCGGGCCCCAGCGTGCCGCAGGCAGGTCGTCCGCGTGGTCCTGGCATTATCGCGCCCGAACCTCAGCCGGGGCGGTAAGCTCCCAGTTTGCGGGTGGCGGAGTGGACAGATCGCCCATTCTTCTCGGCATCGTGAACATCACGGAGGATTCGTTCTCCGACGGCGGGCGATATCTGGCGACGGATGCAGCGATTTCGCATGCAAAAAAACTTCACGCCGCCGGCGCGATGATCGTGGATTTGGGTGCTGCCGCCAGCAATCCCAAGGCCAAACCCATCGCGGCAGTCGATGAAATCGCGCGCTTGGCGCCCGTCGTAGAGGCGCTGCAACAAGAAAAAATCGCGATTTCCATCGATACGTTTTCGCCCGCAGTACAACGTTGGGCGCTGGGACAGGACGTCGATTATTTGAACGACATTCACGGTTTCCCAGACCCTACGCTCTATCCGGCACTCGCTGCCGGCAAGGCGAGGCTCATCGTGATGCACGCCGTACAAGCGGAGGGCAGGGCAACGCCTGTCGAGACCACGCCGCAGGAGATTATCGGCAGGATCCTGCATTTCTTCGAAACGCGCCTCACCAAGCTTGAGCAAGCAGGCATCGCGCGGAGCCGGTTAATCTTGGATCCGGGGATGGGGTTCTTTTTAGGCAAAGAGCCGCTTGTGTCCTTTGAGGTCCTGAGGCGCTTGCCCGATTTGAAGGAGGCGTTTGGCCTGCCCATCCTGATTTCGGTTTCGAGGAAATCATTCTTAAGGATAATGACCAAGCGAAGCGCGGCAGAGGCCGGTCCCGCAACGCTGGCGGCCGAGCTTTTTGCTGTTTCTCAAGGAGCGGACTATATCCGTACGCATGACCCGGCGGCGCTGTCGGACGGTCTGGCGGTTTGGGCGGCAGCAACAACACGCAACACAGTGTGACCAACGCCGGCTTAAGCTTTTGTTATGATTGAAGGATATTATCGTTCGATGAGAGAACGGGGCGTCAGCAACTCATGAACCGCAAACTATTCGGCACGGACGGTATCCGCGGCCTCGCCAACACGTTCCCAATGACACCCGAGATTGCCATGAAAGTTGGCATGGCGGCCGGGCGCATGTTCACCCGTGGTGAGTACCGCCATCGCGTGGTGATCGGGAAGGACACAAGGCTCTCCGGCTACATGGTTAAATCGGCCTTGGTGGCGGGATTTACGGCCGTCGGCATGGACGTATTTCTCTTCGGGCCGCTGCCGACGCCGGCCGTTGCCATGCTGACGCGATCGCTGCGGGCCGATTTGGGCGTGATGATTTCCGCTTCGCACAACGCCTATACGGACAACGGCATCAAACTGTTCGGGCCGGATGGCCAAAAACTTTCCGACGAGCGCGAACTGGCGATCGAAAAGCTGATGGCGAACGGCATGGAGGAAGGCCTCGCGCCGTCATCCAAGATCGGGCGCGCCAAACGCATCGACGACGCCCAAGCGCGTTATATCGAATTCGTCAAATATACATTTCCGCGCAATCTCAAACTCGACGGTTTACGCATCGTGATCGATTGCGCGCATGGCGCGTCCTACAAGGTCGCGCCCGCCGTTTTGTGGGAGCTCGGCGCCGATGTGGTAACGCTCGGTGTCGAACCGAACGGCATGAATGCGAATTTCGAATGCGGGTCCACCGCGCCCGAAGCGATGTGCAAGAAAGTGCGCGAGGTGCGTGCCGACTTCGGCATCGCGCTGGATGGCGACGCGGATCGCGTCGTCATGGCCGACGAACATGGCCGGATCATCGACGGCGATCAAATTCTCGCTTTAATCGCGCGATCCTGGAGCAAATCCGGGGCCTTAAAAGGCGGCGGTATTGTCGGCACGGTTATGTCCAATGCCGGGCTCGACCGTTACCTCACTGCCCAGCATCTAAAGCTGGCGCGCGCGCAAGTTGGCGACCGTTACGTCATCGAGGAAATGAAAAAGGGCGGTTACAATGTGGGCGGTGAACAATCCGGCCATATCGTACTGTCCGACTTCTGCACGACGGGCGACGGTTTGATTGCGGCTCTGCAGGTACTGGCGGTGATCGCGCAAGAGGACAAGCCAGCCAGCAAGGCCGCCCATCTTTTCGAGCCGCTGCCTCAGGTTCTGCAGAATGTGCGCTTTCGCAAAGGCGCTCCGCTGGAGGATGCCCGCGTCAAGTCGACGATCGAAGCGGGCACGGCGCGTCTTAACGGTTCCGGCCGAATTCTGGTGCGCAAATCCGGCACCGAGCCCGTCATTCGCGTCATGGCGGAAGGCGACGACGAACAGCTCATCCACGCCATTGTCCACGATATCGCCGCGGCAATCGAGGAAGCGGCTGCGTGAACGCCGCTAAACCGGCGCGTCTTTTGATCATCGCCGGTTCGGATTCGAGTGGTGGCGCGGGAATCCAGGCCGACATCAAAACGGCCGACGCGTTCGGCGTCTATGCAATGACCGCGATTACGGCCATCACGGCGCAGAACA
>CAWGHR010000034.1:0-43744 GCA_963822275.1 uncultured Alphaproteobacteria bacterium
CGACCCGCGCGACGTTTACATGAACACGCTTGTTCCGATGGTGGTCGAACAGACCGCCCGCGGCGAGCGCGCCTTTGACATCTATTCCCGCCTGCTCAAGGAGCGGATCATCTTCGTGACCGGCCCGGTGGAGGATTACGGCGCCAGCCTGATCACCGCCCAGCTTCTGTTCTTGGAGGCCGAAAATCCCAAGAAAGAGATCGCGATGTACATCAACTCGCCGGGCGGCATCGTCACGGCGGGCATGGCGATCTACGACACCATGCAATATATCCGCCCCGCAATTCAGACGTTATGCGTCGGCCAGGCGGCTTCGGCGGCGTCGCTGCTGCTCTGCGCGGGGCAAAAGGTCAGCGTTTCTGCCTGCCCAATTCGCGAATCCTGGTCCACCAGCCTTCGGCGTCCTATTATGGCCAGGCGGCCGATATCGCCCGCCACGCCCAGGAAATCGTCAAATTAAAGCGCCGGTTGAACGAGATTTACGCTAGCCACACGGGCCAGACCGTCGAGGCGATTGAAAAAGCGCTGGATCGCGATACTTATATGACGGCTGAGGAGGCCAAGGCGTTCGGATTGATCGATTCCGTGCTGTCGAACCGAGCGGAATCCTCGGAAAATTCGTGAGACGTGGAAATTTGGCCAGTTTCTCAGTAACTTGGCCGGATTAAACAAATCTTGATCCGCTTGGCGCTAACATGGTCGAATGAATTCGGCGTTAAGCCGATTTGGGTTGGCGCGGGCTATGCAGGGTGTTGATCCACAATACCCGAGGCAAGATTTCAAGGGCGGGCCGAACAAGGCCCGGGAGAGCCGATGAGTAAGACAAGCGGCGGCGAGTCCAAGAACACGCTCTACTGCTCGTTCTGCGGAAAGAGCCAGCACGAGGTGCGCAAGCTGATTGCGGGCCCGACCGTGTTCATCTGCGACGAATGCGTCGAGCTCTGCATGGAGATCATCCGGGAGGAGAACAAGACCTCCTTCATGAAGTCGCGCGAGGGCGTGCCGAGCCCGGCGGAGATCTTCAAGGTTCTGGACGATTACGTCGTCGGCCAGCAGCACGCCAAGAAGGTGCTCTCGGTCGCCGTCCACAACCACTACAAGCGCATCAACGCCAGCGGCAAGAATGCCGACGTCGAACTGGCGAAATCGAACATCATGCTGATCGGCCCCACGGGCTGCGGCAAGACGCTGCTGGCCCAGACGCTGGCGCGCATCCTCGACGTGCCGTTCACCATGGCCGACGCCACCACGCTGACCGAAGCCGGTTATGTCGGCGAGGACGTCGAGAACATCATTCTCAAGCTGCTGCAGAACGCCGACTACAATGTCGAGCGGGCGCAGCGCGGCATCGTCTATATCGACGAAGTCGACAAGATCAGCCGCAAATCCGACAATCCGTCGATCACCCGCGACGTGTCGGGCGAGGGCGTGCAGCAGGCGCTGCTGAAGATCATGGAAGGCACGGTCGCCTCCGTGCCGCCGCAGGGCGGCCGCAAGCATCCGCAGCAGGAATTCCTGCAGGTCGACACGACCAACATCCTGTTCATCTGCGGCGGCGCCTTTGCCGGCCTCGAGAAGATCATCTCGCAGCGCACGCACGGCTCCTCGATGGGCTTCGGCGCCAATGTGCGCGCGCCGGACGAACGCGGCACCGGCGAAGTGCTGCGCGAAGTCGAACCGGAAGATCTGCTGAAATTCGGCCTGATCCCGGAATTCATCGGCCGCCTGCCGGTGCTGGCCACGTTGGGCGATCTGGCGGAAGCCGGCGCTGATCGAAATCCTCACGCGTCCCAAGAACGCGCTGGCCAAGCAGTATCAGCGCATGTTCGAGATGGAAGGCGTCAAGCTGCGCTTCCAGGAAGAGGCGCTGCACGCCATCGCCCGCAAGGCCGATCGCCCGCAAGACCGGCGCGCGCGGACTGCGTTCCATCATGGAAGGCATCCTGCTGGAGACGATGTATCGAACTGCCGACGCTCAACGGCGTGCAGGAAGTGGTGATCACCGCCGATGTGGTCGATGGCCGCGCGCGGCCGCTTTACACCTACTCCGACAAGGGGCAGGCCGCGAGCAGAGCGCGTCCTAGCGGGATCGCAGCGCGCTTCCTGACGGGAACTTTGTGGCTGCCATAGCGCTGCGACTGGATTAAGCGCGCCTAAGTGCTTTTCCAGCCTTGAAACGGTCATCCGGCGGGCCCACTTTATCTTGTCTAGGAGTCGGCCCATTTGGGCGACAAGTGAGGATCCGTGCGCCCAGTTCGGGGTACGGTTCCTAAACATACCCGGACCTAAGATAGGTCTGGCGAGGAGAAAATGATGTCAGAACAAGACGTGGGGACTGTCGGAAAGGGCGAGCCAGCGCCAGTTGGCGCCGGTTTTGCCGCTGCGCGACATCGTGGTGTTTCCCCACATGATCGTTCCCCTGTTCGTGGGCCGCGAGAAATCCGTGCGCGCGCTCGAAGAGGTGATGAACGAGGAAAAGCAGATCCTTCTGCTGACCCAGAAGAATGCCGCCGACGACGATCCGACGTCCGACGGCTTACATCAGATCGGCACGCTGGCGACCGTGCTGCAGCTCCTGAAGCTGCCCGACCAGACCGTTCGCGTGCTGGTCGAAGGCAAGAGCCGCGCCCGCGTCACCGGCTTCGTGCCGCGCACCGATTTCTTCCAGGCGACGATCGAGCGCGTCCCCGAAAGCGGCGGCGAAGCGCAGAGAGACCGAAGCGCTGGTGCGCACGGTCAAGACCAATTTCGAACAGTACATCAAGCTGAACAAGAAGGTCCCGGCCGAGACGCTGGCCTCGGTGGCGCAGATCGACGAACCGGCGAAGCTGGCCGACACGGTGGCTTCGCATCTGTCGGTCAAGATCGCCGACCGCCAGGCGCTGCTGGAGACGCTCAACACCGCCGAGCGGCTCGAGCGCGTGCTGTCGCTGATCGAATCCGAGATCGGCGTGCTGCAGGTCGAGCGCAAGATCAAAAGCCGCGTCAAGCGCCAGATGGAGAAGACGCAGCGCGAGTACTATTTGAACGAGCAGCTCAAGGCGATCCAGAAGGAGCTCGGCGAAGGCGAAGAAGGCCGCGACGAGCTGAACGAGCTCGAAGAGCGCATCCGCAAGACCAAGCTGTCCAAGGAAGCGCGCGAGAAGGCGACGGGCGAAGTGCGCAAGCTGCGCCAGATGTCGCCGATGAGCGCCGAAGCCACCGTCGTGCGCAACTATCTCGATTGGATGCTGTCGCTGCCTTGGGGCAAGAAGTCCAAGGTCAAGAAGGACATCAAGCTCGCCGAGGACATCCTCAACGAGGATCATTACGGCCTCGAGAAGGTCAAGGAACGCATCCTCGAATATCTCGCCGTGCAGCAGCGCGCCGGCAAGATGAAGGGTCCGATCCTCTGCCTCGTCGGCCCGCCGGGCGTCGGCAAGACCTCGCTCGGCAAATCGATCGCGCGGGCGACGGGCCGCGAATTCGTGCGCATGTCGCTCGGCGGCGTGCGTGACGAAGCGGAAATCCGCGGTCATCGGCGCACCTATATCGGCTCGATGCCCGGCAAGGTCATCCAGTCGATGAAGAAGGCGAAGTCGGCCAATCCGCTGTTCCTGCTCGACGAGATCGACAAGCTGGGTGCGGATTGGCGCGGCGATCCTTCGAGCGCGTTGCTCGAGGTGCTCGATCCGGAGCAGAACCACGCCTTCAACGACCATTATCTGGAGGTCGATTTCGATCTTTCGGACGTGATGTTCATCACCACGGCCAACACGCTGCACATGCCGCAGCCGCTGATGGACCGCATGGAGATCATCCGCATCCCCGGCTACACCGAGGACGAAAAGGTCGAGATCGCCAAGCGCCATCTCATCCCCAAGCAGATCAAGGCGCATGGCCTGAAGGACGACGAGTGGAAGATCACCGACGAGGCGATTGCGCGACCTGATCCGCTATTACACCCGCGAAGCCGGCGTGCGTAACCTCGAACGCGAAATCGCCAATCTGGCGCGCAAGGCGGTGAAGGAGATCGTCTCTGGCAAGGCGAAGTCGATCGCAGTCACGCAGGAAAATGTCGACACCTATGCCGGCGTGCGCAAATACCGCTACGGCGAGATGGAAGGCGAGGATCAGGTCGGCGTGGTCACCGGGCTTGGCCTGGACCGAAGTCGGCGGCGACACGCTGCAGATCGAATCCGTCATGCTGCCCGGCAAGGGCCGCATGCAGACGACCGGCAAGCTCGGCGACGTGATGAAGGAATTGATCGACGCGGCGCGCTCCTATGTGCGCTCCAAGGCGACGACCTTCGGCATCAAGCCGCCGACGTTCGACAAGGGGACATCCACGTGCATGTGCCGGAAGGCGCGACGCCGAAGGACGGCCCTTCGGCCGGCGTGGCGATGGCGGTGTCGATCATCTCGGTGCTGACGGGCATTGCCGTGCGCCGCGACGTGGCGATGACGGGCGAAGTGACGCTGCGCGGACGCGTGCTGCCGATCGGCGGCTTGAAGGAAAAGCTGCTTGCGGCGCTGCGCGCCGGGATCAAGACGGTCATCATCCCGCAGGAGAACGAGAAGGACCTGGCCGAAATCCCCGACAACGTGAAGACGGGTCTGAAGATCGTGCCGGTGTCGCAGGTCGAGCGAAGTGCTCAAGGTCGCGCTTGTGCGCCAGCCCGAGCCGATCGACTGGGTCGAGCCGGAAATCGTCGTTCCGACCGGCTTGCCGGACGCCGACGCCGACGCCGTCGTCACCCATTAACGAAATGGTCGATTTCCGGCCGGAACGTCAGTTCCGGCCGGTGTCCGCGGTGCATCCCCAGTAATTGACCAAAAAAAGGCCGATTCCGGGCTTTTTTCCCTCAAATCGGCATTTTCGGCCGGTTCTTGCTTTGACGGGAACGGCACGAAAGCCCTAGATTCCCCGCAGTCGCCCTGGCGATTATCACGAAGGAGCCGTCGCAGTGAACAAGAACGATCTGATCCAGAAACTTTCGGACCATACCGGCCTCGCCAAGACGGATGCGGCCAAGGCCGTCGACGGCGTATTCGACTTGATCGCCGGCGCTTTGAAGGCGGGCGACGAGGTTCGTCTGACAGGCTTCGGCGTGTTTGTCGTCGCCACGCGCGCCGGCGGCAAGGGCCGCAATCCCCAGACCGGCGAAGAAATCACCATCAAGCCCTCCAAGCAGCCGCGCTTCCGCGCCGGCAAACAGCTCAAAGATTCCCTGAACTAAATCGTGGATATTCCGGCGATAGGGCGGAGCGGCGCGACCAGCGCCCTCCGCGCTATTCGTCTTCGATGATGTAGAAAAGCCGTTCGACCGTGGTGCCTAGCGTCTGCGCGAGCGCGAGCGCCAGGATGGTGGATGGCACGAACACGGAATTCTCCACCGTGTTGATGGTCTTGCGCGAAACTCCGATTTGCGCGGCGAGCTCGGTCTGGGTCACCCCACGCTGGGCACGGAATTCCTTCAAACGGTTGCCGAGGCGCCGCTCAGCCACTTTGGTTCGCCCGCCATTCCAACCATGTCAAATAAAGTGCAGGTATCGCAAAACCGGCGAAGAGCAGCAGGGGAAACACTGTTAGGCTCCATACCGGTCTCGCCGCGGCGACCACGTAGCCGCCAGCCAGCAAAATCATCGCGAGCGTGTATCCAAGTTTCGCGGCCTTGGCTCTGAGCGAACGGCTCAGCTCGTCATCGATCGCCGGGCGGTACCGCTTGCTTAGAAATCCCGGGCCGATGCTCACAAATAGCGTGCACAGCGTCACAACGAAGGGCAATGCCAGGGCGTGAAACCAATTGCTGAACGTATTGCCCCCTGCGCCCCATATCGGGGAAGGAATGGCCGACAGACACATGACAAACACGAGAACGACGAACATCAGCATCATCCAGCGCTGACGCGATTGATAGTCGTCCACCTGCTTGCGCAGCACGCTCGGGCGCAACGAATCTCTAGACCGCCGGAATCGCAGGAGGACCACAAATAAGAAAAACCACATTAAGGTGAGCAACAACTCAGGCACATACCGCTCGATGGCTCCGGAGATATTCAACATTGCCGCCATGCGCTGAAACACACCGAGGCGGAATGCTTCCACAAGCAGAAGAGCCAGACCGCACCACACGAATAAGGACAAGAACGACCACCGCATCCGCTGGCTGTAGCGACGGCGCTCTTCGGCAATGATCTCTTCGTCGGAACGTTCGTGATCGGACACTCACGCCTCCATATTGGATTTGTAACCTGTAGGTTACAGTAACCCAAAGGTTACATGAGATCAAGTTCGAATGTAGAGGTCCAAACCGGGTAATGATCCGAACCGTGTAGCGCTATCGTCTCCACGGCGCATGGACTGAATAGACCGGAACAGCCGTAGGCGAAGTACGCCTAACGGTTACGCAGCCGCGTCGGTGCAATCGGCGTACGGCCGATTGCACCGACGATTTCGATAGGCCCGTTTCGATCGCCAGATTGGCCAGACTAATGGGTGTTCCACGCCCGCCGGGCCCGCCGGACATGTGCCAAAGCTTCAGGAAGACAAGAAAGGCGGAAGGGGCACGGTCGTGTCCGACCAGGTCGGCCATGAGCGTCTCGAAAATGTAGTCGTCCGGGGGCGCTCTGCGAACCATTGCTATAGTAAGCGTTGGGCGGCTTGCCTGCGCAAGTCCTCCGATCGTAGCAATTCGGGGTATTTGCCGGAGACACAAGAATGATAACCCATGTGAAGTTCGTCTCGATTCCGGTCGGCGACCCGGAACGCGCGCTTAGATTCTATACGGAAAAGCTTGGTTTCAAGGTCGCGACCGACCAGCCCATGGGTGCGGGCCAGCGCTGGATCGAGCTACGCATCGGCGCGGCTCAGACCCGTTTTGTGCTGTTCACCATGCCGGGCGAGGAGGCTCGGATCGGGAGCCAAATGAACATGTCCATCGCCTGCGACGATGTTGAGGCGACCTACCGCCAGCTTTCCGAGCGTGGCGTCGAATTCGAGTCCCCGCCCCAAAAGCAACCCTGGGGGACTTATACGATCATGAAAGATTTCGGAGGGAAACCGCTTCGTGCTCGGCTCCGATTGAAATGGCTGACGCATCGCTCTGCCGCTGATATAAGCCGCTTCACCGGGCGGTTAGCTCAGCGGTAGAGCATCTCGTTTACACCGAGAGGGTCGGCGGTTCGAAACCGTCACCGCCCACCAGCCTTCGCTCGCGCAGCGAGAGAAGGCTGTCGCGCCGAAGCCCGTAGGGCGAAGGCGGACTACCGGGCGTCCCGCGAGCTACGGCTCGGCAAGCCACGCTTCGCTCGCGAAGCGAGAGAAGGCGTTGGCACGCTGCCGCTACCAACCGCCGAAGCCCGCAGGGCGAAGGCGGACCGGGCGTCCCGCGAGCTACGGCTCGGCAAGCCACGCTTCGCTCGCGCAGCGAGAGAAGGCGTTGGCACGCTGCCGCTACCAACCGCCGAAGCCCGTAGGGCGAAGGCGGACCGGGCGTCCCGCGAGCTACGGCTCGGCAAGCCACGCTTCGCTCGCGCAGCGAGAGAAGGCGTTGGCACGCTGCCGCTACCAACCGCCGTAGCCCGAAGGGCGAAGGCGGACCGGGCGTCCCGCGAGCTACGGCTCGGCAAGCCACGCTTCGCTCGCGAAGCGGCGAAACGTCCTCCGCGAAGCGCGCAAGCGCGAAGACAGGCTGACAGGTATCGCTTGCAATCCCCGGTCGTCGCTCCCCATTCACCAAACCTCCGGAAAACAGGCAAACTTTTGCGACGCCCATGGGCCTAATCTCCTTATCCAAATTAGGGAGACTCCGATGCGGATGGTTCCCACAGCCGTCTTGATGGTCTTAGCGGCCTGCCTGCTTGCGGCTTGTGCTTCGAGCGGTTCCGATAACGTTGTTGTGCTACGCAATGTGCTTTCCCAGGCGACGCCGCTTTTGCGCTTTGGCGTCGAACGGGACGGCTCGCTCTCGCGCGCCAAAGTAATAGCCGTATTGAAGCAGGAATTTGCGGCGGCAGACACAAACCATGACGGCGTGCTCGAACGCGACGAAATCGACGCGGTTAATGATCAGCGCTGGAAAAAGGATGGACCAGCCGCTTCGATACTGATTGACTGGAATCATGACGGGGTGGTGGATTTTAACGAATTCGCCACGACCGACCTTTCGGTTTTCGATCAAATCGACGCCAATGGCGATGGCGTTGTGACTGCCGCGGAATTTGAAGGCAAAGACGTCAAACACGGTTCGCCCTAATCGGACGCTTGTTTCCGAACATTATCCTCGCAACAGGAGTAGCGTCATGCCTACGGCCCCGGCAAAAATATTTGCGATCGCGGCGGCGTTTCTCCTTGTGGGGTGTGCTTCACACGGGCGTGGCCGCGGTGAGGGCTCGGATGGCGCTGCGGGGCCTGGCAGCAAGCATGACGAGGAGTGGCATTCTCCCGTCGCGATGTTGCTGCGTTACGTCGATAAGGACGGCAAGGTGACGCGGGCAGAGTTGGAGGCCGGACTACGAAAAGATTTCGACGCTGCCGATACCAACCACGACGGCGTACTCGAAATGGACGAGGTGAGGGCGGTCAACGAAAAGCGCTGGAAAGAAGATCAGGCGGCGGCGTCGCCACTGGTCGATTGGAACCATGATGGGGTCGTCGATTTCAGTGAGTTCGCCGCAACCGCGCGTTCCTTATTCGATCAGCTCGATACCAACGGCGACGGCGTATTGTCCCCCCAGGAACTAAATCCGCGTAGTACGCCGCAGAGCAAACCCAAAGGCCAAGAGGGCGGCCCGGATCAGGGCGGCCATCGCCGACGGGGTGGACAGGACCGGTGGGCAGAACGGACAGGGCGGCGGCGGCGGTCCGCCCAGCCAGTAAGTCAGAGAGTGTTCGGCCTGCTTTGGCTTGACTTGGCATAGGGGCCGCCCTACATCGACCGTCCTTCGCGGCCGAGGCCGCGAGCGCCCGCGGGGGCGTAGCTCAGTTGGTTAGAGTGACGGCCTGTCACGCCGTAGGTCGCGGGTTCGAGCCCCGTCGCTCCCGCCACCCTTCGCGGCGCAGCCGGGAAGGGTGTCCTCCGGAGCCTTGGCGTAGGAGGACTGTTGAAATGTCCGCCGCTTCGGGTGGCAGGCCATTATTCACGCAGCTTCGGCTGGCAGGCCATCCTCTACACAGCTTCGGATATCGGGCCGGCCTTTTCGCAATGCGACAAATTCGCATCTCCAGACGGTGGATTAACTATATAGTGTCTCAAAGGGCGTCTCCGCTGCCCGAGCGCAAAGCTCTCCAAATTTTCTCTAAATTTCCTGTTTTCCTGCGGCGATTCCTGCTCTAAACCCATTCTAAATCCGCGTTGTATCGGGTCGGTCCCTGCTTATACTGCACCCGCGAAGTGAGTTGGTTAGGCGATTCCAGCGGCGTGCCGATGCCGAGCCTGACGATGTTCCAGAGCCCCCGGAGGAGTTAAGGACACAAAGATGGAACGGCTGCTCCTCGACTACCTGCCGATCCTGATTTTCATCGGGATTGCCGCGGTCATCGGCATCGCGCTGATGGTCCTGCCGCTGATCATCGCGCCGGCCAAACCGGATCCCGAAAAGCTTTCCGCCTACGAATGCGGCTTTAACGCCTTCGGCGATGCGCGCATGAAATTCGACGTGCGGTTCTATCTCGTCTCCATCCTGTTCATCATCTTCGATCTCGAAGTGGCGTTCCTCTTTCCCTGGGCGATCACGCTGGGCGATACGGGCGTTTTCGCCTTTTGGTCGATGGTGGTGTTCCTGGGCATTCTGACCGTCGGCTTTATCTATGAATGGAAAAAGGGAGCGCTCGAATGGGAGTGATCTCGGCCGGAACCGGCGCGCGTGCGGGCGTTGAAGGCGGCGCGTTGCTCACCGACAACGATCCTTATTTCAAAGCGATGCAAGCGGAGATGGCGGACAAGGGTTTCCTGGTCGCCAATGTCGATGCGCTGATCAACTGGGCGCGCACCGGCTCGCTGATGTGGATGACGTTTGGGCTCGCTTGCTGCGCGGTGGAGATGATGCATGCCGCCATGCCGCGCTATGATGTCGAACGTTTCGGCTTCGCACCGCGCGGCAGTCCACGCCAATCCGACGTGATGATCGTCGCCGGTACGCTGTGCAACAAAATGGCGCCCGCGCTGCGCAAAGTTTACGACCAAATGCCCGAGCCGCGTTATGTGATCTCGATGGGATCCTGCGCCAATGGCGGCGGCTATTATCATTATTCCTATTCCGTGGTGCGCGGCTGCGATCGCATCGTGCCGGTGGACATCTATGTGCCCGGTTGTCCGCCCACCGCCGAGGCGCTGGTATACGGCATCATGCTGCTGCAGCGGAAAATCCGCCGCACCGGCAATATCGACCGGTGATCGCATTGGACACGCTCGACGAACTGGCAACCAAGATCTCGGCTGCGCTGGCCGGCGCAGTAAAGACCAGCAAGCAGGCGGTCGGCGAATTGACGCTCACGGTAGACGCCGGCGACATCATCCGCGTACTGACATTCTTGCGCGACGATCCGGACTTTGAATTCAAAGTGCTGATCGATGTTTGCGGCGTCGATTGGCCATCGCGCGAAAAGCGTTTCGATGTCGTCTATCACCTCTTGTCGCTGACCAAGAACCGCCGCATCCGCGTTAAGGTTGAGACGGACGAGGCGACGCCGGTGCCGACCAGCATTTCCGTTTATCCCTCCGCCGGCTGGTTCGAGCGCGAAGCCTTCGACATGTACGGCGTCGTGTTCGACGGTCACCCCGATCTGCGCCGCATCCTGACCGATTACGGCTTTTCCGGTCATCCCTTGCGCAAGGATTTCCCGCTCACCGGTTTTGTCGAGCTGCGCTATGACGACGATCTCAAGCGGGTGGTCTATCAGCCGGTGCAGCTGGTTCAGGAATTTCGCGATTTCGACTTTATGAGCCCTTGGGAAGGCGCGCCGCATATTCTGCCCGGCGATGAAAAAGTTGCGATGGCGCCGGGCGTCGCCTCTGGCAATCCGGGGAAGAAGCAGTAAGCGAGTAGCGAATAGGGAATAGCGAGTAGGGATGAGCTTTGTGCGAAATTCAGATCACGTCTTATCGGGGCTTGCGTGTATGGCAGGACGCCATGTCGCTGGCCGAGGCGTGTTACGTGGTGACAGCGGAAATTTCCCAAAGACGAGATGTTCGGACTGACGTCACAAATAAGACGGTCCGCGGCTTCGGTACCGGCGAATATCGCGGAGGGACATGGACGCGAGAATACGCAGCCGTTTATTCAGCACCTTCGGATATCGCAAGGCTCCATCAAGGAGTTAGAAACGCATTTGTTGTTGTCGGCGCGCGTAGGCATTACGCAACTCCAGGACATAGAGCCGTTGTTGAACCTGTGTCAGGACGTTGGGAAAATGCTTCGCGCGCTTATTCGGTCTTTGCAGCAAAAGGGGAACGAGTCATGACCGGTTTCGTTCCCTATTCGCTATTCGCTATTCGCTATTCGCCATCGACTGATCGAACGGGAGCACCCGTATGATCGAAACGCCCGAAGCCCAATCCGACGAAGGCAAGATCACCATCAATTTCGGTCCTCAGCATCCGGCCGCGCATGGCGTGCTGCGCTTGGTCGTTGGATTTGGACGGCGAGATCGTCACCCGCGTCGATCCGCATATCGGTCTTTTGCATCGCGGCACCGAAAAGCTGATCGAACACAAAACCTATCTGCAGGCGATTCCCTATTTCGATCGTCTCGACTACGTCGCGCCGATGAACCAGGAACACGCTTTCTGCCTGGCCATCGAGAAGCTTCTGGGCCTCGAAGTGCCCAAGCGCGGCCAATATATCCGCGTGCTCTATTCCGAAATCGGCCGGCTGCTGTCGCATATGCTGAATATAACCACGCAGGCAAACGATGTCGGCGCGCTTACTCCAATCCTGTGGGGCTTCGAAGAGCGCGAGAAGCTTATGGGGTTCTATGAGCGCGCCAGCGGCAGCCGATTGCACGCCGCTTATTTCCGCCCCGGCGGCGTGCATCAGGATTTGCCGCCCGAGCTGCTCGAAGACATTCTCGAATTCTGCGAATACTTCCCCAAAGCGCTCGACGACATCGAAGGCTTGCTCACCGACAATCGCATCTTCAAGCAGCGCAATGCCGATATCGGCGTGGTGACGCGCAAAGATGCCGAGGCTCTGGGCATGTCCGGCGTGATGTTGCGCTCCACCGGCGTTGCATGGGATTTGCGCCGGTCGCAACCTTATGAGTGCTACAACGAACTCGATTTCCAGATTCCCGTCGGCAGGAACGGCGATTGCTACGACCGCTATGTGATGCGCTTGGAAGAAATGCGCCAATCGACCAAGCTGATGCAGCAATGCATCGCCAAGATGCCGGCCGGTCCGGTGGCCTCCACCGACCACAAAGTCGTGCCGCCCAAGCGCGCCGAGATGAAAACCTCGATGGAAGCGCTGATCCATCACTTCAAGCTTTACACCGAAGGCTTCCATGTGCCGGCAGGCGAGGTTTATGCGGCGGTGGAAGCGCCCAAAGGCGAATTCGGCGTGTATCTCGTGGCCGACGGCAGCAACAAGCCCTATCGCTGCAAGATTCGCGCGCCCGGCTATGCGCATTTGCAGGCGCTGGAATTCCTGACCAAGGGCCACATGCTGGCCGACGTGTCCGCGGTGATCGGTTCGATCGACATCGTCTTCGGGGAGATCGACCGGTGAGCCTCCGTCGTTTGCATCACGAACAGCCTCTCGCCTTCGCCTTCAACGCAGCGAACGAAATGCGCGTCTGGCATGAGATGGCCAAATATCCGCGCGGGCCGTCAGGCCTCGGCGGTGATTGCGGCATTGTGGATCGGCCAAGAACAGGAAGGCTGGGTGACCAAGCCGATGATCGAGGCCGTCGCGCGCTTCTTAGACATGCCCTACATCCGCGTGCTGGAAGTCGCCACCTTCTACACGATGTTCAATCTGGAGCCGGTGGGCGAACATCTGGTGCAAGTCTGCACCACCACGCCATGCTGGCTGCGCGGGTCGGACGACGTCGTCAAAGCGTGCAAGAAGCACATCCACGAAAAGCAGCACACCGTTTCCGCCGACGGCAAGTTCTCTTGGATGGAAGTGGAATGCTTGGGCGCATGCGTCAACGCCCCGATGATCCTGATCGACAGAGACACGTACGAAGACCTCGACGGGCCCGCGACCGAAAAAATTCTCGCAAGACTTGCGCGTCGGCAAGACGCCTAAACCCGGTCCGCAGAATGGCCGTCATTCCTCCGAGCCCGAGGGCGGCGCGACGACATTGAAAGAGGTGCAGTCGTGAAGATTGCCCCCCACCCCGCCTTGCTCGCTTTCGCTCGCAAGTCGACCCTCCCCGCGTTGGGGGAGGGTGAAGGTCTGTGCATATTTGTTTCACCTCCCCCTTGCGGGGAGGTCGGAGCGGTCCTGAGCAACAGCGAAGGACGCGCTCCGGGTGGCGGGAGTGCGCGACATGCTCTCTGACAAAGACCGCATCTTCACCAATCTCTACGGCTTCGGCGACCCCGGTCTCGAAGGCGCCAAGAAGCGCGGCCAATGGGACAACACCAAGGCCATCATCGATCGTGGCCCCGAAGCCATCGTCGACGAGATGAAGAAGTCCGGCTTGCGAGGTCGCGGCGGCGCCGGATTTCCGACCGGCCTCAAATGGTCCTTCATGCCGAAGGAAATCAAAGAGCGGCCGCATTATCTGGTCGTCAATGCCGACGAATCCGAACCCGGCACCTGCAAAGATCGCGACATTCTGCGGAACGATCCGCACACCCTGGTGGAAGGCTGCCTGGTCTCCAGTTTCGCGATGCGCGCCCATGCGGCTTACATATATGTGCGCGGCGAATTCATCCGCGAGCGCGAGGCGCTGCAGCGCGCCGTCGACGAGGCCTATGCCGCCAAGCTGATCGGCAAGAACAACATCCATGGCTGGGATTTCGACATCTTCGTCCATCACGGCGCGGGTGCTTATATCTGCGGCGAGGAAACCGCGTTGCTCGAAAGCCTGGAAGGCAAAAAGGGTCAGCCGCGTCTCAAGCCGCCATTCCCGGCCAATGTCGGGCTCTATGGTTGCCCCACCACCGTCAATAATGTGGAGAGCATCGCGGTGGCGCCGACGATTCTGCGCCGTGGCGCAGAATGGTTCGCGGGCATCGGCCGTCCCAATAACACCGGCACCAAGGTGTTCTGCATTTCGGGCCATGTGAACAAGCCCTGCAATGTCGAAGACGCGATGGGCATTCCGCTGCGCGAATTGATCGACAAACATGCCGGCGGCGTGCGCGGCGGCTGGGACAATCTACTGGCGGTGATCCCCGGCGGCGCCTCGGTGCCGCTGCTGCCCAAATCGATTTGCGACGACTGTGTTGATGGATTTCGACTCGCTCGAAGAACGTGCAGTCGGGCCTCGGCACTGCGGCCGTGATCGTGATGGACAAATCCACCGATGTCGTGAAGGCGATCCAGCGGCTGGCTTATTTCTACAAGCACGAAAGCTGCGGCCAGTGCACGCCGTGCCGCGAAGGCACCGGCTGGATGTGGCGCGTGATGACCCGCCTGCAGAAGGGCGATGCGCAAAGTCGAAGAAATCGATCTGCTTCAGGAAGTCACCAAGGAAGTGGAAGGCCACACGATCTGCGCGCTGGGCGATGCCGCGGCGTGGCCGATCCAAGGCCTCATCCGTCACTTCCGTCCCGAACTCGAACGGCGCATCGCGGAGTATCGCAGTATTGCCAAGGCGGCGGAGTAGGGCGATGCAGCATCTCGCACAGGTCAATATCGGGCGGGTTCTGGGCGGACCGGACGATCCGCGCATGGCGGATTTCTATTCGAACCTGGCGCGCGTC
The DNA here is from genome assembly GCA_963822275.1 of uncultured Alphaproteobacteria bacterium. Classification (GTDB taxonomy): domain Bacteria; phylum Pseudomonadota; class Alphaproteobacteria; order Micropepsales; family Micropepsaceae; genus Rhizomicrobium. Next base: position 14,862 of record CAWGHR010000034.1, read on the forward strand.
AATGCCTTGGCCGAACGAATGCCGGGATTTGTCTGGCGGCTGAAGGACGACGGCGGCTCAAGCGCCATGGCGCTGCATTGGCCCGGGGATCCGACGATGAACGTGAACATGTCGGTCTGGGAAAGCGCCGAAGCGCTCGGCAAATTCGTTTTTCAGACGGTTCATCGCAACATCTATGCCCGCAAGCACGAATTTTTCGAGATGCCCGCTGCGCCCACGGTTGCGATGTGGTGGATCCCTGCCGGTCACATTCCGACGCTCGAGGAGGCGAAAGAACGCTTGGACCATTACATCGCACATGGTTCGAGCGATTTCGCCTTCGGCTGGGCCGATCTGCCGTCCGCCAAACTCTGGCAAGAAAAGCGGTGCGGCTGATGGCTCGAGCGCGGGCAAAATTTGTGGTGGCGCTGTGCGCGCTTCTCGTCGCACAGGCATAAGGGCTGAACCGGAATGGCACGAAAGCTCATCATCGACGGCAAGGAAATCGAGGCAGACGACAATCTGACTCTGTTGCAGGCGTGCGAGCAGGCCGGCGCCGAAGTGCCGCGCTTCTGCTATCACGAGCGGCTGTCGGTGGCCGGCAATTGCCGCATGTGTCTGGTCGAATGGGTCGGCGCGCCCAAACCGCAAGCCTCGTGCGCGCTGCAGGTTAAAGACATTTTCCCCAACAAGGACGGCACGCCCGGCCGCATCAATACGAATTCGCCCATCGCCCGCAAGGCGCGCGAAGGCGTGATGGAATTCCTGCTGATCAATCATCCGCTCGATTGCCCGATCTGCGATCAGGGCGGCGAATGCGATTTGCAGGACCAGGCAATGGGCTATGGCCGTGCCGCCTTCCACCGCTTCAACGAGAACAAGCGCGCGGTGGAAGACAAATATATGGGTCCGCTGATCAAGACGATCATGACCCGCTGCATCCAATGCACCCGCTGCGTGCGCTTTGCCACGGAAGTCGCCGGCGTTCCCGATCTCGGCGCCACTGGCCGCGGCGAGGACATGGAGATCACCACCTATCTAGAGAAAGCCTTTGCCTCGGAGCTCTCCGGCAATGTGGTCGATCTTTGCCCGGTGGGCGCGCTTAACCTCCAAGCCTTATGCCTTCAACGCCCGCCCATGGGAATTGAAGGGACGGAATCCATCGACGTGATGGATGCGCAAGGCTGCAACATCCGCGTCGATACGCGCGGGCGCGAAGTGCTGCGCGTGCTGCCGCGCCTCAACGAAGAGATCAACGAGGAATGGATTTCCGACAAGGCCCGTCATGCCTGCGATGGGCTTTCACGCCAGCGTCTCGACACGCCTTATGTCCGCAAGAGCGGCAAGCTGATGGCGGCGACCTGGGCCGAAGCGTTTGCGGCCATCGCCGCGCGCGTGGCGGAGACAACGCCGGATCGCATGGCCGCAATGGTCGGCGATCTTGCGGCGGCGGAAGAGATCAAAGCGTTGAAGGATTTGATGACTGCGCTCGGCGTCGTCAATCTCGATTGCCGCCAAGACGGCGCCAAATTGTCCGGTCCGCGGCCGACTTATCTTTTCAACACGACCATCGCCGGCGTCGAAGCGGCCGATGCGTTGCTGCTGATCGGCACGAATCCGCGCTGGGAAGCGCCGGTGCTGAACGCGCGCATCCGCAAGACTTGGCTTAATGGCAATCTCAAAGTCGCGAATATCGGCGGCGCCGTCGATCTGACCTATCCGGTCGAGCAATTGGGTGCCGACGTCAACGTGCTGGACGCGTTGGCCGATGGCAGTCATGCTTTTGCAACCGTGCTGAAGAACGCCAAACGGCCGATGCTGATCGTCGGCTCGGGCGCCCTGGCGCGTCCCGATGGCGCGGCGATCCTGAAACGCGCGGCAAAGATCGCGCTGGAAACCGGCATGATCGGTCCGGCCGGTAGCGCCGCCGAAGGCGGCTGGAACGGGTTCAACATCCTTCATACTGCGGCGAGCCGCGTGGCGGCGCTCGATCTCGGCTTTGTGCCGGGCAAAGACGGGCGCGACGTTGCGAGCATCGTCGATGGCGCCCAAAAGGGCGAGATCGATTTCGTCTATTCGCTCGGCGCCGACGAATTCCCCGCCGACAAGCTCGGCCGCGCCTTCGTCGTCTATCAGGGCAGTCACGGCGATGTGGGCGCGCATTATGCCGATGTCGTACTGCCGGGTGCGGCCTATACCGAGAAGGATGGGCTGTACGTCAATTTCGAAGGCCGGGTGCAGGAAGCGCAACGCGCCACCTTCCCGCCGGGCGAGGCGAAAGAGGATTGGGCGATCCTGCGCGCGCTCTCCGATGTGCTGGGCAAGCGCTTGCCCTATGACAATCGGCGAGGCGTTGTGTGCAGCACTCGTCGCCGACGTGCCGCATTTCGGCACGTTGGGCAAAGCGGCGGTGCATGCCGCCGCCGATGCCGCGATATGGAACGCCGTTGGAGCGGAGGGGCCGCTGGAGACGACGCTGCCGTTGGCGTCTTCTATCGCCGATTACTACCTCACCAATCCCATCGCGCGGGCCAGCCGGACGATGGCGGAATGCAGCCGCGTGTTTGTTTCCGGCGACACTCAAATGGCGGCGGAGTAGACGATGGCGCTGGTCGGCTTTTACGCGTGGCTTTTCCGGACCTGGTTCGGCCTCGACTTGCCTTATGGCTGGGCGTGGACGCTCAGCGAAGTGACGCTCATCGTCGTGCTCGTGGTGGCGATCCTCGTCATGCTGGCCTTTCTGCTCTTGTTCGACCGCAAGGTCTGGGCGGCCGTGCAGATGCGGCGCGGCCCCAACGTCGTGGGCGCTTTCGGTCTGCTGCAGTCCTTCGCCGATTTCTTCAAATTCATGTTCAAGGAATCGGTGATCCCCGCCGGCGCCAACAAAGGCATCTTCCTTCTGGCGCCGGTGATCAGCTTCATTCTCGCCTTCGCCGCTTGGGCGGTTGTGCCGCTGGACAAAGGCTGGGTGTTTGCCGACATCAATGTCGGCGTACTTTATCTCTTCGCGATTTCTTCGCTCGGCGTCTATGGCATCATCATGGGCGGCTGGGCCTCGAACTCGAAATATCCCTTCCTCGCCTCGCTGCGCTCCGCAGCCCAGATGGTTTCTTACGAAGTCTCGATCGGCTTCGTGATCATTACGGTGCTGTTGTTCGCCGGCTCGCTGAATCTGTCGGCCATCGTGCAGGCGCAAGACCCATGGCTGGTTCGCGTTCACGCATTCTGTTGCCGATGTTCGTGATCTTCTTCGTCTCGTCGCTGGCCGAAACCCAACGCCCGCCTTTCGATCTGCTGGAAGCGGAATCCGAACTGGTGGCGGGTTTCATGGTCGAATATTCCTCGACGCCTTATTTGCTGTTCATGATCGCGCGAATACGTGAACATCGTGCTGCTCTGCGCCTTGATGTCGATCATGTTCCTGGGCGGCTGGCTGCCGCCGCTGGCGATCTGGCCGTTGACTGCCGTGCCCGGCGTGATCTGGCTGGTGCGGCAAGATCTGGTTCCTGTTCTTCCTGATCGCGATGGTGAAGGCGATGGTGCCGCGCTATCGCTATGACCAATTGATGCGTCTGGGCTGGAAAGTGTTCCTGCCGACGTCGATGTTCTGGGTGGTGCTGACGGCGGGCTGTGTGCTCGTCTTCCGCCATCACTGCGTGAGGCTCAAGATGGCTACTCTCGACCGCGCCGCGCGCCAGATATTCCTCTGGGAATTCGTCAAGAGCTTCATGCTCTCGATGCGCTATTTCTTCGCGCCCAAGGCGACGCTCAATTATCCCTTCGAAAAAGGGCCGCTCAGCCCGCGCTTCCGCGGCGAGCACGCGCTGCGCCGCTATCCCAATGGCGAGGAACGCTGCATCGCCTGCAAATTGTGCGAGGCGATCTGCCCGGCCCAGGCCATCACCATCGAGGCCGAGCCGCGCGACGACGGTAGCCGCCGCACCACGCGCTACGACATCGACATGGTGAAGTGCATCTATTGCGGTTACTGCCAGGAAGCCTGTCCGGTGGACGCCATCGTGGAAGGCCCGAATTTCGAATTCGCGACCGAAACGCGCGAAGAACTTTATTACGACAAGGACCGGTTGCTGGCGAATGGCGACCGCTGGGAGCGCGAGATCGCGCAGAACCTCGAACTAGACGCGCCGTATAGATGAACCACTTTCTCTCCATTTCCTATTTCGTCATGGCCGGCTTTCAAGCCGGCCATCCAGCCTGTCCCGCCGAAGCGCTTGCGCGAAGGCGGATGAGCCCGCGTCTGCGGGCTAATCGACTCTTTACGCGTGCCGACGCACGCGTGCTGGATGGCCGGGGCGAGCCCGGCCATGACGAAGGTGAGATAAATCATGCTACAAGCCATCGCCTTCTACATCTTCTCGGCCATCTTGATCGCAGCCGCGTTCATGGTGATTGCGGCGCGCAATCCGGTGCATTCCGTTCTGTTTCTGATCCTGGCGTTCTTCAACGCTGCGGCTTTGTTTGTGATGCTGGGCGCAGAATTCTTGGCCATGATCCTGGTCGTGGTCTATGTCGGCGCCGTCGCGGTGCTGTTCCTCTTCGTGGTCATGATGCTCGACGTGGATTTCAGCGAGTTGCGGCAAGGTGCGCAGCAATATCTGCTGCCCGGGCTTGTGGTCGGCGGCTTGTTGGCGCTCGAGCTGATTTTTGTCGTGGCGATGCGCTGGGGTTTTGCCTCGCAGGCTGTGATGGCGGCCGCAACGCCCGCGGGCGTGTCGAATACCGTCGCGCTGGGGCACATTCTATATACCGACTATGTTTACTATTTCGAGGTCGCGGGGCTGGTCCTGTTGGTCGCCATGATCGGCGCCATCGTGCTGACCTTGCGCCACCGCCCGGGTGTGCGCCGCCAATCGGTGTGGAAACAAGTTTCGCGCACAACCGAGAATTCCATGGACGTGGTCGACGTCAAGCCGGGGCAGGGGGCCTGACATGATGATTGGGCTGGGACATTATCTGACGGTTGCCGCCGCGCTGTTCACCATCGGCGTGTTCGGCATCTTCCTAAACCGCAAAAACATCATCATCATTTTGATGTCGATCGAATTGCTTCTGCTGGCGGTAAACATCAATTTTGTTGCCTTCTCGTCATACCTGCACGATCTGGTGGGTCAGGTTTTTGCGCTGTTCGTGCTGACCGTCGCCGCCGCCGAAGCCGCCATCGGGCTGGCCATTCTGGTCGTGTATTTCCGCAACCGCCACAGCATCGCTGTGGAGGACGTCAATCAGATGAAGGGTTGAGATGTATACCACAATCGTCTTTCTCCCCATCATCGCGTCGGCCGTCGCCGGGCTGCTCGGCCGTTTTATCGGCGCGCGTTTGTCGGAACTGGCGACCACCGCAGCACTGTTCGTTTCGGCTGCGCTTTCGATCTACGCGTTTTATGATGTAGCGATCCTCGGCCATTCGCATATTGAAACACTGATGACTTGGATCGCGTCCGGCGATTTCGTGGCGAATTGGGCGATCCGGGTCGACACGCTGACCGCCGTCATGCTGGTGGTGGTGACCGGTGTCTCCTCGCTCGTGCATCTTTATTCGATCGGTTACATGCACGACGATGACAGCCGACCGCGTTTCTTCTCGTATCTCTCGCTGTTCACCTTCGCGATGCTGATGCTGGTGACGGCCAACAATTTTCTGCAGGTGTTTTTCGGTTGGGAAGGCGTCGGTCTGGCGTCGTATCTGTTGATCGGCTTCTGGTACAAGAAGCCGAGCGCGAATGCAGCCGCGCTCAAGGCCTTCATCGTCAACCGCGTCGGCGATTTCGGTTTCGCAATCGGCATTTTTGCGATTTTCTACATTTTTAAGACGCTGGATTTCGACGCGGTGTTCGCGGCCGCGCCCGCCATGGCGGGAAAGACCTTCCTGTTTGCCGGCCACAATGTCGACATTCTCACCACGATCTGTCTGCTGCTGTTCGTGGGCGCGATGGGCAAGTCGGCCCAGCTCGGTCTGCACACCTGGTTGCCGGACGCGATGGAAGGCCCCACGCCGGTCTCCGCCTTGATCCATGCCGCCACCATGGTGACGGCCGGTGTCTTCCTGGTCTGCCGCTGCTCGCCGTTGTTCGAGCACGCGCCGGTTGCACTCGCCTTCGTCACCTTCATCGGCGCCTCGACGGCGTTCTTCGCCGCCTCCGTCGGACTGTTCCAGAACGACATCAAGCGGGTGATCGCCTATTCGACCTGTTCGCAGCTCGGCTACATGTTCGTGGCGGCCGGCGTCTCGGCCTATGGCGCCGCCATGTTCCATCTCTTCACCCACGCCTTCTTCAAGGCGCTGCTGTTCCTGGCGGCGGGCTCGGTCATCCACGCCATGCATCACGAGCAGGACATGCGCAAGATGGGCGGCTTGGCGAAAGCCATTCCATTCACCTGGGCGATGATGCTGATCGGCAATCTGGCGCTGACGGGCTTCGGCTTCCCGATCCTCGGCATCGGCACAGCCGGCTTCTATTCCAAAGACGCGATCATCAACGCGGCTTATCTGGCGGGCACGCCGATCGCGACCTATGCCTTTGTGCTGACGGTCGTGGCGGCGCTGATGACGTCATTCTATTCCTGGCGTCAATTTTTGATGACGTTCCACGGCAAATATCGTGGCGCGGATTATGTGCATGACGATGAAGAACACGGACAAGGTCACGATTCCCACCCGCTTGCACTGAAGGACGTCCATGAAGCACCGTTGACGATGGCGGTGCCGCTGGGCGTGCTCGCTACAGGCGCATTGCTCGCCGGCGCAATCTTCTCGCATTATTTCATCGGTGGTGATTCAACCGGGTTCTGGCGCAGCGCCGTCGCAGTGGCTTATGGCCATGCCGGCAGCAAAGAACTGCCGCTCTGGGTGGAGTTCGCGCCCTTCGTCATGACGTTGCTCGGCTTTGCCATCGCTTATTACTACTACATCCTCAATCCGGATTTGCCCGCCAAGCTCGCCGCGCGCAAAGGCCTCGTCTACACCTTCGTCTACAACAAATGGTATTTCGACGAACTCTACGGCTTCCTGTTTGTGAGACCCGCTTTGCGGTTCGGCCGTTTCTTGTGGAAATTCGGCGACGGCAAAATGATCGACGGGCTCGGGCCTGACGGTGTCGCCGCCCGGGTGCTTGATGCGACACGCGGCGCGGTCAAACTGCAGTCAGGCTATGTCTATCATTACGCCTTCGCCATGCTGATCGGAGTGGTCGCGCTGACAACCTGGTTCATGATCGTGGGAGTGGCACCATGATGAACTTCCTCATGAGCCACATCCTCAGCCTCATCACCTTCCTGCCGCTGCTCGGCGCGGCGATCATCTTCCTGTCGCGCGGTTCCGATACAACAGTGGCGAACACGGCGCGCTGGATGGCGATGATCGTCACCTTGGCCGACTTCGTATTGTCGCTGGTGTTGTGGGCGCATTTCGACGGACATACGGCCGCCTTCCAGTTTGTCGAACATGCCGCCTGGCTGGGCAACGGCATCACCTATCATATGGGCGTCGACGGCATCTCCATGCTGTTCATCGTACTGACCGGTGCGCTGATGCCGTTCTGCATCCTGGCGAGCTGGAAAGTCGAAACGCGCGTCGCCGAATACATGATCGCGTTCCTGATCCTCGAAACCCTGATGATGGGCGTGTTTGCGGCGCTCGATCTTTTCCTCTTCTACGTCTTCTTCGAGGGCGGCTTGATCCCGATGTTCCTCATCATCGGCGTGTGGGGCGGCAAGCGGCGCGTTTATGCCAGCTTCAAGTTCTTCCTCTACACGCTGCTCGGTTCGCTGTTGATGCTGCTCGCGATCCTGGCGATGTATTTCACCGCCGGCACCACCGACATCGAGACATTGATCAACACCGCGCATTTCCCGGTGGCGATGCAGAACTCTGTTATGGCTCGGCTTCTTCGCCTCTTTCGCCGTGAAGATGCCGATGTGGCCGGTTCATACCTGGCTTCCCGACGCCCATGTCGAGGCGCCGACGGCGGGTTCGGTGATCCTGGCCGCCATTCTGCTCAAGATGGGCGGCTACGGCTTCCTGCGCTTCTCGCTGCCGATGTTCGCGTCCGCCTCGGTGACGTTCGCGCCGCTGATCTTCGTGCTGTCGATCGTGGCGATCATCTACACCTCGTTCGTGGCGCTGGCGCAGGAGGACATGAAGAAGCTGATCGCCTATTCCTCGGTCGCCCATATGGGCTTCGTCACCATGGGCATCTTCACGCTGACCCAGCAGGGCGTCGAAGGCGGCATCTTCCAGATGCTCAGCCACGGCGTCGTCTCGGGCGCGCTGTTCCTTTGCGTCGGCGTGATCTATGACCGCATGCATACCCGCGAGATTTCCGCCTATGGCGGCCTGGTCAATCGCATGCCGATTTATGCGGCGTGTTTCATGGTCTTCGCGCTGGCCAATGTCGGCCTGCCGGGCACCGGCGGCTTCGTCGGCGAGTTCCTCACCATGCTGGGCGCTTTCCTCGTCAACACTTGGGTCGCGATCTTCGCGGCGACCGGCGTGATCCTGTCGGCGGCTTACATGCTTTATCTTTATTGCCGCGTGATCTTCGGCGCGCTGGTGAAGCCGACGCTGCAGACCATCGAGGATCTCAGCCTGCGCGAGGTGGCGATGCTGGCGCCGCTGGTCGTCGTCACCATCGTGATGGGCGTCTATCCCAAGCCGGTGATTCGACGTGACCGGCGCCTCGGTGGCGCATTTGCTTGCCCAGCATAAGGCGGCGCTGGCCTACGACCATCGCAGCCCAACGCAATTCAGGCTCGCTAGCCGGGGAGACGTGCAGTGACCCTGCAACATGACCTTTTGGTTCTCGTGCCCGAACTGATCCTGGCGGTCGGGGCGATGGCGCCGCTTTTGCTGGCGCCGTGCGCGGCGACAAAGAAACAGGGTTTCTGTCGGCGTTCATCGTGGTTTTGATGGTGTCGCGGCGAGCTCGCCGTGCTGACGGCGCCCGACAAGCGACCGCCTTCCACGGCGCTTTCGTGGCTGACGGCTTCGCGCGCTTTGCCAAGAGATGATCCTTGTTCGCGCGGCGCTGTGCATCGTCATGGCGCAGGCGTTTCTTCGAGGCGGAAGAGCGGCGCGCTTCGAACTGCCGGTGTTGATCGCGCTCGCCACCCTCGGCATGATGCTGATGGTGTCGGCGGCGAACTTCATCGCGCTCTATCTGGGCCTGGAGCTGCAAAGCTTGGCGCTTTACGTGCTGGCCGCGTTCAACCGCGACAGCCTGCGCTCGACCGAAGCGGGCCTGAAATATTTCGTCCTCGGCGCGCTGTCGTCGGGCATGCTGCTTTACGGCATTTCGCTGATCTATGGCTTCACCGGCACGACGGATTTTGCCGGCATCGCGCACGTGGTTTCGGCGTCGGGCGTCGGCATCGGGCTTGATCTTCGGTCTGGTGTTCCTGATCGCCGGGCTTGGCCTTCAAGCTTTCCGCCGTGCCGTTCCATATGTGGGCGCCGGACGTTTACGAAGGCGCGCCGACGCCGATCACCGCCTTCTTCACCACGGCGGCGAAGGTGGCGGCGATGGCGCTGTTCATCCGCGCCATCCTCATTCCGTTCCCGCATGCCATCCACCAATGGCAGCAGATCATCATCGTCGTCTCGGTGCTGTCGATGGCGCTGGGCGCGGTCGCGGCCATCGGCCAGAACAACATCAAGCGCCTGATGGCCTATAGCTCCATCGGCCATATGGGCTATGCGCTGCTGGGCCTGGCGGCGGGAACCGAGCTGGGCGTGCAGGGCATGCTGATCTATCTGGCGTTCTATGCCATCACCAATATCGGCGTCTTCGTTTGCATCCAGGCGATGCGGCGCGACGGCGAAGCGGTGGAGACGATCGCCGATCTGGCGGGCCTGGCGCGCACGCGCCCGCAGCTGGCGTTCGCGTTGGCCGCTGCTGATGCTGAGCTTGGCGGGATTGCCGCCGCTCGCCGGCATCTTCGCCAAGATCTATGTCTTCCTGGCCGCGGTCGGCGCCCATCTCTATATCGCCGCGGGGCTCGGCTTCCTCGCAAGTGCGTAGGCGCTTATTACTATCTGCGCATCGTCAAGATCATGTATTTCGACGAACCGGCGAAGCCCTTCGACCGTCCGATGGGACGCGGCATGGGGACCATCCTGATGGCTCTCCAGCGTGTTCACGGTGTTGTTCGTGTTCATCCCGGGGCCGCTGGTGGTCGCCGCCGCCGATGCGGCACAGGCGCTGTTCCCGTGACGCCGCGGCCTGGCCGGCCGGTTACGCGCTGATGGAATTCGACGAGATCGACTCCACCAACGAAGAAGCGCGCCGCCGGGCCGGTGCGGGCGAGAAGGGCCCGCTTGTGGATCGCCGCCAAGCGCCAGACCGCGGGACGCGGACGCCGGGGCAGGGCATGGCAATCGGCCAACGGCAATCTCGCCGCCACGCTGTTGCTGCGGCCCGACAAGCCCGCGGTCGGAATGCGCCCAACTTTCCTTTGTCGGCGGCCTTGGCGGTTTCCGACATGGCGGCGGCGTTTGCTCCGCAAGCGGAGCATTGCCTTGAAATGGCCCAACGACGTGCTGGCAGAGCGGGCGCAAGCTCGCCGGCATCCTGCTGGAATCCGAAAGCGGTGCGGACGGCAGAGCGGCTGGCTCGCTATCGGCATCGGCGTCAATCTCGCTGTTTACCCTGACGATACGGAGTTCCCCGCGACATCGCTGGCGAGCACTGGGCGTCGTGCCGCCGGCGCCAAAGGACGCGCTGCTGCACCTCGCTGCCGCGTTTGCGAAATGGTATGAGGTCTGGCGTGCGCAAGGCTTTCTGCCGCTGCGCGAGGCCTGGCTGGCGCGGGCGGCGGGGCTGGGAACGCGCATCCGCGCCCGGCTGGCAAAAGAGGAGATCACGGGCGTGTTCGAAGGCATCGACGAGAGCGGCGCGCTGCTGCTGGGACTAAGCCGGCGGACGCACGCGCATCATTGCCGCCGGCGAGGTTTTTTTCGGATAACTCATGCTGCTCGCGATCGACGCCGGCAACACCAACATCGTCTTCGCCGTGTATGACGGCAAGGAAGTCCGCGCCGAATGGCGCGCGGTGACCGAAGACCACCCGCACGGCCGACGAATATGCCGTGCTGCTGCAGCCGCTGCTGGCGTTGCAAGGTCTGACCTTCGCCGATCTCGACCGCCGCGATCATCGCCACCGTGGTGCCGGCGGCGCTTGTTCGATCTGCGCCAGTTTTGCCGGCGCTATCTCAAATGCGAGCCGCTGGTGGTGGGCGATCCCGAACGTCGATCTGGGCATCAAGGTCTGCATCGACCGGCCGGAAGCGGTCGGCGCCGACCGTCTGGTCAACGCGGTGGCGGCGCATGAGCGCTACAAGGGCGCGCTGATCGTGGTGGATTTCGGCACGGCAACGACTTTCGACATCGTCGGCGCAAATGGCGATTACGAAGGCGGCGTCATCGCGCCGGGCGCCAATCTTTCGGCGCGAGGCGCTGCACCAGGGCGCCGCGATGCTGCCGCGCGTGGCCGTCGACGCGCACCCAGGCCGTGATCGGCAAGGATACGGTCCCCGCCATGCAATCGGGGCTCTATTGGGGCTATATCGGCCTGATCGAGGGACTTGTCGCGCGCATCAAGGCGGAATACGGCAAGCCCATGACCGTGATCGCCACCGGCGGGCTCGCCAAAGTGTTCTTCAAGCAGACGCCGGTGATCGATCATCTCGATCCCGATCTCACCATTCGCGGCCTGATGCTGATCTACGCGCGCAACGCCGCGCAAACGACCGCTTGATGGCAGCTCTCGCGCGACGACGAACTGGTCTTCCTGCCGCTCGGCGGCGCGGGCGAGATCGGCATGAATTTCAACGCCTATGGTTTCGGGCCGCCCGACGAGCGCAAATGGATCGTGGTCGATTGCGGCGTGCTGTTCGGCCGAGAGGCGATGACGCCGGGCGTCGATGTCATCATGCCCGACATCTCCTTCCTCGCCGAACGGCGCGAGGATGTGCTGGGCATCGTCGCGACCCACGCGCATGAAGATCATATCGGCGCCATCCATCATCTTTGGCCGATGTTGCGCTGCCCGGTCTATGCGACGCCGTTCACCGCGCGGCTGATCGCGGGCAAGCTGGAAGAGGCAGGGCTGCAGGAGCGCGTGCGGGTCAACGCGGTGCCGCTGCACGGCAAGCTGAAGCTCGGTCCGTTCGACATCGAATTCATCTCGATCACCCATTCGATCCCCGAGCCCAATGTGCTGGCGATCCGCACGCCGCTGGGCGTGGTGGTGCATACCGGCGACTGGAAACTCGATCCCGATCCGCTGGTCGGGCGAGGCCACCGACAGCAACGCCTTGCAGAAGCTGGGCGACGAAGGCGTGCTGGCGCTGGTCTGCGATTCCACCAATGCGCTTGGTGGCCGGCCAATCCGGTTCCGAAGCGACGGTGCGCAAGGCGCTGACCGATCTGATCGGCACGTTGAAAGGCCGCGTCGCGGTCACCGTCCTTTGCCTCCAACGTGGCGCGGCTGGATATCCATCGCCAAGGCGGCGCGCGCCCATGGCCGCGAAATCGCGCTGGTCGGCCGCGCCATGCACAAGATCGTCGAGGCGGCGCGCGATACCGGCTATCTCGCCGGATTTTCCCGACGTTCTCGACGAGGAAGAAGCCGCCGAATTGCCGCCGCGCCGCGTGCTCTATCTTTGCACCGGCAGCCAGGGCGAAGCGCGCGCGGCGCTGTCGCGCATCGCCGCCGGCGAGCATCCCGAATGTCCAGCTCGGCCCCGGCGACACGGTGATTTTTTCCTCGCGCATCATTCCCGGCAACGAGCTCGCAGATTTACGCGCTGCACAACAAGCTGGCGGGGCTGGGCGTCGAAGTGCTTTCGGCCGAGGATCATTTCGTCCATGTCTCCGGCCATCCGGCGCGCGACGAGCTGGCGCAGATGTATCGCTGGATCGCGGCCGCAGATCGCCGTGCCGGTGCATGGCGAGCTGCGCCACATGACCGCGCATGCGCGGCTGGCGCGCTCGCTGCAGGTGCCGAGGCCGTGGTGATCGAGAACGGCCAGATGCTGCGCCTGGCGCCGGGCAAGGCGCGAGATCATCGACGAAACGCCGTCCGGCCGCATCCATCTCGACGGCCAGGTGCTGGTCGTCGGAAGGCGCGGGGCTGTCGCGCGCCCGCCGCTCGCTGAGCTATGCCGGGCATGATCGCGATCACGCTGGTGCTCGACGGCAAAGGGCAGGGTCGCCGCCGATCCGGCCTTTGTCTTCGAAGGCATTCCCGAGCCGGTGCATGCCGCCGTGCGCGAGGCCGTGGATTGACGCGATCAGCGTCACAAGCCCAAGCGCGGCGACGACGAAAAGCTCAGGGAACCGTCCGCCGGGCCGCGCGCGGCGCCGCCGACGACGCCTGGGGCAAGAAACCCGTCACGCGGGTGGAGTGGTTTGAGGTATGATCCGCCAGCGAAGCGACGGAGAAACATGATCGGCCGGCTCAACCACGTCGCCATCGCAACGGCGGACTCGCCAAAGCGGCAGCGGTCTATCGCGACACTGCTGGGCGCCAAGGTCTCCGAGCCCGTGGCGCAGCCCGACCACGGCGTGACGATCGTGTTCGTCGAATTGCCCAACACCAAGATCGAACTGCTGCAGCCGCTGGGCGAGAATTCGCCCATTGCCGGATTTCCTGAAAAAGAATCCCGAACGGCGGCATGCACCACATCTGTTACGAGGTGGAGGACATCATCGCCGCGCGCGACAGACTGGTGGCGGCGGGCGCCACCATCACCGGCACCGGCGAGCCGCGCATCGGCGCCCACGGCAAGCCGGTGATCTTCCTGCATCCCAAGGATTTCGTCGGCACGCTGGTCGAGCTGGAGCAGGCATGATCCCCGGCATCGTCCACGGCGCGGTTCTGGTCAGCGCGTTTCTCATTCTCTGGTTCCTGGCGCTGTTCTGCCTGCTGCCGGTCGGGCTCGGCGCGGTCGATCCGCAAACCGGCGCGCCGCTGAAACCATACATTCTAAGGAAGATGGGCATCGCGACGGTCATCGCGACGGTGCTGTGGGTGATCTTTTACGTGCTTATTTTGCTGCACGTCGTGGAGCTTTAATTCTGAATTTCCCCTTATGGGGGTAGTGGCAGATATTTGTTTGTTTTCAGCTATCAGCTTAGCATTTCGACGCGATGCGCAAAATTGGTGAACTGAAATCCATACTGTTGTGCCTTTGGAGAACAACAGCTCGTGTGAAAATGAATTCTCTTCGTCAATTCGCATCTCGTGGATGAGCAGATCACCATGTGCCGTATTTATCGGCGGCATCGCAGAAAATGTCAGCGGAGATTTCAGTTCATAACCTCTTACATCCAGATATGTTAGATGAATTAACCGATCATGCCGTGGTCCGAGAAATTGCGCATCGATTCGAACAGTGCTGCCGGATGTTGGATCCTTCCATCGTGTTTCGCTGATATTGAGATGATCCAACCAAGCGTCGTGCAAACTGTTTGGGTGCGTTAAATCGTGATTGTCCACATTCGCCGCAAACTCTAGAAGATGCGCAGGCATTCGATCCCTTACGGATTCGAGATACTTCCAGTAAGGGCGATGATCCCAGCCTCGCTCATCAGAGCATATATATTTCATGCCGTCAGCCACCTCAGCTCAACACAATCTTAGCCACGAATGCCGCAGCGATCACGGCGACGGCCAAATTCACCTCCCGCCAGCGGCCGGAAACGATCTTGATCGCGGCGTAGGAGATAAAGCCGATGCCGATGCCCGCCGCGATGGAATAGGTGAAGGGAATGGCCAGCGCGGTGAGCAGCGCGGGTGCGGCCTCGGTCATGTCGTCCCAATCGATTTCCTTCAGCCCTTTCGCCATCAACGCGGCGACAAACACCAGCGCAGGCGCGGTTGCAAATGCGGGCACTGCGGCGGCAAGCGGACTAAGAAACAAGCTCAGCAAAAATAATATCGCGACAACCACCGCGGCGAGGCCCGTACGTGCGCCCGCCTGAATGCCCGACGCGCTTTCGATATAAGCGGTGACGGGGGAGGTGCCCAGCGCCGCGCCGATTATGGTGCCCAGCGCATCGCTGGTCAGGGCGCGCCGCGCATTGGGCAAATGCCCTTTCGCATCCAGCAGATTTCCTTGATGCGCCACGGCGGTCAGCGTGCCCGAGGTGTCCAACATGTCGATCAGCAGAAAGACGAAAACGATGGTGGCGATGGCGGCGCCGCCACCGAATTGCATTTGGAAGAAGGTCGGCGCGATGGACGGTGGCAGGCTGGCAAGCATGGGTGTGGCTTGCAATCCCAGCAGCACCGACTCGATGGTCGCGCCGACGATGCCGATCAGCACCGCGCCGATCACCCCGCGCGCCGCCAACGCGAAGATCGCAACG
The DNA here is from genome assembly GCA_963822275.1 of uncultured Alphaproteobacteria bacterium. Lineage (GTDB taxonomy): Bacteria > Pseudomonadota > Alphaproteobacteria > Micropepsales > Micropepsaceae > Rhizomicrobium. Next base: position 30,230 of record CAWGHR010000034.1, read on the forward strand.
AAAGCCACCGCGGCGATCAACACTTTCGGATCGGTCAGTACGCCTTGTTGCAGGATTGTGGCGGGACTGGCGATGACGATCCCGGCATTCGCCAATCCGATCAGCGCCAGGAAGAATCCGATTCCCGCCGCAATTGCCAGCTTCAAACTTTTTGGCAAGGCGTTGATCAACCATTCGCGCGCCGGGGTGATGGAAATGGCCACGAACAAAATGCCAGAGAGGAATACGCAGCCCAGCGCCAATTCCCAATTGCCATGCAGCGCGGGCACGACGGTGAACGCAAAATAGGCGTTCAACCCCATGCCGGGCGCCAACGCCACCGGCAGCTTGGCGTATAGCCCCATCAGCAGCGTTGTGGCGGCGGTCGCCAGGCAGGTTGCCACGAACACGGCGCCTTCGTTCATGCCCGTCGCTGCGAGGATCTTCGGGTTCACGAACATGATGTAGGCCATGGTGAGGAACGTCGTCGCGCCCCCGACGATTTCGCGCCGCAGGGTGGTTCCGTGTGCCGTCAGGCCGAAATATTTGTCGAGAGTCATGCTCTGGTCTCCCGCGACTCGAATTCGCAGGGGGAAACTAAGTGAAGTTTTGCGGGACACCAAAAGCAAAAGGCCGGGGGAACCCCGGCCTTTCTCCGCGGATACCGCGGATTCTTTCTCCCCGAACTTGGCCGTTCTTTTTGCGAGGCCTTACGGTCCGTTTATGTGTGCGGGTCATACTGTAGTTTCTTGAAAATGTCACGATTTTTTGGCCTGCGGGAGGCTCGCAACAGATGCGGAAAACTCAGGGAATTTGCCCTCGAAAAACAGCTAGCCTCTTGGTTTTATTGACCTTGGTTGCGCTACCATCAGCCCACGCGCAGCCCCCCGGCAAACCATCGGCGCCACGCTTTGAACACGTTTCCGCCCCATGCGAGGCAAATAGAACACAGCCCGATTATCTACCCGGCGTGGACGTCTACGGAAACCGAGTCGTTCCTGCCGATCTTGACGGCGGAGCCAGCGTAGATTTGCAGAATGTCACGGTAAATCCGGTTGTACCGGTTGGGCATGGTCGCCAAAAAAGCGATGTCATCGTTCAAGGCGTCAAACTGGCCAAACCCGTTCCGGCCTGCGTGCCGAAGACGCAGCACGGCGTTCCGCCGGCGTCCCATTAACTTGACTTCCCGCGGCGCTCACCGGACCGTGCGGCCATGCGTGCTTGGCTATGGCGGTGCTGATTTTTTGTTTGTGCGTGCCGGCGGCGCATGCGGGCGGCTCTTGGCGCATACTCAAGGACCATTGGTCGGCCGAAGACGAACAGGGCTTCGGGCAATTCGTCGCCGCCATCGGCGCCAGCAATTGCAGCTCTTCGGAAAGCTGTCTGCGCGACGCCGCCAATCCCTATCGCAATACCGACCAGCATTTTCTCGACATCGATGTCGATTGCGCCAAATGGCCGTATCTGTTGCGGGCGTATTATGCCTGGAAGAACGGCTTGCCGTTCTCCTTCGTCGACGCCATTAGCGGGTCGGGCGATCTGCGCTTCAGCAAAACGGCCAATCGCCCCGTCGCGCGCCACGACATCATCGACCACGGCAATGGTATTGACGGGCCGCATACGATCCGCGATGTCATCGGTACGGTGTTCTCGGGCACCTACCGCACCGATCCGTCCGAGCAGCGCGGCGTGCAATCGGATTTCTATTCGCCGGCGCTGCAACCGGGAAGCATCCATGCCGGCAGTTTGATCTACGACGTCAACGGCCATGTCGGTATCGTCTACAAAGTCGATGACGACGGACGCATCTATTACATGGATGCCCATCCCGATTTTACGCTCACCCGCAGCGTCTATGGCGCGCAATTCGGACAGAGCCCGATGCGGCTCGGCGGCGGATTGAAGAATTGGCGGCCCTTCAAGTTGATCGGCTATCACAAAGATGCGGAAGGGCATCTGCTGGGCGGGCATATGGCGTTCGCCCAGAACGACCAAATCCCCGATTTCTCGCTGGTCCAATATGTCGGCACCGAACCCAATCCGAAACAAAACCTTAAAAAAGCGCACTTCGTCTATAACGGCGTGGAACTCGGCTTCTACGAATATGTCCGCGTCGCGGTGTCGGGCGGCAGATCGACTTTCAATCCGATCTACGAATTGAAAGCCACGATGAAGACGCTGTGCAACGATCTCAACGACCGCGCCCAATATGTCGATCTCGCCATCAAGGACCGTGTCTCGACCTGGCCGCATCCGGCGCGGTTGCCGGACAATATTTACGGCTCGGACAGCGAGGAATGGGAGACCTATTCCACGCCGTCGCGCGACGCGCGCATCAAAGCAGCGGCGGTGCAATTCTACAAAGACCTCTCCGAAATGATCGATCTCTGGATCCATCGCGACGACCGCATCGTCTATGACGGCCAGTTCCTACAGCGAGATTTGCAGGCCGCTTACGAACAGCAGTCCAAGGCCTGTACGATCACCTATCTGAATTCCGCCAGCCGCCCGGTGGCGATGACTTTCGATAACATGATGCACCGGCTGTTCGCATTATCGTTCGATCCTTACAATTGTATCGAACTTCGTTGGGGCGCCGCCGGCGAAGAGCGCGAGAGCTGTCCGGATTCCAAATCCAAGGTGAACTGGTACGAGGCCGAGCAGCGCCTGCGCAATCAGCCGGATCGCACTTACTACATCCAGATGGGTTTCGACGTCGACGAGCTGAACCGCCATGTCAAAGGCTCGGGCATCGACAAGCCTCCGCCGATCGACATCAAGGCATTGATCGACGCCATGCCCGATCAAGTGCCCTTCGTGCCGATGAAACCGGGAGACCGGTAATTATTCCGGCGTCGTCTGGAGGTAATGTTCTTCGCGGTCGAAGATCGCCAACATCGTCGTTAGGCTTTCCATCAGATAGGCGTGGTCGCGGGTTAGCGCACGAGGGGACAATTCGCCTTTGCGATTGGCGCGCCGGATCAGCGTCTGGCCGCTCTCAAGCATATGGCGCCAGCATTCCTTGCGGATATGTGGCGAACGATATTTGAGACCCCGGACGATTTCATCGGCAATCTGCCAAGACATCTCTCCGACCGCATAAAGTTCGTCGATCGTGCGGATCAGTTTTCGATTTTCAAGTTGCAAATCCCTGTAGCGGCTGACATTTGTTTTCGTCTCCGTCATCAAAACCGCATAGCCAAACTGTCTCCGGCGTACGAACAAACCGTCAATTCCGTGCCCCCCGCCGCCCAGTTTGGATGGTAATTGCCGCCATCCTTGCTGGGTGAGGATCACGGCGGTGAGAAGCTCGCCAAAATTGCCCTGATCGTTCGAAATCGTGAACTTGGCAGAGAAGGCGGTCCTGAGGGGCGGCGGGCAGAGGAAAATGGCCACCCACCGGGCGTATAGCCCTATTCCGAGTGCGATGACGACAGCTGCAGTACCGACCCAGTATGGCATGGCGCTCCCCATGCAGACTTATACCACAGAGAATGGCGCAGTGTTGGTGGGGCACCGGCGCCACTAGCGCCGCCGCCGCCTCTTGCCTAGAAAGGGGCCTGGCCCGCTTCGCTCACTGGAACGCCCATGCGCCTGTCCCGCTATTTCCTGCCCACGCTCAAAGAAACACCCGCCGAGGCGCAAATCGTCTCGCACCGTCTGATGCTGCGCGCCGGGCTGGTCCGCCAAGAAGCCGCCGGTATCTATGCCTGGCTGCCGCTCGGCTTTCGCGTCCTAAAAAAGATCGAGCAGATCGTGCGCGAGGAACAAAACCGCGCCGGCGCCATCGAAATCCTGATGCCGACCTTGCAACCCTCCGACCTATGGAAGGAAACCGGCCGCTACGACGCCTATGGGCCCGAGATGCTGCGCATCAAAGACCGTCATGAGCGCGAGTTGCTCTATGGCCCCACCAATGAGGACATGGTGACGGAGATTTTCCGTTCCTATGTGCGCTCGTACAAGGCGTTGCCGCTGAACCTCTATCATATTCAGTGGAAATTCCGCGACGAAGTCCGTCCGCGCTTCGGCGTGATGCGCGGGCGCGAATTTCTGATGAAGGACGCGTATTCCTTCGATCTGGACAAGGAAGGCGCGCGCAAATCCTACAACAAGATGTATGTCGCTTATCTGCGCACTTTCTCGCGCATGGGCCTCAAGACGGTCCCGATGCGGGCCGAGACGGGCCCCATCGGCGGCGATCTCAGCCACGAGTTCATTGTGCTGGCGGAAACCGGCGAGAGCCAGGTTTTCTTGCACAAGGACCTCATCGACATGCCGATCCCCGGTGAGGACATCGATTTCGACAGCGATCTCTCGCCCATCGTCAAACAGCGCTCCGATCTCTACGCCGCCACTTCCGACGTGCACGATCAGGCGCGCTTCGAAGCGGAAGTGCCTGAAGACAAGCGCGTGTCGGCGCGCGGCATCGAAGTGGGGCAGGTGTTCTATTTCGGCTCGAAATATTCCGCGCCGATGAAAGCCGTGGTCGCCGGCCCCGACGGCAAGGAAGTCCCGATCGAAGGCGGTTCTTATGGCATCGGCGTATCGCGGCTGGTCGGTGCGATCATCGAAGCCAGCCATGACGATGCGGGCATCATCTGGCCGGAAGCGGTTGCGCCCTTCGATATCGGGCTGGTGAATCTCAAATCGGGCGACGCGAAAACCGATGCCGCCTGCAACGAACTTTACGCGCGCTTAAAGACGGCCGGAAAAGATGTGTTGTATGACGACACGTCCGAGCGTCCCGGTGCAAAATTCGCCACCATGGATTTGATCGGGCTGCCTTGGCAGATCGTGGTCGGTCCGCGCGGTTTGGAGAAGGGGCTGATCGAAATCAAGAACCGTGCGACCGGCGCAAAAGAAGAACTCTCGGCCGATGCGGTGGTGAACAGATTTGGGAATTGAGTACATGGGAACGCACGGGCTCGCGGCTCTTATCCCTCCCCTGAAAGGGGGGGGCGCAAACCGCCGCAAGGCGGTTTGTGGGAGGGGTCATGCTGCGGACCCCCTCCCGATCCGCCTCCGGCGGATCGGCCTCCCCCTTTCAGGGGGAGGAAAGGTACTTTCATGACCGCAACACGCCCTTTCGCCCCTTTCGAGTGGATGCTGGCTTTGCGCTATCTGCGCGCCAAGCGGGCGGAAAGTTTCATTTCGGTCATTTCGGTGATTTCTCTGGTCGGCATCGCACTCGGCGTTGCTACGCTCATTATCGTCATGTCGGTGATGAACGGGTTTCGCCATGAGCTGCTGTCGAAAATTCTTGGGTTGCAAGGTCACATCATGGTGCAAGGCGCCGATGGCCCTCTGCCGAACTACGATTCCATTGCGGCGCGGGTTCGCACGGTGTCCGGCGTCATACGTGTTGCACCGATCATCGACGGGCAGGTGATTGCGAGCTCAAACGGCATCACCAGCGGCGTGCTGGTGCGCGGCTTGCGCAAGAGCGATCTCAAAAGCTTCACCACTGTGTCCCAGACCTTATCGTACGATGCGTTGGACCGTTATGTAAGCGGGGAATCGGTAATCATCGGCATCCGTTTGGCGCAAAAGTTGCGGATCGCGCCGGGTATGCAGATCACGCTCATCGCGCCGCGCGGCGACATTACGCCGTTCGGCACCACGCCGCGCATCAAGACATACACAGTCGCAGGTACGTTCGACATCGGCATGATCCAGTACAATTCCTCCTACGTCTTCATGCCGCTCGACGAAGCCCAACTGTTTTTCAACATGGGCGACACGGTCAGCGGGTTGGAAACGATGGTCGCCGATCCCGATAAGGTCGACGATCTCGTCCTGCCAATTCAGCGCGCAGCCGGGCCCTTCGCGCGCCCCTATACTTGGCACGACACGCAATCGACGTTTTTCGACGCCATCCAGGTTGAACGCAATGTGATGTTCCTGATCCTGACGCTGATCATTCTGGTCGCCGCGCTCAATATCGTTTCCGGCCTTTACATGCTGGTGAAAGACAAATCGGCGGATATCGCAATTCTGCGCACCATGGGCGCCACGCGGGGCGCGATCATGCGTATTTTCATGATCGCCGGCGTCAGCATCGGGATCGTCGGGACATTCTTGGGCTTCGTCCTTGGCGTGGCGTTCTGCGCCAATATCGAAACCATCCGGGTGTTTCTCTCCCAACTGACCGGCACGACGTTGTTCAATCCGGAAATCTATTTCCTCAGCCATATGCCAGCGGAGATGAACCCGAGCGAAGTCGCCTCCGTCGTTATTATGTCGCTGACGCTGAGTTTCCTCGCGACGCTGTATCCGGCGTGGCGTGCCGCGCGGCTCGATCCGGTGGAGGCCTTGCGCTATGAGTGATGCCTTCGCGGCCGCCGCCTTGCGCTTGGAATCCGTCGCGCGCGTCTATCGCGAGGGCGAGGGGCGCCAGCTCGAGGTCTTCACCAACGTCAATGCGATCTTGATGCCCGGCGAGCTGGTGGCCTTGGTCGGGCCCTCCGGCGCGGGAAAGTCCTCGCTGCTGCATATGGCCGGGCTTTTAGAAACTCCGTCCTCCGGCGAGATCGTGATCGGCGGCGCTTTGGTGTCGGCTTTGAACGACGAAGAACGCACCCGCATCCGCCGCGAAACCATCGGCTTTGTCTATCAAGCGCATCATCTGCTGCCGGAATTCACGGCGCTGGAGAATATTATTATCCCCCAACTGATCGGCGGCAAACGCCGCAAGGAAGCTGAGCTCGAAGCCGTGCGCCTGCTGACCATGATGGGCCTCGAACAGCGCATGACGCATCGGCCTTCGCAACTGTCCGGCGGCGAGCAGCAACGCGTCGCCATTGCGCGGGCCTTGGCGAACAAGCCCAGAATTCTGCTGGCCGACGAACCGACGGGAAACCTCGACCCGCGGACGGCCTCCGGTGTGTTCGATGCTTTGACTGCGATCGTGCGCGCCGAAGGTGTGGCGGCGCTGGTTGCCACTCACAATCTACAGCTGGCCGCCCGGATGGACCGCGCGCTGGTGCTCCATGAAGGCCGGTTGCTCGACGCCGGAAAACTCGGTAGCAATCCGGTATGACGCAAAAGACTTGGAATGCCGTCGACGCCTATATCGGCGAGAAACTGGTTGCGCCCGATCTGGCGCTGGAGGCCGCGCAGAAAGCCGCCGGGGCTGCCGGCCTGCCCGATATTGCGGTAGCGCCGAACCAGGGAAAGTTGCTCAACCTTCTCGCGCACATGCAAGGCGCTAAGCGGATTCTAGAGATCGGCACGCTGGGCGGTTACAGCACGATCTGGCTGGCACGCGCCTTACCCCCGGACGGCAAACTGATCACCTTGGAATTCGATCCAAAGCATGCCGAGGTGGCGCGCGCCAATATCGCCCGCGCCGGTCTGGCGGACAAAGTGGAAGTGATCACCGGCCCTGCGCTCGAGTCATTGCCGAAACTCACCGGCCCGTTCGATTTCTTCTTCATCGACGCGGACAAGCAATCCGGCGCCGATTATTTCCAATGGGCGCTCAAGCTTTCGCATATCGGCAGCGTGATTGTGGTCGACAATGTGGTACGGGATGGCGAAGTCGCCGATGGAGCGAGCAACGATCCGCGCGTCGTCGGGACGCGCCGTTTGTTCGACGCCATGGCGCGGGAACCGCGCGTCTCGGCGACGGCCATCCAGACCGTCGGCGTCAAAGGCTATGACGGCCTCGCCATCGCGTTGGTGATCGCTCAATAAGGACGCGTAGCGGCCCGCTTTTCTTGCCGAACGATTCTGGCGGTCTCCTCAGCTTGTGCGTTGCAAGTGCTCCGCAAGTCTGTCCAGCGTGCCGTTCCAGCCGTTGTGGTGGCTTTCGCGTTCCTCAACCTGAGCAAAGCCCTGGTGACGAACCGTCATCACAGTTCCGGTTTCCGTGGCACGAAATGCGAGCGTAACGAGTGTCTCATTTTCCTCGGTTTCCCATTTCCAAGTGAACACCAGTTTCGTCGGTCGTAAGATCTCGCGATAGACGCCACTCACCGACAGCGTTTTTCCGCCCGGTATGTGCATGTTCATACGGTAGCGTCCGCCGATTTTCGCTTCCATCAGTACGACTTCGCCCGTGACGCCGCGCGGACCGGCCCACTCGCCCCACGATTTGCTCAGCCAGGCATCGAACACGCGTTCGGGCGGCGCCTCGAATGTCCGCGTCATCTCCAACAACGGGGCAGTGTCATTCATCGGTCGGTCCTTTTCGTTTCAGATGTTCGGCAAGACGGGCAAAGCTTTCGCTCCAGAAACGGGCGTAGAATTCCAGCCATTCATTGGCTTCTCTCAAAGCGTCCGCTTTCAGCCGGCAACGGCGATGCTGGCCGTCGCGCATACGTTCGATCAACGAGGCGGCTTCCAGGACCCGCAGGTGGCGCGAAATAGCGGGCTGTGAGATGGCAAAGGGCTCGGCCAGTTCGCCTGCGGTCGCTTCGCCAAGGGCCAGACGTGCCAGGATTGCCCGTCGGGTCGGGTCGGAAAGGGCTGCGAATGTTTGGTTTAGGTTCATCATTTAACTGATAGGTTATATAACCTATCAGCTATATGCAAGCGAAAATTTGATCCCTCTTTGTTCTTGACAGAACGAAAATAGAACGAATACCGTGGTCGTCCAACAGCGGGAGCGAAAAATGATCTGGTTGAAGGATGTGGCAGCGGGCATCGGTCTGGTGGTTTTTCTGGCGTCGTCCTTCTTTTTGACCAGTGCTGCGCAGGCTTTTTTCTAAGCTTCTGTGGATGAACGGGTTTGTAGCCTCGCACAGAGGCATAGACCGCCGATACACCGATACTGAAAGCGGGAAGGCTCGTCCCCCGCCGGCTCGGAACGACGGGGGCCCATCATAATGCGGAAGACGCAGTCGAGGAGACCATCGGCGCAAGCAAAGCCGCCGGTCGATACGGAACTGAAAGCCGCACTCGGCAAGGCCGCTGCGGTGTGGTCTGCCATTATCGATGCGATCGAAGAGAAATTTGTACCGCTCGATGAGGCTTGGAAGCCGTCCAAACTTGGGCTCGGGCGTCTATGTTTGCTGCAGTATAGGAAGCGGACCTTGCTTTATCTGACGCCGGACAAAGGGCAGATCTTGGTTGCCATCGTTCTGGGCGAACGGGCTTACCAATTGGCGATGACCTCTTCGCTTCCCGCAGCGATCAAGAAAATGTTCTCGGACGCGAAGCCTTATGCGGAAGGCCGTGGCATACGCTTTCCTGTGAAGTCTTTGAGCGACGTGCCGATGATTGCCAAGTTGATTGAAATCAAGACGACACCCAAATAACTGAACTTGGACGCTATGGCCGAAACAAAGAAAATCGCCGGGTTTGTGCATCTGCGGGTGAAAAGCGCCTATTCGCTGCTCGAAGGCGCGGTGCGGCCCAAGGAACTGGCGAAGCTGGCCGCGGAAGGCGGCATGCCGGCCGTCGCGGTCACCGACGTCAACAATCTTTTCGGCGTTTACGAGATCACCGAAACCTTGGCCAAGGCGGGCGTGCAGCCCATCGTGGGCTGGCTGCTGGCGGTGGAGTTGCCGCGCCGGCGGAGCGCCAGGCGCACCGGCTCGCGCAGCAAGCCGCCGCATCTGCCGCTGCTGGTGCAGAACGAAGCCGGCTATCGCAATCTGACCAAACTTCTCAGTGCCGCCTATCTGGATGCCGAGCCGGGCGACTGGCCGCATGTGAAGGCCGCGAAGCTGGCCGAGCATTCCGAGGGCCTGATCGCGCTGACCGGCGGGCCCGGCGGGCCGCTCAACATGCTGATGGTGGAGGGCCAACCCGAGGCCGCGTCGGCGCTGTTGGATCGTCTGGCTGTCATTTTCCCGAACCGGCTCTATGTCGAATTGCAGCGCCATGGCTTGGCGGAGGAGCGCGCCGCCGAAGACGGCGCTGATCGATCTGGCCTATGCCAAGCGCCTGCCGCTGGTGGCCACCAATGACGTGCATTTCGGCGCCGCCGACATGTACGAGGCGCATGACGCGCTGCTCTGCATCGCCGATGGCGCTTTCGTCTCGCAAGACGATCGCCGCGCGCTTGACCCGCGAGCACCGGTTCAAATCGGCGGCGGAAATGACGGCGCAATTCGCCGACCTGCCCGAAGCGATCGAGAACACCATCGAGATCGCGCGGCGCTGCGCCTTCCGGCCCAAAAAGCGCGAGCCCATCCTGCCGCAATTCGTGCCGGAATCGGGCCGTTCGCCCGAAGAAGAAATTCGCGCTCCAGGCCGAAGACGGGCCTGGCCGGAAGCTTGGCGCAACATGGCCGCCATGCCGAGGAAGAAGGTCTATCGCGCGCGGCTGGAATTCGAACTCGACATCATCATCCAGATGCACTTCGCCGGGCTATTTTCTGATCGTCTCCGACTTCATGAAGTGGACGCGCGCGCAAGGCATTCCCGTCGGCGTGCGCGGCTCGGGCGCGACCTCGCTGGTGGCCTGGGCGCTGGACATCACCAATCTCGATCCGATCCGCTTCGGCCTGTTGTTCGAGCGCTTCCTCAATCCCGAACGTATCTCGATGCCGGACTTCGACATCGATTTCTGTCAGGAGCGGCGCGACGAAGTCGTGCGATATGTGCGCGACAAATATGGCCACGACAAGGTTGCCCATATCATCGCGCTCGGGTCGCTGCAGGCGCGCGCCGCGGTGCGCGATGCCGGCCGCGTGCTGCAGATGCCGCTGGGGCTGGTCGACCGCATCGCCAAGCTGATTCCCAATCCGCCCGGCAAGCCATATCGACTGCAGGACGCCATCGACGGCGAGCCGCGGCTGCAGCAGATCGCCGAACAGGAGCCGATGGCCGAACGGCTGTTCTCCATCGTGCGGAAGATCGAAGGGCTTGTACCGCCACGCCTCCACCCATCCCGCCGGCGTGGTGATCGGCGACCGGCCGCTGGACGAACTTTTGCCGCTCTATCGCGATCCGCGTTCCGAAATGCCGGTCACGCAATTCGATTATGAGGATGCCGAAAAAGCCGGTCTGGTGAAGTTCGACTTCCTCGGCCTCAAGACCTTGACCGTCATCGCCAAGGCCGAGGAATTGCTCAAGCGGCGAGGCATCGATCTCCACACCCAGAACATCGATTTCGACGACCGACGCGACCTTCGACATGCTGGCGCGGGGCGACAGCGTGGGCGTGTTCCAGCTCGAAGGCGCGGGCATGCGCGATCTGATGCGCAAGATGAAGCCCGACCACATCAACGATCTGGTCGCGTTGGTCGCGCTCTATCGGCCGGGTCCGATGGATTCGATCCCGAAATACATCGCCTGCAAGAACGGCAAGGAGGCGCCGGAATATCTGCATCCCGCGCTGGAGCCGATCCTGAAGGAAACCTATGGGGTGATGACCTATCAGGAAGATGTCATGCACATCGCCCGCGAATTGGCCGGCTATACTCTGGGCCAGGCCGATATCTTGCGCCGCGCCATGGGCAAGAAGATCCCCTCCGAGATGGAGAAACAACACAAGCTGTTCATCAAGGGCGCCGGCGAAAAGGGCATCTTGCCGTCCGTCGCCGAACAGATTTTCGAGCAGGCGGCGAAGTTCGCCGGCTATGGCTTCAACAAGGGTCACGCCGCGGCTTATGCCCAAGTCGCTTATCAAACGGCCTATTTGAAAGCGAATTATCCCGTCGAATTTCTGGCGGCCTCGATGACGCTCGATATCGGCAACACCGACCGGCTGAACGTCTTCCGCCAGGAAGCGCAGCGGCTCGGCATCAAGGTTCTGCCGCCGGATATCAATCGCTCGGAAGCGTTCTTTGCCTGCGAGTGCGGAGGACAACGTGGTCTATTATGCGCTGGCGGCGGTGAAGGGCGTGGGCCGACAGGCGATGGACCATGTCGTCGCATTGCGCCATGAGAACGGTCCATTCAACAGCGTTGCGGATTTTGCGGCGCGGGTGGATCCCAGGCTGGTCAACAAGCGCGCCTTCGAAAGCCTGGCGCGCGCCGGCGCATTCGACGCGCTCAATCCCAATCGCCGCCAGATGGTCGAATCCGCGGAAATTTTGCTCGAGCAGCGCCGCGCGCAAAGCGCAAGAGCGCGAAAGCGGCCAGACGAGCTTGTTCGGCGGCGCCGCGCAAAGCTCGGAAGAGGTGCGGCTTGCCCGCTGTGGCCGAATGGCCGGCGCATGAACGTTTGAGCGAAGAATTCGGCGCCATGGGTTTCTATCTTTCCGGCCATCCGCTGGACAATTACGGCACGGCGCTGACACGGCTTCAGGCGCGTGAGCTATGCGCCAGCTTGATGGAGGACCGCCGCGTCCGCATCGCAGCCGACTCTGGCGGGTACCGTCGTTCGCAAATCCGAACGGCGCGGCCGCAACGATCAGAACTATGCCTTCGTGTCGTTTTCCGATGCGACCGGCATGTATGAAGTGATGTTCTTCCCGGAAGTGCTGACGGCAGCCGGCCGCTGCTGGAGGCGGGAAAATCCGTCCTTCTGAAAGTCAGCGCCACATGGGAAGGCGAGGAATTGAAGCTTCGCGCACTCTGGGTCAAGGACCTCGATATCGAAGCCGCCAACGCGGGCGAGGGGTTGCGGGTGCGGTTGGACGATGCCTCAGCACTTGGCGCCCATCGCAGCGCAATTGCGCCAGCCCGGCAAAGGGATCATCACCTTGGTCGTACCCGGCGCGCCGGGAGAGGAAGTCGAGATCGCTCTGCCTACGCGCCAGCAAGTTACCGTCGCGATGAAAGATACCATCCGCATGCTGCCGGGCGTTGTGGCGATTGAATCGGTTTAGTCTCGATATTCAGAGCCTGAAAGTTTTTCCCAGACGGATCGAAAAATTCGAGACATGCGATTGATAATAGGAGCCGCTCAAGGTTGCGTCGTCGCCCAGAACGATCAACAGTTCCGATCCGGGTTCGAATTCCCAGCGGTAACGCAGGGATAGCTGAGGATCTTTGCTGATATTGTCGTACTCGACTTGGCCTCGCAGTTGCATGTCCGGCGTGAAATTCACCGACATGTCGAGCGATCCAACATGGATGGCGACATTGCCCGCCGGCATGGAAATCTGCTGCATGATATGGCGCATGCTGATCGTGAACGTGTCGTTGGGGTTCATATTCAAGGTCGTGTCGGTTTGCAGCAATTTGCCGCCGTAGAATCCTCGAATTGCACGTCATCGACAGCGGACAGAAAACGGCCTGGCGCCGTTTGGGTGTTAAGATGCAGTACCTGGAAAGTGTATTTCCCGGCCGGGACGGGAATGTTGTGCGGTAGCGTGAACGACGGCGTGTTCTCGTAATCCTCCCAGACCTCGAACAAGAAGAAATCGCCGGCGTTCGTGTACATGTCGGTCCAGACATCGTAGGGTAATACGATTGAATCTGATTATTTAGGCCCGTGGTCACGTCGCTCCACACGCCCACATCCCACCAGCGGATCGTTGAATCGCTGAAGCGTTCGCGATGCACGATATTCCCCTGATAGTCGCGAATTCCCGGGCGGGAGACAAAGCCGAGCGCAGGATCGAAATTGGTTCCGACGTCTTTGAAGCGGAAATAGCCGTTCCACGGCTCGTTGGGAAAATTGATATTCACGCC
>CAWGHR010000035.1:0-25974 GCA_963822275.1 uncultured Alphaproteobacteria bacterium
GCCAGGACGGATCTGCATGGCCGCGGGTTCCTGGGGTTTTCATCGATGACTGTCAACGATCTGCAGACCGGCGTCGTGCAGACCACGAACTACCGCACGGATTTCCCCTTTGTCGGATTGATTTCCTCGCAGACCAAAACATCGGGCAGCGTCACGCTCAATTCGACGAGCAATACCTTTGCCGATAGCAGCGAGGGCACGGGCACGGACGGCGTGCCGTACAATTTCGTGTCGCTGAGCCAGAGCGTGGTCACCTCCAACGATCTTGACGGCACGGCCATGCCGACCTCGACGACGGCTTATACCTATGATTCCTATGGCAATGCGGCGACGGTGAACGTCTCGCTGTCGGACGGTTCGTCCAAGAACACCACCAACACCTACACCAACGACACGACCAATTGGTTCCTGGGACGGCTGACCAACACATCGGTAACGAGCACGGTGCCGGATACTGGTACCGGCGGGACGAGCGGCGTCCAGCCGCCGGTGGCCAACAATGACAGCGTCACGACGAATGAGAACACGCCCGTTACCTTCGATCCGCGGAGCAATGACAGCGATCCGAGCGGCTACGCGCTGACGATCATCGCAACCAGTATGCCGGGCCATGGCACGGTTGCGATCAACAACGGCACCTCGCTGACCTACACGCCGGCGAGCATGTATAGCGGCAGCGACAGCTTCACATATACGATCTCCGACGGGCAGGGCCATGCGGCGACCGCCACGGTTTCGGTGACGGTCACCTATGTCGCGCCGCCGACGGGATCGTTCTCCGCGAGTGCATCACCGATAGCGCCGGGAAGCTCTTCAATTCTCAGCTGGACCAGTTCCGGCGCCACAACCGCCTCCATCAACAGCGGCATCGGCAGTGTCACGCCGGTATCGGGCGGTTCGGTCACCGTCACGCCGGGTGCGACAACGACCTACACGCTGACGCTGACGGGGCTGGGCGGCACGATCACCAAACAGGTCACGGTCACGGTTGTCCCCACACCGACGGGCACGTTCTCGGCAAGCCCGGCGACGATCGGCGCGGGCAGTTCGTCTACCCTCACTTGGACGAGCGCCAACGCAACCAGCGCCTCTATCAACAACGGTGTGGGCAGCGTGACGCCGGTGGCCGGTGGTTCGGTCACGGTCACGCCCACCGTAACCACGACTTACACGCTCACGCTGACCGGTCCGACAGGGACGATTACCCAACAAGCGACCGTCACGGTGATCGGAACCCCGAGCGGAACGCTCTCGTCCAGTCCCGCCACCATCAATTTGGGCGGCACGTCTACGCTTACTTGGTCGGCGACGAATACGACCAGCAGCTCGATTAACAACGGCGTTGGAACGGTCTCGCCGGCCTCTGGCGGCTCGGTCACTGTAAGCCCCACCGCGACGACCACCTATACGCTCACCATGACGGGGCTTGGCGGCACCAACACGGCCACGGCTACGGTCACAATTCCGGCGCCCACCGGCTCCATCACAGCCAGTCCCACCTCAATCCTTCTGGGCGGCAGTTCGACGCTTTCCTGGACGAGCACGAACGCGACGAGTGCGTCCATTAACAACGGCGTCGGCGGCGTTGCGACCAGCGGTTCGGTCAATGTTTCGCCGTCCGCGACAACGACCTACACCCTCACGCTCACCGGGCCGAGCGGTACGACCACAGGGCAGGTGACCATCACGGTCTATCCGCCACCAACCGCTTCGCTCTCGGCCAGTCCGGCGACGGGAATCTCGGCAGTGCCTCGACACTGAGCTGGTCGACCGCCAACGCCACCAGCATTTCCATCAACAATGGGGTCGGCAGTGTGGCGACCAGCGGATCGGTGAACGTGACGCCTGCCGCAACCACGACCTACACCTTGACGGCCACCGGGCCCGGCGGCACGGCCACCTCGCAAGCCACCGTCACGATTTCCGCCGCCGTCCGGTTCGTTCTCGGCGAGCCCTGCGTCGATCACGCAGGGCAGCTCCACGACCCTTAGCTGGTCGAGTTCGAATGCGACCAGTGCATCCATTAACAACGGCGTCGGTGGCGTTGCGACGAGTGGTTCGGTCAATGTCTCGCCATCCTCGACGACAACCTACACACTGACGCTGACGGGCCCCAGCGGCACCACAACCCAGCAGACCACCGTCACCGTCTATCCGCCGCCAACGGGTTCGTTCTCCGCGAGCCTCCACATCCATCAATCTGGGAAGCTCTTCGACGCTCTCGTGGTCGAGTTCGAACGCGACCAGTGCTTCGATCAATAACGGCGTTGGCGGCGTCGCCACCAGCGGATCGACCAACGTCTCGCCGTCTTCGACGACAACCTACACTCTGACACTTACAAATATCGTCGGCACACAAGCCACAAGCTCCGCAACCGTGAGCGTCATTCCGGCACCCGCACCGACAGGCACGTTCACCGCCAGCCCCAGCTCAATCCTCCTAGGTAATTCATCGACATTAAGCTGGACAAGCAGCAACGCGACGAGTGCATCAATCGACGGGAGCTCCGTGTCGCTTTCCGGCTCGGGGAGTGTTTCGCCTGGCATCAACCACACCTACACCCTCACTCTGACCGGTATTGGCGGGACAGCAACGTATCAGGTCTTGATCACGGTCAACCTGGGCGGTGGCAAATGTGGAAAGAACCAATGCTGATCCAATTCGATGCATCGTTCACGATGTTTGGTGCACGGCTGATTACTATCGAGCTTGGGATTTGATTTTTTGCGGAGTTCGGCATCGACGGGAGCAGGGGATGAGGACGTCAGGACGCTCTATTAGAACTGCGCTTTCGGACAGGATCCAATGCTCAGGGCATTTTGGGATTCCGCGTATTCTTGTCGTTGTTGCGCTTTCGGTTGTTGCTGTTTCTTCGTCGGCTTTTGCCTCGACGCTGACGCGCACCTCTTCCTTCACCTATGATCCTGCGACGGGTCTTCTGACCTCGGAGACGATCGAGCCGTCGGCTTCGAGCTGCAACGGCAACAACACGTCTTGCGCGGTCACGACGACATATACGTATGACGCTTACGGCAACAAGACGGCGGCGACGGTCAGCGGCGCGGGCGTCGCGCCGCGCAGCACGACCATCAGCTATGATGCCAAGGGCGAGTTCGCGACATCGAGCACCAATGCGCTCTCCCAATCGGAAAGCTGGGTTTACGACCCTCGCTTTGGCATACCCACAAGTCACACCGGCCCCAACGGCCTCACCACGACATGGAACTACGACACGTTCGGCCGCAAGACACAGGAGAACCGTCCCGACGGAACCCAGACGCGCGGGCGTACACCTATATAAATGCGCGGGTGCTGGCCCACCTGTTCAGCGACGCAGCGATCGCTCAATCGGCCGTTGCTTATGCGCCGGACGGCTCGACCATAATCAGGCCCCATCGCCAACACCTATTATGACTTCTCTGCTGCGGGTTCCGGTTGTCGACACTCAGGCCTTTGACGGTAGCAACTGGAGCAGGACCCAAGTTCAATACGATGCGAATGGGCGCGTGCTCCAGACCAGCCGGCCCTATTTTACTTCGGGTGGTTCGCCGCACTGGACGGTCAACAGTTACGACACGATCGGGCGGGTGACCCAGACCTCGCTGCCCAATGGCGGCAGTGTCACTTATGCCTATCACGGCCTCACCACCTCGGCGACCAACGATCACGGCCAGACCACCACCACGGTCAAGAACGCCCAAGGTCTCAACGCCTCCGTCACCGATGCGCTGGGCCACACCACCAACTACGGCTATGACGCCGAAGGCAATCTGATCGCCGTCACCGATCCGTATGGCAATGTCACCACCAACTCTTACGACATCCGCGGTCAAAAGATCGCCTCCAGCGATCCCGACATGGGAAGCTGGAGCTATGTCTATGACGTGCTGGGCGAGTTGGTGTCGCAAACCGACGCCAAGGGCCAGACGTCCACGCTGAGCTATGACCTGCTGGGCCGGGTGACGAGCCGCAGCGAGAACAGTCAAGTCTCCAGCTGGACTTACGACACGGCAACCCATGGCATCGGCAAAGTGGCCGAAGCCAAAGCCTGCACCAGTTCGGGCTGCGCCACGGTCGTCTCCGACCGGACCTTCGCTTATGACAGCCTGGGCCGGCCGTCTTCTTCGATCACCACGGTGGACGGCATCGCCAACACCTACACCCAGACCTACGATTCCGACGGAAGACCGTCGACAATTGCTTATCCCTCGGGCCTGACGCTGCAATATGTCTACACTTCGCTGAGCTATCTCTCCCAGATCAAGGACAACAGTTCCGGCACGGCGTATTGGACGGCAAATGCGCGCGATGCCGAGATGCATCCGGTCAGTCAGACCTTCGGCAACGGGGTCACCCAAGCCAATACTTACGATCCCAATACCGGTTTCTTGACCAATGTGCGCGCCGGGTCGTCGGACCAAGTGGCGGCGTTCGACTACAATTACGACACGCTGGGCAATCTGAACTACCGCTCGGACAATCTCAGCGGCGTCTTCGAATATGGCTGTTACGACGCGTTGAACCGTCTGTCGCAATACGCGGTCGGCAATGGCGTGACGTCCTGCACCGCGGCGACCAACAACAAACAAGTGACCTATGACGCGCTTGGAAACATCACCTCGAAAACCGGCGTCGGTGCTTATGCCTACAATGCCGCGGGCTCTTCGCAGCCTCATGCGGTGACGGGAATCGTCGGCACGGTGAACGGCGTCGTCAATCCGACCTATTCCTACGACGCCAACGGCAACATGACTTCGGGCGGCGGGCGCACGGTCAGCGTCACATCGTTCAATATGGTCGCCGTCATCAGCCAGGGTACGGCGAGCGCTACCTTCGCCTATGACGACAGCCATCAGCGCATCAAGCAAACCCTGGTCGCGGGTTCCACCACCACCGTCACCACCTATCTGAACGATCCCGCCAGTGGCGCGATGGAAGACAAGGCAGTCACCGGTTCCACGACCACCTGGCACGATTACATCCTGGCCGACGGGCATATCGTCGCCGAGAAGTTCTCCGGCGGCTACCCAAGCCACGCGCTACTTTATCCTCGATCATCTCAGTTCCATCGCGGTTGTGACCGACGAGAACGGCAATGTGGTCGAGCGCGACTTCTATGATGCCTGGGGCAAACGGCGCAATGCCGACGGCAGCGACGACACGACGTGCTCGCTCACCAGCCAGACCACCCACGGCTTCACCAACCAGGAAGAGATCGACGCGCTCTGTCTCGTCAATCTCAACGCCCGCGTCTACGACCCGTTGCTGGGCAGGTTCATGTCGCCGGACCCGACGACGGAAGCGCCATTCGATCTCCAAGATCTTAACCGGTACTCCTATGTCGGCAACAATCCGCTCTCCTTCACTGACCCAACAGGCCACTTCTTTGGAATCGACGATCTGTTCTATTTTGCTATTAGCCTGGCAATCGATGTCGGCGTCGCAGAACTCACCAAAAACATCCCGATTATCGGCGACATTCTCACCGTGCTCGCAGGAATCGAATGCGGGCCTCTCTGTGCCGCCAGGGAAGCAGCCATTAATACCGGTGTCCAAAGCGGCAGTGTCGGAAAAGCTTTCGAGGCCTTTGTGTTCACTTTGGCCGAAGCCGAGGCATTTCACATCGTGGGTTCCTACGTCGATAATCTAGAAACGCCACCGCCCGGAAGCAATGCTGCAGCGGTGACGAATTTCGAGGGCGGTACCATCCGCTTCATTCTCCACGGCGTAGTTGGTGGAACATTCAGTGTCGCCAATGGAGGCAATTTCGGCTCCGGCTTCTTGTCGGCGGGGTTTAGCGATCTTGCGTCGCCCTATGTCTCATCCGATATATATTTGGGTACTGCAGAGTCTGCCGTTGTCGGTGGTTTTGCTTCGACACTGGGCGGCGGGAAATTTGCAAATGGTGCAGTAACAGGAGCGTTTGGATATCTGTATAACTTTGCAATGACTGCCGGTCAGAATACGCTGAATCTCGGCAGGGGATATACTGGCCGAATAGATACCTTCAATAGCACCGGCGGTGAATCGTCGTTCGAAGTACATGTCTATGATTCGGCAGGGGACGAAGTTGGCGTTTGGGGGCCTAGCGGTTGGATTGATAAGCACGGAGGAATCCCCGATGATGTGGATGCGGAGCTTGAAAACACACTACGCGGTATTTCCATTGACCAACTTCGTGCACGCGGCATCATCCAGCCTAAGGGACAACAGGATATAAAGAACGTCCCGCTTATTGATCTAATAGACGATTTCTTATTCAGAGTTTTTGGGCCCATGATTTACGTGCGTCCTGCTTGTGGGAATGTTGAGACCGGTGGAGCGAGCGCACCGAAGAAGGGTGGGACGTGTAACGCGCGACTGGAGTCAAAAAATAGTATACTGGCAGAGTTGTCGTTCTGGACGTTGGACTGGGCAGTGGTATGAGGTACATCCGCGCTGAAAAAATAGGTTGGGATCACGCCCCTTATTGGCAATACCTTGCTTCCGTGAAGGAATTAATGCCTGCACATTTGTTCGCGTTCGCTGCGTGCGATGACAATCACGATTTAACTAACCCAAATAGTTTGCACGACTCTTGGATAAAGTATTGGAATATTTCCGAGATTCGCCAGAACCAGGGTCGATCCAGACGTGCAGGGCAAATTGATGCGTGTTTTCTTGGGCCAAAGCACGATCGGTTTATTTATTTGACATATAAGGATGTCGAAAAACATGAGATTGTTTTTAGGGAACCATTCTGTCCCATTTCGCACTCAGGACACGGCGATCTACTCATCCATGAACTATTACTTCTAAAGAATGACTTGTTCTCCCATGAACTTTTGTTTTCGGGTGGGGCGGTGTTCTCTGTGGAATTTAGAGATATGACACATCGTATTGAGAATATTGTTGAGTTAGCTGATCGACCCTAAAAAACGCGGACACTACAGCTCCGACAATCTCAGCGGTGTCTTCGAATATGGCTGTTACGACGCACTGAACCGTCTGTCGCAATATGCGGTCGGCAACGGGGTGACCTCGTGCACGGCCACCACCAACAATAAAGTCGGGTTCTTCGCGTCCGCATGCGGTGGCCGGAATCGTCGGCACGGTGAACGGCGTCGTCAATCCGACCTATTCCTACGACGCCAACGGCAATATGACCTCGGGCGGTGGGCGCATAGTCACCGTCACCTCATTCAACATGGTGGCCGTCATTTGCCAAGGCACGGCGAGCGCTACCTTCGCCTATGACGATGCGCATCAGCGCATTAAGCAGACCTTGGTCGCCGGTTCCACCACCACCGTCACCACCTATCTGAACGATCCCGCTTCCGGCGCGATGGAGGACAAGGCGGTCACCGTTCGACCGCCCGCTATCGCGACCACCGACCCTGGCACGATTACATCCTGGCCGATGGGCACATCGTCGCCGAGAAGTTCTCCGGGGGCTACCAAAGCCACGCGTTACTTCATCCTCGATCATCTCAGTTCCATCGCGGTGGTGACCGACGAGAACGGCAATGTGGTGGAACGCGACTTCTATGACGCCCGTCGCATGGCTCCGGGCGTTCTTCGCTCGAAACGTTCCACCGGAACGTTTCGTTCGCCTACGGCGAAACGCTCATCACGGGGCAAACGGCGCAACGCCGACGGCAGCGACGACACGACCTGTTCGCTCACCAGCCAGACAACGCATGGCTTCACCAACCAGGAAGAGATCGACGCGATGTGTCTCGTCAATCTCAACGCCCGCGTCTATGACCCGTTGCTCGGCAGGTTCATGTCGCCGGAACCCACGGTCGAGCAGCCATTCAACCTGCAAGACCTCAATCGATACACCTATGTTGGCAATAATCCTCTCTCCTTCACAGATCCAAGCGGTCTCTGTTTCCTCTTAGACGATATTCTCGAGCTGGTAGTCTCGCTTGCCATAGACGTCGAAATCGCGGAACTCACCAAGAACATCCCGATTATCGGCGATGTTCTCACCGTGCTCGCGGGCATCGAATGCGGGCCTCTCTGTGCCGCCAGGGAAGCTGCCATCAATACCGGTGTCCAAAGCGGCAGTGTCGGAAAAGCACTTGAAGCCTTTGTGTTCACTTACGCCGAAGCGGACGCATTCAGGTTCGCCGGAGATATCAGCGAGGGCGGAGGGCTTATCGGTCATACTGTAACCACGTTTATAACTCATGGACTGGTTGGTGGGATATTCAGCGTGGC
The DNA here is from genome assembly GCA_963822275.1 of uncultured Alphaproteobacteria bacterium. Classification (GTDB taxonomy): domain Bacteria; phylum Pseudomonadota; class Alphaproteobacteria; order Micropepsales; family Micropepsaceae; genus Rhizomicrobium. The sequence goes on from CAWGHR010000035.1 coordinate 8,207, forward strand.
CGAGGTGGGAAATTCGAATCCGGCTTCCTAGCCGCGGGTGTGGGCTCTCTCGGCGACCTCGTCCCCACATTCGGGCCAACACCGGGTGGCTACCCCGTAGCCAACATCGCCATCAACGCCACTTTGGGCGGCGTCGCTTCTGAACTTGGCGGCGGAAAGTTCGCAAACGGTGCAATTACAAGCGCGTTCGGGTATTTGTACAACAAACTTTATCATGACAATTATGGATACCACGATACCGACAATGGGACCACGTGCCAGATACCACAGGGCGGACACTGTGTAGAAGAACCGTCTTCAATCGACTTGACGCCCGTGATGATGGGCGGTGGCGCTGCCGCAAAAGGTATTTGGTGGACAATTAGGAATATCTTTGATTGGTTATTTAACGGCCAAATACAGTCCAATATCAGCGGCAAGATTCTAATCGCAAATGGGATCGCGGGGTTGGACCGCTCAAAGCATCGACCAGACTGTAAACAATCCCACAGCCACCAGCTCGGCGCTAGACAGGGCTACAGGTAACCCAGCAACTGCCTACTTCAACAGTGATGGGTCGTATGTGGTAAGAAACGACTCGACTGGAGATGTCGTGCAGATAAGCAACCGTAATGATCCGAATTGGATTCCGAACTCTTCGATCAAGACGCCCTACAAACCTGGACCCTAAGATGAATCCTATAATCGAAAAATTTAGAGACAAAGCTATAGAACGGAGTGGCCTTTTTTTATTTTCCGGAACAGATGCACTTCGCGTCATCGAAGAAGCGCGTCTACGACACTTAGCAATATTGGGAATAGACGGGATATTTATCATCGGAAATAAAACACAGCCAAGCCTAGAAGACAGTGTCGATTTTACGCTTGGTAGCGACAGAGACGTAGATATTCATGATGCAGCAATCGATTTTGTGAAGCGCCATGAGAATCTCGGCTTGTATTTTGAAATTGTGTTTGGTTCTGAGAATGGGACCTTTTGAATTCCGAGACGCTAGAATGAGGTGACAGCACCGGTCGAAGGAGTCCGGGGTTCTCTAATCGCGACTGAACTGTCAACACCATCCTTTGGTCTATCGCTGCCGGGGCCATGGTTCTCTTCGTGATCGGTCCGTCACATTATGGCGTTCGCTAAGCAGCCGGCGGATCAATGTCAGAGACGTCGTAACCGATGAGCAATGCTCCGGCCGACAACCCCAAACGCGAACTCGCCGTTGCCTCCGTCCCGACAGGGACAGCTTGTTTCGCACGGTGTATCTGGTCGTGCGAGAACTCCGTTCCTAAGCCCTCTTTCTTTCTGCCGTCATGCGGCGGCTCTTTGTTCTCCAAAGTCTGTTCCATCGAGCCACATGCGATGCAGCACGACAGCCATCTTGCGCGCCAGCGCGACGCGCGCCTTCTTGTAGCCTGCGCGTTTGGCCAACTTGGCGGCCCAGCTTTTGAGCGGATTGGTGCTGCGCGAGCGCACCAACATGATGTTGGCGGCTTCGTAGAGATAACTGCGCATCAACGCATCGCCGCAGCGCGAGATTCTCCCCATCCGGTCGATCTCGCCGGAGGCGTAACGGCGCGGCGTCAGGCCGATATAAGCTCCCACGCAACTCGAATGCTTGAACCGCGACGGATCGTCGATCGCCGCCGAGAAGGCGAGTGCTGTCAACGGGCCAACGCCCGGCATCGTCATCAAGCGTTGGCACACGGCACTGTCCTTCGTGCGTTCCTGGACGCCGGCAGAGAGCACGGCAATTTGCCTGCGAAGCGCCGACCAGGCAGTCAGCAAAGGGCGGATGACGTTCTTTAAGATCAAACTGCGGGAAGCCAAGGCTTCTACGCTTTGTTCGAACGCGCGTCCCTTCGTTACTTTCGTACGCAACCCGACATTCTTCAAAAGACCACGGATCTGGTTCTCGATCTCGCAGCGCTGACGCACAAGCAAGGCCCGGCTCGCAAGCAGCGCTGCGTCGCCGTGCGCCGCCAATTGTTTGACTTGTACTTCCCGGTACCAGCCCATGCGCATCAACTGCGCCAGACCCGCCGCATCGTTGCGGTCGGTCTTGTTCAAGCGCATCGATAATGCCGCTTGGGCGTGGCGTGCATCGATGCAAATCACCGGAACCTCAGCCGCCCGCAGCTCGTGCCAAAGCCATGTCGAAGTCGGCCCCGTTTCCAGGCCAACGCGTTGTGCATCCGGCGCTCTGCGATGCAGCATCCGCGTAATCTCGACAGGGTCCGAAGCAACGCTTCCTTCCCAAACCATCACCCCCGCCGTATCGATGATGCACACAGAAGTCTCTTCCATCGAAACGTCCAATCCAACATACTGGCTCATGGCTGCTCTCCTCATCCCTTCGTGTTGGGTCATTGCAACTGATCCCAAAGCTTAGGATGGAGAGCAGCCAGCCGCGATTACCTCATGTCAGAGTAAAAATAGGTGAGCGCTGACGCTACCGTTCGCTGGCGCCATGTTGCGGCGTTTGCCAACGACAACCGGCTGGATGCGGCGAACGACAACACCCATGCGGTTGTTTCCGACGACACGAGTTGGCTCAGCTATCTCTCGCAGATCAAAGACAACAGCTCGGGCACGGCGTATTGGACGGCGAATGCGCGCGATGCGGAGATGCATCCGGTCAGCCAGACCTTCGGCAATGGGGTCGTCCAATCCAACACCTACGATCCCAACACCGGCTTCCTGACCAATGTGCGTGCCGGTCCCTCGGACCAAGTGGCGGCCTTCGACTACAATTACGACACGCTGGGCAATCTGAACTACCGTTCCGACAATCTCAGCGGCGTCTTCGAATATGGCTGTTACGACGCGCTGAACCGTCTGTCGCAATATGCGGTCGGTAATGGCGTGACGTCTTGCACCGCGGCAACGAACAACAAAGTCGTCACTTATGATGCCCTAGGCAATATCACCTCGAAGACCGGTGTCGGTGCCTATGCCTACAACGCCGCGGGCTCCTCGCGGCCTCATGCGGTGGCTTCTATCGTCGGGACGGTGAATGGCGTCGTCAATCCGACTTATTCCTACGACGCCAACGGCAATATGACCTCGGGCGGTGGACGCAGCGTTACCGACACGTCCTTCAACATGGTTGCCGTTATCTCCCAAGGCACGGCGAGTGCCAGTTTCGCGTATGACAGCGAACATCAGCGCATCAAACAGACCCTGGTCGCCGGTTCGACCACCACCGTCACCACCTATCTGAACGATCCCGCCAGCGGCGCGATGGAAGACAAGGCCGTTACCGGCTCGACCACGACATGGCACGATTACATCCTGGCCGACGGGCACATCGTTGCCGAGAAGTTCTCCGGCGGCACCAATGCGCTGCGCTACTTCATTCTCGATCATCTGGGCTCCATCGCCGTGGTGACCAATGAGAGCGGCGCGGTGGTCGAGCGCGACTTCTATGATGCCCGTCGCATGGCTCCGGGCGTTCTTCGCTCGAAACGTTCCACCGGAACGTTTCGTTCGCCTACGGCGAAACGCTCATCACGGGACGAGCGGCGCAACGCCGCCGGCAGCGACGACGTACCCCATTTTGTCCACGATGTGGCCTTCGTCAGAAGTATAATAAAATCAATAGGTTGCCTGCTAGTAGCGGCTGCTGCAAACGCGATGTTTTGACCATTTCCGGCAACCAATTGATCTCAACCGGAGCTTGAATGACGCGGTTTACGCGGTAATCTCTGCGTAGCTGGCGTGGGGGAGAAAATGTATCTGCCATCTACCTGGGAGGATGTTGTTGCCGAAGTTTTGAGGACAATCGACATCGCGAACACGCTCATCAATAAGGCGTCGGTGCGCTACCGATCGGTGATGAATAATCTGACACCGCAACAAGAACGTTATGTTGCGGGCTCCTCGGTGGTGGTCCTTCATCTGCTGATTTTTACGGTTCTCATTATCGGATTGCACAACAGAGTCGCGACAGTGTCGCAAGAATTCGAAATGACACTGGGTGGCCCGGCCGGTGAGCCGTCCAATTCACCGAAACCTCCGCTTGTCATGCCGCAATTGCCCAAGCTTCCGCCGCCGCTGGTGCAATCGGAAATGACGCTTGAAGGGAATACGGCTTCGCCAGCCGGTTCGCCCAACACTACGACGCCGGCACAAGCGATCTCCGCGGAGCATGCGTTTCCGCCACTACCCCCCGAGTTGAAATCCGGCGGGCCGAAGATTGTGCGTTTGATCGTGACGATCACGGAGGAGGGCGTCATCGCAGATGCCAGCGTGCAGGCATCGAGCGGAATTTCCGCGCTGGACGATCTTGCCGTTGCCTGGGTGAAGAGCCATTGGCATTACATTCCGGCGATGAGAGACGGCAGAACAATCGCAGTGACCACCACAGCCGTTGTGTCATTCGCATCCATGTAATTTCAGGCTCAAAGCGACCTCAGTGCTGCCTCCGATCTGGGTCATCCTGTTTCTTGCCGCACCTTTCATCGGCAGCTTCCTGGGCGTTGTTATCCTGCGCAGTAGCGACCACCGGCCGATCGTCTTCGCTCGCTCGCAATGCGATCAATGTCATCACACTCTCTATTGGCGAGACCTCATACCCGTCATCAGTTGGCTGTTTCTTCGAAGGCGCTGTCGATATTGCCGAGCGAAATTGAGTTTGTTTTACCCGGCTGTTGAATTGGCCGCGATCATGCCGGTTCTATGGGCTGCAAGCGTCGTATCAGATTGGCTTCTTCTTGCCAGCACCGTTTTCGGCTGGACGTTACTTGCGCTCGGCATGATCGATTGGCGCACACAGCGTCTTCCTGATGTGCTGACCCTGAGTTTACTTCTGTCTGGGCTTGCTGCCGCATATTTCTTCGACAAGACAGCCATTGTTGATCATCTCATCGGTGCTGTCGCCGGCTTTGCGGTCTTCGCCTTAGTTGCTTATCTCTACCGGGCAATTAGAGGCTTTGACGGCCTTGGTCTGGGTGATGCGAAGCTTCTGGCTGGCCTCGGTGCGTGGATTTCGTGGCAGGGCCTTCCCACACTCGTTCTGTTGGCAGCAATGATGTGCCTGACTTTTGTCATTGGTCGCGCCTTATGGCGCTGGAAGATGAGCTCGACAGAACGCGTGCCGTTCGGCCCTTTTTTGGCGCTCGCGGGATGGATCGTTTGGCTTTATGGCCCTTTGGTTCCCACCTAACGCGCCGCGTACCGCGATGGCGCATTATTGCCAGGCGAGGACGATATAGGGACGATTGTCGTCGCCGGTGAGTTCGATGACGACGTTTCGGGCGTATTGTCTTTGACCGATTTTGAGTTCCGCGCTGATCGAGAAACTGCGACCCGCAAGTGCGATAGTCGGATTAAGAGCACCGGGCGATGCGCCCGATTGGGCATCGTCGCCAGCAATCCCTTGCCGCGCCCGCAAGACTGCGTCGGCTTGTTCAGGCGCGTCCAAGTAAAGCGCCTCGAGGACTGGTTTCGGTGCCAGATTGGGATCGGTGGCCGGCCGATTGCTATAGACCGTGAGGGCGGGCGCCAATTGCGCATACAGAGCAGGCGTCATTCCGAGCACGAGCTGCAATTCCGACACCGTTTGGAATGGACCATGCCGCTGATGGTAAGAGCGTCCGGCAGCGGCATAGTCGGCGTCCGAGGCGCCATGGAGGCGTTTCAGGCTCGTATCGCCATTAAGGCTTGTGTCACTGCGCCAATCCAATATCCGATCCGTCATCGTCGCCGCATCATCGCTTGTCAGCCCGACCGATTGCAACAATTGCTTGATCATGGATTCATCGGCGGCGTTGAGATCGATCAAACCAAGTTGATCCTGAACTTTGATGCGAATCTCTTTTCCGCCGAATTTGAAATTCGTCGTTGATCCATCAACGTGCCAGCGCTGATCTAGGCGCTGATCGCCGATGCCGAGAACGGTCCGGGCTAACGCGGCATCGAGCGCGGCGTTTGCCTCGGCGTTTTCGAGATCACGCTGTTCGAACCTGGCAGAGGTCAGAAGAAGGGCCTGCGTGGCCGCCGCCATCATGGCAAGCATGGCGACGACCCACAAAACGGAGACCAGGGCCCAACCCCCTTCGCCCTTATTCGATCCCTTGGATCCAAGTTCAGCGCACATGATCAAGAAGAGGCTGAACTTCCGGAAGCCGCCTGCGCAGTTCATCGGTGACCGCACGGGCCTGATCGGTATTCTCGACAACATGCGGCGTAATCAGGACCATCAATTCCGTACGCGTGTGGTTGTTCGTATTGTCGCCGGCGAGATATCCAAGCAACGGAATTTGTTGAATGAAAGGTAACCCGGACTTGCCCTCGGTGCGGTTGTCCGTGATAAGACCTCCAAGGGCGATCGTCTGACCGTCCTGAATCGCGACCGAGGTGTTGATCTTACGCTCTTGAATGGTCGGGGAGTCGATGCTCGATGAGGTCGTATTTTCGACTTGGCTAACTTCCTGTGAGATATCCATCATCACCAGCCCGCCATGATTGACGCGTGGCGTGACTTTTAAGACCACGCCGGTGTCCTGATATTGGATGCTGTTTACGATTGCCGATGTTGAGGTCTCGACGCCCACTGCCTGCTGTGTGGCAATCGGAACGCGGTCGCCGACTTGCAACGATGCAGTCTGGTTGTTGAGCACCATGATCTCGGGCGACGACGTCACTTCGACATGGGTAATGCTTGCCAAGGCGTCCAGGATGACCTTGATGTTGGAGCGCGGCGTAAATAGGTACGAAAAGCCGGGAAACGAGGGCGCGATGGTCCCGCTATTTGTGTCCGACAATGTGACCTGGTCTTGCGTGTTGTGCTGGTAGAAATACTGCACGCCGAATTGCAGATCATTGGTCAAAGTCACTTCCGCGATGGCTGCTTGAATATAAACTTGCAGCGGCGGCGCATCGAGCTTTCGCAGAGCCGCTTCGATGGCGCTGTATTCCTGGGGTGAGGCCAGGACGACGATGGCGTTGTTGGTCTCATCCGCCGTGACGGAGACGCTGCCATTGCTGCCGAGAGACAGCGCCGATACGGCGGCATGATCAGTCTGGCTTGACGGGGGCGGAGGGTTCGCCGTCATTCCACTATTGGAGCCCGCCGGCGAAGTGTCGCTCGGGCTGCTGAAACTGCTGGAGGACGGCGCAGCGCTATGATCGCCATGCATCAGCTTGGTCAGAGTTCCAGCAAGGTCGGCGGCACGTCCGTTTTGCACTTGGTAGACAAAAACGCGTTTGTCGCTTCCTTCGCCGGGACGATCCAGGCGTTTCACCCAACCTTTGAGCTGTTCGAGATATTTCTCCTGTGGCGAGATGGCGAGAACGGTATTCAACCGTTCAATCGGTATAAGCTTGACGACGCCGCCGATGGGGCTGTTGAGCCCGCCCAGAATCTGATTAAGCTCGCGCGTCAATTCCTGCGCGTCGATATAGTTCGGTGTGAACAGGCCATAGGACATGCCCGCCAACCAATCGGCGTCGAAGAGCGCGATATCGTCCAGCAGAACTTGGCGGTCTTGTTCGGTCCCCTCGACGATGAGGATATTTCTTGCCGCGTCGACATGGATGACGGCTTGCGTCGGCGCCAGCGGACCGAGAAGTTTCTGCATCTCTTCCGCGCCGATATAGCGGACCGGCACAATTTCGACGCCATAACCAGCTTTGCGGTAATCGCGGGCCGTCAGCGGGCCGCTGGTGCCCTTGGCGTCTGCCAGAGGCAACACCTTAAAGATCCCGTTGGATTGAACCAGCACCATACCGTTTAGCTGAAGCGCTTGTTCAAGTACTGGAAGAACCTGAGATTTGGGCAAGGGGCGGCTGGTCTGGATCGTAACTGTGCCTTGCACATTGGCGGCGATTTCGTAATTGAGGCCAAGGTAATCGCCCAGGACCGCTTTGGCGACATCTTTGATATCGGCCGCCACAAAATTCAATGTGATGCCACCCTGTCCGTCCACGGACGTTTCCGCGCGCTGTCGCGGTGGAGCACCACCCACGAATGTGCCGGTGCCAGGATAAATTTCAACTGATGGCTCCAGTGTTTGATTGGCCTTCGTCGTTGGCGAACTCGGCGATGTGTCGGATCCCTTCTGCAATTGGGTGGGGGCGGACGAAAGCGCGTTCGCTTTATCCGGCGCCGGTTTTTGTTCAGCCGAAAAAAGCGAACAAGATGCGAGTGCGGGAGATAACAAGGCAATGCCAAAGAGCAACCACCCCAAATGTTGTTTATGTTCACGCATGACATCCCCTCGCTCTTAAAGAGCCAAACTTATTCGCGACCCACTGCCACTCTGCGGCAATGGGCGTTGACCATTCGTCGGCAGTACTGGTTTGGGCGGCATGGACGGCCCAATTGCGTTGGCGGTGCGGACGGCGGCGCTATGCCGTTACGCATCCCTGTTTGTGCTGGCTGGGATTGGCTTGTCCGCTGATCGCCCAATCCCAGGATTTGTTCCGCGTTGCCTGCGTGAAAAACGACCTTGTCGGGCGCGATCTCTTTCACCTGCCAACCATCGAGCGTGGCGCCGACTTTAAGGCTTGTGGCGAATGGAGCTCCTTGCACCTTCACAAGAGCAAGTTGCTTTTCGCCGTCAATGATGACGCCAACCAACATGACATTGAGAAGCGGAGGCGGCGCAGCAGGGACCAGACCCAGCCGGTCCCCCGGCTGCCTGCGGCACATCGATCGGTTTGCGTGTGGGGCTGAACAGCGGGCGTGTATCGATCGCTGCGAAAGATGCTTCGGAAGGCGGTGAAAAGAAAGCTGCGGTTGCGACGGCTTGATGTTTCTTTAATTCAAGTGCGGGTGGAGTGAACGCCTGCAAAGGCGCTGCGCACTCGTAGAGAATTGCGCCTCCCAACACAATGCAGAGACCGGACAGAGCTAACTCCCAAGGTGTGAGCGCAATCTTCATTTGGCGCCCCAGCGATAACCACGGATCGTCCAATGGATTTCTAGTTTTGGCGCGGCAGGCGTGTTGCCACCCGCCTGCCAACCCGCCGGTGCGGCTATGTCTGCACGGTCGATGAAGAAGTACGGCGTGTGGCTCTCGATCGCATAAACGAGCGCGCTAAGTCGTGTGACGGGGATGGAGAGATCGTACTGAATGAGAATGATATCGAGATTGCCGATCCGGCTAGAGGCGCCAATCTGGGCGCTATGAATTTCTCCGCCATTCGTCTCGACGATCGCTTTGATATCGCGTTCCAATTGAGCCTGCGCCAAGGATACGCTATCGGCGGCGATAAGTCCCGGTGTGGACGATCCTCGCTGACGCAGCGACTGCAAATCCGTTTCCAGCTGGGGCCTCACAGCGGCTTCGGCGCGGAACAAAGCCAATTGATAAAGGGAGTCGTTTTCTTCCTGCTGCTGCGATGCGTAGACCGCCATGATCGGCAACACGACCAGGGTTGTGAGAATAACCAACCCAATGCAAAGCCCGGCAAGCGCCGCTCGGCGGCCGAGAAGGAATTGCGGAACCGCCGTCATGGCTTTGCTCCGCGTACGCTGAAGGAAAGGTCGAAACGATCCACATTTGTCGTGGCGTCGTGCACCAGCGGCGCCTCGAATTGCGCATTAGAGAACTGCGACGAATGGTCAATCAATCCGATTAGATCCGACGCGGCGGAGGAGGCTCCTTGGATCCTGATTTTGGAACCCTCCATGGTCAATTCCGTGATCCACGTGTTGTCGGGTATGATTTGGGTAAGTTCTCTAAGGACCGCGATGAAAAGCGGCGACTGCTTCTGTCGCGCTGCCAGCGTTAGGTCTGCGGAAGTTCGATCGATTGTTTGTTGAAGCCGCTCGACGCGCGCGGCCTGCATTCCGGCGTCGGCGACGGCGTCAGCCAAAGCGCCGGTTGCGGAGGCTTGGCGCGCGTAACTAGCGATTAGTAGGGCCACCAACAAAAACGCCGCCAAGCCGCCAAGTATCGCCAGACCGAAGCGGCGGGCGAGTGTGCGAAACAAGGCGCGACGGTCTACCGGGAACAATTGCCAATCCGCCAGCCGATCATCATTTTCAAAATAAAAACCTGCCACCGCCAATCCGGCAGCACGACAGAGTTGGGCGCTTTCGTCGACCAGAGCCTTGCGAACGATACGAAGCTCCAATTCCGCCATACCCGAATTTGGCTTTCCGCTACTGGCGAAATCATAATAGAGCTCGGAAGGGTCGATAGGACTGAGCCGCTCGATTTCATAGCGAAGCGCGCTCGCCAGCGCCGTCCGGCGGGCGTACGGCATTGTCAACTTTGGCCGTAAGACGCTGTCTTGTGGCAAAACGATAAAAACATCTTTGCTCAATTCGAATCTCGCAACAACGCGGGATAACTCGACAAGATGTGATTTATCGTTTCCGTCATTGCGGGATATCTGCGCGATATCTTCGGACACGCCGTTTGCCGTCTGGCAAACCAGAACCTCACTCGTATTGATATGAAGAACAGTTTGCCTTCGGTCTTGGCCGCCAAATAAGACGAATTTCTCGCGTACCAATTGGCCAAGTTCGTCGCGCCAATTGCGCAGTACGATACCGACCACATCCGGCAGGGGCAGCTCTTCTTCATCAAACATTGGACCAGATGACATCAGCGGCCCCGGCAAGTTTTGGAGAGAGGATCGAAAACGCAGCCTACATCGGCCGTAAGACGCGGCGCTACAACGAGGTCCGGCCATACCTTTTTTTGTTGGCCCTCAAGAGCTATCCGGATACGAATGAGCGACGGCAATCTTGTCTTGCCATGCCAATCGCTTTGCCAACTCGGGGGCTCACCATCCTTATCGGATCCAAAATAGGAAAGGCTTAACGCTTTAACCCCCCGGAACAGAACCGTCTTGCTGGAAGCCGCGCCGGTGGAAAGCTCAAGCGCGGAGGTGCTAACCAGTTCGGTGTCGTTCTCGGCGGTTTCCACAAAAAGTCTTGTGCGTGCCAAAGCACCGGGTAACCCGCGATCCGGCGAGAGAAACGTCAAACGATCGGCGCCGCCGTCAAAATCGATATGTGCATCTGGTGTTCCCGACGCAATAAACAGAGGATAGGCACGCGAAAGTTCCTCCGATAATGCCATCTGAACGCGGCGAATTTGGTTTGAATCCGCGATTGCGCTCTCGGATCGCGCCCAGACTTGGATGCCAAAGCGCGTGCTTCCCACCAACACGACGCTCAGAAGGCCGAGCAACGCCGTGGCTATGAGCAATTCGAGAAGCGTGAAGCCCGCTTCCTGATTCGCTGTGATCTGGAAGCGGGCGCTACTCATTTTTTGTATTTTTCGGCAGCAACCGCATTGTGGAAAGCGTGATGGAGCGGTCCCGTCCATGATCCTCCCACGGACACGATTGTCGAAACTTGCACGGCGCGCTGTGGCCAATTCGTGCGATCTTGTTCGCTGCCGTAGTCCTGAACATGAATGCGCCAGCGTAACTCGGGGTCCGAAACACCACCTGCATCTTTGATTTCCGACGGATCGGCGGTCTCGGCGCGAAGGAGGAGTGTTTTTGCAAGATTATTGGCGCTCGCTTTGATCTGGCCTTCGCGAACACGATCCAGCGCTTGCGAAAATATCCCCAACAGAACGCCGAGCGACATGGCCAATATGGCGAGCGCCACGAGCACTTCCATCAAGGTGAAGCCGGAGTCTGACGCAGTCGTGCATGATCGCGGCTCCTGCGACATGAAAGGCTTGTGCCATCCGCCCTGACAGACGCGGTTTGGCCGCTTCACCAATTTGCGACCTCCGGTTTTGCAGTCGAATTCTCAGCTCTGCCTTTGGCGCCATAGCTAGTAGAGATCGTAGTCGCCATGCTCGCCGGGCGAATGATAGATGTAAGGGCGCCCCCAAGGGTCTTTCAGGCCATTCGTCTCTTTGACATAAGGGCCATTCCAATTGTCGACGCCAGTCGGTTGTTTGATCAATCCATCAAGGCCTTCCTGCGTGGTGGGATATCGGCCAACATCGTATTTGAAGAGATCGAGCCCGGCCGACAAATTCGCCACTTCCGTTTTCGCCGCGCGGACTTTCGCTCCTTCGAGATAACGAATGGCGTAAGGCGTCGAGATCGCGGCCAACAATCCTAGGATCGCCAACACGACGAGAAGTTCCATCAAGGTGTAGCCGTGATCTGCTCGCATTCGTGCTGCTAGTGACATCGTTAGTTCCTCACTGCAAAGCCAAATCATTGACACCGAGGATCGCCACCAGCATCGAGGCAATCAATCCGGCAACAACGATACCCAATAGCGATGGTTAGTCCTGGCACCAAAAGCGCAATCAGCCGGTCGACTTGATGGCGAATCCGTTGTTCGTCGAAATCCGCCTGACGGATCAGCATGTCGTCGAGCTTGCCGGTTTCTTCGCCGATCTGAATGAGATCCAATGTGGAAGAGGGGAAGAATGCGGATTGCGCCAATTTCCGGGCAAGTGTCTCGCCTTCCCGCAGACTTAAGGCCGCATCTTTGATGGTTGCTGCAAGTTCGCTGTTCCAAAGAACCTCCTGCGCCAAGCCGAGTGCGGTTGGAAGAGGAACGCCGCTGCCAAGAAGCGTGCCGAGAACCCGTTTGAAACGCTCTAGTTCGATATCGGCGAGCAAAGGGCCGATCATCGGTGGACGAAGCAGAAAGGCGTGCCATTTGCGGCGGAATTGGGCGTTCTCCAATTGCCGCTGAAACCACCATACACCGCCTACCGACAACAAAACGGCAAGCCACCAATAGCCGCGAACCGCGTCGCTGATGCCCATCGCGATCTGCGTCGGCAAAGGCAGCTGCCGGCCAGCGCTTGCGAACAAGCGGCTCGAATGACGGAAGGACGAATGTGAGAATAAAGGTGATCGAAAGCGCCGCCGTGACCATGAGGATGATGGGATAAACCAGCGCGGAAAGGACAGCTTCCCGGATGGCAAGTGTTCTCGTCAGATAGTCCGAAAGTTTGCGCAGCGTCAGCGCGAGGATGCCGCCCAACTCGCCCGCGCGCACCATGCTGACATAGAATTTCGGGAAAGCCGGCTCTGCGGCGAGCGCATCTGCCAGCATGGAGCCATCGCGCACACGGGCTCGCACGGCCACAAGGCTTGGACGCAGGGCGCTGGCGTCTCGCAGATTGATGATCACGCCGAGAACCCGGTCGAGTTCCAGTCCGGCGAGGAGAAGGTCGGAAAGCTCTTGGGTGATGACGCTCAACCGGCGGGGCGAAACGGAATTGCCGAATCGCAATCGCCGCCGCAAATCGCTGATGAAGTCGGCACCGTCGTCCGCGACTGGCGGAAATCGGATAATGGCCTTCGTTTCTCAGATGGCTTATCACGGCCGCTTCGGACGAGGCAGCAATTCGACCTCTGATGATCGCGCCGGTTGTTGTCATTGCCTTGTAGCGGAAGTCGGCCATTGCACTACACCGCCCGCGTGACGCGCATCACTTCTTCGATCGAGGTAATACCGGCAAGAGCTTTTTTCAGCCCATGCATCCGCATCGTCTGCATTCCCAAGTCGCGTGCAATTCGGTCAATCGCCGCAGCGTCCGTACTCTTGAGGACAGCTTGGCGGATCGGGTCGGATATAGGCAGGATTTCGATGATCGACGTGCGGCCGCGATAGCCGGTATGGCTGCATTGTTCGCAGCCTTTGGCGCGATAGAGCTGGACATTTTGTCCATAAGCTCCGGGAGCAGACCGAACTTCTCATGGAGTTCGGCAAGTAACTCAAATGGCTCACGGCAATTGGGGCATAAGTGTGCGCACCAGACGTTGCGCCGCCACGCCGTTGATTGTTGATGTCAGAAGATAATCTTCCACGCCCATATCGATAAGCCGTGTGACGGCGCTGGCTGCATCATTGGTGTGCAAGGTCGAAAGGATGAGATGGCCCGTCAGCGCGGCTTGAACGGCGATTTGGGCCGTTTCGAGATCGCGGATTTCGCCGATCATCATGATATCGGGGTCTTGCCGCAGGAATGATCGCAACGCGCCGGCAAAGGTCAGCCCGATTTGCGGTTTGACCTGTACTTGATTGATGCCGTCGAGGTGATATTCGACAGGGTCTTCGATGGTGAGGATTTTCTTCGCGATGGTGTTTAGTTCAACCAATGCGGCATAGAGCGTTGTCGTCTTGCCGCTGCCTGTGGGACCGGTAACCAGGAGGATTCCGTGCGGCTGTTCCAATAAGGCGCGCAAGGTCTCAACGATGTCCTTTTCGAAACCGAGCGCCGCAAAGTTCAATTCGATATGTCCTCGGTCAAGGATACGCAGAACGACGCTCTCGCCGTGAATGGTCGGCGTGGTCGAAACGCGCAGATCGATGTCTTTTCCGCGGACGGCCATCCCGATGCGCCCATCCTGCGCAAGTCTGCGCTCGGCGATGTTGAGCTTGGTCATAATTTTTATTCTGGAGATGACCGCAGACGACAATTGCTGAGGCGGCGATTCGACTTTCTGCAATACGCCATCGATGCGATACCGCACACGCAGCTCGTTTTCCATCGGCTCGATGTGGATATCCGACGCGCGAATCTCCACAGCGCGAGCGATCAACTGGTTCACCAGTTTGATGATGGGCGCTTCACTGGCAATATCCTTCAGCCGATCCAGATCGTCGCTGAGCCCTTCATCGGCACGGTCTCGCGCCACTTCGAGAAGGCGTCCCTTGTCGGATTTGTCTTCGCCGTAAAGGCGCAAAAAGGCTGCTTCGAGGTCGCTCGGATAGGCGACATAACGGATAAGCGGTTTTCCGATAGCGAAACGGATGGCCTCGCTAGTGTATTCATCTAGCGGATTGGCCAACGCGATAGCGACGCCGGTGCTGCGCTCTTCGAGGGGAATGAACTGGGCCTCACGCAGGAATTTCTTGCTGAGCTTGTCCTCTAAAACGGGAGAAGACGGATAATCTTGCAGTGAGGCTAGCGGTAGTTCCAGAAATCTAGCCAAGGCTTCGGCCAAGTCCCGCTCGGCGATAATGCCGAGCCTGGTGAGTACGATCTCAAATCGTTCCCGGCTCTCAAGCGAAATCTGTTCGGCACGCGCCAGCGCGTCGGGCGTTATCTTGCCGTTCTTCAGTAAGTGCTGGCCGAATGCTGCCCGCATGTCGTTAGATGCAGGAGCGCCTCCTTTGAAGCTGGTCGCCGATTGTACCACCCCTCGCCCCCGCCCGAACCACGGGCGCCCCACTTGTTTGTTCTTGAACTCGCTTAAGCAATCCCATGTTGCAGCGCATTGACTCAATAGCGTGTCATGCAAATGCCACTCAAAGGAGCGTATGCCATATTGATCAATATCGCCCCTAATGGTCTCAATTATATAGTGTAATTCAAATGACGCAATGCAAGATTGATCAATCCAAGATTGTGTGCGATGGTTAATTATCTCACGGGCGACTAATTTCGTCACGCTTGAAGAGGTGCCGGAGCGGTGTAGTGACGCCGTTTGGTTGGGGGGTAGGGGATGGTTGTCGGCCTCATGCTTCGGTTGCCGCGCGTGGGTGCGTGGTTGCGGGCCACGGACTTTTCGCTCACCGCAAAACAATCCCGGCGGGCTTTTTCGGTTTTCGCATTTTGTGCGCTTGTCGCCGGATTTTCCGGTCCGGTTTTGGCCGCCGATGCGCCGCCGGCGATGATCGTACCGGGCCAGTTCAATGTCAGCGCCACAGGCGCGGCCACCTATACGGTCCCCATTGCGGTGCCGCCCGGAACGGCCGGCATGGTGCCCGCGCTTTCGCTCGATTATTCAAGCCAGTCTGGCGACGGCATCGTGGGTCTCGGTTGGACGTTGTCGGGGCTTCCCTCCATCGGCCGCTGCGCGCGCACCTATGCGCAAGACAACGTCCATGGCAGCGTCAATTACGACAACAATGACCGCTTCTGTATGGAAGGCCAGCGGCTGGTTGCCATCAGCGGTACCTATGGGGCCGACAGCACGGTGTACCGCACCGAGATCGATGGGTTTTCGAAGATCGTCTCCTACGGCACAGCGGGCAATGGTCCGAGCTATTTCAAGGTCTGGACCAAATCCGGTCAGATCATGGAGTTCGGCAACACGACTGATTCCAAAATCCTCGCCATCGGTTCGTCCACTGCGCGCTCTTGGGCGGTCGACAAAATCTCCGACACCAAAGGCAATTATCTCACCGTCACCTACACCAACGACACGACCAACGGTCAGACCTACCCTACACGGATCGATTACACCGGCAATAGCGGCGCGGGTTTAAGTCCCTACAATTCGGTGCAGTTCAGCTACAACGCATCGCCCCAATTCGCGGGGCTCACGTCGCGCCCCGATGTGACGCCGAGCTATCAAGCGGGCTCGTTGCAACAGACCACCGTTCTACTGACCGACATCAAGACCTATCAGGGCAGCAGCGTCGTCTACGATTATCAGCTGGCCTATCGCTTAGGATCCTCCACCACCCATTCGCGTCTGACCTCCGTCACCCTATGCGATACCAACGGGTCATGCCTGTCGCCAACCACCTTCGGATGGCAGGGCGGGACGGGACTGCCGACCATGACGGGCACGGCGAACAGTCTGGGACAGGGAACGGCGACGTCCCCAACCACGATTGTTCCAGGCTATTGGAACGGAACCGGTCTTACGGATGCCTATATCAAGACCGGCGACTTGACGACCTGCGATATCTTTGCCGGTTTGCCCTCCGGTTCGTTCTCGGGCGGTGTTCTGGGTGCCACATACACAGAATGGACCGTTGAGTTCCGGTTTGTATTCCAGCGACCAGGTGACCGACGGCACGCCGTGCTTTTCTTTGACGATGGGTGGACGTAGACGCTCGTCATCTGACTTTAACGGCGACGGTTACAGCGATTTTCTCATCGGCGAGCATGACGCGCCCGGGATGACCGTTTGGTACGATCTGCTCAACAACAAAGCGGATACCCTGGTTCAAGCAGGCGGCGTTACGGCCATCGCCGCCCCTGTAATTGGCGATTTCAATGGCGATGGCCTCGCCGATCTGATGATCACGCCCTCTCCATCCGCGAACCATCAGGTTGAATTAAGCAATGGCGACGGTTCGTTCAACGATAGCACCACCTATAGCGCAAGCCTGACGATTGCAGGGCTTGGCGACTTTGACGGCGACGGCTGCACCGACATTCTGGAATTGAGCGGCACCACCATCACGATCGTTTATTCGTGCCATCCGGCCACAAGCTCCTTGACGATATCGATTTCGGCAGGCGCGCAAATTACGGTCGGGGACTTCAACGGCGACGGCAAAGACGACATCCTCGTTACCTATCCATCCGCTGCCGGCACGCTCTATCTTTCGACGGGTACCGGATTTGTCGCCACGAGTTTCTCGGTCCCGTCTGATTGGGGCAAATACCTGATCGTAACGGGAGACTGGAACGGCGACGGCAGAGAAGACATCGCTCTCATCGCGCCTGGCGGAACGGGCCTTTATGGCGTCGGGACCAGCCATTCGATTTGGCTGTCCACGGGGACCGGATTTCACAGCAAACGACCATAGCGAACAGCAATTCGGGCGACACGGCCGTTTCCGCTTCCGTTGCCGATTGGAACAATGACGGTGCGTCGGATATCTGGCTGCTAAAGCCGTCCGGCAACACCATCTATACATTCGCCTTTGTCCCCGAACTGATGACGTCGGTGTCAAACGGGATCGGCGCGACGACGACGATCACTTATGACCGCCTCAATAAGAACGGATCCCTTTACGCCAAGGGGACCAGTTCGACGTATCCGGCGATGGATATCGACGGCCCGTTCTATGTCGTGAGCCGGGTCGATGCCTCGAACGGTATCGGTGGCACTTACAGCTCGACTTACGCTTATGTAGGGG